>CAXMOZ010000170.1:0-18180 GCA_964195315.1 uncultured Acidimicrobiia bacterium | reverse complement strand
CAGGCGAAGGCGACAAACCCGATCCGCTGGAGTGGTGAAATCAAAAACTGGGATCCGATAACTGAAGTTCATTTGAATCCAGAAAAAAAGGAAAACGAGGCGGCGTAATTTTTAACTTTAGGCGACAACTATCTTGAAATCTGCCGTTATTAACTCGATGGAAAAAAACTGCTCACCACCAACTCTAAAAATGTAATCCAGCGCCAATTATGACGAATCCAGCTACAGGTCTTAATAAACGATCTGTGGGTCCAACATTAGTTTTCATGACTTGTAACACTTTAATGTAATGATCATGAACTTCATGCTTGTTTGTGGTGTTGATATAATCAATTTTATTGGCGCATTAATGAATGATTACGTTGAAAGCTTTTCGAGTTTCGGCAGCCTAATAAGCATTTCCGAAAAACATCGCTTAGGTCACGGTCTTACGAAAACGAAAAATTCTAGATGACGATAACGACTAATCACCTGCTGTAACTGATCCCTGATAACTGATGACCCTGCGATACTTCAGAAGAAAATATTTGAGAATTGGTCAGCGACTTTAGTAAACCAGCAGAAACACGAGTGATTTGAGTTGAGATAACTCGAAAAAGGTGATGATCAAGATCGACAGTTGCCAGCAGCTTGTCAGTCATCTTGCCCTGATCTGGATCATATTATCTGGTAAATTTGGTTAAATTACAGGTTCGATAAATTTGCTTAATGCGAAGTGTTTTTCCCATTTTAGAGCGCCCTATTCGACCGGCCCTTCCTAACCAATGTTAGTGAGCAAAAATTATTGGCATAGTCGCATTTTTCAGCATATATTTAGTCGCACCACCTAGCACCATTTCGCGCAAACGGGAATGTCCATAAGCCCCCATCACCAGAATATCGCTACCCAGTGAGACAGCCTGATCTAACAGCAGCTTGCCAGCATTCGTTTGGCTGCCTTCAGCACTGTGAATTTTCACTTCGATGCCATGACGATTAATGTGTGAGGTGATTTTCTTAACGTCAGCTACATTCAATGAAACAGAAACCAGGTCAACTTTGCCTACCTGCCTAAGTATTGGAAGAGAAGCCCTAAGTGCCATAGCGCTTTCTCGACTGCCATCCCAGGCAACCATTGCGGATTGAGGTGGCAATGTCATCGGTTTGCTGTCAGGCATTAACAGCACTGGACAAGCAGCATGCAATAAAATATTGCCCAGCTCATAATGCATGTTCAAATTAAATTCATCGTTCTGTTTCTGAGGAATCACCAGTAAATCGGCATAGCGACTTTGCACCGCAATATCATTCACCAATTCACCCTCCAACTTGAGAAATTCTGTGTCGAGTCCGATCATCGCGGTTTTATCTTGAAACATTTTTTTCGCTAATTCATATTGTTCAATAGCACTATCTTCGAAGGCATCATAAACCGCCACCGATGAAGCAACACCTGGATAGATGGCAGCAGGCATTTTACGCATTGAATATAAACCAGTGAGATGTCCGCCAAAGTGAACACTTAAATTGACCGCACTAAGAATGCGATTTTCACAGGCGCTATCATTATCGGCATAAACCTGGATATCTTTGAAAGTCACAATTGGATCCTCCATTAAGAACATACATTTTTAAATAAGCCTGCCTTGCAATAGTTGACCTAGATCAGTTGAATAAACATTTTTCGATAAAAAATACTCTATTGAGTCGTTATTCTGGCTGATATTTATCCTAATTTTGAAGCAGGTAGTGCGCCATTCTTTTACTTTTTAGATTAAGCGATAAGAGTGGAGCTATATGAGACATTTGATAAATGCCTGTTGCGTCAGGGTCATTTATTTTGAGCACTTACTAGTTGTTATCATAATCAAAAATACTTTGGCCTGTTAAAACTATAAGAGTTGATCTAAAGCAATTAATCCAAATTCCATTAAGAATAGCATGGTTGATATTAACTAAAAGAGAGCAAAGACATGCAAATCCAGATCAACACAGATAAAAATATCTCCGGGGATGAGACTTTTTCTCAAAGTATCGAAGATGTATTGAGATTCGATCTAAGCCGTTTCAGTGATCTGATTACGCGCATTGAAGTCCATTTAAGTGACGAAAACAGTGAGGCAAAGTCTGGCATGATGGACAAGCGTTGTTTGCTGGAGGTTCGGCTTGCCGGGGAGCACCCAATTGCAGTCAACGAGCATGCGCAAACGGTTGAGGACGCAGTGACAGGCGCGACCAAAAAAATGTTGCATTTGCTAGAGACTGAGTTGGGTAAACGCGGCAAATGGTAACAGTCGGTCTTTTGATCATCCATGCTTAGGCCTAACAACCAACGGCAAAAACATCTTAATTAATGTTCGGATTTCTATCGCCAACCAGGTAGGCAACCATTCGACGACATTACCGATGCCCCCCAGCAATACTAGCCTTACGGCGCTGTATTGGCATTATTTCCGAGATATAGGGAGCGTTGCTGTCATGTTTTCTCTCCATTTTTTACGAATCAATACTTGTCAGGGCAATTGCGTAGCAGTTGGCGCCTCAAGTAATAAATGTTTCCGTTTGCTCATGACAAATGCCATCAAAGCTAGCCGTAGTTTCCACCCTCAAAAATACCACTCATATCGCATATGTAGTTGATTCGCTGGTTGCGCAATTATCTGTGAATTCGATGTTACGTAGAGGCCGCCATATTCTGTTCCGTCATTGCCACGTGCGATGGTTAACCCAAATAAAAGTCGACTGGTGTCAGACAGGTTGTAGTCTATGTTTGCCAGTATTAGCTGGCTGTTATCGTTGAGCTGATGAATTAAACTCGGAGAAATCATCACCAGCGGTGCCCATTGAAGCTGTATGCCGAGTGCGATGTAATCTTTACTCAGGGTAAAAGACTGCCCTCTTTGCAGTCGGCGGTTTTGCTCTGTGGTTAACTGGTCGAGTGCGGTTATGCTTCCATCTGAAAAACCATTGTGGAAATATTCAATAGTGCCACTGAGCGGTTTGTCACCCCATTGCCAACTGTGCTGCAGGTTGATATCCCAACTTAGGTTTTGCCTACTATTATCTGTTTCGGTTGATACGACATCGAGCTTAATCACGGCTTCACCCATAGGAGATGCGACTCCGACACCATAGACATTATGCTGGTAGTCCTGCGCCAGTAATAAATCGATTTGTAGCCTGGCGATATAAAATAAATATTTGGATGCGGTCGACCCCTGTGTTGAATCATGCCTGCCCTGCTGGTTTTTGCCGGGTCGCCAGAGCATTTGCAAGTCGGTTCCGGAGTCAAATAAAACCTGTGCATAGGCTATATCGATGCCTGGTTTGTAACTGGTGTCTTTAGAGTCAGGAGAAAATGGGTTAAACAAATCCATCGGGTGAAATAAAATACCATTGCCCCAGGTAATGGCCTGCCTGCCGAGTTTGAAAACCCATTGATCACTCAGATAATGAATGCTGGCGCGGTCGAGTTTATGGCTAATGTCGTGTGTATTCGACTGGCTTAAATTGGTTTCCAGGTCTAACCAGTGCCCGGTACTTAAAGGAGCATTGTTAGCGCCATTGATCGGTGCTAAATCATCGCTATATTCGACGTCGAGCAGGTATTGAAGGTCGAATTCCCAACGACCTGTCTGGTGGTAGGTTTTAATTCGTAAATTACTTTGGCTCAGTGCGTAGTCTTTTGCAGACAGACTGGATAACACGCTGTTGGAACGAGTTTGCGCGAATATTTGTTGTAACTTGAGTTCACCAGTTATCTCCAGACAAAGGCCTGCCTGTGCGATAAAACACAGCCCTATGGCACTAAGCGTCCTGAGCAACTTTTCCATCTTTAATCAAAATTTTTCGTTTGGTAAATTCGATGACTTGCGGATCATGGGTGGCGACTATAAATGTCGTGTCTGATTCCTGGTTTAACTCTGCCATCATTTCAAGCAGTCCATCGGATGTTTTGCTATCCAGATTGGCAGTGGGTTCATCGGCTAAAATGATCGCCGGGTTACTCACCAGTGCTCTGGCAACAGCCACGCGTTGTTGTTGGCCGCCGGATAATTCAGCTGGCCTGCGGTCACCCAGTTCGCCCAAACCAACGCGGTTGAGAATTTGCTGAGAAAGCTTACGTCGTTCCAATGCGGGCAAACCCTGCAATTGCATGATGAACTCGACATTTTCATAAGCGCTTAATACTGGAATCAAATTGTAAGCCTGGAACACAAAGCCTATTTTTGTCAGTCGTAAATCAGCCAGCTGACTCTTGCTCAAATCGGCCAATTGAATACCGTCAACCTCGATGGTGCCGGAACTGACACGATCTAAACCACCAATCATATTCAACAGTGTAGTTTTACCTGAACCAGAGGCGCCAGCTAATGAGACGAATTCACCACGTTGAATATCGAGGTCGATACCACGCAAGGCTTCAACTTTTATTTTGCCTTGTTGGTAAACCTTGGTGACTTTCTTGCACTTTACGATTGTGCTCATTCCGATATACCCTACGTGGTCGCTCGTGAAAGAATATCTACTGGCACCAAACGAGACGCCCTAATCGCTGGATACAAACTGGCTAGCAGACCGAGAAAAAGAACGACTATGCCAATAGTGGAAATTTCTTCCCAATCGAGCTCGGGATAAACAATTTGTGCACCACCAAAGTAGCTGGCACCAATACCCAGGTTGATTCCGTCCTGAAAGGTCATCACGATCAAAATTCCAGTCACCAATCCCATCAAGGTCGCCAGCCCAACGATAAATACTGACTCGACCAATACCTGTATTAATAACCAGCGCGGCTTCATGCCCAGTGCCTGCAATAACCCAAATTCACGTAAGCGTTCATACACGGCCATCAACAGGGAATTCACCAGGCCGAATGAAACAACGGTGAATGACACTAGTATCCAGATCAGGATCGAACCTTCATTCATTTCAACCATGGCTTTGGTAAAAGGCTCAATTTCATCCCAGGCTTGCACGTCTAGCTGTCCGGCCTGGTTTTTCATCACCGATATGATTTGATCCAGCTTCGATTTATCTTCAACTCGAAATGCAATTTCTGAAAAATTACTGCCAATTTTAAGCATTGACTGAGCAGAGTTGAACGCTATAAAAGCGATCGACTTTTCTAGTTGTGGTTGCGATTTAAAAACCCCGACGATTCTCATCCCGCGCTCTTCTATTGCGCCATCGA
This sequence comes from uncultured Acidimicrobiia bacterium, assembly GCA_964195315.1. Classification (GTDB taxonomy): domain Bacteria; phylum Pseudomonadota; class Gammaproteobacteria. The sequence goes on along the minus strand of CAXMOZ010000170.1, from coordinate 13,007 downwards.
CACCCTGACTCATTACCACTAAACGTCGTCCTAATTTGGTTTGCAGGCGGCTGACCAGTTTTTCTCCGAGTAAAATACCGCGATCAGTATCGCTGTTCAGGTAGCGCCCTCGTGTCACTGCGTCACTAATAAATGAAAGACCTGTTTCACTTTGGGGTTGAATGCCGATTATTTCGATCGGTGCACTCTCCCGCTCGGTGACTAACATCGCAGGTACACGTACCCGTTTTGCGTAATGTGTGATCTGCGGTTGTTCGAGTAACTTAACTAGCGCGGTTGGCAGGTTTTGAATTTGATAATCAACATTCGGATCATCCAGATAACCAACGTGGTGAATTTGTCCATGCCCAGTCAAGTTGTTTATCGTTTCCAACAATGATGCATTAGACCAGGCACGCATAAAGGCTCCGAAAGCAACCATCGACATCACCGCTATGACAATTGCGATCATGGTTAATAGCGTGCGACGTTTGTTACGCCAAAGGTTTCGCCAGGCGAGTGGAATAATTAATTCGAGACTATCCATCATACCGCCCGCATCGCCCTGACTATTTGCAATTGATGAATACGTATAGTCGGATACAAACCGGCCAGTGCCAGACATAAAGCAATCACCAGGGGACCGGATAATGCGGTAAACCAGTTTAAATCGGGATAAATCGTGGCATCGAGACCAAACTGTTCGAATACCACTTCGGCACCGCTAAAGGTAATGCCTACTATCTCATAATAAATAGTCACCAGAGTTGCGACCAATATGCCAGCAGCAATGCCCATCGACATCACAATGAGTGACTCTACCCAGACGATTTTTGCCAACAAGCTTGTCTTAACACCCAGCGCCATCATCATGCCGAACTCTCGGGTACGCTCTAGTACTGACATCAAAGCGCTATTCAATAACGAGAAAACAATCACCATGATCAAAACAACATACATCGTAAGTGCAGAACTAATATCGAGTAGAATGGCATTCATTAATGCAGGTTGCATATCGCGCCAACTTTGTAATTTTAAATTGCGCGATTTTAAAGACTGATGCAATGCTGCGGGGTAACTGGCAAGTAAATCATGTTGTGGGTCGATGAATACCCAGCCATGAATTTGCCCAGCCATTGAATAGGTCTGATCAAATCGGGTTAATGATATTTGCGCTAGTTGCCTGTCGAGTGCTTTTAGACCCGTAGCGAAAATACCAATCACTCGTAAAGAATCGGCAGCTAGCGAACCGTCCCGACCACTACCTAGCAGCGTCACTCTGTCACCGATTTTGACCTGCAAGTTTTTCGCCAGGGTTTCACCCAGAATTATTTCATCTAGTACTTCATTCCCCGATGCCACAACACTCAAATATCGGCCTTGCTTGATGTTACCCGGAATGAATGAAATCAAAGCCTCCTTATCCGCTTCAACACCCACAATTTGAATACCAAAACTACGTTCTTCGCTGGATATCAGCGAAAATGTATTGGTTCTTTTTGCCATCTTGAGTTCTGGCAATACTGATTTTAAATGTTCAACCAATTCGTCATTCGCTTTAAAACTGGTTCGCATGGTGGGTGTATCAAGATATTCACTACGCTGAATTTGTGCAGCACCGTCCAGGATGCCTATACTGGCATTGATCATTGCCTGATAACTCCCCCATTGCAGCGCGGGTAAAAAAATCAGCAATGCGCTGGTCAACATGATTGCGATAGCACTCAATAGGGAGCGCCTCGGCTGTCGCCAGACATTGCGCCAGGCCATTTCGATGATCATAACTAATGCAAAACCCAGGGCCTTGGGTTTCTCAAATTGGACTGCGTAAAAATATAAGAAGGCAATTCGATATCAAATGCGGCTTTTCTAGTTTCGATTTGGGTCCAGTGATCAGCATCTTCAAAACTGGTCATGCGCATTACAACTGGGTAGAGCCTGTTTCCGATGGTGTCAACTTTCAAGGTGTTCATTTCTTTCACCAGTTCCATTGCCTGGTCAAAAAATTGCTCCGATAGCAAAATATTATCTTCCCTGATGACTAGAATTTCCTTACCCCATACAACCGGCGCATCCAGTTGAGGTATCGCCTCGATGGTATATTGATATTTACCTTCAACCAATTGGCTGTCAATCAGCTTCAGGTCGAAGTTGGTAATGAGCTGATCCGACTTGGCTAAATCATTATAGGAAAAATCACTGCCCATCCACGACTGAGTCATCATGCTGGCAGGTAGTTTAATTACCTGGTTCAGCTTTGGTGTAAACATCCACATATTATTGTCGAGTTTCAAGGTACCATTGCCAGCGTCTTTTACTGGTTCTACAAAACGGATCAATGCATCTTTATCACCACGCGTCCAATTCGTCATCGCCATTTTGCGTTGCCAATCGGGGCGGTGAATAATCATTGAAACTTCACCATAAGAACTAATACCGCGCCATTTATCGATCGCAGCTTTAACCAGTTTTTCAGGATCAGGTGAGCTTCTTGATTCAGCCAATAGTTCGCATTGAATACCTGAAAATATGAGCAGGCAGAAAAACCCGACCATACGGAAGGCCGATCTATTGCTTAATCTACCAGGACTCAATCGAATCACTGCCAGATCTCCTAACCAACGGTTAGGCAACTACATTCCGCATGCTGGGTAATCTTCTGGGAGGAACTACCCAATACCAGGCTCTTGAAAGCGCCCAGTCCACGTCTACCTGTAACAATTAGATCTGAATCATGTCGTTTGGCAAAGGACAGAATTCTCTCAGCTGGATTACCAATCTCTATTGACGTTTCGATATCTTTGGCGCCGGCCTCTTTCGCAACAACTTTTGCCTGCTTAACTATATACTCAGCAAGCAAGTAAAAGGTTCGCTGTGATTCAGCTGATGCTTCATTAATCGACCTAAATAGATTAACCGGAGCATCCGAGCGACTCTCCAAATTTAGGTGAACCGGATCGGCAATATGTTCCACCTCAGTCATGTGACGTAAATCCTTTCGTATTTCCATATTGTTGCTATCGACTACATAAACTAAATTCAACTTTGCATCAGAAATTCCAGCTAGTTCAGCACCGACTTTTAAAGCCCGATTAGCTGGGTCTGAGCCATCCACGGCGACTACAATTGATTTGTACATAGTAAATCTCACGCTATTTAAAGAGATTATTTGAGCATTATCCTGAGGCAAGAATATTGATCTAAATCAACTCACTGCTTTAAGCATCACCCGACAGAAAATTATACTCGCTGTAGTCCGCTCAATCGTACGATCAGAATTGTCGCAAAAGGGAGAAAGTGGCATAAATGTTACCTAAAAGAAAAGTATGGGCATCCCTATGCCTAAATTTACGCCTTTTATCCATACGCCATCTTCTTTTAATAAAGACAAACTGATTTGTAAGCTGAGAATATCCGTTAATCGGTACCCTCCTCCAAAAGTGTATTCAAGATTATTTGTGTTTATCGACCCCCCTGGCGTTCTGGGCATTTGCCTGTCAGGAAAGGCAACGCCTAGTCCTACAAGGTAAGAAAAATTAGATTTACTAAATTTGCGAATTTTTGTCGGGTCAGAGTATTCTTTTTCATTGTCGCGCTGGGATAATATTCAGCAGTAATTGATACGCCAAAATAACTATTAATTATATTATTTGATGGATCAACAAACGTACTTTAATACCTTATACCAATAGCTTTATCGATAGGGTTTTGGAAGGTAAGCGGTTTTTCCTGGAGCGGCAAATTGTCTGAAATAGTTATTTCTTCTGGTGGCGAGGCTATGAATGAAAATTCTCCTGTTTTGACCGATGACGAAATCGGTGTCGTGGCGAATTCTTTCAACAAAATGATGGTTAAAATCAATGAACAGAAATTCATCGCTGAAACTTTTGGCCGTTATGTGCCCGAAACGATCATCAAAAACAAGGGGGAATACAAACCGCAATATCGACTAGCCACTATTTTATACACCGATTCTGTTGGTTTTACTTCTTTGTGCGAAGACTTGCAACCTGATGATATTGCTAGTTTGTTAAACGAATATTTTCATTATTAACTAACATTATCAGCAAACACGACGGCATTATTAATCAATTTCAGGGCGATGCCATGCTAGTGACCTATAACCTGCCAACGAAAAATGAAAATCACGCCGAGGACGCTTTGCTAACGGCGATCGAAATACAAAAAACATTGGCGACACAACTATTTAAAGCGACCTATAGCATGCTTACTCGAATAGGCATCAATACCGACAAGGTCTTCGCAGGCACTATTGGTGGAAAGGACCGGCTGAATTACATCGTACATGGCGATGCGGTTAACATCGCCGCCAGATTGGAGAACCTAAATAAACATTACGACACATCCATCCTGATATCGAAAGCAACCAAGTTGCTAATCAGCCAAACCCTAAAAAACGAGCTCCAATTAATACCCATGGGAAAACTTTAGGTGAGAGGTAAAACCAACAATATCCGGGTTTATAGCGTTCCAACCGACTTCATGATCGGAAAAACTCTAGCAAGCAAGCCCTGATATGCAACGATGGCTCAGATCACAATACTGCTAGTTATTATTTTCGTCAGTTAATAGCAACAGGTACTAAGGCTCTAAAGTAACAAGTGGATAACCTAACCCGTTAGTTATTATTGAGTTTTATAAACCCCCAATTTAATCAGCATTTGATTTGATAAATTATGCAAATGCTCCGAGGCTGTCGAGATTTCACTACTAGCGGTCACGTTTTCTGCTGCCGATATATCGATACTTTGAACACCATCGCCTAAACTGCCAACTTTCACCAACTGCTGGTTCGATGAAGTCGATATATTCTGCGTCATGTTATTTAACTCTTCCATCCTGGAAACGATGTTAATCAGAACCGTATTTATTTCATCAATCATTGCAACTGAACTTTCGGCCTGTTCATTACCGCTCTTGATTGTATTAAAGGCAATGCCCGAACTTTTAGTCAACTCATCGACGATCCGTGATATTTCTTTGGTCGATTCTTGAGTCCGCTTTGCAAGTGAACGCACTTCATCAGCCACTACGGCAAAACCTCTACCCTGTTCACCCGCTCGCGCTGCCTCGATGGCGGCATTGAGTGCCAATAAATTCGTTTGTTCAGCGACCGAGCGAATAACTTCTACCATCCCTGAAATATCGGTGACACGCTCGGACAGTGTTTTGATAGCATTCCCTACCAGCGCGACATCCCGAGCCATTTTATTGATTTCAACTACCGCAGATTGAACTGAATCTGAACCAATGCTAGCGTCAGATGAAACCTGGCCGGCCATCTGCGCGGCTTCAGATATGGTATGAATATCACTCTCGATGTCTTGATTTAGATTTGCGAAAATAGTCATTATTTCACTCACATTGCCCTGCATGCTGAGTAAATTACCACTACTTTGTTCCGTCACCACACTGGTTTCATGAGATGCCGCAGCGATTTCATGTGCCGAGGCTTCAAAAGTCATAAAGTCTGATCGTATACTCGAGAGTAAATCATTGAAATTCCGAGCGATATCTCCTAACTGCCCACGAGATATAACCTCTACCTCAGTCGATAAGTCCTTGTCTTCGACAACACGCTTCATAACCAAACTGATCGCTGAGGTTTGCTGCCCTCTTACCGACAACGTTCGCATGATCACATAAGTCAGAAACAGCGTTACTAGCAGTAAAATAATTTCTAAGGCGACAACAATGGTGGCGGATGAATTATTGTCAGATGCGTGTGCTCTTATTTGAGAAGCTAGTAATATTTCATCTTTACGCAGCAAGTCGATTCGGTCTGTCGATGCAGAAAACCACTTTTCAGGATCAGCAGAAATAGCCTGATTAGGCTCAACAACTAGACGGCGGTAACCCAGCACAGCTTTCGTCTCTGGCGAATCGGTTAATTGGTCCAGGCTAACGACGTATTCTTTATCAGCCAACTGTTTGGCACTATATAAAAAAGAATCTTGATTTGCGACCAGGATAATAAAGCGGAAAAAAAGTTCAGGTGACATCATGCCTTGACCAAAGGCCGTACTTAATACCGCTCTTTCTATGCCTGCATTCTCTTTAACATTAGCGATACTAAACAGCGTTTCAAATTGCTGACTGGCTCGACGATCTTCAACGTCATGTGCTGTGACGGCACTTAGGTTGATCAGCCTGCGATTGTTTTGAGTGTAATAGCTGAGTAATTCGATGACTGATATTGACTGGCTATCGACCTGTGAGCGAATAGTTCCAAGTCGTTTGACACTTTGACTAAATGCGGAGATATGGTCAGCGAGATCACCTTCCGGGTTTTGATTAGAAATCACCGAATTAAAAGTGACGATGGCTTGATCAAGCTTTAAGCGCTGTCCTTTGAGCGAGTTCGAAAACTTCTGCCCCTTAGAACCGATGAAGCCGGCTGACATACCGCGTTCTTTTTGCATTTCATGAACAATAGACGAACTAGCGTCTAACAGGCCCTCCGATTCGAGTGTATGTTGCGCATCTGATAATTTTATTAATGCCCGATAGGCATCGATTGTGCCGATGCATAGCAGAAAAACTAACGGAATTAAAATGAGTGTCGTTAAGTGCCCTGATAACCATAAACGCATAAATAGCCCTCCCACTAGAGGCTTGAAAACATATTTGAAATTTATCGACAGATAGCTGTAAATCTTTAACAAGATTAGTTCAAAATAACTAAAAATATTGATATCTCAGAAAATAATAATGACAGTTATGTTCCTTTAATAAATGCGTTTTAAAAATGTGGATTTATTATGGGGTATAAAGCAACTGCCAAACTTAACAATCGCTAAGCAAGCCATTTAAAACTGACACTACTCGAATAGTCAGCGCCAGATTTTTTACTGATTCAGTCTGACTTTAGTTATTTTTTGGTGCGGGCGGGCAACTTATCTAACGGCTGTGGTTTTTCAATGCCATAATTCTGACCATAGTTGACCCCAATGTCCTTCAACACCTGTTTGATCTCATCGTTCTCGACAAACTCACCGATGGTTTGCATACCCCTTACTTGGGCAACATCATGAATTGATTTCATCATCGCCCTATCAATGTGACCATTGACGATACCCTTCACAAACATGCAATCAATTTTTTTGATAATTTATGGGCAGCTTTTTTAGTTAACCAAAAGACAATAAACCACTACCAAAATCATCCAAAGCAAAAATGCAGCCAATTTTCTGAAGCGTGGGAATGAAGGTAGCAGCTTTCGATAAATTCGTGATCGTCGCAGTCTCGTTAATTTCGAAGCAAATTTTGCTCACATTAATTTTCTACTCTATCAACTGCGTGCCAATAGAACTTAACAAAGCACCATTAGTGAACGACGGGCCCAACAGGTTAATAGTGACAAAATCAATCGCTTTCAGAAACTCAGGATTCGATGACAACAAATCAAGTGCGTTCTTGATAACCCAGGTTTCCACTTTTTCTATCAATCCATAGCGATCAACCGCAGGCAAAAACGCACCTGGAAATATGATATCCCCTTGCTCATCCAGCTTTCTGAGCAATAACTCGTAATGCCTTTGATTACTGCCATCCAGTGACTCAATCGCTTGAGCATAAAGACAGAAGCGGTTTGCATCGAGTGCCAGAGTGCTGCGGTTGACCCATTGCATTTCACCACGTCGTTGTGCGATCTCGCTATCTCCCGAGTGATAGGTATGAATACGGTTACGCACAAGATCCTTTGCCATGAAACAGGCAGCACCTGCTTGTCTCATTAAATCGATCAGACTGAGCATCGTTTCGTTGATGGCGACCAGGCCGATGCTGACTCCAATCCAAAAAGGTTGCCCCTCCCAGGAAAATTGATAACCCTGAATGCTCTAATGTAATTCATTAGCGATATTTTGTGCTTTATTCAGTGAACAATTTTCCATCAAAATGCCGAACTCATCACCTCCAAGCCTTACCAGAGTATCGCCATTTCTGACAACAGCTTGCAACACTCGACCAAGTTAACGTAACAATTCATCACCGACAATATGACCACAGCTGTCATTCACTACCTTAAACTGATCAAGATCCATAAAACACAGCGCATGTTTAACCTTTTCTGATTGCACCACCGAGATTAGTCGCTTAGATCGTCGCTCAAATTCTCTGTGGTTAATCAGCCCCGTTAAATCTTCATGGCTAGCCTGATGACTGAGTATTTTTTTGAACTCGTATTCCTGGCTCACATCGCCATGTAGGAATGTCCGCAGTGTGCCCAGATTGTGTGAAAACTCGGAAGGATCAACCAATTGCAATTGTATGCTCGTCTCAGATTGATTGAGTTCGTGGAGTTGATTCTAAGTGACGTTTTTTTTCAACCCACTTTAATGACTGGAAAATAGGGTCGGTTATATGGCCATATATTCAGGCCACTAAGACTTCTTAATTTAAAGTAAAAGGCTATGAGCCTTATACCGCCATTGCGGCGATTAACTGACCCGGCCCGAATATCGATATCATTCGCCTCAGATTATAAGCCAGAACATGCAAACTCATTTCAGTACTCACATTTTCGAGTCGTCTGGTCAAAAAGGCGTGTATCCCGCCCAAGTTTTAATCGTTCCAAATGGATGCTCTACCGTCTGCTTTCTGATCAACATGCTATCTGGCATGTCAGCCATCACTTCATCCATATCATCAATTTGACCCTGGTGTTCCCAACGCGAGATCCTGCGCTGACCTTTACTTTTAGTACATTGGGATTTCAGACTACAGGCCCGGCAGGTCATGATGTCCAGGAAGTACTTTTTCATGGTTAAGCCTTTTTCTTCGCCGGAGAATCGATAGATTAGTTCTTGGTTGGCAGGGGAAATATAGATAGCTTTATTGGCATCGTATAGAAATAGGGTTCGATTGAAAATTCCTTTCTTCTCACTGCCTGACGTATCGCCTTTTGGGACTAGTGCCGTCATACCAGCATCCTAGGTGTCTTTAATGTCTGGGCCACTGAAATAGCCCTTATCCGCGATTACCGTGACCTTTTTCTTTTCCAGTGCGGCCTGTACTTGGTTTCCAATCTGGCATAACAGTCCTCGATACTGCTTATTCGTGACTTCGTGAGCAACGATCAGATGGTGTTTGGGATCAACCACAGTTTGTACGTTGTAGCAAACCGATCGTGCAACCCCCGTGTTTTCATCAATCGGGGATCAGGATCGACTGTAGAAATCTGCTTGTCTGGATGACTATTGACTTCTTCTTCCAACGTTTTTAGCTCAGCGACCCTTTGTTTTAGCCCGTCGATTTTATCCTGAACCAACCGGCCATCAGAGGGTTGATTCTCTGCCTTATCAGCCGCATCCAGCTGCTTCAGATATTTTTCAATATGTTTTTCAACACGCGTAATATGAAACTGTACCTTTTTCGGCGTGTAGTTATTTTCCTTACTATTGACTGCTTTGAACTTGCTACCATCAATCGCAACGATGGCATCGGTAAACATATTCAATTGGCGGCAAAGGCCGATGAATGATTTGCATGTATTTTTAATGCCTTTCCCGTTATCCTTTCTTAAATCGGCGATGATTTTAAAGTCTGGTGCCAGGCGACCCAACAACCACATTAGCTCGACATTACGACCGGCTTCACGCTCCAGTCGGCGCGATGACTGAACACGATTCAAATAACCATAAAGGAATAACTTGAGAAAAGTGGATGGGTGGTAACCGGGCCGACCGGTATCAGCGGATACCGTCTTGAAGCCTAAATTTGAAAGGTCAAGGCTATCGATAAATACATCAATCACTCGAATCGTATTTTCTTCGGTGGTGTAATCGTCTAAACGATCAGGGAATAATGTGGCCTGTGTTCGGCATGCACCTGCAATGAATCCGGTCATTGGATCACTCATCTTTTTGAGTGATTCTATTATACCTTTTATTGAGTTTTCACACAGTCTGTGCCGTGAGCTGCCTAACGATCGAGTAATTTGAATGGCTGCTTACAAGAATTTACCTGGTTTTATTAGGCAAAATTTTCAAACTGAGTTTTTTCTCGAAAAACCATCTAAACCAGCCGTTCAAAAATCTATCGCAAAGGTCTTTAGTGTCGCCTGAGCCGCCGTTAGGTATTAAAAAATGATCGGCGCCACCCAGCAGAGAGTAACTGTAAGACGACAAATAGTTAGGCCATCGGGAAAACACTCTAGCAATTCCCGATTCACATTGGAACGCGTACCGCTATACGGTCGACTCAGCGTATCTTTGGGCAAGCGGATATTTGCACGCCGCTTGAGCGAACTCATTGGCATGCAACTGGATTGTGACAGGCTAAATTCCGTTCCGTGACAATCCGTCGACCGAATAAATTATGTATGGCGAGCAGTCGACCGTGTCCAATTTTTCAATTCTGGTCAACATCTTGTATCTGCTAACCACCATCGATTACTTCGAATGCGAGTCTCTGCTTCCTGGCTTAACTGGATACTCCGGCTAAGCCTGTTGATCCTCAGTACTTCAAGCTAAAGAGTGAATAATCTTCGAATTGCCAGCGATAAGTGATCAGATGGTGAATCTGTACGCCGCGTTTGAGCGAAAAGCGGATCATGCGGTCGACCTGATCGAATGGCAGCGCTTCATTTTTGGCCCAGACCACTTCAGCTTTTCCTGTTAGTGACAATATGCTCCCCGTGTGGAAATTCAGAAACAGAATTCCCGCTTTCGCGTTGAGCATTAAATTGCCGATGGTATTAAAGAAATTGTTACCACTGTAATCCGGAATCAATAGTGTTTTCGCATCCTCTACCCGCACGAAACCGAGCAGACCATCGCGATGTGAGACGTCGAGCCCGCGGTTCGCCGTCGCCTGGCCGTCGTCAAACTGGCTGCCAATAAACAGCGTGTCGGACTGCGAGACAAGGTTTTGCATACTCACATCGAGCTTCTGGAAGTCTGTCCTGGTCGGAGCGGTTGATTGCCCGATATTCATTAGTTCGCGTTTTTGTATGAATTTCGGGCAATTCCCGAAGCTTTGTTTTACTTCGAGTTCCAGCTCGCCATCGACACAGGACAACAAGCGCGCATTGAGTCGATTGCGTCGGCAAGTTTCCAGTTCGATAACGAGCAAACCAAGGTCTGCGCCGGGACGGATTGCTTCAACGATAGGATCAAGTGCACTGAAGCCGGCGCGAATCTTCAAGTTTTTTGCGTTGGGGGAATGCATGAATCCCGGCTCACCACAGAGCACCGAAGCCCACAGATCACCAGCGTCGTCGGCCGCCGATACAAACATCCAGGGCAATTGCTCATAGAATTGCCGATGCTGGCCGGGCATGCTGTCGGCCAATATCAACGGACCCAGGGGAGCCATCTTTTCAGCTAACCCGATTCTCGCCTGGGCAGCACGTTCACCGCGGTGGTAGCCGCTGGCATCCGTTGTTTTGTCATTTCCCATGATTATTCTGCGGCAATGAACTCGACGCGCAATCCACCCGGCACCAGGCACATCATGTGCTCCATCGGGCTGCTACCAAGGGATTCAGGAGCGAACTCAATGTCGACACAATCGAGTTCAAGGAATTGCAGGTACAGTGTCTTCAGTGCCGCCCTGCTCTCAACATTCATTGCAAAGTGGTGTAGCCCTACATTTTCACGGCGATTGAATGCCCTGCAGTTTTCGGGTGATGCGACCTGCCAGAGAGTCAGCATAACCGTTCCGTCGCTGACGAAGATTGCCGGGTAGTCGGGTTTTTCGCCGTCTTTTTGATAACCGAGCGTAGTGATAAAGAATGCGGCCGTTGCCTCGATATCCGGGACGCTGAGACCAAGATGATGAATTCCGTGAGTGATTGCCTGTGATTGCTGAGATGAGTCGTTGGTCATCGATTGGTGCTCCAGTATGGTTAGGATGGCATGTTGTCGGGCTAAATCTGATAAATAGAAACATACAGATCTTTATTAAACTAGGCAGCAACTTTGAAACATGTGTAAGTCATGCGCGCCCAGCCCCGCAAGCAACAATTAATTGATACTGCCTTTACGCTGTTCAATGAACACGGCTATCACGCCACTGGAATTGACTGGATATTGAATCAGTCCGGGGTAGCTAAAGCGACCCTGTACAAACATTTTGCGAGCAAGGACGATTTGATTCTGGCGGTGCTAAAGCAGCGCCACGACAACCTGTATGCATCGACGAAGTCGATGCTGGAAAAGGCCAGCGAAGAATCCGACTGCCCTGTCTTACAGGTGTTTGATCATTTGCATGACTGGTTCAATGACAAACACTACTTCGGTTGCAATTTCATCAAGGCCTGCGCTGAGTACGCAGACGAGTCCAGTGAAATTCATCGTTACGCGGCCGGGCACAAGGAGTCGATGCGAGAATTGCTACTCGAGTATCTTGATGACCCGAATTTAGAGCTGCGTCGCTGGCAGGCGGAAGCACTTTCCCTGTTAATCGACGGGGCTATAGTGAGCGCACAGGTATGTGGTAGCAAAAATGCAGCGTTAACTGCACGGACTGCGGCAGAGCATTTGTTGGCGCAACGCTAATGCCGCAACCTGCATCCCGCTTCGAGGTGTTGATCAGATAACGTTTCTATTCTCTATGTACAACCAAACCGTTCCAGTGGTACTGTTCTGGTCAACTCTAACCGGACACTTTCTTCAGAGAGCTTTCATAGTTAATAGGCGATTGATCACCGTTCTTAGTATGCAGCCTTTCAAGGTTGTAATACCTCATGTAAGCAGCGACATCTTTTGTCATAAACTCACGCGTTGGCTGCTCAATTTTAAATATCCAGTCATGTTTCAGACTGCCAAAAAAACGTTCTACCACTGCATTATCCCAACACGCTCCAACATCGCGGATACTGGCGCGTACGCCGTAACTCTCAAGCAATTGACGATAGCGCTGGCTGGTGTATTGAGATCCACGATCACTGTGAAACACCAGCCCTTTGGGTGGTCTCCTCAGGTTGTAAGCCTTTATCATGGCCTTGCTAATCAAGTCTGTTGTCATGCGCTTGCTGATGAACCAACCCACGATTCTTCTCG
>CAXMOZ010000169.1:0-4837 GCA_964195315.1 uncultured Acidimicrobiia bacterium | reverse complement strand
CGGTTCAATCGACTATATGCGTGAAATGAATCTCAGTCCGAAATTGGTCGAAGCCTTAAGTGCAAACGAAACACGACCGAGAATGCAAGCGCTTGAAGATGGCGTTTTGATCAATCTGCGTGGCGTCAATAGCAACCCTGGGGCCGATCCAGAAGATATGGTTTCAATTAGACTCTGGTTCAATGATAAGTTGATTATTACGGCTCGAAAAAAACAACGGAAATTGCTGTCGGTAGAAGATCTGCAGCAACTGATTGAGGAAGGTAAGGGGCCGAAGTCAACCGGTCAGTTTGTCGTTTTGCTGGTGGAAAAACTGGCTAATCGAATAAACGATGTGGTTGATAAAATCGACGATGAATTGACCAAGGTTGAAACTGAACTGGATGAGAAGCAGCAAACTGTGCGGCTAATTCAGCAAAATTTATCGAGTCTGCGAAAACAGACTGCCATTATAAGACGGTACCTCGCACCACAACGTGAAGCGCTGGCCGATCTTTATCGATCTGCGAAGCATTTATCTGAAGATGACTGTCACGGTATCCGTTATCAAAATGATCGAATTACTAATTATGTTGAAGATCTTGACCTCGCTCGCGAACGAGCACTGGTTTTACATGGCGAGCTACAAAACAGAATCGCGGAACAGCAAAATTCTCGTACTTATCTGCTATCGATTGTCGCAACCATTTTTCTTCCACTGTCGTTTCTAACCGGTATTTTCGGCATGAATGTGGCAGGGATGCCTGGCCTGGAAAATCCAGATGCATTCAGGTTCTTATCAACGGCCATGTTCCTTCTGGGGGCACTACTAATCGGCTACCTCTGGTGGAAAAAGTGGCTATGAAGTCCGTTCTGATTTGAAACCTGATAACAATAATACTTTTATTGCAGTAGTTGAATTTTAATTTATTACTAGTGACATGAAGCTAATGAAGGTCGCATCCATTTCACGCGGCAGTCACCACTTCAGTCAAGTTTCTATAATGGGTATTTATTCCTATAGGCTGCAATGTGCTGTGAAGATCCAGTTTCAGATGATGTCGCAACGACCGTTAATTCGGCCATAACTGCCATTGACTACAACTTGTCGGGAATGACAACAAAGGGCACAAAGTGTAAATTCGATGATCGGATTTAAATGGCGGCTTCCGGTTAGCAGTCATTCTAGGACACGATTAAATAGGCAACTCACGGTACACAGCTGTCATTCCTCATTGATGCTGATAATCGGCGAATTCAGAAACCAGAAAATCGAATACCCTTCGAACCCGTCTGTTAGTTCTCAATTCTTTATGTGTAACTAACCAGACTTCAACGGTAATTGGAGCAAGACCCGGGACAACGACTTGTTCAACTAGGGGCTCACTATCGCCAATTTCTTCTAGCATTCCGCAAATTCCGACACCATGCTTAACCAGTTCCCAAAGGACATTATGGTTTTTTGTTATGACGGGAAAATTGTGCGGACTTAAATTAAAACCCTGGGCATTAAGTAAAGAAAGCAGACGGCCTGACTTCTCGATATCGATAAAGTTGGCATTATTTAATTCGGCAATAGACCTGGGATTACCCAGTCGCTGGAGATAGGTCGTTGCAGCATATAGATGACCTTTTGCGTCAAAAAGTTTTTTTACGATAAGTTCTGGCTGTGAGGGACGAAAGCTGCGAATTGCAATATCAGACTCTCTACGGTTTAAATTGCTTTCATCGTTCGTCGAAATAATTTCAATTTCAATGCCAGGTTCTAATTGTCGTAACTTTTGAATCATTGGAGGCAAGATAAATGTAGAAAGGAGTTCAGTAGAAGTGACGCAAATATTGCCTTCAATAATGTCCGACTTCCCCGTTGCGGATAAAGAAAATTGATTCGCAGCATCACCCATAGTACGAACATGTTCAACCAGCTTCATCCCGCTTGGTGTCAGTTCCAGTCCTCTTCCTCTTCGAGAGAATAGATCGACTCCAATTTCTCGTTCCAGCGCCGCAACTTGACGCCCTAAAGTAGGTTGCGTCATATCAAGCGCTCGAGCCGCAGCCGCCAGTGAACCCTCTTCGGCAGTCACCAAAAATGCTCTTGCCCGATTCCAGTCAAATTTTACTGATCGCCAATCCATACAAATACGTATACCAGATGTTAAATATTCATTCTATTATGTTTATTTATGCATTGATAGTATGCACATCGCAAATTACTTCCATCTAATTAACCGAGACTTGATAAATGACTACCCAGAAACTACTACTCCTGGCTTTAACGCTTTTTGTAACGGCTTGCGCTAGTACGATTCAAAGTGCATCCATTTCAGAAGCTTACAAAAAATACGATCTTCAAGAATTTGATCGAACGCTAGAACTGATCATCAGGGCAGAAAATGCAAAAGAAACATCGTCTGAAATGAAAGCCGAACTGACTTATTTAAAAGCACAGACCCATGAAAGCTTAGGACAACAAAAAATAGCCAATACCCTTTACGAATATCTTGTAAAGCAGCATAAAGATTCTCAATACGGTTATCTGGCAAGTAAAAAGTTGAATACGAAATTGTAAATTTCAGTATTAAAGAATTTTGTTCAGTATCTTGTATTGGGGTTAATAATTTTATGAAAGAGATAGTGGTCTGGTTAATACATACGCCTGCAGGAACCATTGGGCTGGTTACTGCCGCTGTTGCCTTGTTCACAAGAAAAGGCACCGCCCTACATCGAAAAGCTGGCACTTGTTTTACTGTTTCAATGCTGATTATGTTGATTTCAGGTTTCGTCGCTGCAGTGTTAAAAGAGTCTCCCGGTGATATGTTTCTGAGTGCAGTGGTTATGTATACCGTGTTTACCGCATGGCTCACAGCCCACCATAAAAAGAATGAAGCTGGCTTTCTGGAACAGGTGGCTTTGGTATGGATACTATCTGTTGCTATAGCAGCATTTTTTATGAGTTCTGGCTGGCGTGATGCGGGTGCCCTTAATCCTTACCTTTTTTGGGCAAGCTTTGCCGTTTTTTGTGCGATTGGAGACGTCCGTAATTTACATCGGACAGGCTTATCCGGTATTCAACGGGTTATCAGACATGTATGGCGTATCGGTTTCTCTTTGATTTGGGCTGCGTTAGCATTCACAGACAAGATTGTAAAAATTCTAGGTTCTAACGTTAAAGAATTGCCGGAAGAACAACTGCTACACATTGTTGCGGTTCCAACATTGCTGATCCTGATCATAATTTTGTATTGGATAATAAATATCTTGTTCTTTTCCCGTCAGAAATTTACTAGTTACGGCGACTAAGTCTACTAATTCTTTACGTCTGCTCAGAGGACCTTTGAGACCTTCTCCATGGTTTTTTGAACGACTGGTTCAAATGATTTTTCGAGACAAATGCCCAGTTTGAAATTTTGCCTGACAAGACCTGATAAATCCTCGTTGGTAGCCATTCAAAATACGGGGTCGTTAGGCAAGTCACGGCAAATTGCAGGCCTTCATAGACTGGCATCGCAACCTGCGCTGAGTTAAAGCATTCATTGACATTGGTTAGCTTAATTGACGGGTGATTACCCATAATCGTCACTATCGGCGAGGCTACTAAATGAGTGTGCCCATTCTGGAACTTCACTCGCTAAAATAACATAATATCTTTCTCTGGATCAAACAGGTGATACCGGTTTTTACCTGTTTGTTTAGAAACATACATGCTTTTATCGGCATGACGTATGAGATGATCTGCGCTTGCATCGTCTTGTGGGTAATGGGTGACACCAATACTAGCTGAAACTTGCATTACGGCATCACCAATGATAACCGGCTCGGCAGCAGCCTTTAATAGTCGTTTTAATAAAGGCTCACTATCCTCGATTCTTTCCAGATCGATCATGATCGCGATAAATTCATCACCACCAATACGTGCTAGCGTGTCACCTTCGCGTAAAGCCTCTTTCATACGTTGTGATATTGCAATAAGTAGCTCATCCCCCACATGATGACCGTGGGTGTCATTGACGATTTTAAAGCCATCCAAGTCCAGATATGCAACGGCTAATGACAGGTTACGACGTTGGCACTGCACCATGCCTTGGTTTATTCGATCTACCAGTAATACGCGGTTAGGTAGATCGGTTAGTCGGTCATAATGAGCCATGCGTTCCAGCTGTCCTTCGGCTTGTTTACGCTCGGTGATGTCAATCATCGCGACGAGGCATTCTGTCGCGGATGCCCCAATATTAGCTTCTATACTAAGCCACAAATCGTGCTTGCCAACCTGCACTAATATCTCACAGTTTTGCTTATCACATGAATCAAATGCATTTGCTAGAAAGTCGCAGAATATCACCCGATATTCGAGGGCAATGAAGACTAAAAAAGGTCGGCCAGCTAAATTTGATTTTTCAATTCCCAGCAGGTTCGTCCCCTTCAAGTTGACCTGCGTGATCTTGCTGGTGGGATCAAGGATAAAATAACCTACCGGTGCAAAATCAAAGAGTTCCGTGTAGCGGTGCAATGCTAGTTGCTCTGCATCTCTGGCTTCGAGCAGCGACTCGTTCTGCATCTCCAACTCGATCTGGTGAACTTCCAGTTCGTGTAGCATTTTCTGCGCATCTACCATCGGTAGCTCTGCGATCGGCGTGTCCTTGGCTAGCAGACGCACTTTTGCAACTCGACCATCGATTCGCCAGGTATTTTTGTGGAGGGTTAAATCGATCGTGGCAAATAATTCTTCGGGGGAATAGGGTTTTTTGACATAATCTGACGCGCCCATTCGCAGCGCTTTGCGCACGGCGTCGAAGGTCGATTCTCCACTTACGACCACGATGGCAGCATCGATGCCTTGATCAGCCATGAAGGCCATCAC
>CAXMOZ010000168.1:0-3866 GCA_964195315.1 uncultured Acidimicrobiia bacterium | reverse complement strand
AGCGACTGACTTGCAATAACTCTTCAACGTCTGCTTATCCTAATTGTCTGCTGATAAACATTATCGAAGGTAATGGTGAAGCGACTCAGGATGAACTCTAAATGTCATCTCTATGTGGAGGTAATTTCTGTATAGCCTCATCAAGTATCGTAATGGGCATTTCACCACTGCCATAAAGATTAGTTGTAATGTCAGCGTCATAATGCCCAACCAAACCAGCAATCTCTTTGGGATTAACACGTGCTATCTTTAGCTCTTTGACGAGCGTATGTCTGAAAGAGTGGAATGACTTTTTCCTATGGATAACACCTTGTTTTTTAATGTGACGTGAAAACCATTTCGAAGCGTTACCACCGTAGCCATCTCGTGTCATATTCAAATCAGTGAAAAGACGATTCCTACCTTTTGACTTCTGTTGTTCTACAAAATCCATGAACCCGAGCCGCTTTAAAGCCTTATGAACAGGGATTTTTCGTTTACTAGATTCGTTTTTCAAATGTTTGCATTGAGAGAAACCATTGTCTTCCTTGTCCTTGGCATCACAGTATCCTTTGCGAATTGGGGAGCTGACAACGTTAACACTCAGAGTTTTTATGCCAATTTTTTTATATGGGTGTCTTATATCTTCCTTATAGAGAACAATCTGGTTATCAACCAAGGTGTAACTATCACCATTTAGTAAAACTGCTTCAGACCCGTGCCAAATTTCTTTATTGAGTTACTTGTTTTTCTATTTCGTCTGCGGCACTTTGCTTTAATACAATAATTGCAATACGCCGATTGATTGGTGCATAAGGTCTTTTTTTGTCAAATAAAATGGAAGAAGAAAACCCTTCAACTCTGGTTATTTTTTGCTCAGAGATACCGCTGGAGTTTAACACTCTTCTGGCGGCATTGGCTCTGTCTGCCGAGAGCTCCCAATTGCCGTAATCTTCTCTTTCTGTGAATGGAGTGGCATCGGTATGTCCTGTAATACTTAACTTATTGGGTACTTGAGCTAGCACCTCAGCCAGACCTCTCAGAATTTCTTTAGAGTGAAATTTTAGCTCCGCGCTGGCGCTATCAAACATTGGCCTTTTGTCTTTATCGACTATTTGAATTCTTAAACCAGTTGGCGTGATATCAATAAATACTTGCTCCTTAAAATCTGTAAAAGCGTCGCTGGTCGCAACCAATTTTTCCAGATCGGATTTAAGCAGCTCCAATTGTTGCATTTCGCGTTGCTCTGCCAAATCCAAGATTTGTTGTTCATTAAGCTTAACGTCATCCTCATCTACCTCATTTGAAAGCTTGACCTCTGGCACTTCAATTTGAATCACGGCGCTGTCGGCGCCTCCTTCACCAATTATCGAGGTCGTTGCACCGGATTTATCAGCCACCCCTGAGGGATCGTTAAAATATCCTGAAATTGCTTGTTTCTCGGCTTCATTAGTATTGCCCATTAACCATAACAACAAAAAAAATGCCATCATCGCGGTGGCAAAATCGGCGAAAGCCACTTTCCAGCTACCGCCGTGAAAATCATGGCCACCTTTTTTTATCCGCTTAATGATAATCGGTTTAGGCGCTTCAATTTTATCATTCATCTTTTTGTTCTATTCTCTAAGCTCGATTATTTAAACTTATGCCCGTAGCCCGCAGCCCGTAGCCAGAAAATTATCAAATTCCTTTAACTGACTGCTCTAGCTCATAAAAACTAGGCCTGACTTTTGAATATAAGGTCTTACGACCAAATTCAACCGCTACCTGTGGCGGCATCCCATTAACGGTCGCCAATATGCAGACTTTCATGCACTCATAAAACTTAGCCTCTTCAGAAACCATATTTTCCAGCGCTGTCGCGGTTGGTGAGACAAAACCATACGCAATTAATATTCCTAAAAAGGTTCCCACTAATGCCGCAGCTACATGCAAACCTAGCTCTTCAGGTGGACCACCTAGTGAGCCCATGGTAATTACAATTCCTAGCACCGCTGCAACAATACCGAATCCAGGCAATGCGTCAGCTACTTTAACCAATGCTTGCGACGGGGCCGATTCTTCATGGTGATGAGTTTCCAGCTCGATATCCATTAAATTTTCAAGCTCATAGGAGGTCATATCGCCAATCACCATTAATCTAAGATAGTCGCAGATAAATTCCAGTACATGGGGATCGCGGGTGACTTCTGGAAATTGGGTGAAGATCTCGCTGGTTTCTGGGTCTTCAATATGGCGCTCAACCGCAAGAAGGCCTTCACGTCTGATAATATTGAACAGTTGATAAAAAAGGGCCAAAAGATCCAGATAAAGTACTTTACTGTACTTTCTACCGATTAACAGTTTGGGTAATTGTTTAAAAGTCCCTATAGTCACACTCACGGGGTTAGCGATAATGAATGCTCCGCCGGCGGCTCCCAAAATAATCAATAATTCAAAGGGCTGCCATAAGGCGATTAACTCGCCATGCGATAAAACAAATCCCCCAAGGACCGCTGCCAGCACGACTGCTGCGCCAATAAGTACGTTCATATTCAGTTATCCAACCTAAAAAGCTAATACCTAGATAAATATAGCTAATTTTTACAGATTTCGCAGAGAATGATGGTATTTCTCGAACAATCGAAAGCTGATCAACTAAAGATAAATGTGCTCATGTGCTAAATTTAGGTTAAATTTCCACTAATTTTTATTCGGAACTACAATTTTTATGGCTTTAGCGGACAAAGTATAGAAAGCATAAAAGCCATATTTTTTATATTACAAACTGAGAAACAACTTCCAATAATCTCTTAATTACTTTGATATCCGCCAAGATCCCGAATAACTCGACGTATTCTTCACGCCTTCATGCATCATTATCGAGTCAATATCTGAAAAACCAAAAGCTGTCCTACTGCCACCTTTTGGTTACAGTCAATAAAATCATTCAAGTATCCTGATGTTAGCCGAATAAGCTTGTTTGTGGAGGGGCTTTGGCTTCTGGTAAAGCATCGGGCGATAGTGGTAGCCCGTCTTTTTTCTTAAGGTGGAACGGGACCTTGTCAATAACCTGTTGATCTTCGATACAGCGGTCCGACGTATCGGCGATGACCCTAACTGCACCACCGCAATGAGAGCAAATTTCCACATCAATATCGCCTAAATCGCCTACTGTTGGTAAACACTCTTTTTAACCGCTTAGCCTAGGTCATGGCCGGTTGTTCTGGTCTAATAGAACCGGACACTTTAATAAGAGATAATATTTATCAACTATTGAGGTGTCGAAATGGGATAAAAACGAACGAATAAACAGTATTCTAAAGAATATAAAGAAGAAGCAGTCGCGCTGATTTGAGATCAAGGTTACACGGTACCTGAGGCTGCTAAATCATTGGGTATAGCGAGCAATATACTGTATCGCTGGAAGGATAAAATAGCATCTAATCTTGAGGGTAAATCGTTATCCACTGATGAACGAGAAGAACTCATTCGTCTGCGTAAAGAAAATAAAAACTTACGTATGGAGAAAGAAATATTTAAAAAGGCGAGTGTCGGAATGCCGCATCACTTCTTCGCGAAAGAAATGAAGTAAGATTTGGCTTTATCAAAGAAGAATCGACGAACTTTCCAGTCATCGTTTTATGTCGAGTGATGCAGGTCGGTACCTCAGCTTATTATGCCTGGCGCAAGCGACCAGGAAAGCTGATTGATGCAGATGTATTACATCTGCATCGTCGAATAAAATCGTTATTTAAGCAAAGCCACAATAGCTTAGGTAGCCGAGAATTGATGAAGAACTTACGCAAAGAAGGCATTGCAATTAGTCGTTATAAAGTACGTAAGCTGATGAAAAAGCTAAGTTTAATTGTCACGCAGCGGATTGCGTACAAGGTCACCACGAAAAG
>CAXMOZ010000167.1:0-2776 GCA_964195315.1 uncultured Acidimicrobiia bacterium | reverse complement strand
CATCCACAGAATCATCACCATAATAGATTCACCATCCTGCCAAACAATCCAGGCCGAGGGCAAGGGCGCGCCCCGGTCAGACCTCCCAATAACGTCACTTAAACCAGGAAATAGGTGATGCTCGTCGCCCCAAGTGCGATGATTCCTTAATTTTTTGACTTCCCGGTGAACGGAAGAATCCACACGAAATACCAAGCGTGCAACATCGGCGATAGGATATAGGTGGCGAAAACCCCCATTTGGCGGATCGAAGCAGGCTGCGGCTTTTTATGCCCACAAAAATCCAGGCAATAAGCATTGTCCCAAAAACCCAGCAGTTATCGATAGAGTTTGAGTGACTAAGGCGATCCGCGATTGCCGGGATAAGTTCGGTAATGCGTGCGCCCACCGAAAATGCAGGTGGCATGAATTGGCGCGTCCTTTCTCCTGACCAATAGCAAAGCACCTTCCAGGTGATGATATCTCTGCCTGGAGTCTCTATCTATCTGGATAGAGCACTAACATTAAGTTTGAGTGCGTTTACCATTTTGTCGAAAATTGCAGTATTCTCGTAAAATCCACCAAATTCATCTGCTCCGGGACCAAAAGCAAAAACAGGCACCATTACAGCGGTATGACTTCCTTTACTAAATTTTGCGATTACTTTTCCTTGTTCTATATTTCCTCCGGTTATCGACATACCACCGGTTTCGTGATCGGCAGCTACGATGACAAGGGTTTCACCGTCTTTGTCTGCAAATTCAAGCGCTGCGCCTACTGCTTTATCAAAATCAAGCGTTTCACGTACAACATTCTCAATATTATTTTGATGTCCGGCCCAGTCGATTTGAGAACCTTCAACCATCAGGAAAAATCCTTTGGGTGATTTTTTGAGTATCTCAATGGCTGTTTTTGTCGATTTCAGCAACATATCACCCCTGATTTTAGCTGTTTCTGTATGCCTATCGGCCAATAACCCTAGCAATGGTCCTTTTGTTTGCTTCGATATATCTTCAATATTGTCACACACATTATATCCTTTAGCTTTAAACTGATTTAACAGGTTTACCTTATCGGTTTTTTGGGTGAAAAGTTTCATCCCTCCACCAATAATAACGTCAATATCAGTTTTAAGGAAATCGGCTGCTATTTCTGCACTCATATTTCGGCTCTTTTGATGCGCGATAAATGAGGCGGGGGTTGCATGTGTTACAGATGAGGTTGAAACAAGTCCGGAGGACATCTTATTTTCCTCGGCAAGTTCAAGTATCGATTTAACGGGTTCAAATAAACTATCCATGCCAATGACTCCGTTATTTGTCTTTGTTCCACATGCAATAGCTGTTCCTCCGGCTGCCGAATCGGTAATATAATCGTTCGAACTATTTGTTTTTGAAAACCCGGTTATCGGCATTTGTGTCATATTTAGTTGACCTTTGTTTGCCGTAAATCCTGCATATACCTGACTAGCACCCATTCCATCGCCGATAAGGAGAATTATATTTTTGGGCTTTTTCTTCTGATTTGAACTCCTTAATTTAACAACATTATGAAAGTTGGTGTTGGTGAAATCTGTGATTGTCTGACCCTTCTTATAATCGGCTTGTGCATATGCACAAGAATAGAAGAGGTTGAATATAACAACAATAAAGGTGATTTGAAATTTCTTCATCTTTTTAAAATTAAAATTTTGTAAATTTACAAACTTAAAATAAGCTATGGTGCTGGGAACAGTGAAGTGGTCTCCTACTTGTAGCCAGTAAAAACTGAGTTTTGTTGATGCTTCGCTGATCTGCCCTGGGGCTTGGTTCTTGGTATCTGGGTCATCGTCACTCAGAGCCAGTTTCGTCAATCCAAGTACGTGCCGGTTGGTTAGCGTGTCGTTCCGTGATTTGTGTTGCACGATATATGTTTCGTGTATACTACTCGTGTAATCCCTGTCGAAGTAACATGAAAAGATTTGAACACATCCTCGCCTACATTCCGCACAATGACTCAGACAAAATCGTGATGAATTGGTGTGGAACCATTGCCCGTAAAGCGGAGTCACAGAAAGTGGATATGCTTATGTGCTATGAAGACTTTTATTCAGATTTACAGGAGAGTCCGCTTAACTGGGCTGATTTTTCATCTAAGGAGAGTGCGCGACTTGAGGAGCTAGCGAGCCAATACTTGACGGGTATCAACTACGAAATAGTGATAGTCAATGAAGCTCCTGCAAAAGCTATGCTTAGCAAGCTTTCTTCTGGTAACTATGACTTACTAGTGACACCAAAGGAGACGGTGTACGGAATCAGTTTAGTCGAGAGATTGGCCAGAAAGAGCCCAGTAGGAATTCTCGTGTTGCCTGCTGATGCTGAGCCGAAGTTTGAATCAATCATGATGGGAGTGGATTTTTCTGACCTGTCACCTCTCTTGATCGAATGGGCTGAGGCTTTCGCAGAAAACGCTGGGGGAATTACTCAGTTAGATGCTATGCATGTGATGCAGATGCCGGCTCCGTCAAGAGCTTTGCACGCAACAGATTCCGAAAGCATAAGATCATCTCTCTACAGAGCTTCTCAGGCCATGTTAAAGACCTTAATCAAGGAGAAGAGCAAGAATCCGAGTGATTGGAACTTGCATGTTAGTGAAAGTCCACTAGTAGCGACTCAGCTGGTGGATGAAATCGATGCAATGAATACTGATTTATTAGTCATGGGCTCACACGGTCGCAATGCCTTCTCTATAGCACTTCTTGGCGGGCAGACTACAGATCTGATTAGGCGGACTCCCATTCCGCTGCTGATAGTCAAGA
>CAXMOZ010000166.1:0-53749 GCA_964195315.1 uncultured Acidimicrobiia bacterium | reverse complement strand
ACGATAGGGGAGTTGATGGTCTAGTCAGCCGATTGCGTCGAAAAATAAAACTGCCGGACGGAAACCCACCTTTAATAAAATCCTTCCGAGGAGTCGGCTATATGTTTACTGCAAGCGTTAGAAAGCTTTGATGCATCTGATGAAAATTGACTCCTTTGGTATACAGTCGCTTGCAGTTTCTAACCTGACAGGTTGCTAAAAACACCGCCCTGCTTTCAACTTCGTATTACCAATCTACATAGTAAAAAGCTGACAGCTACATTGATTTGATCAGCGACAACAAAGTGGCTTGAAGAGCTAATTTCAGCTGCTATCTAGAACAGCCCATTGCTTGACAGAGTGTCTTAATAATCATATTCAAATGCATGAGTAGAGGCCAATAAGAAGATTGTATAGCGACGTACTGCCTGAAAAAACCTAATAATATTACCCACTAGAACCAAGTCCATTGGACACTGCGACCAATGAAAAACGAGCGATCCAGTCTTCATCGGAGGAAGTCCATTGGTGCGGAGCAGCCAAAAGTTAAGCACGCGGTTTAGACTTGGGGTGGCGATAGTGCATTCGAAACGACTTAATCAATTATTAGGCATCATCGATACTTAACATCCTACAATCCATCGAAGTGCCATCTGCAATACTCATTGCATTTTGCAAAATTGTCTTTAAAAACATCATAATTATCATAGAGAAAAACCACATAGGTTTTAAATAATAAATTTTCTCTTTAATTTCAATCAGTTAAATCGATTGGCTCGAAATATGCGTCTGCCTGTCTTAATATTTATTATTGAGAAGAGCAATGACACCTTATTTTAATGCCGAACGATTTTTTCATGCTAGTATCGGGTGGTACGTCAGCATGCGGTCTGGAGATCAGCATCAACCCAGTTATTGTGGCTTACGTCTCGTAGAGTATAGTATCGTAGATGGTACACCAATAGCTGGGCCATTCAATACGAAACTATTATTGCTGAAATGGCTTGATGGCTTCATTTCTTTTCATGCAAAATCTAGAAATACTTGTGACAGTTATATATCGGATGACATTATCCTTCCCGATAGGAGTTGAAGCTCTATTGGCAATTCCTCTGCCTATTGACTCAATACATTTAATAATTTAAATGATATTGGGGACGATTGCTTATTTGATCAAAGCTAACTTCCAAAATTGATTCTTAGAAAACTTTTAGGGACTCGATTGTGATATTTCCAGGCTTACTTTTTAGGCAAAGCTGAGGCGATTACTGTCCTTCAAAATTATTTCCAAAAATAAACCGACGCTCATCAGTTCGACTCTATGGATTTACCCTGAGAAAAGCTTATTTTTATCGTTAAACGCCGTATGGGAAAGCCAAGGGGTTATATATAGATTAGCACTCAACGTTTGCTATCGTTAATGCTGTGGGGGTTTTGAGTAGGCACTTACAACATGGGCAACAAGCAAAAACCTAGTGGCCATAAATCACAACCAATGGTCGACAGATACTATAGAAAAATGGCGCGCCCGGAGAGGTTCGAACTCCCGACCACCTGGTTCGAAGCCAGGTACTCTATCCAGCTGAGCTACGGGCGCTTTATAGAGGCAGAAGAATATAGGTTAGGCCACTATTTTTCAATTTGTATTTTCGCTTCTTTTGCTAATTGACTAAAAATTCGATGTATAATATTTATCATCCCTTATTGACATCTATCATCTAGATATCTAATAATTAAAATATTTAATCATATTGATTCGGTTCCTCTGTCTTTTAATATCAACCGATAACTCGGACTAGCAAATGGCCAATACCTACTACAAACAGAATCACTTAAAAAAATTGAGAGCATTTTGCCAGACGGCCAAGTTGGGGAGTATGACAAAGGCTGCAGAATCGCTGTTTGCCAGCCAACCTACGATTTCGCTTCAAATTCATGCATTGGAAGAGGAAATGGATACCATACTTTTTGAACGTCGTGGACCAAAGCTGTTGCTCACGACGGAAGGCAGTATCCTCTATGAGCTTTGTTTACCGCATGTTCAGGGCATTGACCGGTTGAAGGAAACATTTGATGCCCATTGCGGCAATTTGACGTCAGGAGATTTAATCATAGCCGCAGGAGAGTCGACTATTTTATATATTCTACCCGAACCTGTTGGGCAGTTTTCTAAACAATACCCTGCTATTAAATTGCGCCTATCAAACGAAACGGGGCGTGATGGTATGGAATTATTGCGCAGTGATAAGGTTGATTTTGCGGTTGGGTCGATGCTGGAAGTGCCTGACGATCTTATATACGACCCCATTGTTTCTTACAATCCGGTGATTATCACGCCATTAGATCACCCACTATCCAAGGTGAAAAAAGTTACCATTCAGGATATAGGTAAGTATGGTTTGATTTTACCACCACGGCATTTGAGTACCTGGCATATTGTTAAAATGGTTTTTGCCCAACACAATGTCAACTTTCAGGTCACTTTAGAAGCGGGTGGATGGGAGGTAATCAAACGCTATGTTAGTTTGGGTCAGGGTATTTCCATCGTGACTGACGTTTGTATTACGGAGGACGATAGTTCAAAAATGCATGTTATTCCAATAGGCCAATATTTTCCGAAAAGAAGTTATGGCATTGTTACGAGGAAAGGGAAGTTTCTCTCTGCACCTGCCAAAAAATTCATTGAGATGATGAATTATTACTTCGAACGGAAATAGAACGTGTCACTGCCAATGCTAAATTGTTGACAATTAATGCGATTATAATGGACTTTACACCTTATGGCGTTTAATTAATCAACTATTGTTAACAATTAAGTGATCCTATATGATTTAACGCACTCGATAGTGAACGACGCCGGTCATCCATTAATCGTCATCAGAGGTTAGAAATGTCATACCAAGAAGAGTTTGACCAATCAATAGAAAACGCAGAAGTATTCTGGGCCGATAAAGCCAGGCAGTTAAGCTGGTATAAATATCCAGATAATGTTTTGTCGGTTGACTCACAGGGTATTCATCATTGGTTTTCTGATGGCGAGATGAATACAAGCTATCTGGCCCTGGACTATCATGTTGAAAATGGTCGAGCGGACCAAGCCGCTTTAATCTACGACTCCCCTGTCACTGGTGACAAAAAAACATTTACTTACGCTGAGCTAAGGGATGAGGTTGCGCTATGTGCAGGTATGCTGAAACAGCTCGGCATCGTCAAAGGAGACAGGGTTGTTATTTATTTACCGATGATTCCAGAAGCTGCCATATCAATGTTGGCCTGTGCTCGAATTGGTGCTATTCACTCGGTTGTATTCGGTGGTTTTGCCTCACCAGAACTAGCGATTCGACTCAATGATGCTACACCAAAGGTGATACTCACAGCTTCCTGCGGTATTGAAGTTAGTCGTGTCATTGAATATAAACCTTTGGTCGACGAGGCCATTCAACTCGCGAATCATAAACCAACAACCTGCGTTATTTTACAGCGTCCTCAAGCGCATGCAAAGCTTCTTCCGGGTCGTGATGTCGACTGGCACGAACAGATCCGCTCAGCAGTACCGGCTGACTGTGTACCATTAAAGGGCAGCGACCCTCTTTATATTCTCTACACCTCGGGCACCACTGGAAAACCTAAAGGTGTCGTGCGTGAAAATGGCGGGCATGCTGTCGCAATGAAATACAGTATGACGGCAGTTTATGATATGAAACCAGGCGATGTATATTGGGCTGCATCAGATGTTGGTTGGATTGTTGGCCATTCCTATATTGTTTATGCCCCTTTATTGCATGGTTGTACGACGATTCTGTACGAAGGAAAACCGGTGATGACTCCGGATGCAGGCGCTTTTTGGCGAGTTATTTCTGAGCACAGAGTGAAGGCCATTTTCACTGCCCCTACTGCCTTTCGAGCAATCCGCAAAGAAGACCCTAACGGAGAGTTATCAAGAAAATACGACTTAACTTGTCTGACTACTATTTTTGCAGCTGGAGAACGTCTTGACCCACCAACCTATGAATGGCTGTCAAATACTTACAAAGTTCCAGTGCTCGATCATTGGTGGCAAACAGAAACCGGCTGGGCAATTAGTGCTAACTTGCGCGGCGTTGAACCGATGCCAGTCAAATCAGGCTCTTCAACAAAACCTGTTCCTGGTTTTAATATTCAGATACTGAATGAACAAGGTGAGCAATTGCCAGCTAATACACAGGGTTTTATCGCTATTAAACTGCCACTGCCACCTAGTTGCTTAACGTCTATTTGGGGTGATGAAAATCGGTTTAAGTCTGCATACCTTGATATTTATCCAGGTTATTTCATTACCGGTGATGGTGGTTATATCGATGAGGATGGATATCTATTTGTTATGGGACGCGTCGACGATGTAATCAACGTTGCTGGCCATCGTTTATCGACCGGTGAAATGGAAGAGATTTTGGCTAAGCACCCTGCCGTTGCTGAATGCGCAGTTGTCGGCCGCAAAGATGAGTTAAAGGGACAATTGCCAACCGGTTTTGTGGTGCTAAAAAATACCACTGATAGCGATAATGATGAGAGCCGCATTATAGAAGAACTTATTCAAATGGTTAGACAGGAAATCGGTGCCGTGGCTGCTTTTAAAGAAGCTTATGTGGTTAATCGCTTGCCGAAAACACGTTCAGGAAAAATACTTCGAAATACAATACGTAGCATCACTGATGGTGAATCCTATTCGCTACCATCAACAATTGATGACCCAGGGTCTCTCGATGAAATTAAGATTCTATTAGCACGCTAAAGAGACCAAAAACATCCTGTCGATTTATCCGACTGTGCCTTTGATTTGTCCTATCAAAATGATACAGTCCGTCGATCGTGGGCACAGAGTTGAATAGCGTATTTACAATAGTAAACTCGACGCTCAATATAGCTGGCCCCGCGTTACAATCCATTGCACCGAACCTTTGTCGGGTACAACGGTCAATCAAGCTATAACAATCGTATTTTAACAAACTTCGGTTCTTTTACTGAAAAAATGGCTTAAATTAAATGACCCGAACACTCATTGGATTGGCGATAGCTTTATTGCTAACTGGATGTGCCAGCATCATCAATTCTGCCACTACTAATATTGCCGACAATCTGATCTTGTCTATTTTAAATCAAAACGATTTAGAAACCGTTCGAGTTGGAGCACCTGCATATTTAATAATGATTGATGGCTTGATAGAAGGAGAACCTAAAAGCACTCAGTTATTACTCTCAGGATCAAAACTATATTCTTCTTATAATTCTGCATTTATCGATGATGAGTTGCGTTCAAAAAAGATGGCGGATCGCTCATTTGGTTATGCAAAAGCGGCTTTATGTCTTGAATTATCGGAAGTCTGCGGTGGACTGAGTTTGAAATTAGATGACTTTAAAGCCACATTATCAACTGCAAATAAAAATGACTTGCAGGTATTACATGGATTTGCGAGTGCTTGGGCAGGTTGGATCCAGGCGAATACTGATGATTGGAATGCGATTGCTGATATTCCTAAGTTAAAGGCAAGCTTTGAACACTGTGTAGATTTGGACGAAAACTTTGATGAAGGCAGTAGTCATGTGTTTCTGGGTGTTTTGGCGTCTCAAATCCCCCCTAGCCTTGGTGGAAAACCAGAGGTTGCGAGAACCCACTTCGAAAAGGCGATAAAAATTTCGGGCGGTCATAATTTAATGATTAAGGTGCTGATGGCTGAACACTATTCACGGTTAATATTTGATCAGGAATTGCACGATAACTTACTCAATTCTGTACTATCCGAACCAGCTGAATTCCCTCGTTACACGTTGATTAATACCTTAGCGAAGCAACAATCACAAATATTACTAGACGAGTCACCAGACTTTTTCTAGTGCGAACTATTAATTTTTTCGAGCTATTTCGGAGCACCTCATCATGCGAGTGACTAGATTTCTACTGGTAATATTATGCCTTAGCTTTGGACTGTATCAGTCTGTGATGGCTAAAACATTCAAAATTGCGACTGTCGCGCCCGCAGGCACCACCTGGATGAAGGAAATGAAAAAAGGTGCGGATAACATTAAAAAAGCAACCGATGGTCGGGTAAAGCTTAAGTTTTATCCTGGGGGCGTTATGGGCAATGATAAGAGCGTCCACCGTAAGATTAAAGTAGGCCAATTACACGGTGGCGCATTTACTTCAGGTGGCCTCGCACATATTGACCCTGCTATTCAATCCTTAAGCCTACCAATGCTTTTTGACTCAGTAGAAGAAGTCGAATATGTCAAAGAAAAAATGGATTCGAGCTTGAAACAGAGTATGGAAAAAAGTGGTTTCGCGTTGCTGGGAATTTCTGGCGGCGGTTTTGCACAAATCTTATCCAAAACACCACTAGCTGATTTGGAATCTATAAGGTCCAGTAAAGTGTGGGTGCCTGAGGGAGATAAATTGATTCAGGAAACATTCGACACGCTGGGCATATCGCCTATTTCATTACCTATTTCGGATGTTTTCACCGGTCTTCAAACCGGGTTGATCGAAACTGTTACCGTAAATTCTGCGGCGGCAATTGCTTTTCAATGGCATACCAGTACTGCCTATATGACTGATGCACCCGTAATTTACCTAATCGGACTGCTTGCCATACAGAAAAAGGCATTCGACAAAATTAGCGCTGCTGACCAACTCATCGTAAAAGCAGAAATTAACGGTGTCTTTAACCGTTTAACCGAGCTCAATAGAGCTGATAATATAAAGGCCAGCGCCGCACTGAAGTCTCAGGGAATTCAATTTGTAAAACCATCGCCTGGTGAATTAGCTCGATGGAAATCACTTGCAACACAATCCATTAAAAACATGGTTGAGAAAGGGTATTTATCTCAGGATAAAATTGACGAGGTTTTTCAACATTTGAGTGACTTTAGAAGTGCCCAATAAATTGTTAAGTCGGCTTATATAGCCGTCGCATTTAAAGATAATGGATAAACTCAAAAAGGCCATACACCAGTTTGAAGATGCCATACTGTTGATATTGCTCAGTAGCATGATATTACTCGCGTCTACCCAGATATTTCTGCGCAACCTGTTCGATTTTGGCATTGTTTGGGCTGACCCCCTACTCCGCGTTATGGTGCTCTGGTTGGGTTTAGTGGGTGCTACAGTTGCGAGCCGAGATAATAAACATATTCGTATTGATCTTTTATCTAGCTTTTTTACAAAGCGTACCCATGAAATAATTCAATGCTTTGTCGGTATTTTTAGTGCGGCAGTCTGTTTGATCATTGCTTGGTATGGTATGCAATGGGTTCGACTCGATTATTTGGATAATCTTGTCGGTGTTGCGGGTATTCCGGCCTGGATGCTTGAAGTTATTATTCCAATTTCATTTGCGCTAATCGGCATCCGTTATTGTCTATTAGCTATTTGTTGGGGCAGGCTCTATGTCCAGAGTTTTAAGCCGGAGCAAAATCAAGGCTCTGACCTGGATGAGCATAGCAAGGCCAGGGATCAGCAGTCGGAATGAATATAAGCGCTCTTTTTCTACTTTCACTCGCGATTATACGAACGCCTCTTTTTGTCATTATCGCTGCTAGCGCTATGCTTGGTTTCTATAGTGAAGATATCGACTTATCTGTCATTAGCATTGAAGTTTACCGACTGGCCGAAATGCCCGTGTTACTGGCGATTCCTCTATTTACCTTTGCTGGTTATTTATTAGGTGAAAGCCAGGCATCTACTCGCCTGGTTAATTTAACCAATAGTTTGTTAGGTTGGATGCCGGGTGGACTAGCAATAGTGGCTATTTTTGCCTGCGCCATGTTCACCGCATTTACGGGCGCATCGGGCATCACTATAATTGCACTTGGTGCTCTACTATACCCAGCGTTAAAA
The DNA here is from genome assembly GCA_964195315.1 of uncultured Acidimicrobiia bacterium. GTDB lineage: Bacteria > Pseudomonadota > Gammaproteobacteria. The sequence continues at coordinate 45,900 of CAXMOZ010000166.1, read as the reverse complement.
CAATCAGGTTATAACGAGAGCTTTAATCTGGGTTTATTAACCAGCTCAGGTAGCCTCGGTCTATTGTTTGCCCCTTCACTGCCATTGATTCTATATGGCGTTGTTGCACAGCAAATGAGCCTCGATACGCCTGTTGGCATCGATCAATTATTCCTCGCAGGTATCCTTCCTGGTTTGCTAATGCTGGTCATGTTGTCGATATATGCGATGACGCAACCCAGGACTATTAATAAGAAAAAGCCTTTCGACGCGAAAATTGCATTTGAGGCAATCAAGGCAGCTAAATGGGAAATCCCCTTACCGCTGATTGTTTTAGGCGGCATATATGGTGGTTATTTTGCCGTGTCAGAAGCCGCAGCAGTGACCGCCTTATATGTACTGATCGCTGAAGTGTTCATCATTCGAGAGATAAAACTAAATCAGCTAACGGCCATCATGAGGGATTCAATGGTGATGGTGGGTGGCATAATGATTATTATCGGTGTTTCATTGGCTTCAACTAATTATCTAATTGATACTGAAGTACCCACTCGTTTATTTGATTTTATCCAGTTACATATTGACGATAAACTAACCTTCTTAATTTTACTTAATTTGTTTCTGCTGACATTAGGCATGATGCTCGATATTTTTTCTGCCATTGTTATTATCGTTCCAATCATTCTGCCCATCGCAGTTGGCTACGGTATTCATCCGGTTCATCTTGGCATTATTTTCCTCGCTAACATGCAGCTTGGCTACTTTACACCACCCGTTGGGATGAATCTTTTTATCGCCAGCTATCGATTCAATAAGCCCGTTATGTCACTATATAAGGCAACTATCCCTTTCTTTTTTATTCTATTGGTGTCTGTACTGATAATTACCTATTGGCCGGCCCTGAGCTTGGTGTTCATTGATTAAAGCCTTGTTAAGGCTCAATTTATCGGCCTTAATGTAGCGTCAATCATTTACGTTACAGACAAACTTTTTTATGTCACTATTCTGCCTAGTGAACCTAACGAATTTAGATAACTATGAAATCACCGCTAATTGTTGCTGCATTGCTATTCGCTATTACTGGCTGCGCCACTGGCTCTAAAGCATTGGACCCCAATGTCCAAAAACTGCAATGGCTTGATGCTGCAGACCCCCAAGCTGATGCACAGCAGGCTATTATTACCGGTGACCTTCGGTTACTTGGAATAGCAACTCGCAGTGTGAGTGTCCCTGGTGTTGATGGCGACCAAACTTTAAAGTATGAGACCAAATGTGGCGTCCAGTTAATCGATGGCATTTCAGATGTCGTACGCAGTGACGAACACTTGAGACTAATGCAGAAGGCTCGTAGTTATGCATTAAAATACAATGCGATAATTAAGACACGGTGTAAAATTTAGACGCTAGTCTTCTATGTAGAAAGATAAAATGTAAGATAAAAAGGCCAGATATCTGGCCTTTTTTGTGAAAAGAGAAAATATTGACCATCACTTTTTTCTTGAGTGATGCCTCAGTGTCTTTGGTTTGCTGTAAGCCCCGAACAAAAGAACCACAATAAATAGTCCCAATAGAGATTCGATCGACACCCTGTCTGATGAGCCACCGCCACCAGTAGTCGTCAAGGTAGTCGTAGTAATAACTTCGTAATTAGTCTCTGTTGAAATATTAGCCGAGTTACCTGTAGCTGGAAATGGTGTTGTACTGCCAGTTATATTCAGGTCACCATTCGAAATATCATAGAAAATATTATCGCTACACTCGATTGATATTCGAGCCTTTGAGTTATTCATATTAGGAATATTCACAGTGGCTTCACCATTATTGCGGGCCGTGACTAAATGAGTGATACCAAAGGTAGTAGCGTCCTCCGAGAACGTGAATAACTTAATATCAACATTATTGCAACTGACCGGTTCAGAATCTGTTTCTGCTACCCGCCAGGTAACAGGTATTGTTGTATTTGCAGCAATAGGTCCTGCTATATTAGGGCTTAAAACTGCGAAACCAGGGTTAGCCACTACAACAGTCACCTTTACATCATCAGTACTCTGCCCACTCTTGCCATCGCGTACCGTTAAGCGAAAGTTTAACGTTCGTGCCGTGGTCGGTAATGTTTCGCCTCTGGCCTGCATTGTAGTTGCACCGTTTACCTGAGTTCCAATGGTAGGAAAGTCACGAATACCTGTTGGTTGCGGAATGTAAGACCTAAACAATGGGTTATTGCCCAGATCGCTACCTAAGGTTGCTGATGTGGTTGCATCTTCGTCGTTGCCACCTGCATCCATTTGATCCCACTGATAAGTCAGAGTATCACCGGCATCAACTGCACTGCCTGACAGTCTAAATGCGGTGTTTGAGGGAATTACACGGTCAATATCAGCACTGACATCAGTAGGATCTGAGTTTGCTGGCGTTATTGCTGAGGTAACGCCGCAAGAGCCTACCCCAGTGATATAGGTGTTTATTTCGGCAATAGACCCCGCATGAAAGGTAGCATCACTGCCGGTTACAATATTCTCAGCACCACAAATTCCTGCGTAGCTTAATATAGTTGACCCACTGCCTGGTTCAAATGCTGAAGATCCATTGCGATTTCCACCACTGCAACTGCCTGTACTCGAATTAAAAGTATGATTGCCACCGAACTGATGCCCAATTTCATGAGCAACATAATCAATATAAAAACCATCTCCAGTAGGGTCTGACAAACCCGTAACACCATTCGCTTTGAGAGAAGTACAAGCTGCCGCCCTGGCTATACCGCCACCGCCAGTGCTGAATACATGTCCGATATCATAATTAGCCGTGCCAATAGTCGAATCGATTTTAGTCTGATTTTGGTCTAAAAGAGAGAAACCATTATTATTAGTGAAATTAAAATCAGCTGGTGCGACCTCTATGATCGAACTATTGTTTGTTACCAGTCTAAAGCGTATGCCGAGGTCACGTTCGTATATTTGATTCACTCGGTTGATGGCCGTGTTAATTTCCGCCATTGCGGTGGTAAGCGTGCCCCCCACGGCAGTAACATATTCTGAGGTCGCTGAAATTGCTAATCGATAAGTCACCATACTACCGGGGATCCTATTGACTAGTTCGCTTCGACTAAAATTAACCTGTTCTGTTCTATTATTTTCAGGCAGCATATGAACTTTACATTGGAAGGGTTTAGCAGATTGATTCCGGTTACCTGATCTAAAACTTGATGTATATCGACTCGCGGTGGCTGGGTCGATAAACACCCTGCCCTGAGATGTCATTAGCATGCCGCGAAAGCCTTTGGGGCTCATGTCAACACGTCCAGAGGCTGTCGGATCATCTAAGCCGTAAACTTTGTAGCTTTTGATTTGAGGGAATTCTTCGGCTAGTCCATCTTCCATAATAGATGACTCGACGATGCTGAATTTTGCCAGACTGCCATCTGGCATAGGCAACTCTATAATGTCACTCGTGCCTCGAACTTCGTTCGGGGCACGACTTAACTTATTTCTTAGGGCTTTATCATTCGCATCGTAGTAATGTAATAAGCCAAACTCACCAGACAACTTACTCGACAGATTCGAATTTTGCCAAATATTATTCTGTGAAAAAACAATGGTCGAATTAAGTAGCATTACTAGTGCTACGATTAACCTGTTATTTGTTAACTTCATACATTAGTGCCACGAGTATAGTTCAACATACAGCTACCTAATAAAGACTCAGCAGATTGACTCCAAGTTTTAGCATTTAACCTTTAATCTGTTTACTACTAAGCATCAAATAGTCGTTATGAAAGAAATGGATGCTTCAACACAATCGTCTCAGCTCGATCTGGTCCCGTTGATACAATATCGATGGTAACACCTGATAGCGATTCAATTTTAGCCAGATAAGCTTTCGCAGCGGGTGGTAGATCGTCATAGGACTGTAAACCGTAGGTCGACTCTTGCCAGCCTGGCATTTCGATGTAAATCGGATCGCAGGCTGCATAGTTATCGGCACCAGCAGGAGGACTAGTAATTTCTTGTCCCTGATATTGATAGGCAACCGCTATTTTTAACGTCTCTAAACCATCTAATACATCGAGCTTGGTGATGCATAGACCACTCACAGAATTGATTTTTAGTGACCGCTTGAGCGACACCATATCGAGCCAACCACACCGACGCTTTCTGCCAGTTGTCGCGCCAAATTCATGTCCTTTTACGCCCATGTGCTGGCCACAGTGATCATCTAGCTCGGTTGGAAAAGGCCCCGAACCAACACGTGTTGTGTAGGCTTTAACGATGCCAACAATATACTCTAGATCTCTCGGGCCTACGCCAGAACCTGCCGCAGCACCGCCTGAAGTCGTAGTCGAAGAAGTGACATACGGATAGGTACCATGATCGATGTCAAGCAATGCACCTTGTGCACCTTCGAACATTATTTTTTCGCCCTTCTCTCTCATTTCGTGCAGGATCGCGGGGATATCTCCGACCATCGCTCTTATTTCATCGGCCTGTTTCAATGCATCATCAAGAACGGTGTGGTAATCGAGTGGTTCAACTTTGAAATAATGCTCGAGCGTGAAATTATGATATTCGAGCACTTCTTTTAAACGTTTGGCAAATAACTCTTTGTTCAACATTTCGCCTAAGCGAATGCCGCGTCTCGCCACTTTATCTTCGTAGCAAGGCCCAATTCCACGGCCTGTTGTTCCGATCGCCTTGTTACCTCGGGCTATTTCTCGCGCCTGATCGAGCGCTATGTGGTACGGCAGTATAACTGGGCAAGATTCGCTGATGACAATGCGCTCTCGGGCTGGGACACCGCTTTCTTCAAGCTGTTTAATTTCCTTTAACAGCGCTTCCGGACAGACCACAACACCATTACCAATCAGACATTTTACGTTGTCGCGCAAGACACCAGACGGAATCAGGTGTAATACTGTTTTTACACCCTCGATAACCAGGGTGTGTCCCGCATTGTGTCCACCCTGAAAACGCACGACTGCTTTAGCCTGATCGGTTAATAAATCGACAATTTTACCTTTGCCCTCGTCGCCCCATTGGGTTCCAATGATTACTACTGAATTTGCCATTAACTAGATTACCTCTGAAATAGCCCAACCATTATTCTGGTGGGTTAAAATTTTATTGCATTGTTGTGCTGCGGGTGTGCTTTTACCATCAGTTAAGTCAACGATCACTCGCTGCCCTTCTGAGCGTAGATTTTGTATTGTTTTGTTGAGTTCTGGATCACTATTGTTAGGCGCCAGAATCCCCAGTGTTTTTACTTGTGGTGCATTTGACAATTGATGCAAATTTAATAGGTCGGCACTGAACCCAGTTGCGGGCCGGGCATTTCCGAAGATACCTCCGATATTGTCATAACGGCCTCCGCGCGCTATCTCCTTACCTTGTCCTGGTAGAAATGCGGCGAAAACCAAACCGGTGTGATAGTTATAACCTCTTAGCTCTGCTAGGTCACAATTAATTAAAGTGTTCGGATATTTACTCTGTACGGCTTCAATCACAGCTTGCATATGATCTAGCGCTTGAAGTAATTCTTCATTACAATCTTCAAAAACTAAACGAGCCTCATCTAGAATAGTGATATCACCGTTTAACAACGCTAGATGGTTAAACTGTTCTCTCAAGGCTTCGGGGACGTCTAATTCAGACAGATAAACGTCAAGTTCAGGAATCGATTTACGTTGCAATATATCAAACAGTAAGTCCTCCTGTTGCCTGTCTAATTTGGTGCTGCTGACAAGATTACGGAAAATGCCCACATGTCCCAGGTCGATTGAAATATCATTAAGTCCAACTGTATGCAGCGTTTCGATCATTAGGCTAACCACTTCAACGTCAGCGGTGACACTTGTGTTTCCAAAGATCTCAGCACCAATTTGCAATGGCGTACGACTAGAAGTTATGCCATCAGTCTTTGCATGCAGCAAATGACCACAATAACAAAGGCGTTCAATGCGATCTTTTCGACCATCTTCAGCCAGCAAGTGTGCATCAATTCGCGCAACCTGTGGCGTCATGTCTGATCGAACGCCCATTTGCTTGCCCGTCAGTTGGTCGACTAGTGCGAATGTTTTTGTATCGAGAGAATGCGCGGTGCCAGTTAACAACGAATCCATGAACTCTATCATCGCTGGCATGACCAAGTCATACCCCCAACAATGGTACATCTGAAGTACTTTGCGTCGAAGTAAGTCGACACTAAGTGCTGCCGGCGGTAAGGTTTCTTGAACACCATCGGGCAAAAGCCAACGGTTTATGGGTTGGTCTTTCATATTATTTTGGTCATGATTGTGTGGTCACATTGAGCAAAATCAATTGATTAGCCTCGGATTAAAAAAAGTGATATAGCACCCACTAACATCAATCCAAAGCCAACGAATCTTAAGGTCGGCTCGGGCATTGCTAACATTTGTTGCATCGTACTTTTATAACCCCGAGGACTTATAAAAGGAATAATACCCTCTATTATCATCACTAACGCAAGTGCCGAAAATAATTCTGTCCAGTTCATATTGGCTTACGCTGATAACTTAGACATTCTTTGGATATATGCATTTTGAAAAAAATTCGTCACTTTTAACCATTAATAGGCCTCTGATATACGACCGTCACGGATGTCGTTCGTGAAGCATCACACAAAGCACTCTTTCATCCTGAACACAAAAAAACGGGCGTTACAGTAAACGCCCGTTTTAATGATTAACAGTCTTATACGACTATTGGTTTACTGACTATTTGACTGTTTAAAAAACTTAAAGAAATCAGAGTCTGGGCTCAGCACCATAATATCTTGACCACCACCGAAACTAGTCTCGTAAGCCTTCAAACTGCGGTGAAAAGAATAAAATTCTTTGTCCTGGCTATATGAATCACCATATATCTTGGCTGCAGTTGCATCACCTTCACCTCGAATTTCTTCCGATATTCGATAGGCCTCAGCCAGTGTTTCTTCTCGTTGACGATTCGCATTAGCGCGAATTTGTTTCGCCTGTTCTTCACCACGAGAACGAAACGATTTAGCCACTGTTTGCCTTTCTGTCGCCATACGCTGATAAACATTAACGGTAACGTTTTCAGGTAGATCAGCCTTTTTCACCCGAACATCGATTAACTCGATGCCAAGATCCAGAATTTTAAGACCTGCGGTGTCAGTCACGACCTGCATGATTGAAGCACGCTCACCAGAGATAACTTCCTGGATTGTTTTTGCAGCAATCTGCCCTTTCAATTCATCATTAACGATCGAGGCCATTCGTGCAATCGCAGTCCGTTCATCACCTTGAGTCGATGTATAAAAGGTTTTCGCGTCTGAAATGCGCCATTTCACAAAAGAGTCAACAATAACGTTTTTCTTCTCGCTAGTTAAAAAACGCTCCGTTGGCGTATCCATAGTCAGAATACGACTATCAAACTTAACGATGTTATTGATGATTGGTATTTGAAAATAAAGACCGGGTTCGTTATAAGTCCTTGTTATCTCACCCAGTTTAAATTTAATCGCCACTTCTTTTTCGTGAACGATAAACGTCGACATTGACACAACACCAACCAACAGCAGCAGTACTATAAAGCCAAATTTAAGGTTATTCATTATCGCGTCTCCCGTGTTCTAGAGCGAGAAACATTACGGTTAAACTCGTCCATAATAGAGTTAGTATCACTGCCCTCACCCGCCTGCTGTCCGGTCAAATTAGGCGCAGCTGCAGAGCCCGATAACAGTTGGTCGAGTGGCAAGAACATTAAATTGTTACCGTTTTCGACATCAATCATGACTTTTGGAGAACGCCTCAAAACCGATTCCATAGTATCGATATAGAGACGCTCACGGGTCACTTCTGGCGCACGCTGATACTCAGCTAAAAGCTGATTAAAACGACTAGTTTCACCCTCAGCAGATTTCACAACCCGAGTCTTGTAAGCTTCTGCATTCTCTATCAAGCCTTGTGCATCACCTCGTGCCTTTGGCACAACGTCATTACGATAAGCATTAGCCTGATTAATGATTCGTTGTTCATCTTCTCGAGCCTTAATAGCATCTTCGAAAGCTTCTTGTACTTCTTCTGGTGGTTGAGCTTCACCGATATTAACTGTTATCACGTTGATCCCAGTTTTATAAGAGTCAAGAATTTCTTGGATAATAGCTTTAGTATCGCTAGCAATAACAGCACGGCCTTCGGTAATGATTAAGTCCATATCATTATTACCAACCACTTCACGAATCGATGATTCTGCAGCCTGCTCTAGCGTCATTTCAGGACCGCGTACTTCAAATGCATAGTCTTGAGCGTTCTTAATGTTGTACTGAACTTCAAGGCTCATCACCACGATATTTTCATCGCGAGTCAACATTTTAGAGTCTTTTCTGGCTGTCCGTATTTCAGAAACATTCACTAGTTCAACATCTTCTATTGGATAAGGAAGGTGCCAATGCGGTCCAGATAGAGTCACTCTTGTTTTTGCGCCAAAGCGTGACTCAACACCACGCCAACCTTCGTCGACAATGTAAATACCTGTCAGTCCCCAAACGATAAGTAATGCAATAACGACAAAACTAATCAACTTAGAAATATTACCAGGGGTGGCAGCTGGAGGCGTAGTGCCTCTGTTATTGCCACCGCTTCCACCCAACAATCCGTTAAATTTCTTTTTTAGATTATTAAGCAACTCATCAAGATCAGGCGGGGCGTCATTATTACGTTGCCCCCAAGGATCTTTGTCTTTACCCGGTTCATTCCAGGGCATAAATCTTCTCCGGTATTAGATAACTTATTTGATAGTTAATCTATTGGTTATTAGCACTCAATAGAGTGGGGATTGTAATGGCTATTATGCAACGCCTGCAAGCGTATCGAGCCGTTTGGTGAAACGTTCTTCAGCGACACCATATTTTCTAGTTAATCGCTTCAGAAGTGTGGGTGAAAGACGAAGTTTCAAGGCAATATCACCATTGTCTTCATAAACTTCTTCTTCAATGGCTCCTTGCTCATACAAAAGCGCGCGAATCTGTCCTTCATTCGCAACGAGAGATAATGCATAACTCGCTGTCTCAGAGAAAAAACGTTCTTTTAACACATTAAGTAAACTGTCAATACCGAGATTTTTCTGGGCAGACACCCAAATTCTCCATTGGTTGCCTTCTTCATCAACATCAACTCTAGGCTGGAAGTCAGGTAAATCAATTTTATTATAAACCACCAATTGAGGCGTCTCACTGGCATTAATTTCTTCCAACACCTGATTCACTGCAAACATTTTTTCCTGGCGATCATCATCTGCACAGTCAACCACATGCAGTATTAAGTCAGCTTCACGTGTTTCGATTAAAGTGGCCCTGAATGCAGCGACCAGGTCGTGTGGGAGATGACGAATAAAGCCGACAGTGTCGGCCAGAATAACCGATGATTGGTCATCTAAATCAAGTTTGCGTAAGGTAGGATCCAAGGTCGCAAATAACTTATCTGCCGCATACGCAGTCGATTCAGTCAGGCAGTTAAATAAGGTAGATTTACCAGCGTTGGTATAACCGACCAGCGATACCGTGGGTATATCGGCTTTTTTCCGGGCCTGTCGACTTTGTTCGCGCTGACGCGCTACTTTATCGAGTCGACTGTTCAGATATTTAATACGTTTGTTGAGTAAACGTCGATCTGTTTCGAGCTGAGTTTCACCTGGCCCTCTCAATCCGATGCCACCTTTCTGTCTTTCTAAATGAGTCCAGCCTCGCACTAAACGCGTAGAAAGATGCTTTAATTGGGCTAACTCGACTTGTAATTTGCCTTCAAAGGACTGGGCACGTTGTGCAAAAATATCAAGTATTAGACCCGTTCGATCTAGCACTCGACATTGCAAATGGGCTTCCAGGTTTCTTTCTTGAGAGGGGCTTAAGGCGTGATTAAATAGAACAACTTCAATGGCCTGCGCTTCGACTTGCCCAGCAATTTCTTCAAGTTTACCCTTACCAATGAATGTTTTTGCAGAAGGGTTTTGTCGACTACCAACGATGACGTCAATATCGACCACATCAGCGGAGCGAACAAGTTCTATGAATTCAGCCAAATCATCCTGATCTGACTGGGAATTAAAATTGATATGGACTAGAAGCGCACGTTCGCCACTACGCGGCCTTTCAAATTCAAACAACGCGTGCTCCTAACATCGTTTGCCGTATGAGCCGTTTATTGATTACCGCTTCCCTCTTCATCGTGGGGTGTTTCAACTTGAACATTTCGTGCGGGCACAATGGTTGAAATAGCATGCTTGTAAACCATTTGACTGACATTGTTTTTTAACAGCACAACGAACTGATCGAATGATTCAATTTGTCCTTGTAACTTAATACCATTAACCAGAAAAATAGAAACGGGGACATGCTCTCGTCGGAGCGCGTTTAAGTAAGGTTCCTGTAGCATTTGTCCTTTTGACATTTTTAATCTCCCGTTATGTAGGATGTTTTTATTAAGTAGCTATAGTTGGAGCATTTTGGTCGGTTTTCAATAGCTGATCAAAAAAATACAATTGTATGATCAATTTAAAATGTTTGAACTGGACCCGTTACAAACTTTTTCCCTCACAGAAATAATGAGCTAAGCAAGGAGAATATAGCATCTTTTGTTTTCTTTTGATGCAAATTCAAGCAATCATAGCCATTTTCTTGCGGTTGTTTCCGTAACCAGGTCATTTGTCTTTTAGCAAGTTGACGCGTTGCCACTATAGACTTGAACAGCATCTCCTCCTGGTTCAACTCACCGGCTAAATATTGCCATACCTGACGATAACCAACACAGCGCATTGATGGTAAAGTCAGATTTAAGTCAGACCTGCGTTTCAGAAGCTCCACTTCCTCAATCAATCCATTCTGTATCATTACGTGAAATCGCTGTTCAATTCGTTTATGTAAGTGCTGCCTGTCCTGTGCATTCAAAATAAGTTTTGTGGCTTTAATATCGTTATTAACGCTTTCCGTTTGCTGCAAACTAGACAACTTTTGACCACTAATCTCAAACACTTCTAAAGCACGTTGAATTCGCTGTGAATCACTTGGTTTTATTTTTTCGGCACTGACAGAATCTATCGACTCTAACTTTTGGTGCATTACTGGCCACCCTGCCACTTCGGCTTCACTATTTAATCGACTTCGAATCACCTGGTCTGCCATTGGTAATTGATTGAGCCCTTGTTCAAGTGCGTGGTAGTACATCATCGTGCCACCAACCAAAAGTGGCATATTGCCTCTATTTGTTATTTGCTCAATTAGTTGCTTTGTGTCACTGACAAAATCCCAGGCAGAGTAATGTTGCGCTGGATCGATGATATCAACCAGGAAATGCGGTGATGACAACAAAACTTCAGCACTGGGTTTAGCGGTGCCAATATCCATACCTCGATAAATCAATGCAGAGTCAACGCTAATCAACTCGACTGGGAATCTTTGTGCTATTTCAATCGCAAGATCCGTCTTACCGGTCGCAGTTGCGCCCATAACAAAGATGACATTCGTTTTTTCCGACTCACTGAACACTTTATTGACCACGTTTAAAAAACTTGTCAAGTTGGTCAAGGCTAAGTTGCTTCCAGGTCGGTCGCCCATGGTTACATTGCCCACTGCGTTCGGTTTGTTCTATATCTCGCAAGAGTGCGTTCATCTCACTGATAGACAGCAACCGATTTGCCCTAACCGAGGCATGACAAGCCATTGTGGATAACATTTCGTTTTCGTATTCCTGAATTCGCTCGGAACGACCATATTCTAGCAAATCTGACAACACATCACGGATCAATTGATCCGTATCGGCATTTTTTAATAAGGCGGGAATGGCACGCACCCTCACCTGCTCATGTCCAAGGCGCTCAACACTAAACCCCAGGTGCTCAAATAGAGCTCCATTCTCTTCGACCAAATCGGCCTCAGCCTGGCTGACGTTAAGTGAAAATGGCACCAGTAAAGGCTGTTTAATGACGTTCTCTTCCGCCGCGTTTTGTTTCATTCGCTCATAAACAATACGTTCGTGTGCCGCGTGCATATCGACAACAACAAGACCTTCTAAATTTTCAGACAAAATATAAATGCCTTTTAACTGGGCAATGGCGAAGCCAAGTGGCGGTACTTGCTGCGCCTGGTGTTCAGGCGGCATTTGATCGGGTTCATGCGTGTGTAGTAATGCTGCATAAGCCTGGTTCTGTTCGCCTACGCGCCCAGACGAAGCGGGATAATTCGCAAAACGATTAAATGATATGCCTGTTTGTTCGCTAATATTCGGCAAAGCAGCAGACTGAGTCTGTGAGTCAGTCATAGCAAAAGCGGGAGAATCAATCTGCTGCGCTGGTTGCACGTCGGCCAAAGCACGATGTAAACCACCATATAAAAAATCATGCACCTGACGAGAATTTCGAAACCTGACTTCATGTTTCTGCGGGTGCACATTAACGTCAAGTTGGCGAGCATCCATTTCTAATGACAGCACAAAAGCAGGATGACGACCGTGAAACATTACATCATGATAGGCCTGCCTAACCGCATGACTGACCAATTTATCTTTAATGATTCTTTGATTAACAAAGAAATACTGCATGTCGGCCTGACTACGGTTAAATGTTGGTAAGGCCACCCAGCCGCTGAGACGTAGATCTTCAATTTCGATATTGATTTCGATTAAACTCTCAGCAAAGTCTTTGCCACAAAGCATTGCCAGTCTCTGACGTTGCTCGTCTAAATTGTCAGAAGCTCGCAACTGATAGATCGTCTTTTGATTGTGAATCAAGCGGAATGCAACTTGCGGATGACTCAGCGCTAGAGTCTTGAACAATGATTCAATATGTTTATATTCGGTCTGTTCGGTCCGTAAAAACTTCTTCCGCGCAGGCACGTTATAAAAAAGTTCTCTAACCTCGATAGTGGTACCTAGTACCGATGCATCCGGTGCGGGTGCCATGTCATCTCGGGCATTAATTTTCCATCCATGATTAGGTTTAGCATGTTCTGTATTGGCCTGGCGAGAGCAAATACTCAACCGCGAAACCGACGCAATACTGGGTAATGCTTCGCCTCGAAACCCAAGCGAGCCTATTCTCTCCAAATCTTCCAAACTTCGAATTTTGCTGGTGGCATGCCGTGAAATGGCTAACATTAACTCATCCTTGGCAATGCCACAGCCATCGTCGACAACTCGAATCAGTCGAGTACCACCCGCTTCGACTTCGACGGCAATAGATTTTGCCCCCGCATCAAGGCTGTTCTCGACTAATTCTTTGATAACAGATGATGGCCTTTCGACCACTTCTCCGGCGGCAATCTGGTTGACTAAATGTGACGCTAGGGTTTGTATTTGTGGCAAAGTGAAAGGCACCAAAAAAAATTAAAGCGACTATAGCTATTATCTAATTGGAATTATAGCAATGCTAGTTCTTTACGATAATTATTGTGGAGAATGTAATAACCATTACAATCGGCTCCACTCTTCATGCAGTAAAGATCTAATGCCCAATACAACCCTGCTACAACGTATTCAAAATAGCTTTATAGGACAAAAGACACAATATCCTTTAGTCGATGGTAGCATCGGTCCACGGCGTTATTTAGATTCTGCAGCTTCAACTTTAATGATGCGCCCCGCATTCGAAGTGGCTCAGAATTTTTTAGAACACTATTCCAGTACTCATAGTGAATTACATTTTTCGGCACGTGGTGCCAACCTGGCGTTCGAATGGGCGCATCATAAAGTGCTTGATTTTGTTGGTGCAGACTCGAATGTCTACAGTTCCTATTTTGCTGGAAGCGGTGCTACTGCAGGGTTTAATAGAATTGCCAGCGAATTGGCAGCGCTTCGGCCCGAGCGTGACCTGGTCATTGCATCCGAGATGGAACACCACTCAAATGATTTACCTCATAGGCATCACAGTAGTGAAGTCATTCACTTACCACTGATGGGCGAAGGTTCTAACAGCGGCGGCATCGATATCGAAGTCGCTAAGGAAATTATTGAAACCCACCGTGAGCGCATTAATTACCTTGCCATTACGGCTGCCAGCAATGTCACTGGTGTGATCACCCCAATTCATGAACTCGCTAAATTAGCTCACTCGGTCGGTGCTTTTATTGTGATAGACGCGTCCCAAATGATTGCCCATGCACCCATTTCGATGCAATCAGAATTAGAAGATTCCGATATCGATATACTGATATTCTCAGGTCACAAGATCTACGCCCCCGGATCACCCGGTGTAGTAATTGCCCGAACCAGCATTTTAAACCAATCGTCTCCTGCAGAACTCGGCGGTGGCATGGTGTCCGATGTTTACCTCAAGCAATTCACACCCTCGACACTTCTGCCTGACCGTGAAGAAGCTGGCACACCTAATATTGTGGGTGCCATTACCCTGGCGGCGGCTCTTGATGTCATGATGAAGATTGGAATGGATAAAATACGTCAAAAGGAATGCCTCTTGATCGATCTTGCCTGGACAAAACTAAGCTCGATTGACGGTGTTAACTTATACGGACCAAGCCCGATGGAGATACCCAGAACAGGTACCATAGCCTTTAATATACAAGGATATGATCATGGGCTAACTGCTGCTGCGCTGAATGATTATTATAATATCCAGGTTCGTAACGGCTGCTTTTGCGCGCACCCTTATGTGCGTGAAATGCTAAAGCGCGAATTATGGGCAATGAACCTCGATCCGGATGCACCTAACATCGAAGCGGAGGTAGAAAGAAAACGGGGTATGGCTCGCGCCAGCCTAGGAATTTACACCACTGAAGACGATATTCTGAATTTATGCGATGCGGTAGCGGATTTAACAACACGTCGACCGGAAATACAGTCAATGTATCGCCCTCTGGGTAAACGTGGATATTGCCACCGTGAATTTGAACCCGACCAAAAGGCCCTATTCGACCCTGTCACTGCGTTAGAGCTATCATTAAAGCAACTTTAGAACTAATGCCTAAACTTAAGCAACTACACGATGTCGGGACATTGGTAATGCTGTAAAATAATTGGGTACACAAATGCTCGTTAAATTCTTAATGGGTTAATAAATTATAAACCATCAATATCCACAAAGAGCTATCGGCTTAAAAATATCATTTTATGACATTCCCAGATCAAAAATAAATTTAAGCACTTGATTTAGACTGTTTTTTTGACGTACTCTTGACGGAATTATGGATTGTAAAGATGGATATCTGACCTAATAGAACGAATTCAAACTATAGTTTTATAATTAATATAAATAAATAACTACCCGAGGAGAAATAATGACTGACATTAAAGCATTAGAAAAAGCGGCAAAGAGCGGATCACTAGATCGGCGTGAATTTGTGAAGCGTGCAGGTGCACTGGGCTTAGCTGCGCCATTTGCAACTTCATTTCTATCACAATCTGTGCATGCTGCCACACCAAAAAAAGGCGGTAAATTTATTTTCGGAACAGCTCATGGTTCAACCACTGATTCACTCGACCCTGGTACTCATGAAAATGGTTTTAGCCAAAATTTAGTATATACCTATGCTAATCACCTGTTTGAAATTGACAACAATGGCCAACTGCTTCCTGAACTAGTTGAAAGCTACGATAGTGCAGACGGTGCCACCAAGTGGATTTTTAAAATTCGCAAAGATGTCGTGTTCCATAACGGCAAGTCACTAGACGCAGACGACGTAATAGCGTCAATCAATCATCACCGTGGTGAAGATTCAAAATCGGCAGCCAAAGGCATTGTCGAAGGCATTGTTGACCTCAAGAAAACAGGCAGCCACGAAGTCACAGCAACACTAAAAGCCGGTAATGCTGACTTTCCTACCATCATGACTGATTACCATTTAGCCATCTTGCCAGCCAAAGGTGACAAGATTGACTGGGAGTCAGGCATTGGTACTGGTGGTTACATCATCGAAAAATTAGAACCAGGTGTTCGTGTCTCATACAAACGTAACCCGAATTACTTTAAGCCAAATCGAGCACATTTTGATGAAGTTGAAATGATTGCTTTGATTGATACTACTGCCCGTCAAAATGCGATTATGAACGGCGAAGTACATGCCGTTAATCGGGTCGATCCTAAAACTGTTCACCTGCTAAATCGTGTGCCAACTCTGGATATTGTTGAAACGACTGGTACCTTGCATTACACCTTCCCTATGCGTGTAGACGCTAAGCCATTTGACAACTATGACCTGCGTATGGCGGTTAAACTGTCTGTAGATCGTGAGCAGCTAGTGAAGAAGATATTACTAGGACATGGTGCACTAGGTAATGATCACCCAATTTCAACCTCCATGGCTTATCACAACAGTGACTTACCTCAACGCTCATACGATCCTGACAAGGCTCGTTTTCATCTCAAGAAAGCCGGTATGGAAGGCGCTAAGTTAGACCTGAGTGCATCCGATGCGGCCTTTGCTGGTGCGGTGAATGCCGCCTTGTTAATTAAAGATTCTGCTGCAAAATCAGGGTTGAACATTAACGTTGTGCGCGAGCCTAAAGATGGTTATTGGTCCAATGTATGGAACAAGAAACCTTGGGGTGCCTGTTACTGGGGCGGCCGTCCTACAGAAGACTGGATGTTCAAGTCTGCCTATATTTCCGGTAGTAAATGGAATGATACTGCTTGGAGAACGGGTCCTAAAGCTGACAGATTCAATGCTATTGTGGAAACAGCGCGATCTGAAACAGATACCAATAAGCGTCGTACCCTGTACTTCGAAGCTCAAGCTATTATTAATGACGATGGTGGTGCTTTAATTCCAATGTTTGCTAATTATATTCATGGCGTTAGTAAGAAAATTGGTCACGAAGAAAAGATCGCGGCTAACTGGGAATTTGACGGTAATAAATGTGTTGAACGCTGGTGGATGGCTTAGGTACTTACCTTAGACACTTAGTTTAATATTTAGTGTAGTTTTAAAGGGGTGATATTTTCACCCCTTTTTTTATGCTCAGACTAAATGTTGCTAATATAATCAGCAGCCCAATCAAGGTAATTGTTTTCAGTGCCCTGAAAGATAATTTCGACATTTTTGTTAGCTAGTTGGTAGCGATACATTGGGTCGTAATAGTCGACCAATAAGGTATGAATACCATCATAGAATCCGCTCGAATCTTGATCCATATAAAATTGAGTTAAAGCCAACTCAAAACACTGTTTAACTTGTTTATATTTATCGCCACCTAGCCGTTTTTGAATACGCGCTAAATTTTCGAGAATATATCGACTGAACTCTACTTCAGCCAAATCACCATAAAGCACCTGATATTGTGGCCAGGCACTCTCGATATAATCTTCACTTATTAATTGTGTTCTCGACTCAATATCTACTTCCAGAATCGCTCGTGGTGCCTTTTGCATCTGTTGATATAAAGTCTCAGGCATATTGACTCGGCCAATGCAGCGTCCTTCGTCTTCGAGAAAAACAGGTTTACCCGAGAAGCGATGACGATGCTTCAGTAACTCAATTGAAACCTGATTCTCCCAATCGATAACGCTCGGCTGGGTATCACTTGCACTGCGTCCAAAAGCTGAACCACGGTGATTTGCAATGCCCTCAAGATCGACATGATGTTGTATTTTCTGTAAAACACGCGTCTTTCCTGAGCCCGTTAATCCACTCACAATGACATAAGGAATCGCATCGACACTAATTGCCAGTTCGTCGATTAAAAAACGACGCATAGCTTTATAACCGCCCTTTATCAATGGAAACTGAACGCCCTGCTCCGCAATCCAACCTTGAGTTGTTCGTGAGCGCAGCCCGCCTCGAAAGCAATAGAGGTAACCTTGTGGATGACGGCGACAAAAATCTAACCATTGCTCGAGCAGCCGTGTTCGGATTTCAGGTGTCGCAAGCTTAAGGCCGAGCTCAATCGCTTCATCCTCACCTGCATTTTTATACTGAATACCAATTTGTTCTCGCTGTTGATCGTCGAGTAATGGGATGTTGTCAGAAAAAGGAAAAGCACCTTTTATAAACTCAATTGGCGCTCGTACATCCATCATTGGAACATCATCTAGAAACAGCTGAAGATAGTCATCGCTATCGTTTCTTTGTTTAATTTTAGAGGCGCCCATTTTAGTGCCTTATTTCCCAGCATTTATGAATGCCTGGACGGCGTTTAAAGTCTTCCGGAATCGTGTCCCGTGTTATTTCTAACACGTTAAATTTTTCAGCAATAGCAGCAGATATTTTAAATCCTTTTTTGCTAGTGAAAAATATTAGCAAGCCATCCTCTTCCAATAACTTCATTGATTTTTCTATTAAATCTTCCTGATCCCGTAAAATATCGAGGCTCTCGATCATTTTACTTGAATTGGAAAATGAGGGTGGGTCGAGTAACACCATATCGAACTTTTGATTGATATCATAACGAGGTGGATTATTCAGCAATTCCACAACATCTGCCCGTAAAAACTGAATTTTGAATTCATCTGACAATTGGTTGATGGCGAAATTTTCCTCTGCCCATTTCAAATAAGTGGTAGACATATCTACATTTAGAATCTGCTTTGCATCGCCAAGTGCCGCTTGCACACCCGCCGACCCGGTATAACAAAACAGGTTCAAGACTGATTTCTTTCTAGCATAACTAGATACTATTTGACGCGTTAAACGATGATCGAGAAATAAACCCGAATCTAGATAATCACTCAAATTTATTAACAAAGAAGCAGCCCCTTCACGAACCTGAAACAGTTCACCTTGGCTATCTTGCTTCTGGTGCTGCTGCTTACCACGCTGTCGCTTTTTGGTTTTGCAGAATAGATATTGGTCTTCAATTTCAAATACCTGCTTTACTGCCTGTTTTGCTAACTCAATGCGAGCTTCGGCTATTTTTTCCTCAATTGTCTTTGGTGCCTGGTATTCTTGAAGGTGATACCAATGAATAGCGGGATTAACCTCGCTTTGATACACATCTAGCGCAAACGAGAACTCGGGTAAATCGGCATCATAAACACGGTAACAAGTCACTTCATTGCGCTTAGCCCAACGTCGTAAATGTTTGGCATTTTTTTGAAGCCGATTGATTAATGGCGTGATTGACTCGATTTGATAGTCTTTTAAACCCGTACTTTCCTGATTAGAAGGCTGATGTGCAATAGTGTCTGCTGGTTTGACGTCAATATCTTTGCCTTCTGTATGCTTGTTTTCTGTACCCTTGCCCTCTGCATCATTGGTAGATATTTCAGTGGTTTGAAAACTAGCGAGCAAACAATCAATAGGGCCATTGCGCAGTGTTTTTTTGTAATGGCGACTGAGACGTAAACGATGTAAAAGATCAGGATTGGCAGAAATAATATGCACTTCGGCGGGTGCCAGACGCTTCAAACTATTGCCAATTTCACCATACAAAGAAGCCAACCCCTGCTCACTTTGTAAACGTTCACCATAGGGCGGATTAAACACAATAATGGTAGGTCGAGTGCTTGCTTCAATGGAAAGCGAGGCAATTTCCTGATGTGAGAAATCGATTAATTCTTCAACGCCAGCTCGCTCAGCATTATCTTTCGCGATACGAATAGCATTGGCATCATAATCACTCGCATAAATCTGGGTATCAACAGCACTTTCTACCTGCTCTTCAGCCTGTTCTAAACAGCTTGTCCATAGGGCTTGGTCGTGTTGATTCCAGTTTAAAAAGCCGAAATACTCACGATCGAGCCCTGGTGGGATATTGGCCGCTATCATGGCGGCTTCAATCGCGAATGTGCCAGATCCACACATAGGATCAATGAAACGATGCGTTTTAGCACGCTCAAAGTTCCAACCTGCATGCGCAATCATTGAGGCGGCTAAATGCTCTTTTAAAGGCGCACCAGCGTGCTCACTGCGATACCCCCGTTTGTGCAAGCTTTCACCCGAAAGATCGAGGCTTAACTTGGCCTGGTTTTTATGGATATTGATATGGATATGCACATCCGGCTGGTTTCTTTCGACTGTCGGACGATCATCCACTCGATCACGGAATTGGTCGACTATCGCATCTTTTATCTTCAGCGATGCGTAGTGTGTGTGATCTAGATTCGAGCGTGATAACGTAGCCGATACCGCGAAGGTATTTCGAGCGACAAAATGCTCACTCCAATCAATATCAGAAATGCCTTGATACAACTCATCTTCGTCTTCGACTTTAAATGTCTTCAACTGACAAAAAACTCGGTTCGCTAAGCGTGAATGGAGACAAACCCTATACACATTTTCGATATCACCAATGACTTCGATGCCACCATATTGCTTCGTTATCTGCGAATCACAAGAGTGCAATATCTGACGTATTTCATGGAATAAAAGTGTTTCAAAACCTTTATGTCCTGTTACAAATAAAGTCAACGAATTCAACAAGTTAATACTTTCTCCATATTGCCTTTAAAATTAACGGGGCATTCTAGTTTATTTAACGGGATTCAGACCAGCTAAATCGCTCGATCTAATATGTAAATCTGTTTGTGGAAATAGAATAATAATGCTTTCTTGATGGAAGACATCCGCAATCGAGTAATTGATGTCACTCAAAACACTCATTTTACAATCGATATCGGCAAATATAGCGACTGATATAGAGCAGCAGGTATATTGACAGTAATATTGAACGAGGCGAGATCATGAAAATAGCAATTTAATGTTGTGACTGATTTAAGAATGTAAATATAACATTTCAATCAGAAACTTTCTTTTATATGAAAAGAGTCACAAAAAATAGGAGGTCGCCTGAACTATAGTTACATTCTATTTTATAAATGCCTGATTCATCATGAATAGCGTTTCGAAATCCACCGGCATCATCAATTGCAACCGCTCGGGTTCAGATATTTATGATGATGTGCAAGAAATAGCAATTGAAGACATAACCCGTCAGTTCGAAAACATGATCGAATCATCAGGTACCTTTAACGGCTGGGCTCTTAGCGTTAAAGATAGCACTCGCCTTATTAAGGTTCTCAGTTCAAGAGAACGAATTATCAAATCGTCTTTCAAGTTTCAATTAAAACAAAATTTTTCTGATTTTAAATCGGTACCAAAAATCCGCGTCCATCAAAATATAACGAGGGATCGTCATTCACTCAAGTTAATTGGGGTTGACCTTGCCGCTGAATACAAAACATTAGAGCTCATTATCGTTGGTTGTGAAGAGTCGTATAGCGACTTTTATGCTTTAGCCTGTCAGCGCCTGCAACATTGCGTGCAACGTACCCATGTAAGTGAAGCCGAAAATCCAGTCCACGTAAAACGATTATGCGAAGCTTTCCAATGTTCTTTAGATGCATTAAACCTCGACAGCCAATTTCAGATCGCACTTTATCGTCTGTTTTCTCATTTTGTGATCGACAATCTAGGTTTAACCTACGAAAAAATAGATCAATGTCTACTCAGCAATAATATACAGCCTGATTTACACATAAGCGCTGCTGAATCAGCAACTTTAAACCCCACTACTAAAGCACAGATTCAGATAGATTCGCTAACCAAGAAAGGTAAACAAGATGAACTTGAAGTAACGAAGAAGATTGCTTCTCCAGTAAAAACTAAATTATCAGAAACAGTAAAACCAAAAGAGCAACCAGAGCCTCAATTATGCCAAAACATTAATAAAGAACCATTGCCTTTAGAAGCTATCAATCACGCTGTCCAGATTCAAAAAGGCGACTGGGTAAAAATAATTCAAAACAGCAGAGCCAAAATGGCTAAGGTAGTTTGGAAGTCAGCGGATTGCAGTTTGTTTATTTTTGTCGACAATACGGGTAATAGAATCAGGGAATTAAACGGTGATCAATTGAATAAACAAATCGAGGATGGCTCAATAAACCTGATAGCAAATAGTTCTATCGGATCTAATAAGGCAAATTGTAGTTTTGTTCAGCCTTTCATGGGTCAGTGATTCAGTGTTCAAGGCAAACCCATTGCTTTCCAAAACAATCTCTTTAAGTATCTAGCTTCATCAGTCAAATAAACGGCTGCTCTAGCGGCTTCGCTAGATTCATATTTTTCACTCTCAATCAGTTCTTTGTAATACTGTCAGCGGCTCATATACTATAAGAAGTTATTTACTCACCAGTCAAATTGAAACTTATGAACCAAGATATTTCACCTTTAGAACTTCGTAAAAAAATAAGATCCGGCTCATTTACCGGCAATACTTCAGGTTACTCTCAGGGATTTGTTCAAGGTAACCTTTGCGTTTTGCCTGTCGACTGGGCCAATGATTTTTTGCAGTTTTGCCAACTAAATCCTAAACCCTGTCCGCTGGTTGGCATGTCCTCTAACCCGGGTGATTATAATATTGCAACCTTAGGGCTAGATCTTGATATTCGAAGCGACATTCCAAGTTATCGAATATTTGAAAATGGTCAATTGAAACAAGAATTGAATGATGTCACTGACTATTGGCGAGATGACTTAGTCACCTTCGTATTGGGCTGTTCATTCTCATTTGAAGAAGCCTTGATAGCCGATGGACTTGAAATTCGCAACGTCACAGAAAGTGTTAACGTGCCGATGTACCGCACTAATATTGACTGCGCCAAAGCTGGACGATTTAGCGGCACGACCGTCGTTAGCATGCGTCCCATGCTAGCCTCTGATGCCATTCGCGCAGTACAAATTTGCACTCGCTTTCCCTCAGTACATGGTGCGCCTATCCATTTTGGAAACCCCGATTTAATTGGCATCCAAGATATTAACGCTCCTGACTTTGGCGATGCTGTCACCATAAAAGAAAATGAAGTGCCTGTCTTCTGGGCTTGCGGTGTGACGCCTCAAGTTGCACTCGAACAAGCCAAACCACCCTTTTGTATTACTCACTCGCCCGGTGCGATGCTAGTAACCGACTTACCCAATAGCAGACTAGCCATCCTGTAGTGGAGAGAATTTAATGTTATTACTCAATTGTGACTTGGGCGAAAGTTATGGGTCGTGGGCGATGGGCCGAGATTGCGATGTCATGCCGCATATCGATCAAGCCAATATTGCCTGTGGATTTCACGGTGGCGACCCGCTCGTGATGCAAAAAACACTGGCGCTCGCAAAGCAACATAACGTTATGGTCGGTGCGCATCCAGCTTACCCTGATCTTGTTGGCTTTGGGCGCCGTTCGATGAATTGTTCACATGATGAGATCGTTGCAATGGTGAGCTATCAACTCTCAGCCATCGACGGCATGGCAAAAAACCAGGGTATTAATATTGCCTACGTCAAGCCTCATGGCGCGCTGTATAACGACATGATGTCTAAAGACTCGGTTCGAGCTGCCATTATAGAATCCGTTGCAAACTATCACCGACCGGTAAAACTGACGCTGTTAGCAACCAATGAGGCTGCTAAACACCGTGCGGAAGCAAAGCAGGCAGGTATCGAACTGTTATTCGAAGCTTTTGCTGATCGTTGTTATGATGATGACGGAAAGTTACTCGCCCGTAGCAAACCTGGCGCAGTTCATAACCGCGAGAAAATGCTCGCGCAAGTAGCACAAATTTGTAAACACGGTACGGTCACCTCTGTAAGCGGAAAAACGCTCGATCTATCACCCGATACCCTGTGTGTTCATGGCGATAATGATGAAGGTATTTCTGCCATCATCGATATCCGCGCGCTCATTCACGCTTAAGATTCATACTCGACAATGACTCACAATGAAAATTGAAATCGCAGGGCACAATGCCTTTATTGTTTATTTCGCAGATGAAACAAGCGCTGAAGTTTCAGCCTTAATACAATCTGCGGTGAATAATTTGAACGCTCAAATGGCTGAAATACTAGTCGATTTAGTGCCTTCTTATGCGTCATTACTGGTTATTTATGACATCAACATCTGCGATCATTTTGAAGCTTTAAAGAGACTAAAACTGGCACTATCGGATCTCAACACTGTGGATACAGCCGTGGGTAAATTAATCACTTTGCCGGTTTATTATAGTATCGAGTCGGGGCCAGACCTGCACGTGATTGCAGAGCAAGCTAACCTTAGCATCGAGCAAGTGATTGATATTCATCAGCAGGGTGAATACCGCGTATACGCCATTGGATTCGCTCCCGGTTTCGCTTATCTTGGCGAAATTGACCTGCGTATTGCAGCCCCCAGATTAACAACGCCTCGATTAAAAGTTCCTCGCGGCGCAGTTGCAATCGCCGATCGCCAAACGGCGGTTTATCCAGCGCAGTCGCCGGGTGGATGGAATTTAATCGGGCTATGCCCTACTCGCATGTTCGACCCTGATAAAACCCCGACTATGCCAGTACAGGTTGGGGATAGAGTTCAGTTTAAAGCGATCGACTATGATGAATTTATCTCACTTGGTGGTGAACTATGAATAGTTTCATCGTTAAACAGCCAGGGTTGCTCACCTTAATACAGGATCAAGGGCGATATGGTGCTCATAATTTAGGCCTTACCAATGGTGGGCCACTAGACCCATTAGCGTTTGACTGGGCTAACCGACTACTCGGAAACAATATCAGTGACAGCTGCCTTGAAGTCAGTTTTGGTGGACTAGCATTAGAATCCCAGGTCGATAGCGCTATTGCTATAACAGGCGCTGAAGTTTCCTGCAAGATTAATGGCAAGGTAATAGAGCAATGGCGATCTCATGCTATTAAGAAAAATGACCTGCTGGAGTTTGGCTACGCCACAGCGGGTATGCGCGCTTATCTCGCCGTTAGTGGAGGATTTCAGATAGCACCAAGCTTTGGCAGCAGTGCTACAGTGGTACGCGAGAAAGTTGGTGGCCTGAACGGTGACAAACTTCAGACTGGTGACGAGCTGCCCTGCGCATCTGGAATAATAAACAACTGTTTGTCAGTAGCGCCAGCTGATTGTCCTCAATACGGCAACCAGGCGGTACTTCGTGTTGTTTTGGGTTATCAACAGCAAGCTTTCGAGCCGTTAGAACAACTCAAGTTTTTCAGTTGTGATTATCGAGTCACTGATCGCAGTGATCGCATGGGGTTTCGACTCGAAGGCGAAACCATTCATACCGATATGGTTGGCATGTTATCTGAGGGCATCTGTCATGGCGCAATCCAGATTCCGGCAGATGGGCAGCCCATCATCCTGATGAATGATCGACAGACTATCGGTGGTTACCCAAAGATTGGCTCAGTGATTCCGATTGATACTGCAAGACTCTCTCAGCTCCTACCAGGCTCGAGCATTAAATTTGAAAAGATTAGTCTGGAAGATGCACACAATGCTCATATTTTGCACCAGTTTCGCTATCAAAATAGCACCCTTTTAACCCACTAAACTGAATTAACATGATGAGCAGTAATCTACCCGAACTAACCTTGAGCCAACTCATAGAAGATATTCTGGTTGCGCGCAATTTACGCGGTATGAAGACCGTGCAATCATATCTGGAGCCGGGCTATTGTTTGCGGGCTGCACGGCTGTTGAATCACTGTAAAGGTAATATCTTCATTGGAACCGGCTTCCCAGTGGTAGACACGTTCGAAACCGATGGGCCTGTAGGCTCTATCGCATTGTATGAGTCACTGGAAGCCTTGGGCGCGAATCCTATCATTGTCTGTGGTAAGCCAATTTCAGAGGCTCTGTCAGGTAAATACAGAGTCCATGAAATTCGCATAGGTGACCACGAACAACGTGAGCAGGAAGCACTCGATGCACTCGAAAAATATCAACCCGAGGCAATTGTATCGATAGAACGACCAGGCCAGGCCGCTGATGGTGGTTATTACAATATGCGTGGTGAGAGTATTAGTCCTCGAACCGCCTGCTTCGACACTTTTTTAAATTTAAGCCAATGCCCTACAATTGCCATTGGTGATGGCGGCAATGAAATTGGTATGGGTAATGTCAGCGAGGCGTTAAAAGACCTTAATATTGTCCCGTGCACTACCACCTGTGATGAACTGATTGTTGCTGATGTATCGAACTGGGGCGCCTACGGCATCATTGCTTTTCTTTCTGTTTGGAATGAGCGTGACCTTTTAAAAGAAATTAACCCACTTGGTATCTTAAAATATATTTCAGGATTAGGCAGTGTTGATGGTGTCACTCGAGTCAACCAATTAACTGAAGACGGCTTAGCAGTGACTGAAGGCGAATCGGTTCTAAAGGCATTACGCGAGGCTAGCGGATTTCCGGTCGGATAAAGCAATTGGTAATATATCCCTAAAAACTGGTATAAAATTATCCTTAATGTGGCTCTATTCGCGGCCTCTGTATTTCTGGTCTACTGGTAAGATATTTATATTCTCTAGATGATCGATCATTAATCGTCTGGCACCCATTATCGCCTTCTAATTTTAAGGGTTCATTATGTCAATTGCATATCTAGATGGTTCTTACATGCCAATCGAGGAAGCGAAAATTTCGCCTCTTGATAGAGGTTTTTTGTTTGGTGATGGCATCTATGAAGTGATTCCTTCTTACCAAGGCAAAACTGTGGGTTTTGATCAACATATTTCACGCATGATCGAAGGACTTGGCACACTCGAAATTCAACATAAGTGGGATCACAGCGAGTGGCGTGAACTTTGTACAACGCTTTGCGAGAAGAATGGCAATTCCAATTTAGGCATTTACCTACATGTCACTCGCGGTGCCGACAATAAGCGTAACCATGCTTATCCTTTAGACATTGCCCCAACAGTATTTGCCTTTACCTTCGAAATACCTGAGCCACCTGCACCCAACCGTGACACGATCGAGTCTTATAGCTGTTCTACTTCGTCTGATTTACGTTGGGATCGTTGTAACATCAAATCGATTTCCTTACTCGGCAATGTCATGCATTACCAGCAAGGGCATATTAAAGGTGACAACGAAATTTTACTTTATAATGAAAAAAATGAACTCACCGAATGTGGTGCCTGTAATGCTTTTATTGTAAAAGACGGGGTCGTAATTACACCCCCGCTAGATAATCAAATTTTATCCGGCATCACACGAGCGTTAGCACTAAAAGTTATTCGAGAGGATGGATCAATCCCGCTAGAAGAACGCATAATCACCATGGACGAAGTGCGCAATGCAGATGAAGTCTGGATATCGAGTTCGAGCAAAGAGCTGATGCCAGTGACTAAATTGGATGGTCAAGCGGTAGGTAACGGGAAAGCTGGAGCTGTGTGGGAAGCAGCTGCTCAGCTATATCAGGCCGGAAAGTTCGACTTTTAAGTATTCTAATTAGGGTTGCAAAACATTGGTTCTAACTAATAAGGCCCTGTCGTTTACGGGCCTTATTAGTTTGGTCTATATCTAATAAACTCAGTTTTGCTGAATGATTCTATTCAATAATGTTTTCTTTTGAATAGCCATTTTGCTCTAAAATACGACGCAGTTTGCGTAAAGCATCCATTTGAATTTGTCTAACCCTTTCCCGTGTTACTCCGAGTTCTGCACCCACTTCTTCAAGCGTACCTCTGTGATAATTACGCAGCCCAAAACGACGAACAACAACATCTCGTTGCTTTTCATCGAGCTCATCTAGCCATTCATCCAGATGCTCCAGAACCGACTCATCTTGCAAAATAGAAGAAGGGTCAGTCTTGCTTTCATCAGGAATAATATCGAGTAATGGGCGCTCACCATCTCCCCCCATAGGGATATCTAACGAGGATACGCGATCGGCCAATTTAAACATTTTGGTAACGTCTTTTACTGGTTTGTTAAGTAACTTAGCAACATCATCAGCAGTAGCTTCACGATTGAGTTCCTGAGTTAACTTACGGGCAGCTCTCAGGTAGGTGTTAAGCTCTTTGATAACGTGGATTGGCAACCGAATGGTACGAGTTTGGTTCATCAAACCACGTTCAATTGTTTGTCGTATCCACCAGGTGGCATAGGTAGAAAATCGAAATCCACGCTCAGGATCAAATTTTTCTACCGCTCTAATTAAGCCTAGATTGCCTTCTTCGATCAGGTCTAGCAATGCCAGGCCACGATTCATGTAACGGCGTGATATCTTAACCACCAAGCGCAGATTACACTCAATCATTTTATCTCGCGCAGCGGTATCACCTTTGAGTGCTAAACGTGAGTAGTAAACCTCTTCTTCAGCGGTTAAAAGTGTTGAAACTTCAATTTCCTTAAGATACATCCGAGTTGGATCGGAATCCGACGCTCGGCGCGTATTGACTTTTCTACGTTCGACCGGTTTCCGACGATCAGCATCTTTGTCATCAACGTCAGCGCTGGCTTTTTCACTATCATCGATATCACGCTCGGCAATATCACTATTGTCAGCATCTGACTCGTCGTCATCATCTTCGACAATTGTCGCATGATCACTGGTGTCTTCGGCCTTATCGAGATTAACATTGCTTACAGAACTATCATCGACTTCCAGCCCGCTGATTAATTCCTCTACTGGAATCTCGGTATTTTCTATTAGCGACTTATCCGTAGACTTTGTCATTCAAACCACCCCATTTTGATGATTGCTTTGTTTGCTTCATCATTTTATTTATTCAGTAAGTACTTCATTGGATCAACTGGTTTTCCATTTTTTCTAATTTGGAAGTGCAGCCTAGCCGATTTATTTTTATGCTGCCCCATTGTCGCGATAATACCGCCAGCCTTTACTGAAGTCCCTTCAGTCACTAAACGTTCCTTAGAATAGGCATAAGCACTTAAATAAGTTTCATTGTGTTTAATGATGATGAGATTACCATACCCAACCAAACCATTACCACTATATACCACCTTACCTGCCGCAGTTGCCCGAACGTTTTGTCCCAGCTTGCCAGCAATATCGATACCACGTCTATCTAACTGCTTGATTGAAAATGTATTGAGCAGCTTACCTTTCGTTGGCCAAAGCCATCGTGCCGGAGGTTTAGCCGTTATCGGTGTCTTTACTACAGGTGGTTTAGCATTCGAAGTCACTGGCCCTACTGTTGCTTGAACTGTCGTCGATGGACCAGGAGGTTTGCCTGATATGCTGCTAACCGGCGCCCGAGCAACGATTTGCTTGCCTGGATTCTGCATAACCAACCGCTGCCCCAGGACAATGACATAATCGTCAGATATTTGATTCCAGCTCGCTAATACCTGGTAGTCTAAACCATAGCGCCAGGCGATAGAATATAACGTATCCGTTGGCTTTACGGTGTACCAGCTATTGCCTACCTGTCGGCTACTTTGCTCTTGAGTAGAAATGCAGCCTGAGACTAATAGTATGAGCAGTAAAATGGCACAACACCGAATTATTCGGCAATGAGCAATGGAACGCCAGAGAATGATGATTATTATCGGAATCGATTGCATGACTAGTTTATCGATCCCCAATACCCATTATTTTTGGCACTGATAAATCCCAATTACGATTACCAGAGAAATAACAATTGCCCAGCCAATTCGTTCAATATAACGCATTAATTTATGTTCTATCGCAGGCCCAAAAGTAGCCAGGCACCAGGCAACCAAGAAAAATCTCATACCTCTTCCAATTAAAGAAGCTATTAAAAATGGGATGAAAGCAAGCCCTAGGGCACCAGCTGATAACGTGAATATTTTATAGGGTACGGGTGAGAAGCCAGCGATTAACACGGCCCAAAAACCCCACTGGTTAAACCAGATAGTCACCTTGTCAAAAGTAGGCTGGTAACCCCACTCAATCAGTAAAGGTTGCACTTGATCAAACAAAAAGGCACCGATTAAATAACCAACGATACCACCGAAAACAGAAGCAATTAACGTAATTCCTGCTAAAAATAACGCTTTCTCTGGCCGCGCAAGTGCCATAGGGGCGAGCATCACATCGGGTGGTGGGAAGGGTAAAATAAACGACTCTAAAAAACTCAGCACCGCCAAATACCAGGGTGCTGACTTCAGTTTCGAAAACCGAATAACTGCATTATAGGCGGTTTCAAATAACTTCATTAACCTAATCCCGGCAACAAAGGCACAAACGATACTTTTTCTAATGCTTCACTGGCCAGTCCTGTTGGCGTTTTAGTAATTTGCATTAAAGTTTGATCATTACCATCATCAAACGGGAAAAGCATAGTACCGCCGTCGACGAGCTGCTGAGTTAACGCTTCGGGTACTTCAGAACAAGCTGCCGTCATGATAATACAATCAAACTGGTAACTTTGATTCGGCCAACCCATATTGCCATCAGTATGACGAAGTTGAACATTAAAGATTTCGAGATCAGACAGACGCTTTTTGGCTTGTTTATGTAATGCTTCGATGCGTTCAACACTATAAACTTGAGGGAATAAACTCGCTAGAACGGCTGTTTGATAACCGCAACCGGTGCCAATTTCTAATACTGAGTTGTGAACACCATTAGTGAGAAGACACTGTGTCATCTGGGCGACAGTGTAAGGTTGCGAGATGGTCTGACTGTAACCAATCGGTAACGCGGTATCTTCGTAAGCGCGATGAGATATGGCTTCGTCAACGAACAAATGTCGAGGTACGCTGCGCATTACATCGAGCACCAGCTCATTCACCACACCTTGGTCTCTTAAACGATTAACGAGACGGTCACGAGTACGTTGTGAAGTCATGCCTATACCCTGAAGACTTCTATTATTTGAAATCACTACGTCAAGTTACCTAACGAATGTTGTAAAGAATCGATGCTCACGTCTTGTTAAACCAGCCTGTAACGGTCTAACTGGCACCAAGTTTGTTCTATCGCAAAAAAAACTGTAGCCGGCCCGCCAACCTCAAACTGCGCTTCCCCTAGCCTATCAATCCAGAAGGTAGGAGAATCATAGGGCCCTGCCTGTGTATCACTTTGCTCTGACTTGTGTTTCAACACTAAATCGGCCAGCATTCGAGTTCCTTGAGCGATATAACCGCCATCGTTGGTGATAAGGATGTGCATCATTAAAAAAGCC
Organism: uncultured Acidimicrobiia bacterium; assembly: GCA_964195315.1. Lineage (GTDB taxonomy): Bacteria > Pseudomonadota > Gammaproteobacteria. The sequence goes on along the minus strand of CAXMOZ010000166.1, from coordinate 15,120 downwards.
GAGATTGGCATCGAAAAAAATAAAGGCGGAATAATAAACTAAATCGATCATTGCCTGCGATTTATTTACCTATTACGACTCTATTTCGGGTTAGTTTTGGGAATCGATTTAAAAACTCTGAGCGCTACTGATTTCACATCGCCATCGATTGTAATAAGATATTGAATATGATTCGAGTTAGACCCACCGCACTATGAGCGACAAATTGACAGATGACGCTAGTTTTTCTGAGTTGATAGGTGATATCAAACGGCTAGATGATAGCCGGATAAATGTCTATCAAGATCAGGTTAAGAACAAGGTATTCCTTAAGAAAAAGGCCGCCAGGTCTGAATTAGTTGATTTTTCGAGTATTAACTACCAAAGTTTGGCTCAGATTGATGAGAGTTTTTTCCATTCATCGATTCCAAAGAAACAACAAAAGAAAATTCGTCAGGGCGCCATTCTGGTTGATGGTCATCTAGATTTGCATGGGTATAACCAGCAGCAGGCAACTAAAGAACTGTCTCAATTTGTCGAACAGGCACTGTTCGAAGGTTTCCAATTTCTGATTGTAGTGCATGGCAGAGGCAGTCGGTCTGAACAGCAATCTGTTTTGAAACCACTGGTACACCATTGGCTAGCTCGACAGTCGATGGTTTTGTCCTGGTGTCCAGCACAACCGAGGCATGGCGGTAGTGGCGCTAGTTATATTTTTCTGCGGAATGTTTCTGGCCAGTGAGTTGCACTCCACATTAAAGTGGATAGCTGTCTGGCAATATCGACGAGACTAGAGCCTTTTCGGCCACCAGTTGAAATTTACTCCGTTAGTAAGGTGCCTAATGACTCAACCGTTCGTTAAAATTTAAGTGCAAAATCTAAAATAAGAGTGGATTACAAAAAGATTAACTACTGATATGAATCATTCAAAGTGAAGCTGGAGTAAAGATACTTTATAAATTAAAGGGTATGAAGCCAATGACAATGACGTGCTATTCCTCAATCCAGTTAACTTCAACTGCGGTGTAAATACTAATGAGCACTTCCGAAAGGCTTTCTGGCATCACGGCCTACGACGCGGTGACGGGAATACGTCCGCCCATGATTTCAGCTTTCGCCTGTGGATAGAGTGGATCTCTCCAGGGCTCAGCATAGCCTCTAGGATGTTCCGGCATATTGCCTTGACCATACTTGCCCTTAGCACTCATTGTATGCATTAGTTCATGGGTAATAATTGTATTGTTCGAGCCATCGTAATCGTGACTCGCAAACACATTGATCAAACTAACCATGCCTCCTTCTAATCCAACAGAATGACGTAAGGCCCGTGTCCCAAAAATATCGTAGTAATTAACAAACAGGTTAACGTCAGGAATGTCTTCACTGGAGTTTAGCGACCAATACAACGCCCAGAAACGAAAATGCAAGCTCCAACTAATATTCGACAATAGGCTATTACAGGTTGGTGGCTGTGGTGGTTTGTCTGTTAATTCGCCAAGATATTCGATCTCGATCGCCTGGCTCTTCAGACCATGTCGCGTTGCTTCATGATTAACAAAGCGACTGATTGGTTTGAAGTGTTTAAGTTGAAGAGAATCGATGTAGTCTTTTGTGACAAGGCTGGAGTCGCCATTCACTACATAAATGCCAACTCGCAAAATTTGATTCCAGCTAGCGACTTGAGATTTTTTTGAAATGCCTAGTAAGCAGCGATGGCAAACAGGATTAATAATAAAATCAGGTAATGAGTATATCGAGCTTTTTTACTCATTAATCAAATCGTCTAATAACCTTTAAGCATAGCTGATAAAGAACGGCAATGACGGAAAGGCAAATCAACCAAGAAACTGCTCTGCTTCGTATAACACATTCATACCTGACGTTTTTTTGCTGGCATTTTCACTGATATAACGTCGCCATTGCTTCGACCTGGGTTCACCATGGAACAGGCCAATGATATGACGCACCATTCGGGTCAATGGCTGTCCTTTTTCGAGCTGAGCTTCAATATAAGGGTAGTAGGTTTGAAGAATCTCAAATCTTGAAATAAATCGTGCTTTTGCTTCACCGAAAAACTGTGAGTCAACCTGATGCAGTAAATAGGGGTTGTGATAAGGCTCACGACCCAACATTACGCCGTCGACTGATTCTAAGTGCATTTGTGCAGCATCGAGATCTTTGATTCCACCGTTGATAATAATTTGCGTGTCAGGAAAATCCTGTTTCAATCGATAAACCCAATGATACCGAAGAGGCGGTATGTCTCTATTTTGCTTTGGGCTTAAGCCCTGCAGCCAGGCGTTTCTGGCGTGTACGATCAATGCATCGACACCGGCCTCTATCTGAATTCGAGCAAATTCACGAAACACGTCGTACTCGTCTTGTTGATCGATTCCGGTGCGGTGCTTGACCGTCACTGGCAAATCACCCGCACTACGTAATGCACTGACACATTCGGCAACAACACCAGGGTCAGCCATTAAACAAGCACCAAAGCTACCCGATTGAACTCGGTCACTTGGGCAACCACAGTTCAGGTTGATTTCGTCAAAGCCGTAGTCGGTACAAATTTTAGCAGCTTGATAAAGTTGTTCTGGATCAGACCCTCCTAGTTGAACGGCTAACGGATGCTCTTCAGGGCTATAACCCAGCAGATGGTCCTGATCGCCATGCACGACCGCAGCGGCAGTCACCATTTCGGTATATTGCAAACTATGCTTCGACAATAGCCGCAAAAAATAGCGACTATGCCTATCCGAATAGGCCATCATCGGGGCGATTGAAAATTTTCGGTTAACGACTGGCTTGCTCGCTGATTTAACCATAGACGCTGTATCAGGCAATTCGTTTAACCTCTTGTACATTCGGTAACTGTGATAATTTTTCGATAATGTTCACAAGATCATCGACACTTTGAATCTCAATAGTGAGTCTGGTATAAACCATTTGTTCAACCTTGTTGGTCTTCGAGTCGATGTCCAATAAACTGATTTTTTGGTTAGCGAAAATACTACTGATGTCCTGCATCAAACTAGTTCGACGAAATGAGATGACAGAAATTTCGACCGGATAGACCGAGTTCGAACGCTGCCCCCATTCAACTTCGATCAGGCGTTGACGCTTATCCTCGGGCAAAGCCAGCATATTAGGGCAATTGTGTTTGTGTATCGTAATGCCCGAGCCAACGGTAATAAAACCAATAATCAAATCACCTGGTACGGGTTTGCAGCATTGGCCGAACTGGGTCATCAAGTTACCGACACCGTGAATACTTACCTCATTTTTCGATGTGGGTGACTTCAACTCCGTTTTTTTCACCTTCTTAAAGGGATCTTCGCTTTCGGGTTCGCATTGTAGAAAGCCAATAATCTGTGCTGAGGTGATTAACCCTCGACCAATATCAGCATAAAATTGATCAACTTCTTTACGTTTAAAATGTTCAACCAGTTTTTTTAAATCGGCATGATGAATCGAGTACTTACTCAGAGCGCGATCATAAATACCTTTACCATCGAGTAGATTTTGTTCGAAATCCTGATGATTAAACCAGTTTCTCACCTTCGAGCGCGTACCCGCTGACTTGATGAAACCGAGGTTCTTGTTCATCCAGTCTCGACTAGGACGACTTTCTTTGGTCGTTAAGATTTCGACCTCATCACCCGTGTGAAGCTCAGTTGTCAGGTTTGCAATTCGGCCATTGACCTTAGCTCCTCGACAGCGATGACCTACTTCAGAATGTACACCATAGGCGAAATCTAGAGGCGTACCGCCATTTGGAATGTCGATAATACTGCCCTGCGGTGTGAAAACATAAACGCGTTCGTTCGATAGTTCGGTGGATATATTAGAAATAACATCCGACACCTCTTCACTCGAACCATCGAGCATATCTCGCATTGCCGAAATACTGCTTTCCATTTTAGTATCAAGGCTGACACCTTCTTTATAACGCCAGTGCGAGGCCACACCAAACTCAGATTTCTCATGCATTTCGAAAGTGCGTATTTGAACTTCGATAACCTGTCCATTGTCGGCAACGACAGCAGTATGTAATGATTGATAGCCATTGTCTTTTGGGTTGGCGACATAATCATCGAACTCCTTTGGAACATGTTGCCAGGTCGTATGTACGACACCGAGGACGGCATAGCAGTCTGCTAGTGAATTAACCAAAATTCGCACTGCCCGGACATCAAATAATTCGTGGAACTCGAGGTTCTTACGCTGCATTTTACGCCAGATACTGACGATATGTTTGACTCGACCACTCACGACAGACTGAATACCTTGCAGCTTTAATAGGCTATCCAATTCACTGGAAAATTGTTTGATGAAGGCTTCGCGTTCGCTACGCTTTTGTTCCAGCAACGTCGCGATTTTTTTATAGGCAATCGGTTCAATCGCCCTAAATGCCAGATCTTCCATCTCCCATTTGATTAAACCCATACCAAGCCGATTGGCCAGTGGAGCAAATATATCGATGGTTTCCTGAGCGATCATTCGTCGCTGGTCATAGTCACGATGTTTTAGCAGCGTTAAACGCTCAACTCGATAGCACAGTTTGATCACCATGACTCGAACATCACTGATGATTGCCATCAATAGACGACGTAGTTTTTCTGCCTGTTCAGGTGTCTTTGGTTTAGTCTGTTTTGAGTCCCGTAAGCTATTGAGCTGATTAACACCATGGGTTAATAAAGCAGCGGTGTTCCCAAATGTTGTTTCAACAAAACCAGCTTCGGACGGCGCCATTTGAGGATCACTTAATAAAGTAGCGATAACGACATTTTTATCGCAGTCCATCTCAAGTACTCGCATCAGTACATTGATACTATTTGGCTCACTTTTATCTTTGCGATTAATATTAATCGCAGTGTCGAATGCCCGAGCAATATCCTCGTCCCAGGCGATTTTCTTGCTGATCTGGTCGATTAGATTTTGTTTGTTATCGTTATGTATTAACAAATCTGACTCGACAGAATCCGCAGAATCAACCGAACTGGCAGTATTGGGGGTTACAGTACTTGGCATTATTAGTTTAGAAATTGGTATTATCGTTTAAGTTCGTTACTGATGAGCGTCGCTTATGATAATCACTAATGACCATTACTTATGACCTAAGTGTTTTCATCGGTGATACGTGATAAACCTTGCGGCTTACTAACGTGCCAACGGTGGTCAGCACCAGAGTCGCCGAAAGTATGCCATAAAGCCAGATACTCGATGAAAAATGATACTCGATATTAAAAAACTGCACACTAATAACCCAGCCAGCAATACTGGCAAAGAGTGCCGCAAAGAAACCAATTAAAACACCCATCAAAGTAAACTCAAAGATATGAACTTTATAAAGCTGACCGATGTTGGCTGACAATGCTCGTAATAAGGAAGATTCCTGCTCACGTTCACGTCGTCCTGTTTGAATAGCTGCCATCAACACGATAAATGCTGACGCCATTGCGAATAAGAAGAAAAACTCTAAAGCATTGGTAGCACGACTGACAATACCTCGAATACGTGACATCAGTTCAGTTATATCAAGCAAGGTGACAGATGGAAATGTTTCAATCAACTGTTTCAACTCGCCTTTTTTCTCATCCGTAATCAACGCACCCAACAACCAGGTCTGTGGTTGATTTTTGAGTAATCTGCGATTAGACATAAGATAAAAATTTGGCTTAAAGTTTTCCCACTGTACGGTTCTGACACTGGTAATAGGCGCTTCGATGACTTCACCAGCGACATCAAAGACTAAGATATCGCCGAGCTCTAAACCCAAATTATTTGCCAACCCTGCTTCAATCGAAAATTCAGGCGCATCGCCATCCGCCTCGATCCACTGCCCTGATATTACTTTATTATCTTCGGGTAACTGGTCAGCATAGCTCACATTGAAGGTGCGTTTTATCAAGTGTTCCCCACGCGGATCGATGAATTCGACATCCTGTACTGATACATCGTTGATGTAGGTTAAGCGAGCACGTACCAAAGGATAAGCTTCTGAAGAATCAATCTCTCGTTGTTTTAAAAACTGTTTAATATCGGGTACTTCGTCGGTTCTTAGATTAACTAGAAAGTAATTTGGAATTTCTTCTGGTAATTGCGTTTCCCATGAATTCAATAGTTCATCCTTAACCACACCAATCAATAATATTGCCAATAAAGCAAGGCAAAAACCAGACATCACGGCCAGGGCACCCCGAGATTTAGTTTTGAGTCGGCTTAATAAATATTGGCGCAGCCAGAACTGTTTCCTGCCAGTAAACAACAGAGTATTGACCATCAAATAGAATATCGCTGGTAATATCAGGGCAACACCCAAAATCATCGCCAAGGTTACAATCGCCAAGGTCGAGCTTTGCACCAGAACAATCAACACCAGAAAGACACTAAAAATGGCGGAAGCAATAATGATTAGATTACGCCGCATCGATTGATTGTTATGGCTGGGTCGGAATACCTGCATCGGTGGCGTTGATGTCGCATTAAACAAAAATGGCAAACTAAAACCAATCAGGCTAATAAAGCCAACAACCGCGGCGTTGATATAAGGCATTACTGTAGAAATCACAGGTAACTCTTTACCAAACCAGTTATCCAACAACCATTGCAACGGGTATTGTGAAGACCAACCAATGAAAATACCGAGTAGGGTTGCAATTATCCAGACCTTGCCCAATTGCTCAGCATAGAAACGCATTAAGCGTGACTGTGATATACCGAATGCTCTGAGCATCGCCACTTTGGGCGCTTCCTGATTAGCTGTGTAACGAGCGGTAATAGCAATGGCAACCATCGCTATGACTAAAGTGAGTACAATTGATAATGCAAAAAACTGACGCGTTCGATCAAGTGCCCGACGCATTTCAGGTCGCGCATTTTCTAAATCTTGTAAGCTTTCTGCAGCCGTCAAGTTTGGTTTAAGCCATTCGACAAACTGTTTAATTTTCCCGGGCTCACCCGAAAATGACAAACGGTAAGTTGCCCGACTGCCAGGAATAATCAAGTCGGTAGATGCCAGGTCATCGATATTCATCAAAATCCGAGGTGCCAGATTAAATACGCTACCGCCGCCTCTATCCGGTTCAAACATTAATATCCAGTCACTTTTGAACGCGGCACTGCCAAGGCTGACTGGCCCCGGAATTAGTTTCGATAATTTCGGATCAACCCAAATTTCACCTATCTTTGGGCCTTGACTAATACGCTCTTTATCGCCTACATAATCTTTTGCAATTTCTAAATGTCCACGCAATGGGTAGGCACTATCGACTGCTTTAATTGCAACCAATTGAGGGCTATCATCGATAAAAATGGCCGTTCTAAAGCTAATGATATTCGATACATCTAAACCCATTTTTAATGCTTCTTTCTTATAATCTGGTCTAATCGGCTCGCCTGACACAACCACTAAGTCGGCTGCCAGCAATTCACTCGCCTGCCGGTCTAGTAACAAGCTAATACGTTGAGTAAGCAATTGGCTAGAAGTCACGATGCTGACCGTTATAACTGTCGCTATCAGCATTAGCCAGTAGGACTGAATCCCTGACGATTTGATTTTTAGCATCTGACTAATTTTGACCTGAGACTATATTTTGGCTTTGGTCTGAATCACTATTCTGACTTCTATCTGGTTCAATTAACCGACCTGAATCGATCAAAATCTGTCGGTCACCGCGTTCAGCCAGATCGGTCTCATGGGTGACAAGTACCAATGTTGTTCCCGATTCGTCGCGAAGTCGAAACATCAAGTCAGCTATTTGACGTCCTGTTTTAGCATCAAGATTACCGGTCGGCTCATCAGCAAATAGAATTTTGGGCTGCACAGCAAATGCGCGAGCGATTGAAACACGCTGCTGTTCGCCACCGGATAGATGGTCTATCAGGGTGTTTTTCTTAAGCTCGAGGCCGACTTGCTGCAAACTTTGATATGCTCGATCATAAGAGTCACTCTCGCCTCTTAATTCTAATGGCAACATGACGTTTTGTAGTGCTGTTGCGCCTTGTACCAACTGGAAAGATTGAAATACAAAACCAACTTTCCCCGATCGAATGGATGATCGTTGCTCTTCATTTTTTTCACCAAGAGGATTACCAAGCAATTCGATATCACCTGAACTTATTTGATCGAGCCCTGCCATAAGACCCAGCAAAGTTGTTTTGCCTGAACCTGAAGCACCTTTTATAACAAGAGCTTCTTGGTACTTCACCTTCAGCGATACATCTTGCACAATATCGAGCATACCGTCAGGTGTTCTGACAGTTTTAGTTACGTTGTGGAGAGAAATGCAAAATTTATCCTTTTTCATCAATTCAGTCATTAGTTTGGTCTTTTTATTTTTGTTTCAGACTTCTGTTTTCGCTCAGAATTCCGTTACAAAAATTCTTATTTTAGGTGATAGTTTAAGCGCCGCTCACAATATAGCGATTGATGAAAGCTGGCCTACTTTGTTTAGTCATAATATAGGGGTTAGATTTCCACAAACAAGGGTAATCAATGCCAGTATTAGTGGCGAAACGACTTTTGGTGGCGTTAGCCGACTCGCGAATTTATTGACTAAGCACAAACCTTCACATTTGATCGTGGAGCTGGGTGGTAATGATGGTCTGCAAGGCTTGAACTTCCAACAAACGACAGCAAACTTAAATCGAATGCTATCGATAGCTAATGAGAAAAATATAGCAACGATGATGATTGGCGTCCGAATGCCACCTAATCTCGGGGCTGCTTACAATCAGCGCTTTCAGGCGGTGTATGAGACAGTAGCAAGCCAGAACAAAACCTATTACCTACCCAAATTTCTTGAAGGTATTGCTGGAAGCGACCCTGCTTTAATGCAAAGAGATGGTATTCATCCAACCGCTCTCGCCCAGCCAGCTCTGGCGAAAAAAGTTTTCGATGCCCTAATCGAAATGGTCTCGGCTCAGTAGTTATTTTTAACAATTGTCTAATAATGCTTCAAGTTCATATAAGTTGGTGATCTGAAATTTTGGTGGTGGCAAAGACTGTGGCCATTGCCGCGCTTCTCGGTTAATCCAGGCGGCACGAAGACCAGCCACTTGTGGCCCGATAACATCGTATTCAGGATGATCACCGATATAGAGTATTTGCTCTGTCGGCACCTCAAAACGATCGGCAAGACTTTGGTATATACGTTTATCAGGTTTAGCGATCTGTAAATCTATCGCGCTCACTGTATGTTCTATTAAATGCCCCAGCCCCACCTTCTCAACATTGGCGTTACCATTAGTAATTGCGCCTAGACGATACTTTAAGCTCAGCCGCTCTAGTGCCGGCAAAACATCGTCATAGAAGCTGACTTGCTGACGCGCGTGATAAAAAACGTCAAAACCCTTGTCAGCGACTTCGTTCTTATCGTATTGATTATCGACCGCTAGCTTTTTCAAAAATTCATACCGCATCATCGACAAGTCAACCGAATACTGTTTATCCTGAGCAGTGAACTGCTTGCGTAAATCGACCATTTGTTCAGGATTGTGATTGGCTGTGATACGTGGATAATATTGATTTAGCCAGGCATATAAGGTTTCTTCAGCCTGTTGAATCACAGGCATACAAGGCCAGAGAGTATCGTCGAGGTCAAAGGCTAAAATGGTTACTTTGTTTAGCAAAATAACTCCTGTCATTAGTTGAGGTGATAGTGGTGGTAACGTTGATGTGACCTAATCGTCGGATTCTAGTGCAGTTATTACTTGAAACCAAGGATGCTTTTATTGATGATAAAAGAAATTTGGGTCAATTATCCTCAAATATCATGTGTGACGCTCCGTTTAGCGCTTTAACTCAACTGAGATGTTGATTATTATTACGAACAACTCTTATTTGGCTCATTACAGATGCAACAATCGGTTAGACACAAAACAACGGCAGTCAAAATTGGGCATATTCTAGTGGGTAATGGCTCACCGATTATCGTCCAGTCGATGACTAATACCGACACTGCAAATGTCAATGCCACAGTTGAACAAATAAAACTACTCGCCGACAGTGGATCCGAAATGGTTCGCATCACTGTCAATAATGATGAGTCTGCTGCCGCCGTGCCCTATATCGTCGATTGTTTAATGACCGATGGTTACTCAGTACCTATTATCGGTGACTTTCATTACAACGGTCATAAGCTGCTTAAGAAGTATGATGATTGTGCAAGATCATTGGCCAAGTATCGAATCAATCCTGGCAATGTCGGCCATGGCAAAAGGAGAGATACACAATTTACCGACATGATCGAAGTGGCTTGTAGGCACGACAAACCTGTTCGGATTGGAGTTAATTGGGGTAGCCTTGATCAACAGTTATTAGCTGGCTTACTCACTCGAAATGCCAATCTTGCTGATCCTTTGGCTTTAGCACAGATTAACCGTCAAGCTGTCATTGAATCGGCACTCAATAGCGCGAAGATGGCGACTGATATTGGTTTGGCTGAGGATAAAATTATCATCAGTTGCAAGATGAGTCATGTTCAAGATTTAGTCTCGGTATATCAATCCTTGGCCCAACAATCAAATTATGCACTTCATCTTGGGCTCACCGAAGCTGGTATGGGAGACCAGGGCATTATTGCCTCGACTGCTGCATTAGCCATTTTATTGAACCAAGGTATCGGCGACACTATTAGAGTCTCGCTAACACCCGAACCAGGCGCCTCACGAGACCGTGAAGTTAAAGTGGCACAAAAAATCCTGCAGGCACTAGATTTTAGAGCCTTTACACCCACTGTTGTAGCCTGCCCTGGCTGTGGTAGAACCACAAGTGAGTACTTTCAAGTATTAGCCAAGAAAATTCAGCAGCAACTGGACACTTCTATGCCAGAGTGGAAACATCAATACCCTGGTGTAGAATCGATGAATGTTGCAGTAATGGGCTGTGTAGTAAATGGTCCAGGTGAAAGCAAGCATGCCAATATCGGGATCAGTTTGCCCGGCACTGGCGAACAACCTGTCGCACCTGTTTATGAGGATGGTGAAAAAACAGTCACCTTAAAAGGTGACAATATTGCGAATGAATTTATGTCTATGGTGAATGACTATGTCGTTAGTCACTACTCTGTTTAGATTGATGTCTTTTTTTATATCGATATCTTATGTCATTTAAATAAAGTATCTGATCATTCAGCATGATTAAGCTATCTAATAAAGAAACAAGTCCTAGTGAATTTTGACTACCGTACAGGCTACTTCATACACGGCATCATTATCCATCACTCGAGTAACCGTTGCGTCAGCTTCCATCGGTGGTGTAATAGAATTACTCGGTGTTAATACAATACTCAGATCAGAGCCTTCTTTGATGGCCTCGGATGAGGTAAACAAAATGCCCTTGCTGCTTAGGTTTATGACATTCCCATTATAAGCCTCAGATTTGCCTTTAATAGAAAAGCTCAGTACACAATCTATAGCCATTCGCTGGAAGTCTCTTTTTTCTGCATATTCGCTCACAATTATGACCCCTTATACTTTAAATAATTTTTTAAAATTAGCGACTTCTAATGCTTTTTGGACATCCCCAGAAGCATTCAAAATTGTAATGTCAGATGCCTCACCGCCCGAATGTTCACGTAATAGCAGCAGCATACCAAGGGCTGAGCTATCAAGGTAGTCTGTATTTAAAAAATTCACAATATACTCCACACCAGAACCGTTAGTGTCAGAGTAGGCGTTTCTAAAAGTATCATAGAGCTGGAAATCGAATTTACCTATGACCGAAATAGTCACTTTACTTCCACTATTAGCAATTTGCGTATTTACCGTCATTTCTAATCCTCAATATAGATTTTGTATGTATCTATATACCTATAGTCTATGTTGATTATTTTTTTCAGTAATTGAGCGCAATTGATACGATAAACAAGAGAATATATTTGGCGAGGGTACCAAAGGCCGTTTATTGGGCGTTTAGTGGTTTCTGTTAGTTTCTAGTGGTATAGATTTAGAGCTTTATAATTTTCCCCATTGCGCTGAAAAATTTGCCGATAAAAAACGGGGCTCATCTAATTAAAGGGTTACAATTTGATTTTTACCCGCTAACTTGGCCGCATAAAGTGCCTTATCTGCACGTTTAAAAGACTCACTGAAGCTGTCGGTTTGTTGCACCATGGTGAGTCCAATGCTAATTTTCATGTTATCGGTTGGAAGGTCAGTCATCATTGAAAGTTGTTCCACACCTGACCGTATGCGCTCACTAACATCCATTGCGCCTTCTAAATCAGTTTGAACGAGCCCGCCAACAAATTCATCACCGCCATAGCGATAAAGTAAGTCTGTATTTCGAACCGCACTAAAAATAACTTTACCAACTTCGCGCAACACCTGGTCGCCAATATCGTGCCCATAACTATCATTAATTTGTTTAAACCCATCTAAATCCATGACTAATATAGCCATCGATTGTTGATGCCGTTTTGCCAGATCAATTTCTCGTGGTAGACATTTTTCCATCGAGGTTCGGTTATTGAGGCCGGTTAATGGGTCTCTATAAGCTGATTTAAGCGCCAATTGATACATGACAGCATGCTTTACTGGATAGATTAACGAGCATAATAAATCCTCCAGGTCACATACCTCTTCGCTTGAAAAACTCCGATGACGAAAGAAGGTTAATTCTCCAATCAATTTATTTTGTACACTCAATCTATAATTCACACTATACTCAGCTTCTTCACCTTGAGAGTAGGTGATGCCTATTTCACTATAATCATAGTGATAACCTACATGAGGGACATCCTTTCGAATTTCGTTTGAAAAAACTTCGATGATTTTTTCAAGTTCAAGATGTCGGGATAGCAAATCGGACAATTCCAACACGCGAATATGCCGTCTGCTACTGATTACTTTCTCGGAACGTCGCGGATCTAGTGCTACGACTTGAGCTCTGCTTTTTCCAACACTATATAACGTTGTAGGTTGCGCCATTATAAATTATCCTAAGTACATCTTTAAATAATCTATATGCGAATTACGTGCCAATAATTAAAAACGTTAAAAATCAAAAGCTTGCAGATAATTACAATTCATAATTAATGAACTCGACGGTTTATTGTCACATCTTGAAGCTATCGCATCACTTTCACTGGAAATAAACTATAGATCTAACCGAAATGGCCGATACGAATAGCGTAGTGACAATTTAATAGCGGACTTTTTATCGATTTTTTGCCAAAAAGACAAAGCAAGCGCTTCTTTTCGTTTTTTCGAGCTAAGTGCGGCAGACCTTTACCCGCGGTGGATAAATATTGCCATGATGGAAATTTCAAACTTACCGCCCTCAGACCCGTCAACAGGCAAACCTGCTGATACACAACTGGATGTTCTTAGTCGCTTGCGACAACTGGGTTCAGTTCCAGCGCGTGTCGTGAGCGTCGCGAATGGCCAGGCATTACTTTCAACCCGATTGGGTGAAATCACGGGAAGCAACGCTCTTAAACTAAAGGCGGGTGATACAGTTCAGGTCAGATTGGATGGTGACAAGCTAAGCCCGGTTTTAAAGGTGGCACCTTCACAGGATCAAGTGACGTTGTTGGTCGCTAGTAAATTTTTGAAATTATTACCACTACTGCCTGCAAACCGTTCCTCACTGGCTACCGTAGTCAGTCAACAAGGCAACAATACCTTACTGCAATTAGGCTCAGTACAAACATCAATACCGTTGCAATCTCAACTCAAGGCGGGCCAATTACTCACCATAGTTCACCGAGAAGCATCTGGAACAATTGAGGTAAAGCCAGTCAATCATCATCAGGTACTTAGATCGGCCCTCGCTCAGCTAATATCAGCTCGCCCTCAGCCTTCTGCCACTAATCAATTGCAACCACTGCTGCAATTGGTGCAATCAGTCCTAGCCATCAATTCCGGACAAGCACCCTCAGCCACTGCGACAGACAAAAGTCAGAATTCTCCTGGCGGTACTGTATCTCATGCAAATAATGGTAGTGCTTTGCCGAGCGCTACACTAGCATCCCGACTTGAATTACTGATACGCTCGTTACCAACGGTTACTTCTTTAAGTCCGCGCGCCATTCAAAAGTCGATTGAACTTGCGACCCACAGTACTTTGGGCGCAAAGCCTGAAAAGGGCTTGTCGAACTCGAACCCTTTATCTGTATTGCGTCAGCTACCCCAATCAGAACAAGGTCTTAATCAATTAATTCAAGCGCTTTTAAAAATCAACCCGAAAAAAGCAGATGCTGAAGTTCATCAACTGAAAAAAACCACATTCAATAACGACGAACCATTATTGATGCAGTTTCGTGACGCGATAAAATTGACAGAGCAATCACTCAATCAGCAATTATTTCAACAAACCTCCCTTCGATTTCAGCAAGAACATCAACAGCCGGTCGCGTTTAATTTAAATATCCCTTATCTAGAACAACAAACGGTGAAATCTTTACTGTTAAAGATTCGTCAAAAAAGTAAAGAGGCTAGTGCTGAAAATCAGGCTTGGGAAATTCGGTTAAGTTTCGAATTCGGTTTACTTGGTTTGATTTCCACCCATATTTTGCTGGATGGAGATACCTTATCAACCAGTTTTTGGGCCGTCGAAGAGACCACTAAGAATAAAATTAATGATGCATTACCCGACTTTAAACAACAGTTAATCAAATCTGGTTTTAATCTTGGGCATTTCTTTTGCTATTTGGGACAACCACCGCCAGAAAGCGATAATACATTTAGCCCAGTTCCCGATTCGTTGCTCGATATAAAGGTATAAGAATGCCCCCAAAGTTTGCAATTGCGCTTGAATATGATGGTAAGAATGCGCCGGTGGTGACTGCCAGTGGTCATCACGAGCTGGCTGATCAAATATTAGAATTGGCCAGTCAAGCTAATATCCCTGTTCACGAAGATGAAGAATTAACCTTATTACTAGCTCAACTGGATTTGGGTGATCACATCCCCGAAGCACTCTATGTTGTCATTGCAGAGATATTGAGTTTTGCTTACAGGTTATCCGGTAAGCATAAAGATTTCATGGACAGCTTATGAAGGCTGTCCGAATGAATCATTAGGATACTTTTACACAAGTTACGCATAGGTATCAATAATATGCTTGGGGTCTTTTATATCCGGTTTGACCTTTTTAATGGCTGGTTTTTTAGTTTTATCGCGCTCAGGTTTTTT
>CAXMOZ010000165.1:0-9528 GCA_964195315.1 uncultured Acidimicrobiia bacterium | reverse complement strand
AACATGTATAAAAGTTATGAATAAAAGTCTTGCCACAAATTTAATCGCCCTCGCAGTAACCGTAACAGCTTACTACATTCATCACGACATTCTGTTTTCTATCGGTATTTTTGCGTTATCTGGTGCCATTACTAATTGGCTAGCAATCCACATGTTGTTTGAAAAAGTTCCGGGGCTTTATGGGTCTGGAGTCATTCCTGCGCACTTCGAAGATTTTAAGCTAGGCATTCGGAATTTAATGATGACGCAATTTTTTAACGAGGAAAATATCGATCGTTTTTTAAACAAAAGTCAACCGGCCCATATAGGCCAACATTTGGCGCCTGTCATTCAAAAGCTGGACTTGACGCCGGCCTACGATACTTTGGTTAAAACAATCATGGAGTCATCTTTCGGAAGTATGCTCGCCATGTTTGGCGGTCAGGAAGCATTAGTGCCGCTGAAAGAACCTTTCATAGAAAATATGCGCACAGCTATCGTCGACATTAGTGCGACAGAATCGTTTTCAAAACTGCTGATCGAAGAGTTAGAGCAGCCAGATATGATCAATGATATTCGCAATAATATCGAAGAAATAGTCGACAAGCGACTGGATGAATTAACCCCACAATTAGTCAAAATAATAATTCAGGACATGATCAGACAGCATCTTGGTTGGTTGGTGATATGGGGCGGTTTATTCGGTGGATTAATCGGGTTGATCAGTGCCTTACTGGGCGTGCTATAAGACTATAAAGAAGCGTCAGCTTTATTCGCTAAAGAATTGGATAACACCTTCATCATGTTGATCGACTTTTTTGCCCAGACTGATGAAACCAACACCGAAAAGTGTTAATTCTTCACGCCGTAAGAATACCTCCTGTCCTTCTTGCGTTTTGATGAAAGTACCATTGGTACTTTGATCTGTGATGATAAATTTTCCGCGACGGTGCTCTACTTTAGAATGGTGCCGTGAGATTAAATCACCATCAACAAAAAGATCACAGCCATTGCCCCGACCCAAAATATACGAAGTGGTAGTAACCGGTATTTTGTAGCGCTTGCCACAATAGGTTAGCGTTAGCTTTTCACCCTGTTTATGTCGCGCTGGATTCGTAAAGCTACTGGCAGTAGCCATGTTAGTAACATCACTATCCTCTTCCCATGACAGGATGTAGATATCAAGAGTTTCACTCTTACCCTTGACCCTGATGCGATCAAAAGGTCGCATACGACGGGATAGCTCTGAACTTTTGGCTAAAAATGCCATTTCCTTAGTGCATAGAATTTGACGCGCTTTTGCCATGCTAGAAATTCTGGCAGCAACATTAACGGTATCACCAAAGATATCATTGGTTTCTAAAATAGCACTTCCAAAATGCATTCCAATTCGAATCGAGACCCCGATTGTTTCGGGTTTTTTATCATCTTCAATAACTTCCTGAATCGTATGAGCGGCCAGTAAGGCCATATCGACATCAGTAAAATAGGCAAGAATCTCGTCACCGATTGTTTTTACCAAATGCCCTTTGTTTTTTCGAGTAATGTCAATCAGGGTATTTAACGCATTCGAAATGCGTTCACGAGCTAGATCATCTCCCATTTTTTCATAAATAGTCGTACTGCCTGCAACATCGGCAAACATGACAACACATTTAATGGTTTTTCTCGTCATTAGTCCTTATCCATAAACTGACCTATTAGGTTTTGGCCAATCTCATAAAATCTATCACTCAATTTAAACTGTACAACTAATCACTAAACTTTGATCGATATGAAGTACCTAACATGGTTATAGCATGCTATTGAATTATAATGAGATTTTCTCTCCATTACAGCTTTGAGATATGATCAATCGCTCTCAATATTCGCTTTAGGGTCTGGGCCTTGCCTATCACCTCTACAGTTTGATCAATGGGCGGGGAGAACGATCCACCGGTCACCGCAACGCGCAATGGTTGACCAACTTTACCCATTCCAACCGCTAACTGTTCTGTGACACCGTGGATCACCTGGTGAATAGGTTCAGCACGCCAGTCAGTCAATGATTCAAACCCTTCGGTCAGGCACTTTAATGGTTCCAATGCATCGGCTCGAAGTGCTTTTTTAGCCGCTTTTGTATCATATTCATCGAATTCTTTGAAACAATATAAAATACTCTCGGTGAGCTCATTGATGGTAGATACACGTTGGCGATATAAATCCACAATAGTATCGATATTAGTTTCATCGGCTACGCTAACATCAATCACTTTCAGGCGATGTTTGACCAGATCGACGATACCGCTTAATGGCAAACTCATCATGTACTGTTGATTAATCCAGTTGAGCTTATCGGTATTGAAAGAAGATGCTGATTTATTGATATCATCCAAAGAAAAAAAACTGATCATCTCTTCCATTGAAAATATTTCCTGATCACCATGCGACCAACCTAATCGAACGAGATAATTCAATACCGCCTCTGGCAAGTAACCGTCATCAAAATACTGCATGACACCGACCGCTCCATGGCGTTTAGACAGACGTTTACCATCATCACCCAGAATCATCGGCAAATGCGCATACTCAGGGCAGTCAGCGCCAAGCGCATTTAAGATATTAATTTGACGAGGCGTATTGTTGACATGATCATCACCGCGCACAACATGAGTAATATTCATATCCATGTCATCCACTACGACAGTTAAGTTATAGGTAGGAGTACTATCACTTCTTAAGATAATCAAATCATCTAGTTCCGAATTACTAACAGTGATACTACCTTTGACATGATCGGGAAATGTGACTGCGCCTTCCTGCGGATTCTTAAACCTAACCACTAAATCTTGAGTGCCATCTGGTGACAGCCCTAGATCACGACAACAACCGTCATAACGTGGCTTTTGCTTGTCGGCCATTTGTTGCTCTCGCAGAGACTCCAGCTTTTCTTTGGAGCAAGCGCAATAATAAGCATCACCTTGATCCAACAGTTGCTGGATAATTTCTCTATAGCGATCAAATCTTTGGGTCTGAAAAACAGGGCCTTCATCATGGTCCAACCTAAGCCATTCCATACCGTCTAGGATCGCCTGAACAGACGCTTCACTCGAGCGTTCTAAATCAGTGTCTTCAATTCTCAATACAAATTGCCCCCCCATTTTTTTACTGTAAAGCCATGAGAATAAGGCAGTTCGAGCACCACCAATATGGAGCAATCCGGTGGGGCTAGGGGCAAAACGAGTTTTGATCATTAGAATTCTCTGGATCAGACAACAAAGCGTTATATTCTAACAAAATACGACAGATTTGAAATGGACAGAACCCGAATTAAGTCACCCAAACATGCTGCTGATTAAGATTTTATCCAGGGGTCACCCAATCTTAGGCAGTCATGACGAGGGCAAGTCATTTTGCCTCAAACTTTTGATCGAATGAGGTAAATAGCTTATCTATTCAACGAGTGGGATAAGCATGCCTGCTAACATGACTTTTCTGCACGACAGCATTGATGTAACGGTTCGGCGCTTCGAAGGTAGAGCGATGCACGGCTCAATTACCGTGTAGATTAGCCTTAAATCCGACAGCCTCCTAGTAGCGCTGTTGTAATTCCATCGTGACACCAATCCGTTGCAGTTTGGTGTATTTCAAAAAAGAGTTTCCGAGCAGAATTTCGAATGGTTGATTACCCGCAATGACGCTAGCATCTACATTGCTCACCTTAATATCGCCGATACTGACACTATCTAGTTTCACTTGCCACACCTTTACTCTGCCAGATGCAGTATTAGCATAGCCAATAGTTCCGTTTAGAAAGTCGATGCCTATTTTTTTAGCATGCTTACCACTCATCGTTAGGAAGGTTGCACCCGTATCGACCAAAAAATTCACCGTGGTTCGATTCACTTTACCCTTTACAAAGTACATGCCTTGCCCATCAGGGTAAATGGTCGCGGTTGAACGGTCAGGTTTTTTAAAAACTTGTTGAATCGTCTGATTAAGGTCCATTTTTTGTTCCTTGCCATCGATCAAAACAACAGCACCACGACCACTCGCTGACTGTAAGGTCACGCCTTTATAGCTTTCTCCTTTGGCTAGTATTTTTTGCTCAGACCCTATTTGCAACAGTGCTTTGTTGGTGAAAAGCGCAATCACCTTAACATTGAGGTTAGCCACAGCCAGTGGCGTGAACCACAATAAAGAAGCGAGGAATACGATTGCAAAGGTTCGAAACATCATACTGACTAGTTTAGGTAATAATTTAAAGTTTGCATGCAAATAAGGGCGTAAATACCAGCCAATACGTCATCGAACATAATACCAAAGCCACCAGGCAATCGTTTGTCCGCAAGTTTGACAGGCCAGGGCTTGACGATATCGAAAAATCGAAAGAGTACAAATCCTGCTGCAATCCATTGCCAGTTCAGCACTGGCACTGCAATCATTGTGATCCAGAAGCCAATCACCTCGTCCCATACAATACCAGGATGGTCGTGTACACCCAGCGCCTCGCTAGTGACGTGACAAAAATAGACGCCTAGAATAAACCCCACCAAAATAATACCAAGATAAATCGACAGTGATAGATGAGCAATCGTTAGGTACAGCGGTATGGCGACGAGCGTCCCCACGGTACCTGGCGCAAAAGGAGACAGACCTGAACCAAACCCTAAGGAAAGAAAATGAATCGGGTGGCGTAGTAGCGAAGCTGGAATTGGTTTATTCAAAATGTTGGTACCCTTGCCAATGGTTCAGATCCACTGTTTTATTTTTGTTAACGAGCTGATAGCCGCTGCCTGTAATTTCTCCAATGTCCGTCAGTTTGCAGTGAGGATTTTGCTGGTTCCAGTGATCAATAGCGCCTTTATATTTCGCAGGTACGGTCAAACAAAGCTCAAAGTCATCACCACCTGTCAGCGCAAAATCATAACCCTGCTGACTACGTATCCAGTCGTTGACAGGCAAATCATCTCGCCTGAGCAATGCGCCTTTATGACTTTGATCGAGGATATGACGTAAGTCACCGACTAATCCATCTGATAAATCAATAGCTGCGCTAGCATAGCTTGTCAGGAAATCGGCGAGTTCGAGCCTGGGTGACGGGCGGTTAAGTGCTGCGACACAAAGTTGAATGAGGTCGGCCGGTAACCTCAATCGTTGCTGTAAATGTGCTAATCCCAGTGCGGCATTGCCAAGCTTTCCAGTCACCAATATTAGGTCACCTACATTGGCACCGCTGCGGCCTACATATTTATTTCTTTCAACCAGCCCAGTAATTTGAATCGTAATGGAAAGCGGCCCGCGGCAGGTATCTCCCCCAATTAGTTCAATTTGATGCTGATTTGATGTGGCCTTTAAGCTGGCTGAAAACTCACTCAGCCATGCCTCATCAAATTTTGGTAGCGTAATCGACAATAAAAACCAAGCAGGTGTTGCTCCCATCGCGGCGAGGTCGCTTAAATTAACAGCCAGGGACTTGTAAGCAATATCTGCTGCACTGGTTTGCTCAGGAAAGTGAACGCCGCTAATCAATGTGTCGACACTCATGACGAGTTGTTTACCAACAGGTAAATCGACAATAGCGGCATCATCACCTTGCGAGAGCATCACTGGAAAACGAGACTTTCCAGTGCCAGAGAAAAATCGTTCAATTAACAAAAATTCATTCTGTGCGGCTGTCATTGGAACGGTTTTAATCAGACTAGTATTCTAATTAAGCTTTGGTTTCAAGCGGGCGAAGTATTTTTGCCAATGGATCTAGCACGCCATTGATAAACTTGTGACTATCATCAGCACCGTAAACCTTAGCAAGATTAACCGCCTCGTTAATCACCACCTTGAAGGGTATTTCGAGGTGATGAATAAATTCGTAGGTTGCGATTCTCAGAATATTTGTTTCAATCGGATCAACATGGTCCTCAAAGTTTTCTATGTGCTGTCGATAATGCTCATCAAGGGTAACAATACAGGTTGGGATTTCGAATAATAATTCAAGGAAATAATCTAGATCTCCGGTTGAAACCCCCTGTTCTTCTACGTAGTGATCTTTTATCCACTCAAGATCCTCGCCGGACAGCTGCCATTGATATAAAGCCTGCAACCCCTTGTCACGAGCATGTTTACGTTTTTTAATAAAACGCGCCTGTTCTGCCGCTTTTTTACTACTCATTTTTTTGGCGTCTTTATTGATATTTGTATTGGCTTGATTAGTCATCGAAGTCGGTTAACCGATTTTCCTCAGCAAGCTGATCATTTCCATCGCGACCATTGCAGCATCAGCGCCTTTATTACCGGCCTTAGTGCCCGCTCGTTCAATCGCTTGTTCGATAGTATCGGTTGTTAATACTGCATTCACGACAGGAATAGAGTGCGCTAGTGCAAGCGCCGATAACGCACTGGCATTTTCGCCAGCGACAAAATCAAAATGAGGTGTCGAGCCACGAATGACAGCACCCATTCCAATAATGGCATCAAATTGTCCGGAGACAGCAAATTTTTGAACCACCAATGGCATTTCGAATGCCCCAGGAACATGACTGACCGTAATGTCCGATGCTTTGATTCCAGCACGTTTTAGGGTATCAACCGCTGCCTGTAATAAGCTTTCGACGATAAAGCCGTTGAAACGCCCGACAACAATTGCGATTTTTGCTTTATCGGTGGTGAGGTCACCGTTGATTGTATTCACTTCAGCCATAGTATTTCTTTTCCTGAACTCTTTTATTTAAATTAGAGCGTTGTTTATTCAGAGTAATAGTTAACGACTTCGAGCCCGAAGCCAGCCAATGCATGAAACTTCTTAGGTGCACTGAGCAAATTCATTTTTCGAACACCCAGATCAACCAATATCTGAGCCCCGATGCCATAAGTCCTGAGTGTATCAGGGTGGTCGTAATCCTGACTAGAATCATCCCTTATCAGAGATTCAATTTTCCTCACCATATCCTTTGGCGTCTCCGCCTGGCGTAAAAACACGATAACGCCCTCGCCTTCTTTTTCGATGGTTTTCATCACATCTTGCAATGGCCACCCACGCCCAACAGTACCGGATAGTGCATCGTGCAGGGTGTCCTGAACATGCACCCTCACCGGAATTGCTTTATCCGCTTCGATATCACCTTTGACTAAAGCAAGGTGTAACTCTTGTGCGATGGAGTCTTCGTAGGCATAGAGCTGAAAATCACCAAAATCCGTTGGGAACCGAGATTCTACGATACGCTCGACTGTATTTTCGTTTTCAATACGGTATCGAATTAAGTCTTCTATCGTACCGATTTTTAAATCGTGTTGCCTGGCAAATACCTCAAGGTCTGGTCGACGTGCCATGGTGCCATCATCATTCAGTATCTCGACAATAACTGCTGCTGGCTCGAACCCGGCTAATCGAGCAAAATCACAACCTGCTTCGGTATGGCCTGCTCGAATCAAGACACCGCCTTTCTTCGCCATGAGTGGAAAAATGTGTCCTGGCTGGACAATACTGTCAGGCGTTGCATCCGCTTTTACCGCGGCGAGTACTGTGGTAGCGCGGTCCGATGCTGAAATGCCCGTAGTGACACCTTCGGCGGCCTCAATTGAGACTGTAAAGTTGGTTTCTAGTTGTGCTTTATTATCACCAACCATCAAAGGTAGGTGTAATTGTTGGCAGCGTTGCTCTGATAGCGTCAGGCATATCAAACCACGACCAAACTTGGCCATGAAATTAATATTATTGGCAGTGACTGCTTCGGCAGCCATCAAAATATCACCTTCGTTTTCACGATCTTCATCGTCCATGATCACGACCATTTTGCCAGCCTTGATATCATCGATTATTTCTTGCGTGCTGTTCAAACTCATACAGACATAAAACCTAACTAGATTGTATAAAACCAGTTTTTGTGAGAGTTGCCAGTATCTGATTATCAGAGACTTGATTATCTGCAGAATCGGTACTGGGTTTTCCAGTGATTAATCGTTCGAGGTAGCGAGCAATTATATCGACCTCAATATTAACCGTAGTACCCACTTTATAATACCCAAATATCGTATTTTGCTGCGTATGAGGCACGATATTAACCTCAAATTGATTTTCATTAACGTTGTTCACAGTTAGGCTTGTGCCATCGATGGTGACTGAACCTTTGATCGAAATATAGTGCTGCAATTCGGGGGCTACTTCAAATCGATATCGAGTCGAGCGAGCATCTTGTTGCAGTTCAATCAGTGTTGCCAATCCATCGACATGGCCGCTGACCAGGTGACCACCAAGAGCAGTATTCAGAGTGAGTGATTTTTCGAGATTAATTGAACTACCCACTTTTAGTTGCCCCAGACTGGTTTTGCTCAGGGTCTCTGTCGATACATCCGCGGTGAATTGGTCAGCGTGATAAGAAACAGCCGTCAGGCATACGCCATTCACGGCAATACTATCCCCTAGCTCACAGCTATTAAGATCAAGTCCAGCGGTGTTGAATGTCAAGGACATATCCCCCGCTTTTTTTTCGATGCTAGCTATTGAACCAACGGTTTGAATGATTCCGGTAAACATGGCTACTTATATTCCTCTAATTCCAAAGTGTAACTCGTCATAGGTAACGACGAGGCATTATCAAAAGTCGCACCAGCGACCACGCCAGCCTGAGCTATTTGCTCGGCAGTATCGTATATTTCGTAGGCCGTTTGCATAGCACCAAGCGCAAATTCTGATCCAGATCCAACAGCCCAAAAACGCGAGTATTGTTCAACTTCACGCAATGAATACAACCCAAAGATGCCATTCTCATTCATAATTAGCGCATCTACTCGTGATGACTCATAAGAGTCATCGTCATCTTCTTTACTGTTGAGAAAATATTCTTCCTTTAAAATAGGGTGAATTGTTTTCAGCGTAGTGAATATTGACATACGATCACTCAAATCAATTTTATCAGCATGATCCTCGACCATATTTTGCATAACTAAATGATGCGCTGCACTTCCAACGATACCCATATAGGTAATTGTTTTTGAAGCCGCATTAGATAACGACAAAATTTTATCCGAATTAACCACAAACTCGGCACTTTGCTTGGTATCACCAAAACTGGTTAAGCTGTCAGCTGCTATACAAGCAACACCATTTTTTACCGCTGCGACGATCGTCGACATAACTAAATGTACTCAGGTGTTAATGTTAATCGTATATCTTCACCAATGGTTCTTACATCATTGATACGGCAATTGGCACGATCCTTCATCTGTGTGATTTGACCCAGATCAAACAAACCCTGCGCTTGACTGCCCAGAAAACAAGGCGCCAAATAAAGCACGATTTCATCCACCAGTTGCTGCTGCATTAATGCGCCAGCTAATCGCTGCCCGCATTCGGTGTGGATTTCGTTTATCTCTCGGTAAGCGAGATATTGCATTAATTGAGATAAATCAACCTGCTCATTTTTTTTTGCATGTTCTAGAACTATGACCTCGGCACCAGCCTGCATCAATGGTTCGTGAGCTTTATGGTTGTTATTTGTTGTAACAACCCAAACTTGACCGCCAGTTGTGAATATAGTCTCGTTCCCTATCAAACATAACTGCGAATCAATGATG
>CAXMOZ010000164.1:0-8060 GCA_964195315.1 uncultured Acidimicrobiia bacterium | reverse complement strand
TTAGTTGTGACGACAACCCCGGCAATGTTAATGGAACCGTACTATTGTGCTCGGGAGAAAATAAAAGCGCTGTCACTAATGGATACGCTCCTGCTAGCTTTGAGTTTGGCGTTTCAAAAATGCTAGATGGATATGAGATTTCAGCTTACGTATCAATTCAGGAAGGAACTACAGATAATGCAGCCTTTAGCTTAAATGATAGCGCTCCTTCTGATTTAGTCTATTTCAAGGTGAAAAATAAAAGTAATGGCGAAGTTATTGTTGGACGATACTTCGGTGTTTTTGGTTTCGATGCGTTAGTTCTTGATATGACAGGTGCAGGTGTTGGCGCCACTGTTTCAGCCGCATCACCATTAAATACACAACTAGGTGGCGCAGGATATGGTTATATCTTTCCTGACAGATTATCTCAAATGACATACATCCATTCATTTGGAGATACTGAAGCAGTTATCGGCGTTTTTCAGCCTCTCGATACATTATCTTTCGGAGGTTTGGGTTTCTCTGGTGACACGGGCTCAAAAAGGCCAGGCATACATGGCAAGATAAAACATAATTTTTCTAATGGGTTTATTTCAAGCTCTTTTATTACTCAAGGTGTAGACAATTCGGGCATGACGAACGATCAAAGCAATATAGATTATACTGCTCGAGGTCTTGATATTGCGGCAAATATGCAATTCGATTCAACACAGTTTTCGTTCGGTGGTTATCAAGCCAAAGGACTTGGGTATTATGGCCTGCTTATCGACGGCTCTAGCCTCACTGGTAAAGCAAGGACTACCTCTGGATGGTATGTTCAAGCAACAAGAACATTTGGTAAAACTAAATTAGGACTAAATTATGGTGTTTCAAAAATTAAAAGAGCCAATGATGATCCAGATACATTAGTTCATGAAAATAAAAAAATAACATTAGGTATTTATTACCCCATTTTGGAGTCAATTACCTTAGCAGGCGAGATATCATCCATGTCATCAACTAGCCATCTAAACGAAGAAGTAAAAAATGGTGCTGTTAGTTTTGGTGCATCAATTTCCTTCTAATCGATAGTTTATTTTGATTAAGGGGCTGTTGAGTATAAGGAGAATTAAAGCTATATGCTACCCGTGGTCACAGCTGGCTTTCAGAGCGGGTAGATGTTCTTTTTGGGGATGATTTAGCAGTTTTTGCTAATGTGACAGGTTTCAGCTTTTGATCTTTTTAGGTCTCCAGTGCAGCAATATTGGTAGTTGAGTACAGCCTGTCCTACCATGAAATAGTATATCCCTTAGTATCGAATATCGACTCGGTGTCTATGCACCAAAGTTGAAGTCACGTTGACTAGTGAAGTCGTGCTCTTCATCAGGTGGCGCACGTAAAGGTCGCTATAGCTTTGTTGGTGTAGAGCTTGGGTACTTTTTATCTAGCTGTGCGAGTATTTTTTAAACAACATGGATATCTATAATGCAAGCGATGATGCTTACATTGTGTTTTTCACATTTCTCGCATTCGTTGATGTCAATATTGGATACTCGTTCTTACTAGCCGGTTACCGGACGCTGAGCCCATGACATGCTCCTAGCATGGTAGGGTTTATCTGATTGCTCATTTTCTTTATTGATGAGTCTAGGGCTATTTTCTCTCTCGCTGTGAAGCAGTCGTTGTGATGCTGTCACTTGTGCACGAAGGTTACTGTTAGGGGCGAATACGCCAAAAAATCGGGTGAGATTGAGTCTTGGTGGTGGAATACGTGCTGCAAGTTTGCCAATGAAATCGATTGGCTCGAAGAAAGCATGGGTAGTACCATCTCGATATGGCGTCTTCAATTCATAGCGCACTTTTCCATGGTCAGTCATGCTTAAGCGCTCTTCGCTAATAGCTGGGCGACTAATATAGCGGCATAACCTTTCTAATTTCTCTGGTTCGTCGGCATCGGCAATCACTCCTGCAGGTAAGGAGAAACCCAAGGGGTTGGCTAACTGGCCATACTCGCCTTCATTACTGGCCGGAAGAGTTTGTAGAGTAAACACCTTTTGCCCTTGTTGCGGCCCCATCGCTATGCGATAGCTGACAGATGCGCCTTGTAATTGGAGAAGGCTATCTTCATCATCTACAATCAAGTTAAGAAAACTGTTTTCCATATCGCGCTCAACCAAGCCAACTTTCTCTGAATATCGCGCAATACGTTGGCTAATGGTGTGTACTAGTTCGACCATGTCGCTATGCGATGGCGCTTTGACTCGGGTAAAGGTGGTACCTCCCCATGGATTTTCACTAATCGCACCTTCTAAAAAAAGCATGTGAAAGTGGATATTTAGATTAAGGGCGCTACCGAATCGCTGGATCAGGCTCACTGCACCGGTTTTGGCTTGTTTGTTGGTAAAGCCTGCTTTGTTCACAATGTGAGTCGAAATGGCCCGGTGAGTGATTTGCATTACTTTGCTCAGCTCATTTGGGTATCTTGCTAGTAGTAAGCGAAGAGGAATGGGCAAGCTGAGCACCCATTGACGAATTGGATACGCCTTTCAGGGACTGTGTAACACATCATAAACCAACAGTGCTGCACTTTCAGCCATTCGCCGCGCACCACAGCTGGGGCAGAAACCTCTTCGCTTGCAGCTAAAAGCGACCAGTTTCTCATGTTTACAGTCACCACATACCACGCGTAAAAAGCCGTGCTCTAGTCGACCACAACGCAAGAACTCACGTTTAACATATTTAGGTAAATGCTTACCTTGTTCAGCTAAGTTGGCGGTAAACTCCGGGTAGTACCGTTCGACAAATTGATAGAGTAGCGTTGTTTCTGGTCAATGGCGTTTATATGTTTCACCTTGTTGCCTTGCCAGCACATGTATTCTTCTTTGAGTATTTAGCAAGCAAGTGTGGCAAACAGAGTGCTCATTTGCGTTGTACTCTAATAATCAAGTATCCTAATAAGATTTAACATTACTATTTTGAAATTAACATGATTTACATGTTTGCATATTGCAATTTTCCTTTTGCTTAAAACTGTATACACACACACAAGATATCAAAAAATAACGTGTTTTGCGAAGTAGCAATGTCATTACTGCATTATGCGCTTATCTATCAAAGCATAATCAAATCACAGTGAGATTATTATTGACGAATGTCTAAACAATCAAGAAAATAGCCAGTCTGACAAGCCTTATTACGCTAGGAGCATGAGTTGGCTAGCAGGGACTGCACAAAGGCTAAAACGTGTCTTCAACACCACAAATGAGTAACTACAAAACCACCCGCAAATACAGCTGTCACTGAGGCTAGTCGGTAGCGTTAATTTGTCCTATACTCTCCAGCCTGTAAGCTCACAATTTTCGGTCCGCCACCTTTGGCTAGTTTGTGTTTACGATCATTGGGCAGCATACGACCTTCACTATCAACCGCTATAAAAACCAAGTTCTTGCGCCCGAAGCCCAGATATCGGAGGTCTGACAGTATGGTGGCATGAGCCTCTTCACCCAAAAACACCTGAATATTGGGTGCACCAGTGAGGCCTTCCAGTTCAAGGTCGTAGCTCATGCGGTGTAACAATTCACTGCGAGCGACACTCAAACAAATAAAGCTTGCCATTGTGGCTCCCGTTGCGAAAGCAAACGAACACTCTGGCGGCAAATCAAGTAGTTCGATCACCCATTTTCCAGACACCTCTTCAGCAATAGCGGCAGCTGGTGCCGTTTGGTAGATTGCGGCATTTTGGCCCCAAGCAGAAGTAAGGATATCCGCAGCCACGCCAATGGGATGAGAGGCACCTTGTACCCAAGCATAAAAATTTGGATGGGTATTGTTGACTAGGCCATGCTCAGCGGCTCTCACCAAACTATCGATAACTACTTCTCCATTCAAGCCCTGAGAAGGCAAATCACCGTCAAATCTTGATCTGAGTTCAGCCGTTGTTGCTAACGGAAAGGCGGGTAATTTAGCCCCATCCTCACGCCATACCAATGCATGTTCGAGGGCCTTCTCGGCGGCAGCTTTGAATTCTTTTTGACTGGTCATGGATTGTCCCTATAAATTGCTGATTGCTTTTAATAGTATCTGGGGTCGCGGCAACCTTAAACTATTACCAAAGGAATGCCTACCCAGTGAGTTGATTTCTGATACCCAATAAACGCTTAGGCACTGATATTTGCGTTTGAAGAATAGTCTGGTCCTATCGCGTTAATTTGCAGTGAAAATTGATGCAGATGGGGCGGCCATAAAGTTTGGCTAACGGGGAGTTAGTTTGATTTATTCATATGAAGCGCGAATCAAGGCAGTGGAGTTTAATTTTAAGTTTTAGTGTTGCAATTGGGAGCAGGGTATACCAATTTCGGATCACTTTAAGTTGGCTAATACTTCGCCAACATTAACTTCAGGGCATCGATGTTTATCGGCTTGGTGAGATATTCATTCATACCCACTGCAAGGCACTTTTTTCGCTCACTATTCATGGTATTCGCGGTGAGCGCTGATATAGGAATTTTACTAAAAACTTCTCCAGCATCCCCTGCGCGTATTTGGCGAGTTGCCTCATAGCCATCCATATTCGGCATTTGACAATCCATGAGTATCAGGTTGAACTTTCCCGATTTGGCATGAGTCAGCATCTTAATCGCCTCAAGTCCATCGCTCGCAACATCTACCGTAACATTAAGACTGTTCAAAATTGCAAGCATCACCTCTTGATTAATGTCATTGTCTTCAACCAAGAGCACTCGTAGGTGTGAAAATTTTGCGAGAGACCCCTCGTCGCTTGGTATTTCTTCCTTGGTTATTATTGAAGTTGGTGTGTCAAGTATAACGGAGAATTGAAAAGAGGAGCCTTTTCCTAACTTACTATGGGCTTTAATGTCTCCATCCATAAGTTTACACAGCTGCTGGGTAATAGCTAACCCCAAACCAGTGCCGCCAAAATTTCTGGTTGTCGACATATCTGCTTGTGAGAAGGAGTCGAAAAGGTGGGGAAGTGCGGCTTTGCTGATACCAATACCCGTGTCGGTTACTACCACATTTAAGCTCACTTGTTGGTCGACTGTAATTAAACCATATTCGACAACGATAGAGCCCGATTGAGTGAATTTAATTGCATTGGACAGCAGATTATTCATAATCTGAGTGATTCGGAAGGGGTCGCCAATAACATTTGCTTGCTGAACCTTATCTGATACAAGCTCGAGCTTTAGCTCCTTTTTATTAGCGTGATACTGCTGATCGTGGATCAATTCTGAAAAAAGCTGGTCTACATCGAACTCCACTAGCTCGATATTGAGTTGACCGGCCTCTATTTTTGAGAAATCTAAAATGTCGTTTATGATCACCAAAAGTGACTTGGCGCTGCGCTTAGCTGTTGCAATGAAATCTTTCTGCTCATTATTCATTTTTGCACGTGACATTAGTTCAATCATGCCAATGACACCATTCATTGGTGTGCGAATTTCGTGACTCATATTCGCCAAGAATGTACTTTTTGTCTCAGTTGCAGCCTTCGCCACTTGCTCATGCTGGATCGCCAGATCTCTTTCCTGCTCTAGTGCTATTTGTTTTTCGACTAAATTTTTTCGCGCCAAGTGGGCAAACCAGCTTAATAGGGAGCTCATCGCCATGGCGAAGAAAAAGTGTTGAATTAGAGCTATTTCATGAGAGATGTTGACAATGATCCAGCCAATCCAGTTGAATAAAATTGAGGCTGTCCAATAGGCGCGATTGGATAATACAATTCCTGACGCGATGATAGTCAAGAATACATTGGTTGTTTGCTCTGAAGCTTCAGAAAACCATAAATGTAGCAGACTGTTTGAACTGGCCAACAGCAACATTAATAGAACAATTAGGCTTTGTCGAGAGGATGAAAATTTTGATGCATTGGTTCCAATGACAATGCAAACAGCTGCAGTTAACAGTGCTAAAGAAATTAAAGTCCACTTGAATGTGTCCTGAAGGAGAAAGATATGCGCCAATGCCAGAAGGAAATACACAAATGAAAGAAAGTAGGCTACGGGCCGAAGGACATTCATCGACTCATTAGCGTTTTGTGTATCAAAGCCTTGTCGATTCAAAATAACTCCTATCTTAGTTAATTTACAAAAGTGTTATTAGCATGGTAATACTTAAGTAAGGGCGTTTTCAACATTATTTATCAATTCTAATGGGCTAAAGGGCTTGACAAGGTAGCTATCTGCACCCGCGCGTCGTCCTTCTTCAAGGTCAGATTTTTGTCCTCTAGCAGTTAACAGCATCACATATGGATTTTTTCCATTACAGGCTTGTTTCAACTTTTCACACAGCTGATAGCCATTAATTTCGCCGGGCATCATCACATCAAACACAACCAAATCTGGCTTAATCAGCTTTGCTAGGTCTAAAGCTTGTTGTCCATTTTCAGCTTCGTGTAATTCGTAATCGTCGCATTCAAGTGCCACGCGCACCAATTTTCTCAATTCTTCTTGATCGTCAACAATTAAAATTATTTTTTGGTTCATAGTTCTCTACTTAATAGATTAACTTTAACAATGGGCAACCACACAGTAACTTCCATTCCATTTCCTTTAGAACTAACAAACTCATTATCTCCAGCATGAATTGCGATTATTTCTTTAACGAGCGATACGCCTAAACCAGTGCCGGATGTTGAGCCTGACACCAAACGGCATGTTTCTATTTTTTTCTCGTTGACTTGTTTCTAGTATCACGTTTTCGTTTTCAGGCGAATATTTGAAGCCATTGCTTAATAAGTTATTAAATACTTGACGCATTTTATCGATATCGAATGATAAAATGGGCCAGTGACCTGATGAATGAACGACTACTTTACGGCCATTGAATGCGCCTTCAGCTTCAGCACATGACTGTAACAGAAGGTCTTGAATGGATTGCTTAACCATATAAAAGTCTTTTTCTGCTCGTGCCTCAATATGCGATAAATCAAGCAGTTCATCTAATAAGTGTTTTAAATTTAATGACTGACGATGAATAGTTTCAAAAATTTCATGTGAGACTTTCTTATCATAGTCACGATTCATTAATAATTCAGAAAACCCATATATACTCGCTAATGGGGTGCCGTTGATAAGAATTCACTTTTCATCTTGTCGACTTCTGTTTCATGAGTTACGTCTCTAAAATAGAGCACTTGTCCTTCTTTTACACCGTTTAAACCATACTATCCGGTAAAAACTTTCCAAAAGGGCGGTTTAAATTAAAACTTGCGCATTCTAAAGAGCACACTTTGCTGAATAAGATTTCTAATCAAATACTTGTGATCAACCCAGCTAAAACAATTAATAAATATGGCACGAATTCGATCAAAGTAGCTATTTTCTGGGCACTTGTTTATTTGCGCGCTGAATCTGAATATGAGCGTGTTTCAGAAGATAAAGGTATTTCAGGCGAGATGGGTCAGTTGGAATTTGTTTATTTATAGAAGTGTTGGCGTCAGTACCAAGAGACTATTTGGGATTTGTCCGTTTTAAATTTGCGCGGCTGTGAAGCCATTCCACTTTTGGCATATTGGCACTACTTTAGTCTGCGTCAATCAGCGCTGTCGCATTTGCTAATATGACGGTGAGAAAAGCATTTATGATGCTGACGCAAGGCACAGAATATAAAGCGGAGCGTCTTCCCGCTTAACAAGTTAGACAATGAAATGTACCAATAAAGGTAAAAACCAGTGTATTAGATCAGCATGATACTGACTGGTTTACCCAGGATTTAAGACTCATTTTATCAATGATAATTGAAGCTTTGACAGGCTCTTGTGGGTAGTTTTCTGCCGTTGATTCTACCTCCGTTGTACACACACCCTAGGTCATTACCGCGCAGGCGGTAACCTCCCAACTCCACCCCAAAATCAAAAAACAGTCCTTTTCAATATCGCGAAAGCGATATATGTTTACTACTCAATTGAAAAGGAATTCAATCATGAAACAACCCTGTATATACATTATCACTAACCGTCACAACACTACCTTATACATCGGCGTAACGAGTAATGTAATCCAGCGTATCTATCAACATAAACACAAGCTAATTAAAGGTTTTAGCTCAACATACAATCTAGATAAGCTCGTTTACTTTGA
>CAXMOZ010000163.1:0-1961 GCA_964195315.1 uncultured Acidimicrobiia bacterium | reverse complement strand
TTCACAAGTTGCTGGAAGTGTTGGCAATTTATCTTCGGTGGTTGGTCAAGTCTCGGTGATCGTGGATCAGACTCAGGGTGGATCCAAACAACAGCGCCTACAAACTGAGCATGTCGTAAAGGCAATCGACGAAATGACAAGCTCTGTACAGGAGGTCGCATCAAACGCAAATTCAGCTGCTGACTCGGCTCATAGAGCTGATGAAAAAGCTCGATCTGGCCAAAAGGTGGTTGGAGAAACAATCGCATCGATTAATTTGCTTGCCAGCGAAATCGAAACAGGTGTTAACGTCGTCAATAAACTATCTAAAGAAGTTGAATCTATCGGATCGGTTCTAGATGTCATAAAGAGTATCGCCGATCAAACGAATCTACTGGCCTTAAACGCAGCAATAGAGGCCGCAAGGGCCGGTGAACAGGGCCGCGGATTCTCCGTCGTTGCCGATGAAGTTAGGACACTCGCCAGTCGCACACAAGAGTCGACAAAACTAATCGAAGAAATGATAGATAATCTCCAAAAGCAGGTTCACGCAGCGGTTAAGGCTATTAGCAATGGTCAGGATAAAGCAAAAAGCAGTGTCGAAACTGCATCAAATGCGGGTGAGGCTCTGGAAGAAATTGCTACCTCAGTTGCTACAATTTCAGACATGATAATCCAGATTGCGTCAGCATCGGAGGAGCAGGGGGCGGTCGCCAGTGAGATTAATCAGAATGTCATTAATATAAGTCATATTGCGGATGAGAATTCTGACGATTCAGATAAGCTGGCCAGATCGAGTGATGACCTTGCTGAACTAGCCACTGAACTCAAACAGCAGGTTTCTAATTTCAAATATTAGCCATTTTTAAGGTTTACAATAAGTTGATTACCTGACCACCCCGGTCTTTCAATCTTGTCACGTTGCTTTCGCTAGTAATAATTTTCTTAAAGGGAAAAGGGGATCGCAAAGACTTCGACCAGATCTCGAGATTTTAGTTAACAATCGATAATCGATTGTCTTTTGAGAGTTTGCTTCGTCGCAGGGTTGTGCGGCTTCAATTTCAATGAGAGCTTCATTGAAAAATTTAACCGCCGAGCAATCAAGCATTTCAAACTGATATTCTCGTTGCCATTGTTGACAGATATGCTGATGGCCGATGATGCTCTGAAGCACCCATTAGGTAAAACATTGAACATAAATAAATATTTCAAAATTGGAGGTGAAAAAGTTGACTGGTAGCGACGCTCTTGTTGTTGGATGGAGCATCATGAGTTAAAGGCAACTCACAGTCTGTTACCAACAAAAGGAATAGGTGCATGGTTTATTCCTGTTTGTGCAGCTTCTTCCCGTCTGCGGTCGACAATCCAGTTATGAAAACACCTTCTATCAATCCTATATCGAAGCTCATCGGTATTTCAGGCTGATTAATCAGCGCCATCAATGTGTCGGCTGAGGGGCCGGTGAAGCTGACACTTTTGACAAGAACAATATTGAATGAGTTGGCTGCGTGCCAACTGGTTAACACCCAAGCCAGCGTGATACTCATGCCTGTGAAAACTGCAGCAATAAACCGACATTTATTAGCCCGATGCTTTCTGGCATAGCAAAGTGCTGCGATCAGAAAAAGTGCACCCAGCGCTATACCGTCATATTCGTGTAACAAATGCGAAAAGCTACGTCCGTCTGGATTAGTCAACCACAAGGAAGTGTTCTGATCTAATAGAACCGGACACTTTAATAAGAGATAATATTTATCAACTATTGAGGTGTCGAAATGGGACAAAAACGAACGAACAAACAAACAGTATTCTTAAGAATATAAATGAAGAAGCAGTCGCGCTGATCCGAGATCAAGGTTACACGGTACCTGAGGCTGCTAAATCATTGGGTATAGCGAGCAATATACTGTATCGCTGGAAGGATAAAATAGCATCTGATCTCGAGGGTAAATCGTTATCCACTGATGAACGAGAAGAACTGA
>CAXMOZ010000162.1:0-5653 GCA_964195315.1 uncultured Acidimicrobiia bacterium | reverse complement strand
TTATCGATATCACCAAGCGCGAGCAATCTGATGCGACAGTACGCGAAGCGCTTGCAGTCTTACATAACCGCTATAATAACCAGTCGACCGAGCTGGACACCGCCCATACGCTAGAAACGATACTCAATAACGCGCAGTCAGCACTGGAACAACGTTTCAAAGACCAAACTGCAGAGCCCGGTGAGGCGAAAGCAGATTTGCAATCTAAGAAAAGAAAGAAAAATTAATGACACCGCCAATCTGGAAAATGATATCAAGCCCCTACCGACAGAGCTGTCTGCGCTGAATTGTTTCGTTGAATTAATCGCCGCAAAACTGTGTTCTCACGCCGACAACCAAGAACATCAAATCCTTTCAAAATAATTCTAACCCGCAGCAGTCACAGAATTATGATGACTGATATTGAAGTCACAGAAAGTATGGCGCGTGATGTGACTCAGCACATCACTACCTGTGAGTAGTTATCACAGTTCGGTACGCATAGCCATTGATGACTTTGGCACTGGTCACTCATCACTGAACACCTTGAAGTATTAAAATGTGCAAGCGATGGGAATAGCTAAATCCTTTATCGATGGCCTGTCAACCGATAGTAAAGAAGTCGCCATTTTGGGTGGCATCCTTGCGATGGCAGAAGGACTTACATTCTATGCCGTCATTGAAAGGGTTGAATCGTCTGCGCAAATCGCAATTTAGTCTTTGCTGAAGTGCAAGCTATTACAGGGCTACTGCAATATCAGGCCAGTTCCTGCCACGAGGTAGTTGTTCTTGTTACAATGAGATTTTTCGGTGTCGTCTTTACCTAATATAAAAAGCATGGTTTTTCATTCAACCAACTCTGCTATGCGCTTGACTTAAGAGCAAGCTCAATCACCCCTGCTTAGACATTATTAACTGAGCTGTATTCTCTGCAGCTTCCAGAGCACCTTCGATGAACCCGCCCGATTTTGATGCGGTTTCTGTCGATGAAAAGTAAATGCCTCTGGCTTTCATTGCTTTTATGTTAGCCGTTAATCCATAGTCTGGATGATGCCCCGACAAGGCGTCTTTTTGTGTAGCGGTAAAGGGCTCAAGTGCCCAGTCCTGAAAAAAAACATCAAGCGGATTCGCAGCGAGTGGCCCAAACAATCGTTCCAGTTGTTTGATAGCGTTTTCAATCAAACTGGATGGCTCTCGTTGAGGAGAATAAGCAGGCAGACCAACAAATCCGAATAAGGCAGCACACGTTAGGTTCATTGGGGAAGCATCATGAATTTCCATCAAGGGTCCCTGACGGCTAATGGCATCGCCAGACAACCCCATATCACGCCAGAAAGGTTTGTCATATACCGCAGTCAACTTACCGTGACCCGCCATCCAGGTTGGAATCGACTGCAATGATTGAATGACATCAGCCGGTAGTTCTGGCTCAAAGCCAATACTATTGGCTACCAGTCTTGGCGGTAAACAGAAAACTAGATTGTTAGCCTGAAATTCAATAGTGATTTGAGAGGTTTCAACTGTTGCAATAATGCTATCGCCAGCTGCATTAAGATTGACCAATCGATGAGATTCAAGCACAGAATGATCCGGTAGATTCTCCTTCAATTGGTTAATGACCAGTTGCATACCACCATCAATCCGCAGTGAGCCAGCCATGGTTGAATAGTCGTAATCGCGCCGAACTAATCCAAGATCATCTTCATAAACAAGATTACCCGTGCTGTATTGCTCGAACACATCAATATTCATTGCTTTAAGAAGGCTTTCTATATGAGGCTGCCCCGACCAAATCCACGAAGGGCCCATATCAAAATAGGCATCCTCCATACCGCTTTTGGTTGAAGCTACTGATAGCATTCGACCACCAGAACGACCGCGAGCTTCAATCACTCGAACATCGACGCCTTTATTGAACAATTTAGTCGCCAACGCTAAACCACTCAAACCAGCGCCAACGATTAAGACCTCGGGCGACTTTATTTGTGTAATCATAAGATGATTTTACAGAGGCTCTAATAAATAATAGCCTTAGTCGAAGCAATGAATTTAACTTTGGATTGACTCGACGAACCCGTAAACTGTCGGATTGGTTTAGTGCTCAACAACAATAAAGAGGCCGACTTTGAATACCACCGATGAAATTCAACATGTTCTGGATGTAAGCCGATTTGCAGTAATGGCAACTCAGCAAGAAGGACAACCGCACGCCAGCTTGATGGCATTTACACCCATGAATGGCATTCGCTATCTTATCATCGCCACCTACCGTACAACGCTTAAGTATAGCAATCTGTCAAAGGACGGCCGTGTTGCGGTGTTAATCAATAATTATATAGCAACAGGGCCTTCTAAATATCGCGACCTTGTCATTACTGCACACGGTATTGCCACGGAAATTGCAGACCAGGATCATGATATAGTTAAACAGGCTTATCTCACGAGGCACCCCGACTTCGATGACTTTTTAGCATCGCCAGACTGCACTCTATTGCGTGTAGTGGTCAGCGCCTACGAAGTGGTCGGTAGCACCGAAGATGTGCAATGGTATCGGCTGGACGATATGTAATTGTAGTCTGCCCCTAAATTATGGTCTAGCGATTCACTAGTAATACTCTCAGCCTTTTTGTGCGACAAATATGGTATGCCGACTGCCCTTGCCCGGACGCGCTCTTACCGTACGCTCCTCGACATTAAACCCTACTTTTTTAAGCCTTTTGGTAAATAGCGGATTAGCCTTGGCCGACCAGATTGCGACTATGCCTTTGGGCCGGAGCTTTTCGTATATGTTTTTTAAACCGGCTAGCGAGTAAAGCCATTCGTTATCAGAATGCGTCATTGCCTCGGGGCCATTGTCAACGTCGAGTAAAATTGCATCAAACTTATCTGGCTGCTTTGCCAGTGGCTGTTTTACTGGTTGCAACTTTAATAGATCGGCCACATCGCACAACTGTATTCGAGTCCGTGCGTCTTCTATCGGTCGTCC
Source organism: uncultured Acidimicrobiia bacterium (assembly GCA_964195315.1). Taxonomy (GTDB): domain Bacteria; phylum Pseudomonadota; class Gammaproteobacteria. Next base: position 2,688 of record CAXMOZ010000162.1, on the reverse strand, counting down.
CGCACATTGTCCCAAAGCACCTCGATTCCATTCCACTACTGCAGGCACTAGTTCTGCCACGGTCACCTTGGCCGATGTCCCAACGGTTTTAAGCACCGCCGCCAACGTGAAACCCATCCCAAGTCCGCCGACCAGTACCTGCGCATTTTCGATCATGCTAAGCCGACTACAACCGAACTTTGCCAGCTCATCCTCTGAGTGATGCATACGGCTATTCATCAAGTCGCCGGGCACCCCTGCAATACGAATAGCAAAATCATCATTGCGCTGCGACAGCGTTAGCTCAATATCGCTACCTAGAATAATACTAGTCTCGATTGTTATCCAGTGATCCATAGGGCGCTTAACAGTGGTTAAATTTACGATGCACAGAATATCACGACACATGGGCGGGCTAATAATTAAAAACTTAAAGTCAGGCTCTAAAGTAATCAGTGACTCAGCTATCAAATAACCGCCAGAATTAATTCCGCGCCATAAGGTGGACTCACAACGAATGCAAGACATTAATAATATAAGTCGTTTAAATCGATCACATCGTCTACTTAATTCGAATATTTTTGCTCATTAAACTCAATTAAACTATCTGATGAAATATCCTTTATTGTTCCTATATCGAACAACATTAGTTAACATGTTTTATCTGGAGATAGAGATTTCATGAATAAATACAAAATGACCTTACCGTCAGCGGCGATGGCTTTACTATTCCTAACCGGTTGCGAGCAATTGGAGCAGGCGAAAAATGATACCATTGAGAAGGCAAAGCAAACGGCTATAAAGGCACTGGAAGAAGTGAAATCATCGGGCTCCATCGAGCAGGCAAAAGAATCAGCCAATCAAGTATTAATCGACGCCAAGAAGGCGGCTGCTGGTTTGCTAAATCAGGCGGGGAAATATCTTGAAGAAGATGAAAGCGCCGGTCAAAAAACGCAACCCATGCCGCAAGAAGAAGCCACCTCAGCAATTTAATCAACCTAGTGAATAGTGAATAAAAATGGCTCGTAAACCTCGCCCTCTTATCGACTTATTAGTCAGTATCGTCATTCCATCTGTTGTCCTCATGAAGTTCAGCGGCGAGGCTGATTTCGGGCCCGTGGGTGCGTTGATTATCGCGCTGGCTTTTCCAATAACCTGGGGCTTGTATGAGCTCATCAGATACAGGGTGACTAACTATATCGCTTTGTTGGGTTTGGTTAGCGTGTTGCTGACCGGGGGTATCGGTCTGTTTCAGCTCGATACGCAATGGTTAGCCATAAAAGAGGCAGCTATCCCCGGTATTATAGGTATTGTGGTGTTAGCAACGGCTCAGATGCGCAAGCCTTTAATCAAAACCCTTTTATATAATCCAGTGATTCTGGATACCGATAAAATCAATCAGATCCTGCAGGAAAAAGGCCATGATCAGGATTTTGATCGTAGCTTACTTAATGCCACCTATATGCTCAGTGGTACTTTTTTCTTCTCTTCGGTGATGAACTACGTATTGGCTAAATGGATAGTTACTAGCCCATCAGGTAGTACAGCCTTCAACGAAGAACTAGGACAATTAACCCTGATCAGTTATCCGATGATAGCGATTCCATCGATGATAATGATGCTAACAATTTTTTACTTTCTGTGGCGCACTATTCATGGATTAACGGGGTTACCTTTCGAGTCGGTTCTAGCACCAGCATTGCGCGAAGATAAGTAACCTATTAGCGCTCGACTAGCTTTTCTACATCGTGCGGTTTACCTCTGGTTCAAAGGTATTGGCATACTAATAAAGAGGGTCGTGTTTGATCAAAAAAACCAACCGTTGAACGGCCATTGCCTATCATTTATAGGATGGCGAATTATGGAACTGGAAAGACCGTCATTTTAAATCTCACCTGGGGTTTCGAATTATGTGTCTACCGATACGAGCTTCTTCACTTTGTCCTGAAATTTATCAAACAAAATGACCATAGCTGCGAGGGTGAAGGGGTAAGTTTAAGCTGAAACAATAAGAAACTTTATCGATCCGTCTGCCCCGTTAAACAAGCAGAGAGAACTTTATAATGAATAAAGCCACTTACAATGAAGTGGCTTTATTTACTGGCTACCTACAATTTTCCTGTAATTTAGCCTATTTTGGATATCGTTCAGTCCACCAATTTGGCGATGCTAGCAAAACTTCACCCGTTTCATAAAGGCTATTGGCAACTTCAAGCGACGCCAGGCCTGCAGGAGTGGCGAGAATATAAAAATTTGTTCCAAACTCAGCCTTGCTCTTAATTGATTGACCATGATCACTCACCCATTTCTGGACTCGAGACTCATCCCAATCTGAAGCAAACTGGACAATGACGTCACCAGGTAGAGCTCGCATTTTCCCAGTAGTCTGAGATTCACGAAATACGGGTGAATAAGCGCCAGTTTGGTCTTGTGACTTGACGGCATACATTGCGGAATTACTAGATCCAGAAGTTACCTTCCAAAGCTGAGCGCCACTGATTTTTTTACCTGGAGACAAGTTTGTGTTTTTAGCCGCTTTTGCGGCTAGGTCTGACTGTGGATTAAAATCTGCTATCAATGTTTCATCCAGATGCACCTCTAGCTGTTTGTCTCCGTCATACCAGTAATAAGATTGACTATTGTTGCCGTTTTTAGCATTCACTGCACAACCCATTGTTAGTATTGCTGCCACCAGGCAAATACTCGATA
>CAXMOZ010000161.1:0-8071 GCA_964195315.1 uncultured Acidimicrobiia bacterium | reverse complement strand
TTTCGTTTGTCGTCATGCTTTAGGAGCTCTTGAATATACAGGTTGTAGGTATTCTGATGTCCAATAGCACTGAAGCGAGATAGAGACTTTGATACTAATTGTTTTTCTTCAAGTCCCAACATGTCACACATGGTCTTATTTGTTTCATGAATGACCCCTCTACTATCACATGTCATGTAACCTAAAGGCGCTAAGTTGAAAATGGTACGATATTTTACTAGTACACTTTCAAATTCACCTTTCGTTCTGCGAAGTTCATCATTCTGCATCTCCAATTCAATTGGAAGGTTTCGCAGTTCTTGTATCAGTCTTTGAGTATTTATTGCAGAAAGATAGGCTTCATCATTGAAGTTCTCCTCTGCAAGATATTGCTTTTGTTTAAGATGCTCAGTATCCGATAGCATGGGTTTATTATTGTCATCGTTATGTTTACTCACTCTTTGATCTCCTCTAAATTAACCATGACAGCGATAAATTCACGATCAAGAGTACGGACTAGCATCTAACCTTTACGTAAAGCCACCTTTATGCGTCTTGACAATGCAACCTGCATGTTAATTACCCTATAATGCTCGTAGGTATAACTCCAGAGGCTTTGTTATATCAGATGAAGGACCGATAATTATGTAAGTTTTGTAGAGTTTTGTAGTATTTTGTGCAAAACGAGTGATTGTGAGGCATGTGTAGCTATTGTGAAAAGGGGATAATTTTTATCATCATACCCTCACGAATTAATTCAAATAGCAATGGTCGCTATGAATTAGCCATTGTAGATACTGCCGGAACGAGCGCTACTTTTTCCAAAGCAGGTGCGTTCAATTCTTGCTAATAGACCCGAAACAAGAACACCTCTTGCAATCAGTCTGTTTGACTGACATCAGTGGGTAGGGCTTTATACTTTTACCATGCCTATTTTTACAACAGCAGACGCTGGCACGAAGCAACTAACGGTAATTCATTGATAGTGCCGCATTACCATTTCATTTTAATTATCGTTCCTCAGGTTGTTATTTATTATTTTGCTGTAGCGCTTCATTATGATTTTAAAAACGTTATAAAATCATAATCTTACGTCGTTAATTCGATCAGGAAATGAGAGGGCACAGGGGATAGTCAGCTACTATGTGACTCGACGAGGAAACGAAATTCCGACCATTCGAAAAATATCGACCTATCAATAATTTTGCCCAACCAATGATCAAAACATCAATTTGTATAGAAACTGGGAAAATCCCAATTATGTGCAATACTAAGTACACATAGGTAATCGCTGCGTCGACCTTATGACAATTTGATGCGCTCTGTGTCAGCAATAATTTATTAGGGAAAAATTAACCATACAATGCTGGAACAGTTAGAATTACCTTGCAAGCCAACCTCACTAATCGATATAGAGTCTGAGCAAATACGCATTATATTTGCCGCAATTCCTTCTTCCTTAGTAGCCATACTACTCAATAGCTTATTACTATCAGTCGCCCAATGGGGTTATCTCGACGATAACGTCATCATCACCTGGTTTCTAGTTGCCAATCTTCTATCAGCCGTTCGGTTTATGATCTATCGTCGATTTAAATCCATTCCTCTGGATGCGATAGTCGGACATCATTGGTATAACCTGGTGGTAGTTACCAGCGCTCTATCTGGTTTAACCTGGGGCTTAGCGGGGATATTTCTATTTACTGGACAGGATCTCGTTCATCAAATATTTCTCGCGTTTGTAGTCGGTGGTATGTGTGCCGGTGCTATAACCTCACTATCAGCTATTCAAGCCGCCTCGTTGAGTTTTTTGGTTCTCGCGCTATCACCCATTATCGTCCAGTTTTTGCTCATCAATAATGGCATCAGTCTGCCAATGACCGCGATGTCGATACTATTCATGATTATGCTAATAGTGTCTGCCAAAAGGCTTAACGGCACCATCATCGAATCACTCAGGATAAGGAAAGAGCACGAGATCGCAGAAGAAACCATTCGCCATCAAGCGTTTTACGACGAATTAACTGATTTACCTAATCGAAGGTTGCTACTGGATACGCTCAAAAAAGAAATCGCGAATTCTAAACGGCACCATCGATTTGGCGCGGTTTTATTTGTTGACCTTGACCGATTCAAGCGTATTAACGATTCTTTAGGTCATCGTTATGGTGACGAGTTATTAGTACAAGTAGCGCAGCGAATCAGCTCGAGGTTACGTACTGAAGATATCGCTGGGAGACTGGGTGGCGATGAATTTGTCGTACTACTATCCGAAGTCGGCATTAATCGCGAATTAGCAATCACTCAATCTGAGAAGGTTGCCAATGAAATCAAAGAGCTGTTCGAAAACCCCTTCGACATCCTGTCACAACGAATATATCTAACAGTCAGCATTGGCATATCTTTATACCCAACCGATAATACTAGCGCTGAAGATTTGATCCAATACGCTGACGTCGCAATGTACAAAGCAAAGAACGAAGGGCGAAATCGCGTAAGGATATTCACACCCGCACTAAAAGAATCCGTAATTCAATACCGTATCATCGAAAAAGAGTTACGCATTGCTCTCGATAAAGATGAGTTCATTCTCTACTTCCAGCCTCAGTTTAATGCTGAGAATATCGTCATCGGTGCCGAGGCTTTACTCAGATGGCAGCACCCTGAAAAAGGTCTGATTGCGCCGGGTTACTTTATCGATATTGCAGAACAAACGGGTCTAATCGAGCCAATTGGAGACTGGGTATTGCAAAAATCCTGCGAATACCTCGCTACCCTGGATGACGAAAGCCAGGTTATATTTTCGGTTAATGTCAGCCCACGACAATTTACCAATCAGTCATTTATCGATAAGGTAAAGAGCATTATTGATTTAACTGGGATTAATCCAGAGAAACTAAAATTAGAAATTACCGAAGGTATGATTATTGAAAACATCGACCAAACGATTAATACAATGAACTGTTTAATCGAACTCGGTATACGATTTTCGATTGACGATTTTGGCACTGGATATTCATCACTTGCCTATTTAAACCGATTACCATTTGATGAACTCAAAATCGACCAGTCTTTTGTCCGCAATATAACTAACTTACCTGAAAACGCAGTTATTGTAGAAACAATTATAAATATGGCGAAGAACTTAAAGTTAGAGATTATTGCAGAAGGTGTTGAAACTATCGAAGAACTTAACTTCCTTAAGACTAAGCAATGTTTCCAATTCCAAGGGTTTTATTTCGCCAAACCGAATAACTTCGAGGCACTCTTATCGCTAACTCACCAAAAATAGGATGGATTTAATATACATTAATTTATTCATACATATATTTTCATTAAAGTTTATGCTGGCGAGAACGAAAACTGCAATTAGATCTGAACAACGGTAATAAAATATGGCGAAGGAATTTTCATATACTGATGATTATCAAAAAGCATCAGAAAACTTAAAATTAGTACTTAAATTTCTCGCCAAGTATAAGGTTCCGGCCTCTCCAATTAACTACCAAGTTTCTTATGATGTTGTTTCAGAAAGAGACATACTGTTGACAGAAGCTCTAGGTCAACTATTGGAAAAGCAGGGTCACCAACTGTCTGAAAAAAATCTTCTTGAGTTACATAAACAGTTTTTCTCTGGGAATGGTGAAGTGCTAGATGAGCAATGGCAGAAACTCGGGAAATTAATTAAATCTATTCGGTCGAAGGCTAGTCACTCAAAAGGCGGTATATCGGACTACCTCAGTTCACTCAATCACTTCTCTGGGATTTTGTCTGATTCATATGATCCAGAAGAACTAGTCGCTGAAGTTCAGAAAGTAATGGCTGATACCCAATCAGTGGAGCTGTCACAGAAAAAGCTCGATGCACAAATGTCAGATATGATGGTAGAAATAGATAGCTTACGTATTGAATTGGACCAAATAAGGGAAGAGTCTTTGACTGATGTATTGACGGGTCTTGCGAACCGCAGGGCATTCGATCAGATGCTTGATGCGATGATTAATGAAAAGAGCAGTAATGTCCCTATATTTAGTATCATCATAGCCGATATAGATCATTTCAAAAAATTCAACGATACCTATGGCCATCTAGTGGGCGATAAAGTACTAAAATACGTCGGCAAAATTATTAAAAATTGTGTTGAAGGGAAGGACTTAGCGGCACGATTTGGTGGGGAGGAGTTTACGCTACTACTTATTGATACGGACATCACCGGTGCAGAAATAGTTGCAGAGAAACTAAGGTCAGCGATCGCAAAGACAAACCTGATTGATAAAAGCGCTAATGAAGATTATGGAAAAGTCACAGTATCTCTTGGCGTCAGTCAATATAAGTCAAATGAGAAGTCCCAAGAAATATTGGAACGAGCTGACAAGGCGTTATATCAGGCCAAGGAAAAAGGCAGGAATAGAGTTGAAAAATCAAGCTAGCTCTGCATAGTAAAAATTTGAATAATGAATGCTCCATTATTCAATCTAAGTGTTTTAATTACTTTATCTAGAGTTATTCTAAAGTGCGATAGGAATGCCTCCTTCGGGCTGATTCCTTAAATTCATCCTATCACTTTGAAAGTTCACTAATTTGCCCAGAGGATAAACCTATGTCAATTGACCAAACGCGTCTGGAAGTCCTTGCCACCAAATACGTCGATGCCTGGAATTCGAAAGTGCCTGAAAATGTTGCTTCTTTTCATAGTTCCATATCTCAAATCACGATCAATCTAGGCGAACCCTCAGTCGGTTTTGAAGCGTTAACTGCAATGGCAGCCAGATTTCATGCTGACGTACCAGATCTAGTTTTGAAAAGTGATGGTATTCGCTCCGCTGGTAATCATGTTGTATTTATGTGGACATTCACTGGCCACGATGCTGGGACGGGCAATCCTTTAAATGTTGTTGGTTGGGAGGAGTGGGAGCTTGACGACAATATGAAAGTTACGTCATCGCTGGGATGGTTTGATGCAGAAGAATATCAGCGTCAAGTCGACGGCTCTGCAGACTGAAAATACTGCATGTTAGTTCAAAACGGATGCCTGCCAAGTATCGAGAGCCACTTCACTAGAAGTGGCTCCTGGCCATTGTAGTGTGCTTACAGTTGAGCTGTATGCTCAACTAATAAGATTGATGGGGCGTCTACGAGCAAAACCGATACCTGCTAATCCTAGCCCCATAAGGGCGAGGATTGAAGGCTCAGGTATGCTAGTTGGACAACCTCCCGTTCCAGCTGGGTTATTTGAGCATGGATCTGTACCACCGTCTGATAACCCTGTAATAACTCGAACATAGTCGCCTGGAGTACTTGCAACCCAGTTAACATATAACCTATTGAGTTCATTCGGCACAGTTCCAATCGAAACGCTATCATTACTTTCTAAGCCTCGAAGCCCAGGATTGAGGTAGGTAACATTATTATTTAAGAAAGTATCACTCAGATCTAATAAGCTTGTTTGAGTAATAACCGCCAATATATCAGCATCAAAATCAACCCAACCTTCCTGGCGAGTCGATCCGTTCGGATCAAAGAAAACATAGTGGCTGGAGATTATCATGTCTTTGATGAGATTAGATCCAATATTGACATTATAACCTTGAGTTAGAGTTATATTTTGACCCTCATTGAATGCGTATAAATTTGGCGTCTGAAATGTATTATCTCCAACTGTATTGTCAGGCCCTAAAGGTGTGCTAAAAGGCAATCCTAACTCTTCAAAAATGCCACTTCCATCGGTAACTTGCCCGCCAATAATAATTGCATGAGATGACGTTACAAAAAGAAGCCCTACAAGGCCTAGAAATATTTGTCTTAAGAAAATCATAATGAGCTCCATGCAAAACTTAACTGTCTATTGAAAAATGGCAAAACATATGCCAGTTTTTCAATGACCATTGCGTAAGAAATATTAGATACCGCAGATAAACTCGAAAGAACAAACGCCCGCAAAAGATTATTTTTTTTCATACTGTTAAGGCCTACTCTATTTTTCATTTTGAAGAAACGACAGTAAAGTAACTACAGGTACATAATTTATGAGTTGCATTTTGCAAGCCATTTTAATAATACTTATAGAAAGTATGACCTTAAGGATTAACTTGATTGAATTTGGGTTCCAATATGTAAAATATTTTTACAACGCTACGATGTAACTGTAAAGAATCCTGACAGTTTCGGTAGCAAAGGATAAATAGCTTTAATCTGAACGGCTGCTTATTTGCTTAATCAAAGCTGCCATTAACTTCAACCCAGTTGGAGTGAGAGCACTAATCGGGGATAGATAAACTAAGATTGATTATGCCAGGGCAAAAAAATGCCCAGCGATAAGGCTGGGCAAAATATAAAACAAATAAAACTGCCCAACTAGGTAGGTTGGTCAAAAGTGACATATCAAACTAGGGTGAGGATAATTTATAACCTCGAAATCAGTCTACACTAAATTTATTTACCCCCCCCCCGCAGTGACTACGGGGTTTTGCAGTTATTTTGTGCTTTTCCACGGATTTCGAGTGTTTTGCCGGGTGAATCGAGAACTTGTAGTCGAGATGCTAACGATTATCACTAAATTAGGACGCTCGTATGATGTCAGTTCTACCTTGCTCAACCAGCATCCTCACTAGCCGCTCATAATGCTTTAAATCGTCGCTACCCAGAGACAGTAAAAATCGGAGCATAGCGACGGAGCTATAGGAAAAATGAATTACTGTTCAAGTTAGGCTATATATATCCGATATGGTTATAAAAATTATCGAACGAAACAACATCAATTAGTGACTGCTTAATGGAGACTTTAGTAATGGAAACTAGAAATTTTAAAGATGTCGAAGCTTCAATATTTGGAAGGATTTTCGGAAATAAATCGAGAAATGAAATCAGGGCATCACAGCATGCAGCAGAAATCCGGGCATCACAGCATGCTGTGGATAGTCTATTGGGCGCTATCAGCAAAGTTCAAGCCATGATCGAATTTAACATGGATGGCACCATCATTAGCGCTAATGATAATTTCCTCGGTGCGATGGGTTATAGCCTGGAAGAAGTCACTGGGCAGCATCACAGTATGTTCATCGAACCTGAATTTGAAAATAGCTCAGAATACAAGCAATTTTGGGAAAAGCTGAACCGAGGGGAATACGAGTCAGCCGAGTACAAACGTATCGGCAAGGGTGGTAAAGAAGTCTGGATTCAGGCGTCTTATAATCCGATATTAGATGTAGATGGCAAGCCGTTTAAGGTGATTAAATTTGCCACTGATATCACCGCAGCTAAACTCGAAGCCGCTGAAAACCAGGGCAAGTTGCAATCGATTAGCAAAGCTCAAGCCATGATCGAATTTAACATGGATGGTACCATCATCACCGCCAATGATAATTTTCTCGGTGCGATGGGTTATACCTTAAATGAAGTCGTGGGTAAGCATCACTCGATGTTCATCGAGCCAGCCTATAAAGATAGCGCTGAATATAAGCAATTCTGGGACAAGCTGAGGCAAGGTGAATACCAGTCAGCGGAATACAAACGTATCGGCAAGGGTGGTAAAGAAGTTTGGATTCAGGCTTCTTACAACCCCATTCTAAATGTCAATGGCAAGCCGTTTAAGGTGGTGAAATTTGCCATCGACATCACTGCAGCTAAACTCGAAGCCGCCGAGAACCAGGGCAAATTGCAATCGATTAGCAAGGCTCAAGCCATGATCGAATTCAATATGGATGGCAGCATCATCACCGCCAATGATAATTTTCTCGGTGCCATGGGTTATAACCTGGAAGAAGTCACCGGTCAGCATCACAGTATGTTCGTCGAAACGGCATTTAAAAATAGCGCCGAATACAAACAGTTTTGGGAAAAGCTAAATAGAGGTGAATACGAGTCAGCGGAATATAAACGTATCGGCAAGGGTGGTAAAGAAGTCTGGATTCAGGCGTCTTATAATCCAATTTTAGATGTGAATGGCAAGCCGTTTAAGGTGATTAAATTTGCCACTGATATCACCGCAGCTAAACTCGAAGCCGATGAAAACCAAGGCAAGATGGAATCGATTAGCAAGGCTCAAGCCATGAGCGAATTTAATATGGATGGCAGCATCATCACAGCCAACGAA
>CAXMOZ010000160.1:0-5274 GCA_964195315.1 uncultured Acidimicrobiia bacterium | reverse complement strand
CAAGCGCTAGGAAATGCCTCAGATGGGCACCTTTGCGACGGACGAGATTAAATCCCGAATGACAGCTTTTACAATTTAACTAATTCCCTCCTTAGCGGTCGTTACAATCGAAGGGCAATACTTCCGAGATCGGCCAACAGCGGCCATTCTAAATCAGTGAATAAATACAGCTTTCGATACGTTACCGTCGTTAACGTTACAATTAATTTACGAGAAGATATAAGAACATTTTGCGTTAGTGCGAGGCCGTTTTTAATTATCTGCCATACTACACACCAGAAACCGGTGCTTAGATTTTGGTCGTCAAAAGAGGAGTTAGAGAAATAGAATGCGAGAAAGTGATAACATTTTTCCTCAGACAGTATCGGAAGGCGATATTGATTGGATTTTGTGTGTCGAGCTTAATTCCTCTGAGTCATTTAGAACCTGGTTTTCTTCTTTAGTCTCCCCTGACCTCAAGAACTCCGAACATGTTGGTTCTTGGAGATCGATAAGTAATCATTTAGGAGAATCCGATCTAATTTGTCTAGTCGAACGCGCAGATGGCAAAAGGCACATGATACTCGTCGAAAACAAAATAAATGCCGTTGCACAACAAGAGCAGTACCTACGTTATGTTCGACGTGGAGAAGGCTATATAAATGATGGGCTTGCTGAAAGTTTTTCTGTAGTACTCCTATCACCTGAAGCGTATCGCTCAAAAGACTCGTCAGATTATCCTATAAAAATTCCGTACGAGTTAATCGTAAAATGGTTGTCATCAAAAACTGATGCACGTTCTAGATATCTAGCCTCAATTTACGAGGCAGCAATAAATAAAAGGTTATCTTCATCTCCAATTGACTTAGAGATGTCAATGTTTAGGGAACAAGTATGGGAGCTAGCTACCAAAGAATTCCCAGAGCTTGATGTGCCTAGGCCGATTTCTCCTGCTGGTAGTGAGTACTGGATATTTATGAAGCAAGAAGGGTACACCTTGATTCACAAAACTTTCATAAAGGGAGGAAAATTTACTCGAAGTGTCGTAGATTTAGAACTTTCTGGGCGTGGTGAAGATGTTGAAAATCTACGAGAAAAATATATCGACTTCTTAGAAACTGAAAAAGTCGATGTGGTTAAAACAGGCAAATCAGCATCATTTAGATTTGAAGTTCCTCTAATAGCACCCCCGCTATTTGAAGAGGAAAAAATACGCCAAGCTCTAAAAAATGCCTTATTACTAAAGAATTGGTGGGAAACTCAAACTGTAAAATAAAACAAATTTGTCTCATATATATCCCGTGATCTGATGTCGCTACTTCTTGAGGTGCCAATTTATTGCAACATTTTTGAAAACCCAAACAGACCTACGTTTGTAGAGTAGTGATTTGGATATTATTCGAGAAGCAGACACTCGCAATCATTTCTCGTGGGTCGTTCTTCGGCCAAACTCGGACATTGGCGCATTAGAGGATAGAAGCGCAATCCTGACCATTTCACTTGGTTGAAATAACCTCCTAGGGGGGTATGGTAACCAATCGAGCATAAGTCTGGGAGTTTCCTCATGCTTCAAACGGATAGAGTAATCTCAAGAGTTAAGATCGAAGCGCTCATACTGCGTTTCGGCATCCCTCCTGTAATTAAATCGTGGTGGACAACCCATATCTTTTTTGTGGTGCTATTGATTCTTCTCCAGGCACCAAAAACGGCTTGGGCGGAAGATAATTACTATCAAATTATTAATGGATCACTGGACACCGTGAGCGATGGGTACGCCAAAGATCGCGGATATTCAGTTTATTTCAATTTTGAAGGCAACCAGTTTCTCCTTGACACTGGAGACAACGAGCATAGCTTTGTTGGTAATTTAAAGACAGCTGGGATAAGCCTGGATGATTTAGATTATGTAGTCCTGTCTCACAGTCACAAAGACCATACCAGTGGCTGGCCTTACCTTAGACGACAACGACCTAAACTCCCGATATACATTCCACCAGGCAAAGTGTTTTCCTATTCGGCAGAGTTCGACGTGGTGAGTGATCTTTTAAAGATTACACCCAATGTTATCCTGCTTCACACCCATGACGAGTCTGGCTCAATACGAATTAAAGATGAGCTGTCTTTGCTTATCAAGACCGTGGAAGGTCCCTATTTGTTTACTACAAATTCTCATACCGATTTCATCGCGAAGCTAGAGAAATCGAAGGGGGTTTTGGGAGAGAACGTATTTTTTCACTCCGGTCATACAGCTAGGAGAGTTACACTCGAAGAAGAAATTCTTGAAATTGCAAAAAAAATGAAGAATCTAAATATAAAAAAGGTAAGCCCAAGTCACTCAAGTCCTAACCACGATAAGATTTTTAGGCAGGTATTCGGGACTGGTTACGTTTCGGCCATCTTAGGCAAAAAGGTCATGCTTGAGCCAGCCTCAAATTAGATTCGAATTAAGAAAACCAGGATATGAGGGGAATTTATCCTCCCAATAGCAGACCCTTGTTTCCAGATCTCGTGCTTCGTCCTTCGGCCAAAAGCAGAACTTTCATAATTGCTACTGCAATGGAGGAGAGGAGGTTGATTCACACTAGTGGTGATTCAACAACCTGTGGAAAAAGAAAGCAGAAAATACCTCGTTAACTTCGTCGTTTTAACACCTTAACTGGTGGCATCACTAGTTTCGTAGAATCGTCAGAATCAGAAGCGGTATTATTTGAAGCAGAACAAACTCCGACAGTCTTTAACAGGCTTAGAATCGTGCACTTTACTTCACCTATTACCAGGGGTTGGTGTGAACTTACATATCCTTCCTCGAAGGGCACTAAGCTATGATTTTCTATCAAATAGGTGCCATTGGCTGAATTTAGGTCGCGAAGGTAAATTCTTCCATTTTTTATTCTCATTTTGAGATGAGGCTTGCTAACGCTGGGGGAATTTATATAGATACAGCCTTCTACATAAGCATCGCTTTTTCTGCTTATGATATAAGTTTTACCATTGATGAGCCCCAAATCTATGCTCAAACTGTTACTCATTTAAGCCCTCTCCCTATAGTAGTCCTTAGTAACCTAGGATATACCTTACAGCGCACATTCATCACTAATGAAATACATACATGCGCGCTTGTTCAAATAGAAATTACTAGTAATGTTAGTCTCTCTTTATGATGTAGGTCAAGTTCAAGGCAATTGGGAAACATCTAATTAACTTTTTTCAAACATCAATTTTATGGCTGTAAATGACTGGTAAAAAGCTGGCTATACCGGCTATCTCTCTGAAGCAATGGTAAGGAATGTATTTCAATTCACCAACGTCGAATGTCTCAGTTGGGTCGTGAGCCGACCCTCAAATTTATTTTATGAGCGTCCGCTTTCGATTTTATCATCTTAAAAAGTATAATTTTTGAGACTCCTCAAGAACAGGTCTCATTAAATGTCTCATAACGATGTTCTTGATAGGCTTTAGTAGATATGAGACACCCTTTATTATTAAGCCTCAGGTGTAAAGGTTTCCTGTAGCAGGAATCGAATCTATTTCTAAAATAGTTGATTTTAAGCAAGTTACTCAAGAAATAGTTTCGAATATACCAGCTTATATGCCATCATATTCGTGTCGCTAATGATGTGGATATGTCAGATCACCATCACCGCGGACCTGTCTGGCGGTAAGCCCGACCTAGGCGCGCCATATTGGTATAAAAGAACTTTACATAACTACGAAACAGTTCTAAGATCTACTGATGAATGATGTTGAATCTTACACCCTGGCAGAAATTACGTCTTTACTCTGCCCTGATTGCGATGAGCGAAAGGCGTACCGGATTTCCAGGAGAATCCAAAATCTGGTTAGTTCGAAACTTATCCTGCCTCTCAAAGGCGATCAGACGGGCCGAGGTGTCCACCGACTATATGACCGATATGAGATTTACAAGGCTCGAACTTTACTGGAACTAGGGCAATTTCAAATCCCCACTAGTGTCCTCGAGCTGGTTGCCACTCTGTTTAATGACCTCAAACCCGACAGGGATAGCGAACTACGTCGTGAATCGGCAGGTAAGCGCAAAATCATGAAAGCGTTGCGCAAATACATGGCCGATGCTATTAGCAAGAAAGATACGATCCTATTGTTGATAAATTCAGATGAAACCGAACCGATGGTGGCAAACCTGGTCAGGGCTAGTGAATTCAAGCCAGTCTGGACCAGTGCGATCATGCTTAATTTGACGGAGATTATTCAGTCCATTAAGTGATATTTTTTTAAATTTCAATATAACTACCAAACAGCTATTAGTTTAATTTTAATCATGAAACAACCGCCTCCCAAGAAAGACATATTTGATTCGATCCAGTCCTTGGCAAGGGAATTGGACGTCTCCGTAAAAACAGTTTGGCGCTGGATAAAAAAGGGAGAACTCAAAGCACATAAACTGGGAAATCAGTGGCGGATCTCGCCTGAAGACCGCGAAATCTTCCTGAAACTGAGGCGAAAGTGATGTCCACTCCTGTCCATTTTTGTCCAATAATTTCAATAGTTTATATGTCTATCGGGAATACTCTCTCCCAACAATCGTTCCATCTATTTAGGTGTAGTATTCCCGAATACGGCATTTTGTCCGTCCTTGTCTACCCGAGGGTACAACAGACCAATATGGAGGTTCCCGATGCGCTTTAACTCGACAATTTCAAGACAAAACTCACCCGCTGCCGATGGTATTTCGCTTAGCGATGTATTAGAACACCTTGCTGGTAGCACATCATTATCAAGCATGCGTAAACGTGATTTACGTTCGGCGGTCTGTCGTTTTGCGGGTCTTCTGGAGTCCACTCCAGAGCGGTTACCGGCAAACATTAAGCAGCTAAAACTATTGGTTTTAGATATCCATCCTGCTCAAAACAACATTAGTGCCAAAACATTACAAAATATTAAATCCAATTTACTGGCCGCTGTACGTCACTTCTTAGCGACGGAAAAGCCTGTTCACCGACGTAAAAAACTCTCATCTAAATGGCAGCGCATTTATTCCCAACTACCCAACAAACGTTTTTATAGTGGCCTCTCTCGGTTTGTGCATTTAAACAGTGACCGGCTTATCGATCCTGGTGAGGTAAGTGACGAGACCATCAGCGCATTTGTCCAGTATCTGACCGACAACAGCTTTATTTCTGATAAAAAACGTAACGACATTCACCGTCGCACCACTCGTTTGTGGAATGAGGCCAGTACTACTGTTTCAGATTGGCCGGACCAAAAATTAACAATACCCAACTATAGAAAGCCCAGGAGCAGCCACCCACTAACTGA
>CAXMOZ010000159.1:0-6619 GCA_964195315.1 uncultured Acidimicrobiia bacterium | reverse complement strand
CTAGAACGTTCTATCTATCAAGATATACCACTCGAGGGGCGCGAACTTGTCAAAGCTGCCCTGTCTGAACTCAGCGTTGAAAAACCCAGAAAATCGCACGAGAACACGTTGGTCAGCGCTGCTGGGGAATGCAGAACAATCGAGTGGATTAATCACGGGATATTTGATTCAAGCCAAACTCTGACTGAAATTCAATCAGTAGGTCGGGATGTGACCGCTATCAGGGAATATCAAAACGAAGTGCTACAAGCCCACGGAGAACTCGAACGCATTGCCCATTACGACGTACTGACCAATCTACCTAACCGTGCATTACTGGCTGACCGCTTAAACCATGCCATTGTGCAGTGTCAGCGCCGCAATGAGTCATTAGCCGTTACGTTCATGGACATAGATGACTTCAAAGCTGTCAATGATACCTACGGCCATGAACTCGGGGATAAGCTACTCGTCGAACTGTCAAAGCGTATGAAACAAGCTTTGCGTGAAGGTGATACGCTGGCGCGTATTGGCGGTGATGAATTTATCGCTGTCATGGTTGATTTGAATAGTATCGAGAGTTGTAAACCGGTATTAGAACGACTACTAAAGGCCACTAATGAGCCTGTTACTGTGGATGATACAGTATTGCAAGTGTCTGCGAGTATCGGTGTCACCCTTTACCCACAAGACGGTGTAGACGCAGACCAGCTTATGCGTCATGCCGACCAAGCTATGTATATCGCTAAACAAGCAGGGAAGAACCGCTATCAACTGTTTGATGCCGCCCAAGATAGTGCGATAAAGATTCAGCAGCAAAGTATAGGCGATGTTCGTTCAGCTTTGGGTAGACGTGAGTTTGTGCTGCACTATCAACCCAAGGTGAATATGCACACTGGTGATGTGATAGGTGTCGAAGCATTAATCCGCTGGCAGCATCCTGACCGTGGTTTAGTCCCACCCTTAGATTTCTTACCTGCGATAGAAGGTCATGCCATTAGTCTGGAACTGGGCGAATGGGTCATGGACACTGCACTAATTCAAATAAGCCAATTGCGAAGCATGGGCGTAGACCTTCCAATCAGTGTCAACATTAGTGCTTATCAATTACAACAAGATAACTTCGTCACTCGCCTAGAAGGACTGTTGGCAGCCCATCCCAAAATTGACCCGCACTATTTAGAGTTAGAGATACTGGAAACCAGTGAGTTAAGTGACATCAGCCAAGTGTTGGACACCATGAATGCTTGCCATGGACTAGGCGTACGCTTTGCCCTAGATGACTTTGGTACGGGATATTCGTCACTTACCCATATCAAACGTCTACCAGCGTACTTGATAAAAATAGACCAAAGTTTCGTGCGTGACATGTTGGAAGATATCGACGATTTAGCGATTGTTGAAAGCGTCATAGGTTTAGCTAAAACATTTAAGCGCGAAGTCATTGCCGAGGGTGTAGAAACGATCGCTCATGGCCTAGCATTGTTAGAATTGGGCTGTGAGTTAGCACAGGGTTATGGCATTGCGCGACCCATGCCAGCCGGTGATATTCCAGAATGGGTTTCTAGCTGGAAGGCTGATGATTCTTGGCAAACACACCTTCAGATTGTTTCTGACACAGTTCACTTAGCAGTTCATCAGACAATTAAAATTCCAACCACCAAAACTGAACCCCACGTTCCTTAGTCTAAGCGATTCAAGCTTCTTTCTTCACTAACTTATACAGGTAAGATCGGGTGATATTATGCTTTCTAGCTAATTCTGCTTTGTTAGTAGATTCATCAAACTCTTTCTTTATGACCGAGATATCCTCGTCAATGCACAATAAGGTTGGTATCACGTTAGTTGGTTTGGTTACGGCTTTAATGACTTTAACTGAAGTAAATGCCGCTAGCAGAATATTTGACCTTCACCTTAAAAACGTTAATTCTGTACCTGTTTCTTTTACGCTTAGCGCTACAGGTCATAATTGTTACCAGGGGAGTGCTATACCGGGAGAAAAATATTCGAACATCGCTCCAGGCAGAAGCGTCAAGATTACTTTGGCACGAGTACAAGGACATGGCTGTAATGGTCATAACGGCATATTTGTTGTTGAATTTGACCCAAGCGAAGGTCATCGAAATAAGCAGCACTTCGTGATGGATAATGGTGGCACACTTGCGCTTGATACTAGATACGCGAACGCGTACCCAGGTAGGTTGAGCCAAAAATATTTGCAGGATGAAAGCTACACTTATACAACTATTAAACGTGAGAAAGAATCTGCGAGTAAGCCTGTGGGAAGTTGGGAAACCTATGCAAAGGAATTTGTAAGAGAACGGTGTCAAAAGAGGTAACCACTCAAATTACAAAAGAAAGTAGCCACAGCCAAGAAACTACAAATGCGGTTTCTGTTGCACTTTCGTTAGGCGTAGAATTTGGCGGGACATCAGCCAGCACATCCGTTACGTCGAGCCAAGAGAAAACAATTGGACAGTCAATGAGCGAGTCCTTTTCAAGGGGTGAAACCGATACTGACACTAGTAGTTATTCGTTTAGTCCAACACAACAAGAATCTTTCAATATCAAAGCTGTTTGGCAGTGGGTAGCAAAGACAACCATAAAGAGTACTGGTGAGCAGGTATTGATAAGAAGTAATAGCTACGCCTGTACCTCGGTTGGGGATGCTCCTACCTCCCTCCCTGATAGCAACGAAGCATTGAACTCTTGTAGTGGTGGTTTAAGGGTTTCGTCGGCACCTCAGAGTGCTCCGGTTAATCAGCAGACTCCGTCAACCACTTATGTTTTTCGAATGATCTTCACACAAAATTTAGATGTACTAATTTATGTGATGGGAGATAATCAAGTGGTCACAATATTGCCAGACGGTACACATCAAGCACCCCCTGTGTCAGGATAGTTGTCGATGCAGAAGCCATTCCGGTGTCAGCCAATTAAGGCCAAAAGATGACTGTTATTTGTCGTTAGTAGAGCACTCGTCTGCGGCCGCTTCGTCAAAAAAAACGCAGCTCGCCCGAAAATTAGAACCTCCACCCCCGCGCCACCCGTAACCCTCTCCGCTCGCCCGCCGAGACTAGGTCCGAAGCAAACAGCAGCTGCCGGCATCCAGGTCTTGCACTGCTTGCAAAATCTCGATGTACTAGGTGGAGGGGGTTGTACGCGGACCCGTATTTCAGGTGAAATAGCGATTGCTGGTTGCCCTAACGCCGACGAACTGAACCCGAGATTCCATTCCACTTCTGTGACTTGAAGTGGCTTGTCTGAGGTTCACGCACTGATTGGTTTCGGACCTCGCTCGGCAGGTGTTAAGCCGTTGAGACCGATGGTTTTTTGGGCGTTGATGGGCGCAAAAAGTGAGTCACTTCTGGGAAACTGAAGTAGTCGATATTCGGTGGACTAGGCTTTATGCGTCCTATACTTCAACCAAAACTCGCTGCTTTTTGATAAGCCGCGCGTTGCTGAACTTTCGCAAGATAAGCCTGAGTCTTCTCTAGACCTTTTAGCAAACCAATACGACCAGCGATTTCAAGAATTATCGTCATCATAATATCAGCTGCGGTAAACTCAGCACCGGCAAAGTACTCGCGTTCTGCCAAAACGGATTCAATGTAGCCAAAGTCTAAGCGAACTTCTTTAGCAATATAACTGTCCATAGGTTGATCACCACTACGAGTTTCCATGCCCATGAATAACTGACACATTACCGGTAAAGCAAGAGATCCCTCAGCAAAGTGTGACCATTCCATATATTGATAATATTCTTTAGTCCCTGCTTCAGGGCGCAGGCGATTTTCACTATCCTGATCAATGATGTACTCCATCACCGTACTGGATTCGCACAAGGTAATATCACCATCAACAATTACCGGCGCTTTATTTAATGGATGTACCGCTTTCAAACCCGGCGGCGCTAAATTTGTTTTAGCATCGCGTTGATGATCAATACGCTGATAAGGCATTTCAAGCTCTTCTAGCAACCACAATACGCGTTTAGAGCGGGACTTATTTAAATGGTGAACGGTTAACATAATAGATTCTCGTAATCTTAATTTATAATTCGTTTGGACCAATACGCATGACCTGTTTGCCAAAGTTCTTGCCTTCTAACAAACCGATAAATGACGTTACACTATGTTCTAAACCTTGAACTTAGTTAAATTTAAAATGGCCCCTATCTACATAAACATAGTCTGAGGCCACCTGTAAAAAAACGAGCAGGTGTTAATGTTAATCTCGAATATATGAATTTAACCCCCCGTAAGCTCACTGTGAAGATTTTTAACGACATTAAACTACAGCAGCACTATTGCGATAAGCGCTGAAGAACATTTTTAGCAACTTCTACTGCCGACGCAGGGTTCTGACCTGTTATCAGCTCTCGGTCAATGACTACATTGGGATTCCATAACTCGGTGGATTCTGAATACTGACCACCCGCTTGTTGCAAGGCGTCCTGAGGGTAGAATTTCATTTCTCCACCACCCAGCCAGCTTTGTGACGCCAGTTCTTCCTTGTTACTGAATACAGTCATTTTGTAACCAGCGTACGTCCATTTTGGATCAGCAACGGCGGTTTTACCGTTTTCAAGTGCGTCTACAAAATCTTCACTTTGAGTCATTGTCGACAGCAACGCGATAGGTCCGTGACAAACTAAAGCCGTGACTTTGTTTGCATCATGAAAATGATTCAAAAGCTTACCCATGCGTTTGTCTTTTAATAGATCATTCATCGGAGCATGACCACCAGGTACAAAGATAGCATCAAATTGGCTATAACCAATTTGTTCCACGCGAGTCAGGCTAATGACTGGAGAATTGGCCGGATCTGTAATCATCAGTTTCTCGAGCAATTGTTTGTGCTCAACATGGGCTTCTTCGGTTCCAAAGAACATCACATTATCTGATACTACGTCGAGTGACGGTGCACTGCCGTTAGGTGTCGCAAAAGTAATGTCATGACCAGCCTCTCTAAACATTTTAACTGGCTGCATCAATTCATTTAGATAAAAACCAGTTGCATAAATATCTGTCCCCTTGAGTTTCAGGTGATCCTGGTCTGACATGACAACAAGAATATTATCAGCATGCGTATTGCTTAAGGCCGCTGATAGTACTAACGATACCAGCAGTATCTGTTTTACTCGTTTTAACATTGAAGTATCTCTATTATTTTAGATTGAATTGATTGAAGTGCTAAGCCAGCAGCGCCAGCAATTCTCTTGCTGCCTGCGGTGATGAAGCAGGATTTTGTCCTGTGACTAAATTGCCATCGCGAATCGCTAAAGGTGCCCAATCGGCGCCTTTTTCGTAAATTCCGCCTTGCGCAGAAAGTACGTCTTCGACCAGGTAAGGTACGATAGCGGTCAAACCTGCAGCCTCTTCCTCACTATTGCTGAAACCAGTGACACGTCGACCGGCAACAAACGGAGCTCCATCTTTTCCAAGCACATCGCGTAACACACCAGAAGCATGGCACACAGCACCGATGGGTCGATCGTCACTAACAAACGATTCGATAATATTCTTGTTATCTTGATCGTTAGTAAGATCCCAAAGTGGACCATGACCACCGGGGTAAAACACGGCGTCATAATGGCTAGCATCGATATCAGGTAGCTTCAGAGAACTTGCCAGTTGTGCTTTGGCAGGCTCGTCTGCCTGAAAACGATTAGTGTCTTCTGTTTGGGCATATTCAGCTTCAGAACCTGGGTCGATTGGTGGGTGACCTCCAAGCGGGGATGCAATCGTAATATCGACTCCGGCGTCTTTAAAAACGTAGTAGGGGGCTGCGAACTCCTCGAGCCAAAAGCCAGTTTTTCGATCTGTATCACCGAGTTGGTCGTGTGATGTGAGTACCATTAGAATTTTCATATTTCATGTCCTATCTTGAGAGATTTAAGGTGCAATGACTAACTGGTTTAGAGCTGACGTATTGAAGCTTTAAAATTTGGGTGGACTATAGGCGCTTTATTTGGTTCCTAAAATACCTATAATGGAGAAAGAGAGTTTCCATTTTGGAAACAGGCATATAACTATTTTGGAATACGAATGGATAAACTCAGAGCAATGGCATTATTTAAAAAAGTCGCCGAAACGGGTAGTTTTAGCCTGGCAGCCAATGAGCTTAATGTGTCGAAATCGATGATCAGTAAGGAAATCAGTAAACTAGAAAATCAAATTGGTTCTCGCTTGTTACAAAGAAATACACGACAACTGCAACTCACAGAAATTGGGACGGGATATTTAAAGCGATGTCGTCAAATACTGATGCAAGTTAAGGATGCTGATTCATTTGTACAATCGCTGCAATCGAAGCCAATGGGCAAACTTAAAATTAATGCACCCATGTCGTTAGGGCTTACTGACTTAAGATTTGTCTTCGCTGAATTTATGCAAGCGTATCCTGAAATTGAGCTTGATATCGCACTCAGTGACGAGTACGTTGATTTAATAGAAGAAGGTTATGACATAGGTTTTAGAGCCATGAGCCAACTTCAGGATTTGAACTATATCGGTAAACCCATTGCAGAATTCAACTTACATATCGTAGCAGCCCCTAACTATATAAAATCGAACCCTAGCGTTAAAACCCCTGAAGATTTAGTCAAACACAATTGTTTTTCTTATACCTATGCAAC
>CAXMOZ010000158.1:0-20511 GCA_964195315.1 uncultured Acidimicrobiia bacterium | reverse complement strand
TCTGTGAACCCGTCGTACTCTTGATACCTGACCAGTCACCCGAGGCAGTACAACTGCTGGTATTGCTGCTAGTCCAGCTCAATGTTGTCGCACCGTTGTAAGCCAGGTTAGATAGACTGGCGGACAGGTCGACCGACGGCAGAGCTGGATTTAAATGACTACCAGAATCATTTGAATTGGAACTACCTGAACCGCATCCGCCCAGAATGAAAAGCAAAACTAAATTAATCATTAGGCTTCTAACACTCAAAGCTGGTTTTGTACTAGTTGTTAAAGGCATAATTCCCCCATGCTTTCAGTCAGTCTTGCACTTGGAGCAGGATCAGTTCAGTTGATATTTATTCTGACAATGGGTTTAAAATTAGATAGCTGGAGGCGTGGAGCTATAGCAACGGAAGTAGTGCTATTGAGTTAGGTTCGAGCGGATCTGTATCGTGCCATCAAGTACAAAACAGGCAGCAATGAAATTGACCCAGTTCTGAACCTTATATATCAGCTCTGGCAACCTGGCTGTCATAACGAATAAACGCATTAGACCCATGGTTTTGCGCCCCAGACTTTCGGCTGGTTTGCCTTTATCAGAATTTGAAATGTAACTATAGCTTACATTGTGAATTAAGTATAAGGATTGAGACCTAAGTCTCATTAATTGTAGATATTCAGATAATCAACTCCAATAATTTAGAATCCCCATCGAGTGCTTTGCAGGCAGTTTTCCTCGTGCTTGATGCCTACTTAAAAATAGCCGCCACAACTTTGTGAACTAGAAAAAATACATTATCTGAAAAATTGGGCTGATTAATATAAGATTCTACTTACCTGATTAGGCCTTTGTGAAGGACTTATCCAGGGAGCAGAGCTATCCACACCAACTGTAAATGGTCGCTTGTCGAGATCACAGAAATGATTAACTTCCCACTGCCAGGCATGTTTGATGATGGTTGCAAGATCACTGAACTCTGGCTTCCATTCTAGTTCCAAATTTGCCAAAGTAGAATCAGCCACCAATATAGCTGGATCTCCAGCACGCCTGTCGGCATGAACAACCGGGAAGTCTCTACTCGTAATTTTTTGAGTTAACTCAATGACCTCTAGTACCGAAAACCCATCTCCGTTGCCCAAATTATACTGCTTGCTGCCAGAGCCTTTGATCAGCTTTTCAAGTGCGAGCAAATGTGCAGTGCAAAGATCGACAATATGGATGTAATCTCTCAGACATGAGCCATCGGGTGTGTCGTAGTCTTGTCCAAACACAGAGATTGCATCTCGACGGCCAGAAGCAGCCTGCAAGATTAAGGGAATCAAATGGGTTTCGGGTTCGTGACGTTCTCCTAATTCACAGCTTGGATCAGCCCCGGCTGCATTGAAGTAGCGCAGGCAAACTGATTTCAAACCATAGGCTCTGTCATAGTCTTCAAGTACTTGCTCCACCATTAGCTTGCTGCGGCCATAGGGGTTTATAGGATGCTTTGGGTGCTGTTCATCAATCAGTACAGTTTCAGGCTCACCAAAAATTGCGGCGGTTGAAGAAAAGATGAAATGATTAACATTGTGACGTCGCATTGCATCAAGCAGATTCAAAGTGTGCGAAAAATTATTGTTGAAATACTTAGCGGGTTTCATGACTGATTCTCCAACCTCAATAAATGAGGCAAAATGCATCACGCCATCAAAATGATTTTCCATGAATAGTTTGTCTAGTAATAATGAATTGGAGATATCTCCCTGAACGAATTCACCATAGCGAACAGAGTCCCTGTTGCCGGTTGAAAGATTGTCCAAGGTGGTAACTTGATGGCGTTGTTGTGACAACATCTTTACCATGTGAGAACCGATGTAACCTGCTCCACCTACTACTAATACGTTCATATTATTAATCTCTATTATTGGTTTAATGTTTAGAGCTTGAATTTGAGGCCTGGTTTAGTTCATATTTCAGCAACCTGCCCTTAATAATTATGTCTGCTCACTCTTGATAAGGTTTGACCACCACACGCCGATTGAGCTGACGACCGGATGCAGTTGCATTACTAGCTATCGGTTGAACCTCTCCTTTAGCTATCTCAATTACTTGGCCATCCGGGTAGCCAGACTGAATTAAAGTTTCCTTGACACTCATAACGCGCTGTTTGGCCAGATTCAGGTTGTAGTCTTCACTATCGTTTGCATCGGTATGACCTTCTATGACGATTGCAGGCAGAATCGTATGGTTTAGCCGATTAATGAATTGAGTCAGGTCTTTCTTCGCATCAGGGGTGATTTCGTGGCTGTCGCTAGCAAAGTACACCACGACAGGCTGAAACTGTTTTTGCATTGTTGATAGCAGCAAGGGTGCGCTCGACTGAATCTCCCTTGTCGAAGTCGAATGAGAGAAAATCGGGACAGGCCCTAGCAGCGCTTGTTGAGGAATTGTGCAGGCAGAAACCAGCACGCCAAAGCAAGAGAGTTGAAGTCGTTTAAGGAGAATGTTCATAGAGCGATCCTCATATTTGGGAAATATTCAAAATCAGCTGAATTTGCGAATTCTATTGCAACTGCGATTGCAATTTGCAAAACCGATTTATCATGTCTGAATCCCAGTTTTGCTGGTTTATTAAGGTTATCCTAAGTTTCATGGATAGATTCTCTTGGTATCTTATTGAAGTAGAGCAAATGGCATGCCAGCACGAGGAAAAGCGGGATAGGTTGTATGAATTAAGCGCCTTATAAATCTGGCATAACCATTGCTAATTAGTTTGTTAAAGTGATAAGTGAGATTATTTATGAAGACAAGCGTAGCGTATGAAGAAAAAGTTGAAGCGATAATTGGGCCAGAGTGCAAGGCAGAAACTGAATACACATTGGTATCAGCTAACCTGATGGACAAACTCATCCAGACTATTTACAGAGTTGCTTATCAGTGTCATCTGTTAGCCAATTATTTTATTCGACCCAACACTAGAGGCGCCTATGTAGCGTTATGGTTGGATGGTCAAATTTTGTATATCCGTAACAGTTATAAATCTGTTTATACGTTGCCTTGCGGTGGTATAGGCCGTGCAGAAACACCTGTTGAGGCTGCTCGTAGGGAGCTGTTGGAGGAGGTGGGGCTGGATATTCCCATCAAACAATTTCGAATAGCCTGGCAACAGGTTAACCATAGTGAATTTAAGCAGGATCACATTATTTTATTCGAGGTCCATCTGAAAAATCCACCAAAACTCAAACCTGATGGCCGGGAAGTCGTGTGGCTAGGGTTTCGAAACCTGGAGGATGCCCTGACTATGCCTTTATTTCCTCCGGTTAGAGAATATCTCTTACAGCAGCGACAGTCAGTCGACAGAGAAGGTTAAAGTTATGCGTATTTTACTGGTAGATGACGACGCCTCCAGTCGACGATTATTGGATGCAATGCTGACAAAAATGGGGCATCAGATCGTTCACGCAAATGACGGACAGTCAGCATGGGAGATTCTACAGCAAGATCAAATCAACTTTGTGCTCAGCGATTGGCTTATGCCTCGAATGGATGGGGTAGAGCTTTGCAGGCGGCTTAGGGAGAGCGACAGAACCAATTATACCTATGTCGTACTGTTTACCGGGAAAGATCAGGACGACGATGTGGTGGTCGCGATGGAAGCAGGGGCTGATGACTTTCTAATCAAACCTGTGCACGCGAAGGAGTTAAAAGTACGAATTGAGGCAGGTCGTCGTGTCCTAAGCCTTGAAGAAAGACTAACTAATAAGAATCGGCAACTGGAGCTCGCCAATAAGGCTTTGGAAACGAGTCAACTGAGAATACAACGTGACTTGCAGGCAGCCGCCGCGATTCAGCAGGATTTATTACCAAAGGCGCCGCTTGATTGCTTTCCAGTCAACCTTGCCTGGGAATTTATGCCGGCAGATGAGCTAGCTGGAGATATATTTAACTTTTATCCACTGGATGGCGATCACATGGGTTTTTATCTGGCAGACGTCTCTGGCCATGGTGTGCCTGCGGCGATGCTGTCGGTGCACATTTCCAAGATACTCTCTGCCGAACCCAGACCCGATAGTCTGGTGAGGCTGTCCGAACAGGAGAAAACTGGGAATAATGCGACCGCTGGGAATTTCTTATTATGTGCCTTAAACCGTAAAGTAAAGGCGTTCAACAGGCAGTCATTCCAGGCCTATCGCGAGCCGAAGGACGTAGCCGCTAGACTCAATAGTCAATTTCAGAGTAGTGATGACAGCATGCTCTATTTCACTATGATCTACGGTGTTTTAAACACCCGTAGCGGTCAGGGATCTCTCTGTCAGGCTGGGCATCCTTACCCTATGATCAGTCGCAGCGACGGTAAAGTCGAACGACTAGGTGAGGGTGGTTTACCTATTGGCCTGATGCCTGATGCTTGTTTTGAACAAGTTGAATTCCTGTTGCATCCTGGAGACCGTTTGCTAGTCTATTCAGACGGAATTACCGAGGCTATGAATCCCACCAAGGAGTATTTTGGTGAACAGAGGCTGGCTGAATGTCTGACGGATTGTCGATCACAGTCGTTACAAGAAACGGTTGAGCAGGTTAAATTCAGGCTAGCTAACTGGCATAGTTCTGCAGAAAATGACTCCAACTTAAACGATGATGCTTCCATGCTAGCGATCGAACTACCAGCATGATGATTAAAGATATCAAAAGCTACCGCTGATAATGGAGATAAGAATGACAGGTGTTCAACTCATGTTATTGGAAATAGACAGTCGCCTGGGCTGTGTTGCTGTCCTCGGTACGCGCATTAACGCGCTTTGCTGTGAAAATGGTATGAACGAAATGGCCAGCTACCAGGTACAGACGGCCGTTACCGATGCGCTCAACAATGCGATTATCCATGCCTACGATAAACAATCCGGTCATAAGGTGACGCTAAATTGGACCCTGCGAGATCAAACAATCTGCATTGAGGTATCGGATAAGGGTAAAACGCTGTCAAAGGTTCCGCCGTGGTTGGTGGATAATGCGGCAATGGATGGACCTGGTGGATTACGTCAGTAGCGACGGCCTGAATCACCTGATTATGTATCGAAAAATAAAGGCTTTTGAAATAGTTTGAGCTTTATAACTTAGTTAACTTGCAGCGGGCACTCTTTAAAATGCGCCTAAATCTCGAATTGAAAGTTATCTTTGTTGCAACTTGCAATTCACCCGGTCACACAGTGGGATGAATTTTGCAAATCAGGCCAGCATTTCTAAGACCTTACTGCCAAGCTTTCCTAATTCAAAGGGTTTGGTCAAGTAGCCATCCGTACCTCGACTGAAAGCATCTTCTACTTCTCCCAGTTTATTGCGGCCCGTTAGCATTAGTACTGGGATATCTTTTGTCGATTCGCAGCTTTTTAACTCAGTCAAAACATCAATACCTTGCATGTCCGGCAGCATCCAGTCGAGGATGATGAGGTTAAAGTCATTAGTGGCTATCTTTTCGAGCCTTCTTTCTCCACTTTCAGCCTCTATAACATTTAGTTTATCGCTATTTACCAGACGAAATCGAAGTTGACGCAGCAGGCTGGGGTCATCATCGATGACAAGTACTTTTTTGGGCTCTGATTTAAAGAACATTTGATGACTCCCTAATTTACTTTGTTTAAAATTAAATAATTAATTCTCCTGATATAAATTTGCAGTAATCGCGCCATCAATAGTGGACTTGCCAGTTCTGGCCTATTTGTAATAAAAAAGGTGATTCAGCTCAATTGAAAATTCACCACAGAAAGGATCGCCTTCTTTGTAGTGGATGCCGCAAGCTATTTTAGAATTATGGCGTCGACCTCAATCGATACAGGCAAGCACTAACATAACACCAAAAAATGTCATGTTAGTGCTTTACGGCTTAAAGCCTGCTGCGTTGCGTTGCTTCAATTGCCTTAATGATTCTTCAGCAAGAACTATGAGTTCTGGAACCTGCAGCATGGCGCTCTCAAATTCCTCTTGCCGGCACAAACCTTCAATATGGCGAGCCAGATCAAGCAGTGCAATATTACTGTGCGCCCCAGCGCTACTGCCCAGACTATGAACTTCGAGTTCGAGCTTTCTGGCATCGGTCTGGCTGACAGCAATTTTTATTTGTCGCAATCGTTCGTGTGTGTCTTCGATATAACCCAACAACAATTCTGAAACGATGTCTGGTGAGGTGTCGTGAACCAACTGCTGTAATACTGCTTCATCAAAATAATTGATTGAAGAATTGTCAGTTTTCAGTGATGCGGTATCAACTGACTGATTGTAGATGTTTTTTTCCTGATCAAATTTTTTACTGGTCCAGCGATAAATACATCTTAGGACAGCATTCTTGTCGATGGGTTTGGTGAGGTAGTCATTCATACCACTGGCGATAAATCGCTCACGGTCTCCTTTAAGTGCGTGGGCGGTTAGAGCGACGATAGGAATCTTTTTATTAATGCCCTTCATTTTGCGGATGGTACGGGTTGCTTTCATACCATCCATAAGTGGCATAGAAATATCCATCAAGACGATATCGTAGGGCAGTTTAGTAACCGCTTCGATCGCTTCCTGGCCATTGCCGGCAAGGTCTACCTGAAGCCCGGCAAAGCGCAATATTGCACAGATAACACGCTGGTTAGCGGGATTGTCTTCAGCCAGCAAAATTCGGGTATCGGGACTCGGAAACTCAAAGGGTTTTAGTTCCTGTGTCAGTTCAATATAATCAGTCTCGGCAGTTTCCATGATGATATGAAAGCAAAAGCGACTACCGAGGTCGGGTAGGCTTTGAACCGAAATTTGGCCACCCATTAGCGATACTAGACGTTTGCAGATGGCCAATCCGAGGCCCGTCCCTTCGTACGCACGGGAATGACTCTGATCTATCATCGAAAATTCATCAAACAGTTCATCCTGACGGTCAGTCGGGATACCGATGCCGGTGTCCTCGACTTCACAATACAATTTAAATTGTCTATCTGATAATAATGTAGCGCTGGCGTGAAGCGTGACACTGCCGCCCGCAGTGAATTTACAAGCATTGTTGATGAGGTTGACCAGTACTTGCAGCAGTCGGCTCGAATCTCCATACCCAAAGTGGGGTAAGTTTTCAGCCAGAATGACGCTCATCTTCAGGTCATTTTGCTGAGCTCTAGTGCTTAGTAATTCCATGCTTTGGTTTAGCAATCGATGAAGATCAAAGTTGTTTAATTCTAGCTCCAGTTTGTTGGCCTCCATTTTCGAAAAATCCAGAATATCGTTGATGATCGTCAGCAGCATTTCGCCGGATTCCCGACCGATTTTAGTTAAATCCTTTTGGTTCGAGTCTAGTGGGGTATCGCGTAACAAGCCGAGAATGCCCAGCACAGCGTTCATAGGAGTACGGATTTCGTGACTCATGACAGCGAGGAATCGGTTCTTGGACTGGTCAGCCTGACGCGCTTGCTTGATAGCGACGAGTAACTGGGCTTCGTTAGCTTTTTGTTCGCTGATGTCTGTCAAGTGAGCGACATAGTGGGTGATCTGCCCTTGCTTGTCTCTGACTGCAGTGATGCTAAGGAGTTCGGGAAATACCTCACCACTTTTGCGTCGGTTGACTATTTCGCCTTTCCATTGACCCCGCTCGAGCAGGGTTGTCCACATTTTCTGGTAGAAGGCCTTTTCATGATGTCCTGAAGCCAAAAGGTTTGCCTTGCGACCAAGCGCCTCCTTCTCCTGGTAGCCACTGATTCTGGTGAATGCCTGGTTCACTCGAATGATGTTGGCATCTTTATCGGTGATGAACATAGCTTCACTGGCTTGAAAAGCACTCCCAATCAAGCGCATTTCAGTTTCATTTTCTAGTTCTTTTCTGATGTCTCGTATAAATGCGGTGAAAATCTTGCCACCTTGAATATCGTTCGGACAGATAGCAACCTCGATTGGAAACTGTCGACCATCCTTGTGCAATGCCGGCAGTTGAACTCGGATGTTAAGTAACGGACCTTCACCCTTAGTGAGATAGTGCTGCATGCCTCTGAGGTGGGCCGCACGCATTTCTGATGGGATAATGTAATCTGCCATATATTTGCCAACGATCTCGTCGAATTGCCAGCCAAATAAAGATTCAGCTGCCTTGTTGTAGTCGATCACCACGCCTTTTTGGTCAATGATGATGATTGCGTCGAGAGAGGCATAGAGTATGGCCTGATTCTTGGCTATGTTGTTCTCCAGGCTTATCAGCGTTTGTTCTCGAGAGGCTAGACTGTCTTTCAATTCTAAGTAGGTTCTCTGCAGGCTGAAGGACATGGTATTGAAGGCCCTGGCTACGTCGGCGATTTCGTCCTGACCAGTAACCGTCAGTTGATAGCCCGGGCCCAATTCCTCAATGGTTTTAGAGGCTTCCTGCAGCTTGATCAGATAGCGGGACAGGTAGGTGCCGAGTATCCAGGAAAAGATAGCCACCAGGAATACTTCCAGTAATGCAATGCTGATGGCCCACTGTTTGGCCTCTGATAATACACTTTGAATAGATTGAGTCGATAGTCCGAGTTCAATCGTGCCATAGACAATGTCCGCTTCTTCAATCTGCGATGACACATCGTAAACGCCATCTGTAACCGATTCCAGGTTACTGTCAGGAGATCGCCTGCCGGTTAAAAATTCTGATGGGCCTCCTTCTGCCAGCACCAGTTCATCGCCATAAATTCGAACGTAGACTACCTCCGGGTTGGTTAGGATGCTCTCTACAAGACTCTCCAGGGTGGCGAGATCTGTAGCCAAAACAGCGCTTTTGGTAGCACTAGTGAACAGCTGTGACGTGGTTGCTGCGCGCTGGGCTAATTGTTCCTCGTTGGAGGTACGCAAGAAATCCAGGCTACTAAGCACCAATATTATTAGCAGCACGGATTCGATCAGGGCGATACCCAGTATTGTCTTAACGCGAAAATTCAATGGAATGCCTACATATTTAAGAGTTCTTTCAGTTTCAGACCACGCACATCATCCCAGTCACTATCCCGGGCCATTTCAAAACCCTTGATCTTAATGCCATTTAGCAAAATCGCGCCTGCAGTCTGTTGATCTAGCCTCACAAACGCCTGCTGTAAGCTCAGGGCTTTGTTTTTTCTGACTCTAGGGTGAACTGCGATTGCGTGAGGAGTATAACTCTGGCTAGTCCATAACACGCGTAATTGATCTCGAATTTCAGGTGCGACATTATTGAGGGTACGGACTATGCCGCCCCCTGCTGGGTATAAACCTTTTGCCACGGTTCGGTAGACCGAGTCGTGCGATGAGACATATTTAGGTGTGTACTTAACGCCCGATACATTTAAGTTGGATTGGCTGAGTATGCTGGCAGCGAATGCCGCAGGTGCTGGAAAGGCGAGGGTGCTTCCATCGACGAGGTCAGCGACCTGCTTAATTGCACTGTCCTTACGGACTACCAAAATCCCCTTGATTCGCTTGTCTTTGGCTTTAGCCAGTGCTTGATAGCCATTAGTTCGATTGAAAACAGTGTAATGGTAGGGATTCATATAAGCGAAGTCATATTCACCCGCAGCCAGGCGTTTCTCAAAGGTGGGTATGTCGGGTGCTGTTTTGAAATTCACTTTGAGGCCAGTATCTTCGCCGATTTGTCTAAGAATAGGTCCCCATAACCTGGCCAGTTTATCGGCCGACTGCTGAGGCACAATGCCAAAAGAGTAATTGAGTGTTTCTGCTTTTACCAGAGACCCTGTCAACACGAGAGAACACAATAGAAAAACCTTAAGTAATTGTAGCTGTATTTTCATTCCCAAACTCCTGAGTAATAGTTGTGTGTGACTAATGTACTAATTGCGCCATGACCTGGAAAGGTTTGCTGTAGTAATGTTATCAATGGTTACAGTGGGTCTTAACCTAGGTAGTTTTCGCAAAACCCAGTTCCAATTAAAAGTTGCAAAGCATATTCTTGCCATTGATATCCTCAAGGTCAAGTTTGAAGCGAGTTCTAATAATATGTCATTTTTCGGCATTAGTGTGTAATGCCAACAGAAGTCCGAGTAAACTGGCTTAGATTACACGCATCCGATCAATCGTTGATCGGATGCGTTTGCTAAGTTTAGATTGGTTGTGATTGTTTGCCCTTCAACACCAAATATTCGACCAGTTCATCGGCCAGCGTATCGGCATCTAACTCACCACTTTTTAATATAACCTCGGCGTTTTCGGGCGACTCGTAGTCAGAATCGATTCCGGTAAAGTTTTTTAACCCGCCCACCCGTGTCTTTTTATACAGGCCTTTGGGATCGCGTTGCTCACAAATTTCTAATGTTGTATCAACGAAACTTCAACTAATTCATCATCACCCATCAATTCTCTGGCCATTTAACATTCTGATCTAAAAGGAGAAATACATGATGCAAGGACAATTAGTCCAGCATCGACTATTAGTTTGGCGACGCACGCCACCGAAGGCTGCATCAAAACTATGTTTATTCAATGCCTGTTTGAAACCTTGGGTTTTCATTACATCGGTATGTAATTTCGATCCGTGGGTGACTGGACCAATCCCACGATCTACACCGTCCTGATTGATGTTAACGATTAAACCAAGCCCGAGCCGTTTGGCTGTTTCATCGCGAAAGCGAATCATTTCCTTGCCAGGTGCAACATTACGGCAGAGTCTTTGCTGGCGGAGTAAAGCATCACTGGATTGAGAAATTCGTTAGCCACCTCTCGAATGATGTGAATACTTTCTGACTCAAGTCGAGCCAGGTGGTCAGGTTCTGAAATAGTGTTCATGCAATTTAGTCTCTAATGTTTTGAGTTAATATCGAAACGTATGCTTGGTATATAAATACTTATTTTATCTAGGAGGCTGGGCCAATAAAATGCATAGCCAAATTTTACATCGCACCGCTATCTTTACTGAAAACCACTGCCACTGTCTTGAACATTAGCTTAATGTCATGGAGCAAACCCCAATTTCTCTGATATCTTAGATCCAGACGGATAACATCTTCAAAGTCCTTGATCGACGAGCGTCCATGCACCTGCCACTCTCCGGTAATGCCGGGTTTTACGTCTAATCGGCGCCACTCTGGTACAGCGTATTGATCGATTTCATCTGCGGTGGGTGGTCGAGTTCCCACTAGACTCATGGAGCCCAGTAGTACATTCCAGAACTGGGGTAATTCATCAAGGCTGGTACGTCTTAAAAAATGACCAATCTTAGTGATTCTCGGGTCATGCTTTGCTTTAAAAATGGCACCTTGAGCTTCATTCTTAACTTCGTGCTTGAGTGCTTCGGCGTCAGGTACCATGGAACGAAACTTCCAAAGTTTAAACTCTCGTCCCATCCATCCACAGCGCGTTTGACAAAAGAATAAGGAGCCAGGGCCGTCGCTTCTAATCGCGATTGCGATGGGAATAAACAGCAGCCCAGTCATTGTCAAACCTACTATTGCCCCCAGCACATCGATAACTCGCTTAGTGCGGGATCGAATTGATGCATGAGTGACCGGTAGGTGGGATGATTTATCATTGGCAGATAAACCATCCGATGTCTCTTCAGATTCTATTTTGAGCACACGGTCCAGTCCAGTCATGGTAAAAACTGTGTTCACCTGCGGAGTTAGACCGCAGATAGCTAGCGTAATACCAGCATTTTTTGCCATCTTTACAATACTCATCAGCGCACCAATTCCACTACTATCAATAAAGCTTGTTTTAGAGAAATCCAGGCTCACCTTGAGTGGAGGTGGTGGAAGAGTTCTTTCACAGACCAAACTAAAGTTTTTTTGAAACGGGACTGCTTCGACAACTGTAAATTCTTTCGTCATTTCAATCGTCTCAGTATTACAATGCTGGAATATATGGAAAGCTGCGCCGCTTTCAACTAACTGAGCAATGCTCATAACAAATCTCCTAAACTAATAAAAAACCCTTTACCTATACGGGCTAAATCGAATTAACCTAAAGCTTCGATAACGCTCTCATGAACAACAACTTCGGTTATATCTATGCGCAGCAAACTGTCTAATTTTGTCATTTTTAGAACTGAGTAAACTAGAGTTGTGATTTTGCTTACTGTAAGTTCTATGCCATTAATTTTCGACATCTTGATTATGTTGGCCAAAGCACCTATCCCACCACTATCGAGAAACCTAGTTCTAGAAAAGTCCAGCGTTGCTTTGGACGGTGGTTGAGCCGATTCACAAAAACACTCAAAGGCCCGTCGAAAAGAAACTGCTTCATTGGCATCCAAATACGTTGGAATATAAATCAGTAATGTATTGTTGTTGTCCAATACCCAGTTACCGGTATCACCTTCAACCAATAGATCATTACTCATACTTGTTTCTCCTAAGTGGATTTCTAACTGGGCAACCTATAATATTAGCTTCTTTTGTTACACTTAAATAAGGTAATGCAACTACCGTGCCAGCGTTTTCAGTCTGTAATTCAGCCTTTATAGGGCCATATTTTCCAGAATGCGTTGCAATTTGCGTTTAGTCTTGAAGCGATATTTGCAAGTCGCGTCAACCAAAACCTAAGTAGAAAATTTGTAATTACCGAATTAGCCGTTATTTAAGTAAACTATTTCCTTTGACCACTGCAATGAAGAATCCAATATGAGCGAAACCCCCCACGTTCTTCTGGTGGAAGATTCTGCCCCTCAGGCCAGATTATTGACCGAGTATTTAGTATCAGAATCGATCCATACTAGCCTTGCAACAACAGTTGCAGGCGCCAGGGCTGCAATTGAAAAAAGGCCACCCGACCTTATTCTGCTTGATTTAAAACTACCCGATGGGGATGGTCTGGAAGTAATGAAGTGGATACGCGAGCAACAATTCCCCTGTGCTGTGATCATCATTACTGGACACAGCTCAGTGGATGTAGCAGTTGAAGTGATGCGTCATGGGGCAGAGGACTTCCTCGAGAAGCCAGTGACTGCAGATCGGCTTCGCACCTCTGTCAGGAACCTGCTTGAGAAAAGACGATTACAGAACTTGGTTGATGACTACCAAAGTAATTTTGAGCGCAATTCCTACCACGGCTTTATTGGTTCGAGCATGCCTATGCAAGCGGTTTATCGCATTATTGATGCAGCCGCACCGAGCAAGGCCTCGGTCTTTATTACAGGGGAAAGTGGTACCGGAAAAGAAGTCTGTGCTGCTGCCATTCACAATCAGAGTAATCGTGCTGATAAACCTTTCGTTGCCCTCAACTGTGGGGCTATTCCCAGAGACTTAATGGAAAGTGAAATTTTCGGCCACAAGAAAGGCGCTTTCACTGGGGCTGCCACTGATCGCCAGGGCGCAGCCTTGAAGTCTGATGGAGGCACGCTTTTTCTGGATGAAATCGGTGAAATGGACATTGACCTGCAAACAAAATTGTTGCGATTTATCCAGACCGGACGATTTAACAAGGTAGGCAGCAATACCGAGATACAGGTTGATGTGCGCTTCGTCAGTGCCACTAACCGTGACCCATTAGAGGCCGTCACGGAAGGGCGCCTGCGGGAAGATCTATATTACCGATTGCATGTCGTTCCCATTAAGATGCCAGCACTTCAC
This sequence comes from uncultured Acidimicrobiia bacterium, assembly GCA_964195315.1. Classification (GTDB taxonomy): domain Bacteria; phylum Pseudomonadota; class Gammaproteobacteria. Next base: position 7,014 of record CAXMOZ010000158.1, on the reverse strand, counting down.
GAGCGTGGTGAGGATATAATGGCGATCGCCAAACATTTTTTACTCAGTTATGCCGAAGAAGAAGGAAAACCTTTCCGAGCCTTTAGCCCAGCTGTAGAGGTTATTCTAAGGCGCTATAACTGGCCCGGAAACGTACGCCAATTGCAAAATGTTATCCGAAACATCGTGGTATTGCATAACAATAGAGAGGTTCATAGTAGTCATCTGCCTCCACCGCTTGACCTGGCATTGGGCGAGCAGCCACTACCCCAGCTTGTAACGAATCAATCGCAATCAAATGATCAACCCGGTACAGAACAGCCTATACGTCCATTAGCGACAGTAGAGCGTGAAACCATTGAACAGGCTATCGAAGTGTGTCGCGGCAATATTCCAAAAGCTGCTGGTTTACTCGATGTCAGCCCTTCAACCATTTACCGTAAAAAGCAAGCTTGGGAAGGTATTTGAATCGGCATTGCGGCATGATCAATGATGCGATTCAATGCCAGCTCATGCTTGATGTACTTGTAAAGCCCTTCAGCCAGTCGATAGCGCGCCGATGTCCGAAGGTATTTTTCAGCTAATGAAGGATCACCCACAAATCCACGAGTATCTCCTTTTCGGGATGGCTCATGCAAGATTGGCAAATTGACGTTGAGAATTGACATTGCCGACTGGACCAACTGATTGATAGAGACTGATTGACCAGTACAAACGTTATAAATGAGCGGGCCAGTTCCAACCTTATCCATTGCTTTGCGCAGAAAACGGACTGCATCTCCGACGTAGGTAAAGTCTCGGATCTGTTGCCCATCGCCATAAATATGTACTGCTCTATCTCGGAGCAGGTGATCAACGAACACCGATACCACACCAGAGTCCGGCAATGCTGGAGATTGCCCGGGTCCGTAGACGTTAAAAAATCGTAACCCAGTAATAGGCAGACAATGGGCCATAGCCGCGACCCTGGCATGCAGTTCGAAAGCCACTTTGTCAGCACCATAAGCTGTCAAAGGACACAACTTATCTTGTTCTTTCAAGAGTAGCTCTGCATTGTCACCGTAAACAGCTGACGAAGAAGCATAAACTACTGCTGTTTTTTCTTTGCATGCCGCATCTAGAACATTGATAGAGCCACACAGGTTAGTTTGATGCATACCTATCGAATTGACCGTGAACTTTTTCGTTGGGACTACAGCCGCGAGGTGAAAACATCCATCCATCCCTTTCATGCATTGATGGACCAGACCACTGTCCATCACATCACCCACGACTAATTCGTATTCTTCGCTGATGGCGTCTTCATTACCTGTGCAAAGATTATCCAGCACGCGGACACTATGACCTTCCTCAACTAGGTTATTAGCGAGATGGGCGCCGATAAATCCGCAGCCACCGGTAATCAAGTAATCAGCCATAGTTCGCTTCCTCACAATTCTATCGAGTCTTAGTTAATGAGCTTTAGTAAGTCAGTGATGCAATTTTCAGTACAGAGTAATTTGCCAGTCATTGACATGATCCGCTCTGGACCATCGGTGATTAACGGGCAGAGTGCCGTTACTTAGTGGCCATATCTGGGCAATGAATTCTTGCTGGTTACTACTGATAACGATTTTGAATGGGCTATGATGACCTTGCAAAGATGTTCTCAGCAGGCAACTTTCATTGCTCACACTGTGTTCTCCATTGAGATCGTTAAAGTCACTGCAAATATTCAAGTAGCTCCTCTCAATAGTGGGTGCCTCATCTAGAACAGTGACGGTTAGGGTTTCTCCTCCAATAAGCACAAAATCCCGAGAAACATCAATATCCTCTATATTTGGGGTGCCAGTTCCAACGTCAGAACCGGAACCAGAATCATTGCTATCCTGCCCACAGGAACAAAGAAATAACAACATCAGATAAATTGCACTTATTTTCATTTCATTCACCTCTAGTAATGATAAGTTTTTGCCAAAGCAGCGTTATTGTTTTGAAACCAGGCTGGATTTACAACACCATTACTGGTGGCGTAATCTTCAAACTTTGGGTAAGCCTTTAAAATACTCACCCATTTATAAGGATGGAACCAGTTTTCAGACTCGCCAATATTGATTGCTATACCCCACGGAACACCATTGTTGGTCTGATAATAAAGACTAGCATCGGGGTCAGAAGCATCATCTGACAAACCAAAATACACCTCATTCACCAACGACGTAGGTGGTTTTTTTTTCAAGTGAATTTCCAAACCTCGACCTTGGTTTTCGTAGAAAATTGATCCATGCTCTGTATCTGGCGTAGCAAAAATAAACGGATTGAAAGTCGGTGATGAACTGCATTCAGGCTCTGTCTTGTAGTACCAGCAGGCATTATCTGGTTTAACCTGCGCCCGTAAGTCATCACTGATTTTCAACACAGCATAAGCGGTACCTTGTTCCAATAGAGCAACATTGGAAGCCTCGCCATTAATTTCAAAGCGGATCATGGCCTGATCTATATCACTATTGGTGATTCCGTCTAGCTGGATAGCGAATCCATTGCGGTATGAAGCCCCCATAGCTTTTAGCTCACCCTCTAGCTTTAATTGCTTCACTTGATTATCAACGTTGACGATCAAGGAAGAGTCCAGCTGGATCACAACATCGTTAAAGTCATAGTCGCCTTTCCCTGGCCACTTGTCTTCAAACGCCAGAAAATATGGATTATTGCTGACTAAACTGAATCCAGGGTTGAGAACCAGAATCTGATAATCTTCAACCTCCCCGTATGCTACACCACCCTTCGCAGAAACTCCGAGTGTTGAGCTATAGCGCACTCTAGCCCAGGTTGTTCCCGGTTCTACATCGAATGGTGTTTCGGCCAAAAATGTTTCCGTTCCAGTGTCCATAGTGCGGTCATAAACGAGCTGTTCGTCGAAATCGAATTGTCCATTCTGATCCCAGTCAACCCAAATATTCAGATATCCAGCACCCTTTACTGTCACCTGTAACAGACTATCTAAACCAGCCTCAAAACCGCTGATAAAATTAATGCCATCTTCATCATTAGACGTTGATTCTTCTGTGAGTGGGTACACATAAGCATCGTACTCTGCATCAACAGTGTTACCCAGATAGATATCATCGCTAACGCCATGACGCGCACCATTATTGCTCAGGCTTGTTCGATAGGAATCTGGTGCATCACCAAAGTCTGTGATTGGAGGTTCGCTGTCATCGACTATTGGCGCTATAGCACAGCGAGCACCGTCATTATTGCCTGAACTGGGTCCATAGGCGAACACCTCTGCTGAGGGTGTAACAGCGGCTATATCAATCCGAAAAATTTGACCATCCTGGTTTCGACTGATGTAGAAATTGCCATTAACATCAAAGTAAACTGCACCAAAGGTACCTGTTATCCCAACATTGCCGAGCGAAGTTGAACTGCCGTTATTTACATTAATACGGAAAAGGATACCGTTCTTGTCGACCGAGTAAGCAAATCCATTGGTCGGATGAAAAGCAAAGTCAAAAATTGATAACGAAAGAGATGCACCATCGATTATTCGCTTTGCGTCAAGAAAGTCTATATCACTTTCATCAAGTGATATTTTGTAGAGTCCAAAAGAACTGCCTTTGCGATACACGTAGTGGGTATTTTCGCTCAATCCGACATCGCCAACATAGAAGTTGGTATCTGGCTTGTTGGAAACCATTAGTGGTTCAGCCTGAAAGTCGCTGCCAATTCTTACGACCGTCCCCCATTCATAACCCCATCCATAAATATAGTTTTCATGAAAGTTAAAGCCAACAGCATTGACTTTATTGTTGGTTCTAAGGTCACTAGATAATAAATTGTAGTTACCAGTCACTAGATTGACCCTGTACATCTGTGCAACAGAGTCCTGAATCAAAAAGGCTTTAGACGGACAGCTGTTAAATGGAGTTGCTTCTGCGTTGAACGACAGCAGAATCAGCAACAGGCCTATGTGAAATTTTTTAAAACACTCCATAATAAATCGATCTTGATGAAAACAAATTTATCTTTTCAATTATCATGCCACTTTCATATTGCGCAGATTTTGATGCAGGAATTGACAGTATTTGGACCTGCTATTCCACTATTTATATGGCCTGATTGAATCGCAGTCGTTATTTATTTACCCTAGTAACTGTTTAATTTATGTGACGCTATATTCAAATTGCAAACCTAAATAGTAATTAGTTTGCAGTTTGCAAATATTCACATATCCACATAAGTTCGGTAACAAAACTCTTTCTGAATTAAAGTGCTAAGCAGGGTAGGGTGGTATCACCAATGGTTAATCTTTGACTATAATTTTCCATTTCTCTTTAAAATTTTCACTAATTTGCTTTTCTGCCGGTTCTTTGTATATTAATAATGTGGAAGGGGATCCAAGTGACTGGTCTGTTAAACTTTGGCCCCGTTATCCAGGGCCAAGTAGACGCCACTGCCGCAACAGACACTGGGCTTTATGTAGGCAAGCTAAAAGGCTTGGGTGACGTCAACGTCATAAACGTTAAGGATGGCTTGAACGTACCTAGCGACATGTTTGTCGTCACACAGGCATACTACAACGCCAACCAGCCGTTGCTACCTCGCTTCCTAACGGCCTATCGCGATAGCGCCAACTGGATGATCACCGAGCCAAAAGAATCCGCCAAAACCGCAGTCAGCCGCGCGATCAACGGTCGCGACGAGGCCATCAATCTGGATATTATTAAGATCAGAAACATCTCTGCCCAGTCGCAGACAACACAGGCTCAAGGGCTCGGTCATTTCGATTTGGATGTGTTGCAGCAAGGCGCTGATGCCTACCTATCACATGGTTTGATTGACTCGCGGCTGGATATGAGCCAAATCGTAAAGTCCGATCTAATTCCAGAGTAACGGTTGTGAATTTTGTAGGTAAAACAGTCCTCGTTACCGGTGCCAGTCGTGGCATCGGTGCCGCGATCGCAAAGGCCTTTGCGGCTGAAGGCGCAGCTGTCATTGTCAATTATCTACAGAACGAAGCGGCTGCTAATGCCACAGTATCAGCCTGTGAAGCGTTGGGTGGCGTCGCATTGGCTCTAAAGGCCGATGTGACTGAGCGACCGGCAGTTGATCGGCTAATCAAGCAGACTTTGGATGAGTTCGGTAAAATTGATGTCTTGGTCAACAACGCCTTTCGCCCTTATATTTTTGATCCAGAGCTGCGAAAAATGCATTGGCAGCTAGACTGGTCTGACTATCAATCCCAGATTGATGGGTCAGTGAAGGCAGCGCAAAGCTTAGCGCAAGCGGTTTTGCCTTCCATGTTAACCCATGCTAAAGGTTCTATTATTAACATCGCTACTAATCTGGTGGCCCGTCCATCCGTGCCGTATCACGATTGCACCACTGCAAAAGCTGCACTCATCGGTTATGCACGTAATCTCGCTATGGAATTGGGACCGCTGGGCGTGCGGGTCAACATAGTGGCGCCAGGGCTTGTCTATCCAACCGATGCTAGTCGTACACAAAAGAAGCCGTGAAAGAGGCCATTATCGCGCAAACACCGCTCGGTCGGATTGCGACGCCCCAAGACGTCACTGGTCCAGTGTTGTTACTTGCGTCCGATTGGTCGGGTTTTATGACTAGCCAGACTCTTTACGTGGATGGCGGAATGGTTATGACCTAGATTCAAAAAAACCATAGGGGGGCAAACTGTGGTTTATTATTTTATTACTCTGCCTACAGAATCTTTCATAAATACCTATCGTTACTAATCGTTATAATAGCTGCGATTTGTCGGGCCATCTCTGGATCAAAATACTCAATATTAGAGATCATTCCAGGTTCTAATTATTTGATAATCCGATTAGATTACGAAGTTATTGAATGCTATAAAAGTTTTTTGTCAAAAGATGGAGCTTTTTTAAAAGTCAAATTGAGTCAATTTTTAATGCCAATTGACAGAAAAACCGTCGATCAGCATATCAATGCATTAGTCGAAAGGGTAGGGGTGCACCTTTTAACATCAGTAATTACACGTTTAGGCATTCGTTTGTGATTCATTTGTTATTGTATGGCCGCCCATTAAAATACGTATCACTATTACTCGGACATCAATCCATCGATAGCGCGAAAATCTCTACCAATGTACTTACGATTGAGGGCGGACATTTTTGGACGGTGTGGATTTTAATTGGGGTAATAAAGTTAATACGTTTAGGTTCACGTCTATGCTCTCAAAAGTCGTCATGACTGACTATTTGCTATACCGCAATATCATGGGCTTGTCCCGAAGATAACTGAAAGTTTGACACATCCCGTACACAAATTATTGCTCAGGAATTTTTCTTTTTTCCAATGCAGTCTAGTACCCGACTAAGTCTTGTGAGTTACCTATAACTCCTCAGGGCTTCACTAATTTGTTCTTCAGGTGGTTCTTCGTAGATTAATGTTGGAGTAAGGGCCTCCTTTCTTAGTAACGAATAGCTAACCTGTCAGCCAGGGTTTAATTGCCTTATTCAAAGGTGCTTTAAATATTCCTGAAGCGCTTCTCATAAATCTGAATCGACCATCAAAAGGTCTTTGATTTACCCTTATGTTTTTTTACGGGTGGATAAAATTCCTCTGGATTAATTTCAGCACTAGCATTAGAGCGTTTTCTATGTGGCGTGCCAATTGTTCAAAATAGTTCATGTCAAAACTGATCGATTTTCTTTGATAAGTACTGTTTGAGCGACCCATGGCATTAGCGCCTTTGGTATCGGCAGCAGGCAAGCCCATTACTTCTAGTAGTTTAAATTCTGTCCTAGATGAATTAAGTTGTGCAAACTCCTTTTTAAAGTAAAGAGATCTCAGTCGTCAGTGCGCTGTAGAGCCTTCTAAACAAATATTTTTTTAATTCACCACTAGTCAAGATAGATGCCTGATTTCTTATTCACAAATATGAGTAGTCGTCCATTAAATACGGGCATTTAGCGAATTTATAGGACTAACTTTACATAATATATATTATACGCATACTAAAGGCGTCTAATGATTCGACTTATAAGCTCTCTGGACGACTAAGAAAAGTAC
>CAXMOZ010000157.1:0-3020 GCA_964195315.1 uncultured Acidimicrobiia bacterium | reverse complement strand
TCAACTGTCTTTGTGGTCGATCTAGCTCGAGCTGTTTCAATTAAGGGCAAATTGACCTGATCTGCAAGGCCTTCAGCTCGCAGTTCATCAGCACTAAATATTTCGACCCCGGACGATGGCTCGCCTAACTTGGCTCGATCAAGTGCTTTCGACTGACGGGGTTGGCGTTTCGCAACGTCCATATTTTGAATATTTACCTGACCAAATTTATCCAGTAAATGGATATATGAAAAAGAGTTCAGACGCTTAAGCTGTTTGATTTGATCTTGTTGAGAAGTGGAATTATCACTAGATAGCTGAGAACGGAACTTGTAGGATTCGGCTGTCTTGCTGAGTGAATTTAAGTAATCACGTTTCAGGCGATCAAAAACGTTATGCGCAACCGATAAGTCCGTATTGACCTTGATATAGAGTTGGTTGTAACTAAAGTTTGCACCCCAGTAAATGGCTAATACCAAGGCAATCGGCATGACCAACAAAATAGGAAAGAGCACGAGTACCAGTAGTTTGTAACGAACCGTGTTGCGGATCTTTCGAACCACATTGGTAATCAGAAACATGCCAGAAACCTAAGCAAGGCTCTCCCAGAGGGATACTTTACGCTCCAGAGTACGACGTGACACACCAAGAATACGAGCTGCCGCCGATTTATTGCCATTCTCGTTTTCGAGTATTTTTTCAATATGTTGTCGCTCCACATGAGCCAGTTCGAGGTTTAGATGATCATCTTTTACCAAAACATCACGGCTGTCATTACCAAGACAAGCACTGGGTAACATATTCAGTAAAAGACTGCGTTCAATTACGTTTTTTAGTTCCCTTATATTACCAGGCCATTCGTACTCTGCCAGACGTGATAATTCGTTCGAGGTGATAACAGCGGTTTTAATGCCAAGACTAGCAGAAATCTTGTCGATAAAATGTTGCGATAAATCCTTAAGGTCGTCGATTCGGTCGCATAGAGGTGGAATTTGTAAATTTAGAACATTCAGTCGAAAATATAAGTCTTGCCGAAAACCACCCTCACTGACCTGCATTTTTAAGTCACGGTTAGTTGCGGCAATAATTCGAACATCGACAGGCGTTTCTTTATTCGAACCGACAGGACGAACCACTCTCTCCTCCAATACCCTTAATAAATGTGCCTGCATTGGCAGTGGCATTTCACTAATTTCGTCAAGAAATAAAGTCCCACCGTTGGCATGACTAAATAATCCCTCACGAGATTGGTGAGCACCAGTGAACGAACCTTTAACATGACCAAAAAGTTCACTCTCCAACAAATCAGCGGAAATAGCGCCACAGTTAACTGGCACAAACACACCAGAACGACCACTAAGCTGATGAACGCTGCGGGCTGCTAGCTCTTTGCCAGTACCCGACTCACCTTCAATCAATATGGTTGAAGCTGTTCCAGCAATTCGGTTAATAACCTCACGAAGGCGGTTCAGCGCTTCACTGTCACCGACCATACCGGAGTTATCAATCAATTTATCAACCTGTCGTTTTAAAACAAAGTTTTCACGTTCGATATAATGGCGCTCAATACATCGTTCGATGGCGGTGAGGATTTGATCTACGCGGAAGGGTTTTATGATGAAGTCAGCGGCACTAGCTCGAATCGCTTCGATCGCAATATTTAGATCCCCATGTGCAGTAATGAAAATAACAGCCGTATTACAGCCCAGCTCTCTCAGACTTTGGATCCACTCGACTCCTGAGCCTCCAGGCAACTTGATATCGGCAATAATTAAATCAAAGTGACATCGCTGGCGTATCTCTTCGGCCGATTCAAAACTATCAACTGATTCGACCAGACCCAAGTGTTTACTTAAACCTTTGACTAAAAAATTCCGAATGCCTGGTTCGTCATCCAGTATCAGCACAGAGCAGTTTTTTAGATAACCATGATCCTTACCCGAATCTATGGCTTTCGACTGTTTTTCAGTAGTTGTTACACCCATAGCTGAATATCCTTAGTGAAATTCCAAGCCATTAGGATGCAGATACGCAAGTCATTATAGTTAATGTCAAATTTATTTACTTCCAAGCTGTTAAGCCATTGTTCTTGAAGGGTCTTTGATAACGCCTCTGAAGTTAATTTTAAGGCGCAAATTTAAGGCATGTCCTATCATACCGCAGCGTCAATCTGAACACTAGGGAGTGTTAACCTGAATGCTACTGACACCGTTAAAAGTACAAGGAAGAGCATATAGCCATGAAATTTTGAAGGGAAATCAGTGGCGAGTAGAAGACATTCTTTCATAAAAGGTTAACAAAACTATTTGGAAATTTTCTGATATTTTGTAGCTATAACCTTGTCATTCTGACCGGGCTTATATCACTGAGGGAGGGAAGGAGTATCTTTTAAATTATCAAATATAGTATCTACCCAATACCTTTAGACCTTTGCTTTACCTTTATAAAGATATAGGGCTTCAAATTCTGCGGTTGGTATCGGTTTTGAGTAGAGATAACCTTGGCAATAGTCGCAGTTCATTTGCTTTAACAACAATTTCTGGCATTCGGTTTCTACTCCTTCAGCAATTACTTTTAACCCCAACTTGTGGGCCATTACCACAATTGCCTCCGATAGCGAATGCTCGTCTGAACCGTTCTTCAAATTCGAGATAAACGACCGATCGATTTTCAAATAATCAATGTCGAATTCTTTTAGATACGACAATGACGAATAACCAGTACCAAAATAATCAATTGCTACCTGCACGCCGGCTTCACGGTATTGCAATAGCCGCTCGGCAACCACCTTTTCACTCTTTAGCAGTAATCCTTCAGTTATTTCGATGACGACTTTTTCCCCTGAAACATTGTGCTGTTCCATTCGTTCGAGCCAGTTGTCGAAGTTGTTCGGATTAATTTTAAGTTGAAACGGTGACATGTTAATACTTAACTGAAATCCATCGGGCAATCGCGAGCCCCATTGATTCAATTGGTTGAATGCGCTATCAAATATCCAGCAGCCCATGTCGCAAATAAGCCCAGTTTGTTCTGCAATGGGG
>CAXMOZ010000156.1:0-5030 GCA_964195315.1 uncultured Acidimicrobiia bacterium | reverse complement strand
GGGCTCGTAGGTCAGGCAATTGTGTTAATTTTTCTGAGTTTGGATAGGTAAGATCTAAATGAACCAATATCTTTTGAATGACCAGAGGGTCTATGATGCAAGCAATTATAGTAACGTTATGGTTTTGACATTTCTCGCACTCGGTAATATCAATATTAAATACCCGCTTTAATCTCTGCGCCCATGACATCCCTCTAGCATGATAAGGCTTATCTAATTGCCTACCTTCTTCATTGACGAGTTTTGGACTGTTTTTTCCTCGTTGTGATGCGGTCACTTGAGCGCGAAGGTTACTGTTAGGTGCGAATACACCGAAAAATCGTGTGAGGTTGAGTCTGGGTGGTGGAATAAGAGCTGTCAGTTTACCAATGAAATCAACTGGACTGAAAAAGACATGTGTAGTGCCGTCACGATAGGGAGTCTTCAATTGATAGCGCACTTTTCCATGTTGTGTCATGCTTAACCGCTGCTCACTGATGGCTGGACGGCTGATGTAGCGGCAAAGCCTTTCTAGTTTTTCTGGCTCATCGGCATTGGCAAACACTCCCGCGTGAAGCGAAAAGCCGGAAGTATTGGCGAGTTGTCCATATTCTCCCTCTGTGCTCGCAGGTAAAGTTTGTAGCGTAAACACCTTCTGCCCTTGTTGTGGCCCAATCGCAATACGGTAGCTGACAGAGGCACCCTGCAACTGCAGCAAACTATCTTCGTCATCCACTGGCAGATTCAGGTAACTGTTTTCCATGTCGCGCTGAACTAGGCCGATTTTCTCTAAATATTTAGCGATGCGATGGCTGATGGTGTGGACGAGCTCGACCATATCGTTGTGACAAGGTGATTTGATGCGAGTGAAGGTGGTGCCACCCCATGAATTTTCGTTAATTGCGCCTTCAAGAAACAGCATATGGAAGTGGATGTTTAGATTCAAAGCGCTGCCAAAGCGTTGAATAAGTGTCACAGCCCCCGTCTTTGCTTGTTTAGTTGTAAAGCCTGCTTTGTTAACAATGTGAGTGGAAATGGCGCGGTGAATGATTTGCATCACTTTGCTTAATTCACTTGGGTTTCTTGCTAGCAGCAGCCGAAGTGGAATGGGTAAGCTTAAGACCCACTGCCTTATGGGATAGCCCCGTAATATATCATCAACCAACAAAGCTGCACTTTCAGCCATTCTTCTGGCCCCACAACTTGGGCAAAATCCACGCCGCTTGCAGCTAAACGCGACTAACTTTTCATGTTTGCAGTCGCCGCATACCACGCGTAGAAAGCCGTGCTCAAGTCGGCCGCAACGCAAGAACTCATCAAACTCACGTTCAACATATTTGGGTAAGTGTTTGCCTTGCTCGGCTAAGCTGGCGGTAAATTCTGGATAGTACCTTTCGACCAACTGATAAAGTAAGGTAGTTTCGGGGCGGTGCCGTTTGTACTTTTGTTGTTGCTGTATCGCCAGCACTTCCTTCATCCTTGAATAGTGGCATTCAAGGATGTCAAACAAGCGCTTAGAAAACGACTGAACTATGAGCCTGATTTTGGGAGGTGAGGTACTGCCGGTATATCTTGAATGACCGCTTCCAAGAACGGCAACTCAAAATGTGGCAATGACTCCTAATCGAGGGCACAGCAGTCATATTGATTGAAACACCGACAGTCGGCTTCATGCCCTGAGTCATTCAACAAGTATTTTATGCTGCTAAAAGAGGTGAGTTTCTCTCTGTCAGTGCCTTTAAATATTTCGACTCATCATAAGGTATTTTGTCTTTCCAGCACTTGTATAAAATTCTCACCCATTTGTATGCTAGTGCTCTGACAGCAGATTGATGAGAGCTACCTTTGGCTTTTTGCTGCGCATAATATAAACCTGCCCAATACGATTGATGCACACTTTTTGCCGCCCATTCGATAAAGCTTTGTCTTATAAACTTTGAGCATTGCCAACGCCAATGAACCCAACTCTTTTGACCGCTTCGTTCTGTTACTGGCGAGAGTCCGGCATAGTTCTGTATTTCCTGAGCACTATTAAACCTAGCTCTATCTTCTCCCAAAGCGGCTAGAAGTCTCGGGGCTAAACACGGTCCAGTGCCAGGCAGTGAATCAAATAACTCAGCATCAGGCATGGTTTTAAACAAGCTAGCAATCTGTTTATCATAAACCCTGCTTCAGATGAATCTGATTATGTAAATGGAACCACTTTATTTGTAGATGGTGCAATGACATGTTACCCAGGATTTACGACTAACGGATAAAATAAGCGAGTTTATTATGTCTACTCAATCACAGTCAATTCTTCGAACATCTCCTTGCTACATGAAACACACAAGGTTAAAGTTAACCCATTATAATCAACAAACACGCCATCTAACTATGAACCGCATCAACTATCTATTTTTCGTTATTGTATTGTCCTTCATAAACTCGTCATTGACATTAGCAAACGACATTCCTGAGCTAAAACTAGCGCAACTGCAATCTATAGGTGAAAAGATTTATCAAAATGAAACTGGCAGCAATCCTGAGCATTTAATAGCTTGGAACAATGGCGAAGCATTTGCCAGTTTGGGCTTAGGGCACTTTATTTGGTTTCCGAAAGACATAGACAGCCCGTTTACCGAAACATTTCCAAGCTTGTTGCAATATTTACAAGCACAAAACGTCGCTATTCCGGATTGGTTGCAGCAAAACCAATATTGCCCATGGCAGAACAAGCAAGACTTTACTGATGCAAAAAAAAGTAAACAAATGCAAGAACTAAGAATCTTATTAGCCTCAACGTTTGAACATCAGGTTGCCTTTATACATCAACGTATGCGCCGCTCTTTGCCGCTAATGTTAGCTGAAGTTGATAATGCAAAAACTAAAAGTCTCGTCAAATCAAGATTTCAGGCACTTACCGCCACCGAATTGGGCATGTATTCCTTAATTGATTACGTTAACTTTAAAGGAGAAGGTATTTCTGATACCGAAAAATACAATAACCAAGGCTGGGGCTTGTTGCAGGTATTACTCAACATGCAAATCGATACAAAAAACCAGCATCTTGCCTTTACTCAAGCATGCGATACCATGCTTACTCGGCGTGTAAAAAATTCACCACAAAAGCAAGTCGAACAAAACTGGCTAGCAGGCTGGCGCAAACGCTGTGGTACTTATAATAATGTTAATTGATACAAACTATGCGTTGAGTTAAGAAGCGATCAACTGCGCAATATTAACCACTTCTATTCGCGACTAAACAAGGTCCTACTAATAACCTTGATGAATATAGTGCTCGTTAGCCTACTTTTTGGCTACTCTGTAAGGAGTTGATTAGCGTTTATTTTTCTTTATACGAGTCATTGGGGGGTTTCTCCCAATGCTCGTACTTTGAGGCTTTACCTAATGTTACGCAAAACAATGCTAAATAATAAAGCACTAACCTCGTTCAATACTTATCTTATGCTAACGGTTGCAGGGATAGTTGCTCTTGCAATAACTTTTTCCATTTACGTTCGTGCCGAAAAATATATTGATGATAACCATGAAATACGATTTCAGTCACATAAGCTGGCAGATGCGAGTGGTTGGCAGAAAATATCCTTGTTACAAATGATGCAACAAGCAGATTTTACTCATGTTAATTGTATTCTAGATCATTGCAAATTTCAGCATTTAGCCTTCACTTTTTTTACCCAAAGCCGATTTTGTTTTAACTCAAACCGTCAATTTATCACCAGTCAACTCAGCATAATCAACACCTGTTGAGTAGATTGCAAGAGGCGACTGTTGTCCAGATCATGCTGGCGACGTACACCCGCTTGTTTGGCCTATCGACCTGGAATTGTTAGGATTCCGGACAATGCGTAGAAGCGCTTCCCCTGAATTGAATCCGGCTGCGCTTGATTCTTGACCCAATCGTGATATGACCTGTTGGCCACTCCCTGCGCTACGCCATGACCATTCTTGCCCTTGCCCCCCAAGCCCGCGCCCTGGGTTACCCCTCCATCCTGGTTCGTGCCTGTCCATACGATCGCGTGGGGATTACATACATCGGCACCCGTTTCGGTTCTACAGATGGGTTTATCGAGCTTTCCGTCCCAGAGATCCGCGTTGTCATCGACCACCTTCGTGCCATCGATAAGGTAGATCGGTACACCAGCGCTCTTAGTAGGATTCGTTCCCGTGTGGTCACGCGCAGCGATCGTGTCTGTGGAGCCGATCACCTTCCACGATGTGCGGAGTGTAGCCAGCTCTGGGATGGCCGCGGCCGCGGCCGCCACAAAAGCATCGTAGTCCGCAATGTTCGTCGATGTCGCATCACGGAAGCCCGAGGTCACGAAGGCCAGCCGGTACTGCGCACCCTGGGCAAGCGCCGGAACAGCGATCGGCTCGGCGAAGCTCCGCGTAGCAAAACTTGCTAGAAATATGAGGGATATTAGAATAGTGTTATTTGCAATTTTCATATTTTTCTCAATATTAAATTTAATTAGACCGGATTCAACGAAGAATAAGACGTTAGTTTGTTCTGGTCAAGTCCAACCGGACACTTTCCTAAAGGAATTTTCAAATTCAATCGGTGATTGATCGCCGTTCGACGAATGCAACCGCTCCTGATTGTAATATTTAATATATGCAGCCACATCTTGCTTCATATGTTCTCGTGTTGGTTGCGCTATTTTGAACAACCAATCGTGTTTCAAACTGCCGAAAAATCGTTCAACAACGGCATTATCCCAACAAGCACCTACATCTCCCATGCTAGATCGGCAGTTCAAGTCCCTTAACAGCTTTCTAAAGCGTTTAAGCGTTGCGAAGGCATGTTGATTTCCATCCTTTTTGTAAGAATGCGGGATCAGTGAAAAAATTTGATGGTGCTAAGCCCCCCAGTAGAAATCTTGTTGTGGGGGTGCTCGCATAGGCGGCAGTAAAGTCTTTGTCTGCGCCGATGAAGGATACTTTTTTTCAAGGTGAGCCAGTATTTTATTGATGACAAAAACGTCAGTGATGCAGGCGATTATGCTCACATTATGCCTTTGGCATTTTTCACATTCGGTAATGTCTAT
>CAXMOZ010000155.1:0-21154 GCA_964195315.1 uncultured Acidimicrobiia bacterium | reverse complement strand
CAATGCTCCTATTAAGTCACTAATGTCAGGAGGACAAAGAATGACTAATAATCTATAGACGACAGGTCAACACAAAGACATTTCGTCAATCCCAGCATGAGTCAATCTAAAGTTATCAGTCACCTTGATGATACTCCCAGTGTCCCAACAATCACCTTTACGGCTCATGCTGCCTTTAATACTGTGCTGCTTGAGCAGTTGCTTAAATGCTTTGCTTGCATATTGTGACCCTCGATCTGAGTGATGAATCAACCCAGCTTTCGGTCTACGTTGCCAAATGGCCATCTGTAATGGATCGCACACCAACCGCACTTTCATACGGGAACTCATGCTCCAGCCAACGACTTTTCTTGAGCATAGGTCAATCACTACAGCCAAGTATAACCAGCCTTCCTGTGTCCAGATATAAGTCACATCTGCCGCATAGATCTGGTCTGTCTGTCCAACTTCAAATTGACGTTGGAACAAGTGCTCAAACACGGGTTGCTTATGATTACTGTTGGTCGTCACTTTGAATTTCTTGCGACGACGAACCTC
Organism: uncultured Acidimicrobiia bacterium; assembly: GCA_964195315.1. GTDB lineage: Bacteria > Pseudomonadota > Gammaproteobacteria. Next base: position 20,617 of record CAXMOZ010000155.1, on the reverse strand, counting down.
AACATTGGCTTCTTTCATCAGCTTTTCCGCTTTGTTTCGACTGATCGGGTAACCCAGACAATTCAGTGCTCTTTTCATGCGACGACTGCCGTAAGTATCATCACTGGCATGCGCAACTGCCTTGACGCATTCCAGCATTTCCTCGTGCTCTGGATCAATCGGCTTATTCGCAGTATGACGACGATAGTGTTAATAACACTGACGATTAACACCCAAAACCTGACATTGCAGGCTGATTGGATAGGTATCCCTATGCTGGGTGATGAACGAATATTGCACTTCGTTTCTGCTGCAAAGTTTCGATACGGCGCTCCGGCCGTCGCCTTTTTTTAAATATCTTTCTCCATCTCCAGCCGTTTAACCTGGGCTTTGAGTTTTTTGATTTAATCTTGATCTGGCGTCAACTAGCCATTGCCTCTAAAAGCTAAGCCATCGCCCGTATCTAATTCCTTTATCCAACGGCCCAGCATATTGGAATTGATGCCCAGACTTCTAGCCGTTTCCGATTGACCATACTTTTGGTCTTTTACCAGACTCACTGCATCCAGTTTGTATTCTTTTGAATATTTCTTTCTAGTGGTCATGACTTTTCTTCAGTTAAGTAAATTATCCTTAACTAGGCTGTACCAATCAATTAGACCACGTCAGGGAAAGTGGAGTTATGCTTAATGATGGCAGTTTTTATGAAATTAGTATGAACTATGGAAATAATATCAACGAAATGCATGCCGCAGTAAAAACCATAAATTCTAATGTTACTTTTCCAAAAAAAGTGAATAAGAAAGTATTCGGAACATTTGATAAAAATTATGATGAATGAGCTTAACAAAAAAACCAAGTCGATCACTGGGATGCTTCTCTCGTATCTCGCTGGGCCCTCTAAATATTGGCGTTAACGTCTACTTCTGAATAGATCACTCTCCATCTCAGTGAAAATAATGCCAAAACCCCGTAGTCGATACGGGGGTTTGATAAGATAATTTAGTGTATGCTAATTTGAGATTCTTCATGAATCTATCACAGTATGTGTTTTACCTTAATTCCCAGCCTTACCGCTGGGTTTTTTTTGCCCGTTACCTGGCAAAACCTTCCCCGATATCGTGCCCTTTACTGATAGTCCTCGCGGGTAGTCATCAATGCCTGTTTTGGGCAAATATTCGGTCCTTCAGACATCATGAGAAACTGACTCTATAACGGCCACTGAGCGTCCGATTAGATTGGGTTGGGTATCTCAGGCTGTCAGGAATCTGACTGGAAAGTGTAAGAATATATTATAAAATGGTTCTCAGTTTTTTAAACTTTTGGTTTACAAACGCATTAATTACTAGGGGCGATCCGTTAAATGCAGGTGCTGTCCCACTATCTAATATATTGCGGGCGTCTAGGCCGCGTTGTTAGGGGCCGGGAGTGACTTGACTTTATCATTCACAGCGGATACTGACGGTGGCAGTAAAGCCTTCGCCTTTCAGAACCTCATCATAGAATCAGCTTCAATCCCTGAACCATCGCACTATTTTGATTGGGACTTTGTTGGTCTAGGTTTTGCTCGTAGACGCCGTCAACCTTAATACCCTGTAGTCTCGCGGCAGTCCAACGCTACCAACGAGTTGCATACTAGTACAAAAGAAAAATCCATCTCATTTGAGGTGGTTTTTTTTTGACTAATCGCCTATTCAGGGGAATCACCCCGCACTTAAAATAACCTACGCGAATGACCGCTTGCCAAATTAGCGGTCGTTCCTGACAGCGGGAAAAATTTTTTTACGACAACGGCAGGTACCTTCCGGCTTAGTGGGTCCGATAACTGTAATGGCAGGCGACAAAGCTATTAGTTACTTTTTGAAATGCACTATAGGCTTCACTGGAGTCTCCTAGTTTTGCTATGCGTGCAAATTTAGATGCTGATTGGTGCATTTGCATACCTAAATTGCGCATACCGGCAGGCATGAAGAAGTGTAGCCATTCCGTGGTCAACGGTGTATCAAGTGATTTATGGCTCAGCAGGCTGGGCTAACCTATGCCAAAAATGGAGGTGTTAAGATCGATGAATAGAGGCTTCATTCACTTCTTTTTTTAAAACAGTGGCTTGCAGGAACCTAGGTTTTTTGGATTATCTTTTAATAATTTACCCTTTTGACTAAAACCCACCAGAGAGATTTTCCGTTAGTTTAGGTCGAGCCTATTGTTTATGTTTGCTATGGAAATATTGATAATGGTTGATTCGTAAGGCATGAGACGCAATATGCTGCTATAACCCACTTCACTATGTTTAGCCACGGATTAAAGGACAGAGCGAATAAAACGTAAAGCGCAGTAAAATGCTAAGTCATTCAGCATCCCAAAAACCTTTAATCCGTGCTACTCCCTAGCGACATAACCTTTTAATAAAATGTTAGGAGGTGAGACTTAACATTAGGCTTAAAGCTACTCTTTACCAGCGTTTTATTGTTTTTGTAACAATATTAACTGTTTTTAAAACCAATCTTTTGGCTTATATACATAAAATCTATATGATGTCGAAAAAGTGCGAACTAGCCATGGATGTAAATGTCAGAAGCGTTACCATTTGTTGAAAATGCATCTGACGCTGATGTCAAAGTCGGGGTCAGTATTGATTGAGGTTTAAGGCTAAAATAAATTTAGCTGTCCGTGACAATGACAACTTCCTTTGATGTGGTGGCTTTTTAATTAAACGCTTACACTATGAAGAGTCATCTTACTAATTACCTAGTACAATAATCATTGCAGTAAAATATGATTTTCTAGCGCCAGATTAATGGCTTAAAGTTTCTATTCGCTTAGTGATGTAATCTGGCGGCAAACAACAGGGTTTAACTTGCTACAAGACTACCTCATTAAATTATTAGCTAATACTCGAACGCGGTATCTGATCCTATTGATATTGCTTTTGGTATTGGCTTACCAGCTGTCCATTTTATTCTGGAATCTGTATCCAGTTTCTTCGAGTGACCTGTTTGCTTCTCAGAATCAAGTGATAAACGCCAGGCAGTCGGTTGGCCAACAACCCAGTTATTTGCAGCAAGCTGATTTCATCAAGCCAGTCTTCTTGTTTGGCAAGACTGAAGTGGTTCGTGTCAAACCAGCCGAATCAGAGTTAGCGCCCGAAACACAGTTGAAATACAAGCTGCGCGGCATTTATTTCTCTAACATTGCCGAGCAATCGAATGCCATTGTCGAAATCAAAGCGAATGACAGTCAGTTATATCGTATTGACGACTCGTTAGCCGATAACATCATTGTCGCTGCTATAGAAAAAGAACATATTATAATCAACCGATACGGCAAGCTCGAAAGATTAAATCTGGAAAAACCATCTGTTGTCGGCACCCAACAGGCCGTGAATAGCAGAGCAATTAATAGCGCATCCTCAGTGGCCAGTAGCAATTTATTACGAAGCTATCGGCAAACCTACTCGAATAATCCTATGGCGTTAGCCCAACGATTTCAATCGATACCCGTGCAGCAAAATGGTAAAAACATAGGTTTTAAATTAAAGGCGTTGAGAGGCGAGAATTTGCTCGGCAAACTAAATTTTCAAGATTCAGATGTCTTCACCAAGATAAATGGAATCGGCCTTGATAAGCCCTTTCAGGCTTTAGACGCATTAAAGTCTTTAACCACAGCCAAAAGCGTTACTGTTACCATACTCAGAAACGGGCGTGAACAAACATTAGATTTCAGTCTTTAGAGTGGCTCGAACCCCCATTATGAAAAATACGAAAAATACCTTACCCACTGTTAACCGTATCCTTCAAGTTATGTTGCTGTGTTGGCTGTTTGTATTTCAAACGGTTAAAGCGGAAGACGTGACGCTTAATTTCAGTGATGCGGATTTAGTTGCGGTCATTAATAGTGTCTCTCAAATTACGGGCAAAAATTTCATTATTGACCCACGTGTCAAGGGCAAGATAACGGTAGTGTCGGCTAAGCCACTCAATAAGGATGAAGTCTATAATGTTTTTCTGTCAATTTTGCAGGTGCATGGATTTGCCACGGTACCTACTAAAAACGCGATTAAAATAATTCCGGATGCGACAGCCAAGCAAAATGCAACGCCACTTATAAACTCATCTGGAGGTCCGGGTGACCAGTTAATTACTCGAGTATTGAGCATCGAGCATATTAACTCTGCACAATTAGTACCTATTCTGAGGCCTTTGGTTGCTCAGCAAGGGCACCTCGCTGCTTATGCAGCCACCAATGTACTGATTATTTCTGATCGGGCAGCCAACATCAGGCGCATGGAACGAATTGTGGCTGAGATAGATAAGAAGTCCGATTCAGATATTGAATTAATTAAACTAAAACACGCATTCGCAGCCGAAGTAGTTAGGTTATTGAGCAGCCTAAGCAATGGCTCGCCCGAACAAAAAGGTGCAGGTGCCCGGGCCGTTAAATTCACCGCAGACGAGAGAACCAATAGCATATTGCTCAGTGGTGAAAAATCGAGTCGATTAAAATATCGAGCGATTATTTCTGACCTTGATTCTCCAATTGAATCGTCAGGTAATACGCATGTGGTTTACCTTCGCTATGCTGAGGCGAAAAACCTCGCCGATATTTTGAATAGCGTTGGCAAAGAAGTTATCAAGGCAGAATCCCAAAATTCGGCTAAACCTGGGGGCGCTAACAAAGCCGAAACTGTCAGTATTCAGGCAGATGAAATTTCGAATGCATTGGTAATTACTGCACCAGCTTCGGTATATCCCTCATTACGCTCAGTGATACAACAACTTGATATTCGTCGAGCTCAAGTCCATATAGAGGCGATTATTGCTGAAGTGTCGCTAGATACAGCGAACGAACTTGGCGTTCAGTGGCTTATTGACGGAAGTAATAAAGGCGGTCCAGCTTTGTCAAGCCAACTTCCTGGAACTGGTTCCAGTATCGGCGCTGTCGCGGCTGGTGTTTCTGCTGGCGGCGCAGCAGCGGCAGCAGTTATCCCCAATGGCCTCACTTTAGCTTTAGGCAATGTAAACTCAAGCTCTGGTCTTAACTTTATTACTTTGATACGCGCTTTAAACACCGATACAGAAACCAACTTACTGTCTACCCCTTCAATAGTGACGTTAGATAATCAGGAAGCCTCAATTATTGTAGGACAGAATGTGCCTTTCGTAACAGGTTCATCCACTAGTTCGAGTACTACCGGTACCACTAATCCATTTCAAACCATAGAGCGCCAGGATGTAGGCACAACCTTGAAGGTAAAGCCGCAAATCAATGAAGGTAATACGATAACACTCGATATAGATCAGGAAGTTTCGACAGTTAGCCAGGCAGCTACCAGTGCTGTTGATCTGGTAACTAACAAACGTGCTATAAAAACCACGGTTCAGCTTGAGGATGGCGAATTACTCGTGCTCGGGGGATTAATTGACGACACCGTTATAAAATCGGAGCAAAAAATTCCAGGGCTTGGTGACATTCCCTTTATTGGTGCTTTATTTCGTTCTAGCAGTAGTCGTAGAGTAAAACAAAATTTGCTGGTTTTTATTCGTGCGACGATTATTCGAGACCCTGAACTGGCGCGAGATCTAAGCCAGCGAAAATATAATTTTATGCGAGATATTCAGTTGCTTAATATTCATGAAGATGAGGATGACAGCTCTAAACCCGTATTAAAAATTTATGAGTAATAACCACTAATAATGAATGACCTCACTACAGTAAACCAGTCCATGCATTCATCAACAGAGTTACCTTATTCTTTCTGTAAGCGTTATGGCATTGTGTCTTACCAGTCGGGTGAAGAAGGGCATATTAAACTGACAACACGTCATACCACCTCGCTTGATGCCATTATTGAAGCACAGCGAATTCTGGGCATGGTCGGGCAAGTCACTGTTGAAAGTGACCAGGAATTCAATCGCCTCTTAAGCCACCACTTTGAAAATAACCGAGAAACTTCATTCACCGAAGCCGAAAAAATTGGTGGTGACTTAAATCTTGATGATGTCGCGCGAGAATTATCCGAACCCGAAGATTTACTCGAAAGTGACGACGATGCTCCGATTATTCGCCTCATCAATGCGTTGATCACTGAGGCGATTAAAGAAAACGCTTCTGATATTCATGTCGAGCCATTTGAATCACGGCTTTCTATTCGTTTTAGAGTCGACGGTGTCTTGCGTGAAGTACTGGAACCACCTCGTCAAATTTCAAGCCTTTTGTGCTCTCGAATAAAGGTTATGGCGCAACTCGATATTGCAGAAAAGCGCTTGCCACAAGATGGCCGGATAGCACTCAAAGTTGCCAATAGGCCGGTCGACATTCGGGTGTCAACCTTGCCTTCGGGGCATGGTGAGCGAGTAGTCATGCGTATTCTTGACAAGCAGGCCGGCCGACTCGATTTACAACATCTGGGTATGGATGACGGTGTTCGCAAGCGCTTGTCTACCATGATCGAAAAGCCGCATGGTATTATTTTAGTCACTGGGCCAACAGGCTCAGGTAAGACAACTACTCTGTACTCAATACTTTCAGCGCTCAATGATTCAACCCGAAATATTCTCACAGTCGAAGATCCAGTGGAATACGATTTAGATGGCATTGGTCAAACACCGGTCAATGCAAAAGTAGACATGACGTTTGCGAAAGGGCTCAGGGCTATATTACGGCAGGATCCGGATGTCGTCATGGTTGGAGAAATTCGAGATAGTGAAACGGCTCAAATAGCTGTGCAGGCGAGCCTTACTGGACATCTTGTTTTGTCTACCTTGCATACCAATTCAGCGGTGGGTGCCATTACTCGATTGCAGGATATGGGCGTAGAACCTTTTTTACTCTCGTCGACATTATTAGGCGTTGTTTCACAACGTTTGGTGCGCAATATTTGCGAGCACTGCAAGTCAGAAATGACGCTCGGTGATGAAGAGCGAACAAAGTATGGCTTAGGATTTGATGATACAATTTTTCAACCAGAGGGCTGTTCTAAATGTTTGCAAACAGGCTATAAAGGCCGTTCCGGCATCTATGAAGTGATCGACGTCGATGACGTTTTAGCTGGTAAAATACACGATGGCAAAAGTCAGGCAAGCATCGAGCGCTATAGCCGTACACAAAGCCATAGCCTTCGGGACGATGGCATTCGGCGAGTGATCGAAGGCAGTACAACACTCGATGAAGTATTTCGGGTGACGCGTGACAATCTCCAATAAAATGACTGTTTTGTTTCGCCATCATGAATCTGTTTCGAATAAAGCTCTATCATGAGTGCATTCGAATACCAGGCCGCAGACGAGAACGGCAATAACAAAAAAGGATTAATCGAAGCTGATACGGCCAGACAAGCCCGGTCGCAATTGCGTGGCATGGGTTTAATGCCAATCGAAATTAATGAAGTATCAAGCACTACTGCCGAGGGCAAAGCTCGACCTCAAAAAGGCAAATTAAACGTTGCCACAGTTGCACTCATAACACGGCAGTTGGCAACGCTGATTGGTGCTGGCCAACCGATTGAGTCGGCTTATAATTCGGTATCTCAACAAACCTCAAAAGACCTCGCCAAGCGTGTCTTATTGTCTGTGCGGACAAAAGTCCTTGAAGGTTATCCATTGTCGGAGGCGTTACGAGACTACCCCCGTATCTTCGATTCAATGTATTGCGCCTCGGTGCATGCTGGCGAGCAATCGGGTTTGCTCGATATCGTCATGGAGCGATTAGCCGACTACATGGAAGCACGCCAGGATTTGCAACGTAAAACGGGTTTAGCGCTTGTCTACCCGATATTATTAAGCGTTGTAGCCTTTGCGTTGGTGACTGGTTTGCTTACTTTTGTGGTGCCACAAATTGTTCAGGTTTTTGAGGGCTTTGATCAGGAATTGCCTATTTTAACGCAATGGTTGATCCAGTTATCCGAATTTTTTAAACAGTATGGCGTTTACCTTATTGCTGGTGTTGTGGTCGCATCGCTGGTGTTGAGTCAGCTACTGAAGTTGCCCTGGATGCGCTTGCTACGAGACCGATTGTTACTCAAATTACCGATGATTCGTTTTCTGGTAAGAATCGCCAATACCGCGCGTTATACCCGCACCATGAGTATTTTGGTGTCTAGTGGCGTCACAGCATTGGATTCGATGAGAATTTCTACCGAGGTCATCTCAAACCAACCGATGAAAAATGCCGTCATTAAAGCGGCGGACAAGGTGCGCGAAGGCGAACATATTTCGGTTGCACTGACTCAAACGACTTATTTTAGTCCACTGGTACTGCAATTGATTGAAAATGGTGAGTCCAGCGGTAAATTGGGTGACATGCTAGAAAGGTCTGCCAAGGCAGAGGAAACCGAATTCGCCAGTATCACCGCTTTGTTTGTTGGTCTATTCGAACCGGCGATGATTTTGTTTATGGGCATGGTCGTTATGGTTATTGTATTGGCGATATTGTTACCGATATTTGATATGAATGACCTGGTTCAGTAGTAGCTTGACCAATAATAACGAGTTCAATAATAGGTGGATCAAGCGGTATTTTGGTGCTGAGACGAGTTTTTGGTTTATGGTGGCAAGTTTGTTGGTCATGGTTTGCCTACAAATTTTCGATAGCCAAAACTTCCGGTTTCAACAGGACTGGTTTCAGCAAGCGGAGTTCTGGCGTATTATAACAGCCCATTGGATACATTTTAACTGGCAGCATTTGTTGTTAAATGGTCTGGGTCTGGTGTTATGTGTTGCAATTGCACGGCCCACCTGGTCGATGAATCGGTGGATTGTTTATAATATTTTGTTGGCGATTGGTATATCAATGCTTTTTACCTGGCTTAACCCTGAGCTTGATTGGTATGTCGGTTACTCGGGTGTGTTGTTTGGCGTGTTTTTACTCGCTGCTATCGAGTTATTTAAAACTGAACGCGTCATCGCCTTATTATTGGGTATAGGTGTTTGTATTAAAGTGATTTTAGAACAAAGCAGCTCTGTGACTGTCACATCTAGTGAATTTATTGGTGTGCCAGTAATTATTGATGCTCACCTATATGGACTATTGCTCGCCGTTGTAATGGCACTGAGTAACCAAGTTTATACAATAATCAAACAAACATAGTCGAATTAGTAAGGTCGAATTAGTAAAGTTAAACGATAATCTAAATTTAGTGTTTAGGGGTTCCTAAACGAGTATGGAAATTAAATAAGTATGAAAATATCAAAACAACAAAGTGGTTTTACACTGCTCGAAATAATAGTAGTGGTGACAATCATAGCCGTATTAGCGGCTTATATTGCCCCCAAGGTATCTGGTCGGGCCGATGATGCTCGAGTGGCCAAGGCAAAAAGTGATATTCGTGTGCTTGAGTCATCTTTGGAACTGTATAAGCTCGATAATTTCACCTACCCGACGACAGACCAGGGGCTTCAGTCGCTAGCCGCAAAACCGTCTGGCTCCGAGTTACCGCATTGGCGCAAAGGGGGGTATATCAAAAAGCTCAGCAAGGATCCCTGGGGCAATGCCTACATCTATTTACAGCCTGGGGAAAAAGGAGAATTCGATATCATGTCATTAGGCGCCGATTCGACTCAGGGTGGAACAGATTCTGCTGCTGATATCGGAACCTGGAACCTCGATTCTTAAGGGCGCCCATCTCAGACGCCACAATGGTTTCACACTATGGGAAATGCTCATAGTTGTCATCATTATATCGGTATCGATCACTGTGATTTTAATGTCGACCAGCTTTCAAAGAGACTCTGAAGACTTAAAGGTGTTGGGATCTGATATGAGTAAGTTAATCCAGTTACTCTATCAGGAGGCTATTTTTGAGAATCGTAACTTCGCAATATCGCTCAAACATGATGGCTATCAATTACTCGAATATGATGGCCAATCATGGAATGAATTAGATCAAGTTCTGTTTCGAAGAATCAAGTTGAGCGAGGCCCAGGAATCGATATTAGTGGTGGAAAGTTTAGCGGTTAAGTCGGTCGATCAGGAAGAGTTGATTCCGCATATTTTAATTCTGGCCAGTGGTGAAATGACCTCCTTTGAATGGACTATTAACGATGAGACAACGAAAAACTCGATCGTTCTGGAGGGTAATTTACTGGGTAAAATTCGAATGGAAGGCCCTACGCCACAACTCCAGTGACGCAAATTTAGCAATGCAACTCTAATGATGAAACGTCTTAAGGCATTTACGCTGCTCGAAGTGATGGTTGCGCTAGTCGTGATCTCGGTGACTATGGGTGCCATTATAACTAGCGCAGGTAGTTCGGCAGCGGTCGCATCAAGACTGAAGGAAAAGACTGTCGCTAGTTGGGTTGCACAGAACCAAATTGCCTTATATCGGGCTAAAAAGACTTGGACGAACAGCACGTCGAATACAAATGGTAAGGTCGAGATGTTGGGTGTCGAGTGGCAATGGGAAATGAAAGTGGATAAAACAGAAGATCCCATGCTGCGCAAAATTGATGTTGATGTCTATCTGGTTGAAGACGATGTTATTGTCAGAGCAACTGGGTTTATAGCCAAATTGTGAACTGCTTGAACAATCAAAACAGGCTTCAACATCAAGGTTTTACCTTGATAGAAATGGTAATTGCCGTCGCCATATTTGCAGTGATGATGGTGATTGCATTTCCTGGGCTGACTCATATTGCCAAAGTAGGTGATCAGGTGGGTCAGTCGAACAGTCGACTATCAGAGTTACAGTTTGCATTAACCTATCTGAACCGTGATTGGACGCAGGTGTCTTCGAGAAAGATACTAGATCAATATGGCGATGAAAAACCCCATATAATTATCGAAGACAATAGTATCAGCTTTACTCATAGCGGCTGGAGTAATCTGCTGCAACAGAAACGAAGTGAATTACAACGAGTGCAATACCTGGTCAAAGAAAACCAGTTGATCAGGCACTATTGGATTTCACTCGATCAAGTGACTGCAGAAGAGCCTATATCGACGGTCTTGATCGATGAGGTTGAATCCTTTTCCGTTTACCTTATAGACAGCGCCGAAGAGCCAATTGAACGATGGCCACTCGATGGGCAAGATACGCAGCGAGTGAATAATCCAATTGCATTAAGAGTAGAAATTGACTTGAAAAAATTTGGTCAGGTACATCGGATTATGGAGATACCTGAAGGTGTTCTATAGCCGTCTGCGCCCACCAATGTCATCCCCGTCGTCGCAAAAGGGTATCGTGCTTCTGGCTGCTATTTTAGTAGTGATGATCGCGACCACCATTATTGTTTCGATAACCCATGCAGAAGCTTTTTCGATCCGTAAAACCGCTCGAATACAAGGTTTAGAGCGCGCGAGTGGTTATGCTGTTGGGCTAGAAGATTGGGCGAGACTTTTTCTGGTTAGGGATAGACAGGAATCTGCTATCGATCATTTAGGTGAGGACTGGGCAATTGGCATTCCTGGGTTACCGATTGAAGGTGGTTTTTTAAGTGGATCGATACAAGATGAGCAAGCAAAATTCAATATTAATAATTTGCTGGGGTCCGAAGAGTCTGTCGTGCGTTTTCGACGCTTGTGCGATAATCTTCTTGAGGATGAACCAACCTTTATAGACCCTTTGCTTGACTGGATGGATGCTGACTTTGATATTCGTTACCCTGATGGAGCAGAAGGTCAGTATGAAACCTATCGCGTGGCGAACCGCTCGCTATCGGACATCAGCGAGTTGATGTTAATCAAAAATATGACAGCAGAAATCTATGAAAAGCTGAAACCTCACATTACCGCATTGCCTGCGCCGACGACTATTAATGTCAATACGATGACCGACGAAGTCTTTTTATCATTGGCTGAAACGGTCAATTTAGAGCAATATCTCGAAGAACGTGAAGCAGAAGCTTTTGTAGATATCCCGAGCTTTATTGAGCGCTTGCAGTTGGCCATTCCTGTTGCTGGTTTATCTTCTTCAACGAGTTACTTTAACGCTCGTGGCACGGTAGTGCAGGGTGATCAGTCGGTTAATTTTAATACTCTCATTCAACGTGATAATAATGGTAAAACGACGATACTTAACCGCACTTTGGGGCGCCTGTAATGCCTGAATTGATTTTACGCTTTCATGACGAAGCACTCGATGCTTTTGACTGGTTAGTGTTTCAAGGTGGTGTAGCACCGCAGGAAGATCTGTGGCACTCCGGTTCAGAATCTAATTTAGGCAAATTGATAGCGAACCACGACATGCCGGTCATATTTGCTATTCCGCAGCATTGCATTTTTATGACGCATTTTGATTTGCCCGCAAAGGCATCGCGCCAAATTCTGTCATCGATCGAATTTCAAATTGAAGATCAGCTTGGTGACGATATTGATCTCCAGCATTTCGCAACTGGTGACATCGTTAACAACTCGGTACCAATTGTCGTCATTAAAAAATCGATTATGCAGCGTTGCCAGGCATTACAGAAAAAATTTGGGGTGACGCTATCAAAAGTAATCCCTGAGCTTTTTCTCTGCCCATGGTCAGGCAAAGAGGGCGAGGTATCTGTGCTTGAAAGTCAAGATGGTGTGATAATTCGTTTTGGTCATTACGAGGGGTTTGAATGTCAATCGACTTTGTTGAAAACAATGCTGGATCAGCTCAATCGGAACCAGCCTGTCCAGCAGATGGTTTATTTTTATACCAATAACGATGCGTATGAGGCTGTCAAAGTTGATGGTTATGAATCCGAAAGAACTGTTCCCGCCTTGATACATCTGAACGATCAAAAGATGTTCAATTTTGATTTGAGGCAACGAGAATTTAAACGGTCGTCGGTTTGGGGTGGTGTAATAAAACCCTGGAAGTGGGTGGCTGTCGTATTTATCGCGTTCTTAGTGATTTTAGGCGCCAACAAATTAGCCCATTTGAATGAATTAGAAGATCAATTGGACGATATTAAACGTAGTCAGTATGAAGTTGTAAAAGCCCATTTGCCTGCTGGCACAACTGAAAGCGACAATCTGAAAAAGAAGTTAATCCAACTTATTCAACAGAGCAAAACTAGCTTAAACGATAAAGACTTTCTATCGCAGCTGGTGGTTTTCACCAAGGCAAAACAAAAGTACAAGTCGATTGTTATTACTAGAATCAATTTCCAGAAATTGCGCTTAAGCATTGATATTAATAGCACCGTACTGAATGACGTAGAAACATTAGTAAAGACATTAGAGTCTTCGCCTTTGGCTGTAAAACTAGAGAATCTAACCATCAAACCAGAATTTATATCTGGTCGCCTCGTATTGGGAGGTTGATCGAATGAACTATTTATTGAAGTTGAGTCTTAGAGAAAGGTTGATCCTTATCGCAGCGGTTGTTGTCGTTGGGGTGTTATCTATTCATGGCCTGGTGATAGAACCCTACCAGCAAAATTTTGCCCGTGTGACTGAAGAAATTGATCAGGCAAAAAGTGATCTGGTATGGATGAAAACTGAGGTTCAACGTTTGCCAGCCAGCAGTGCGGTTAAGCAGAATGTTAGCTTTAATGGCTCTCTAGCAAAGTTAATCAATCAGGCTGTTGCCAGTCAGCAGCTTAAAAATTATCTCACTCAAATGACTCCCATAGGTGATAGCGGCATTAGGATTCGTTATTCAGCTATTGATTTTAATCAATTAATTACATTTATAGCGACACTGAAACAGAGAGGCCTGACTATTAAAGATTTGCGTATCAATAGCACCAGTGATATTGCGACGGTTGATGCTACCGTTGTATTCAGCAAGCCAGCGTAGATTGATGATGAAGAAAATTTGGAAACCCGCCCTGTTTTTTGTGTTTTGTCTGGCTATCTTTGTTGTTATCAATATACCTGTCGCGTTAGTTTTTAAGCAGGTTCCCCTGCCAAAAAACATTAATTTATATGACGTAAAAGGGCGGATCACATCAGGTCACATCGCCACGGCCTATGTCAATAATATTGATATTCGCGATATCAATTATGAGGCTGATTTATCTTGTTTGATAACGCTCGAAGTTTGTTATGAAATCAACTATCAAAATGGCAAAACCAGTATTTCATTCAATCCACTCACTCAAAATATTATTATCGAGCAGCTAGATGTCGAGTACTCAATGGCAGAGCTTACGCCTTTAATGGGTCAGCTACTGGTCAAACCAACGGGTGAACTCAATCTAAAATTTAATCAGATTAATATTAAACAAAATAATGCGAATCAAATTAAAATTGGCAATATCGATGGTCAGGTAATATGGCGCAATGCGGGCATAGAGGGAGAGGATATTAATCTGGGGGACTACCAGCTCGGTGTCGCAGTTGAAGATAATAGCTACCGATTTAAATTGACGGACATAAAGGCGATGCTCGACATAGATGGCACGGGTCGACTTAAGTCGAATGGTGAATATTTAATCGATATCAAAATAAAGGCTGACCTGAGTCTGGATAACAATATCAAGAGTATGCTGACCTTAGCCGCAAAAAAGAAAGGGCTAAATGAGTATGCGATTAATCGACAAGGACTGCTGCCACCGCATCTTACCAACCAGCTGCTATTTTCTGATGAACTCTAAATCGATCGATAGATCTGCCTATAGATCGCTAATTAGATAAAAAGGGTACTAAATCTAGTCTTCACATAGCGTTGCAGATTGTTATAAAATAGGGATTCTGCTATCGTTTCGCTCCAACCTGGCTTCACAGCTTCACATTCCTCTGAGCATATTCCTAACCTATGAGTCGTTTCATTTTTATTACTGGTGGTGTTGTTTCATCGCTGGGTAAAGGCATTGCATCTGCGTCATTAGCAGCCATTCTTCAGGCACGAGGATTGAGCGTTAATATGCTAAAACTCGATCCTTATCTAAATGTTGATCCGGGCACAATGAGTCCCTTTCAGCACGGTGAGGTATATGTTACCGATGATGGCGCTGAAACCGATTTGGATTTAGGACATTACGAGCGTTTTGCCGGTATTCGATGTTCAAAAAAGAGTAACTATACAACCGGTCGAATATACGAAAATGTGATCGCTCGAGAACGTCGTGGCGACTATCTGGGGGCGACTGTTCAGGTAATTCCTCATATAACCGATGAAATTAAAAATTCAATACTGGGTAGCACCAATGGCGCAGATATTGTGCTGGTAGAAATCGGCGGAACTGTCGGTGATATTGAATCACTGCCCTTTTTAGAAGCCATTCGTCAAATGGGTTTTGAACTAGGCCGTAGTCATACGCTTTATATGCATCTCACGCTAATTCCTTATCTAGCTGCAGCAGGGGAAATTAAAACCAAACCGACTCAACATTCAGTTAAAGAGCTGCGTTCCATTGGTATTCAGCCAGATATTCTATTGTGTCGTGCCGATCGTGAAATCCCCGCTGAGGAATGTCGTAAAATCGCTCTTTTTACCAATGTCGCAGAGGATGCCGTCATCTCCTTTAAAGACGTTGACCATATTTACAAAATTCCGCGTGAATTACATGAGCATCACCTCGACGAAATCGTATCCAGGCACTTTGGCCTGGATCTACCTGAAGTGGATTTATCCGATTGGGATCAAGTAGTTGAAGCACTGCAATCATCTGAAAAAGAAGTTAAAATCGGCTTTGTGGGTAAGTATGTCGATCACACTGATGCTTATAAGTCGCTCAATGAATCACTTTCTCATGCCGGTATTCATACCAGTACTCGTGTCAAGATAATTAAAATTGATTCTGACACTATCGAAACAGACGGCACTGGCTGCCTCGAAGGGCTGGACGCCATATTGGTCCCTGGCGGTTTTGGCAGTCGAGGTGTAGAAGGCAAAATTGCGGCTGTCAATTTTGCTCGTATTAATCAAGTGCCCTATCTTGGTATTTGTCTTGGTATGCAGGTTGCTGTTATCGAGTATGCACGAAATGTACTTGGGCTTAAAAATGCCCACAGCACCGAATTTAATCCTAAAACACCAGACCCTGTTATCGGGCTTATTTCAGAGTGGGTGAATCAAGACGGGTCAGTTGAATTACGGGATGAAAGCACCAACTTAGGCGGTACCATGAGGCTGGGAGCACAAACCTGTAAACTGGTGCCTGGCACCGTAGCGAGTAAGGCTTATGACGCTGAAGAAATTAGTGAAAGGCACCGTCATCGTTATGAATTCAATAATAACTACCTCAATCAATTACAAAGTGCTGGGTTAGTCATATCAGGTCTATCAGTCGATAATGAGCTGGTTGAAATGGTCGAAATATCGGAGCACCCCTGGTTTATTGGCTGTCAATTCCATCCTGAGTTCACATCACAACCACGAGAAGGACACGCATTATTTAATAGCTTTATTAATGCAGCGTCAGATTATCGCAAAGCGAATACTTTAAAAGCTAAGGATAGTCTGTCAGATTGAGGCGTATATTTGGTGATCGGTATTGTCTATTTCTAGCAAGCTGGCTATCTCCACTATAGGCCTGCTCTATAACAGGCAAGCTCTCCTTAATAACAGATTAATAAAATAGATTAGACTAGAAAATAGGGAAAATTATGAGCAGCATTGTTAAAGTAATCGGCCGAGAAATTCTTGATTCTCGAGGCAACCCTACCGTTGAAGCGGAAGTAACATTAGCTTCCGGTATTGTAGGCAGAGCAGCCGTGCCATCAGGCGCCTCAACGGGCGAACGAGAGGCCATCGAATTACGTGACGGCGACAAAAACCGCTATTTGGGCAAGGGTGTCACTAAGGCGGTTGGTCACATCAATAATGAAATCGCTAGCCTGGTTAAGGATCGCGATAGCACTGATCAAACAGGGTTAGATCAGGCAATGATCGACCTCGACGGTACCCACAATAAGGGTAAATTGGGCGCTAACTCATTGTTGGCCGTGTCACTAGCCAATGCCCATGCAGCAGCGCTACAGGCGCAATTACCGCTATATCGCTATTTGGGTGGAGATGACGCTAAGACGTTACCTGTGCCGATGATGAATATTATCAATGGCGGCGCGCATGCTGACAATAGTGTCGATATGCAAGAGTTCATGGTATTACCTGTTGGCGCGAGTAGTTTCTCGGAGTCATTGCGATATGGTACTGAAGTGTTCCATGCTCTCAAATCAGTGTTGAGCAAAAAAGGCATGAATACCGCTGTTGGAGATGAGGGTGGTTTTGCTCCTGATTTATCTTCAAATGAAGAAGCAATCGAAGTGATTCTTCAAGCGATTGAAATTGCAGGTTTTAAAGCCGGTGATGATATTTGCTTAGGTTTAGACGTGGCTAGTTCTGAGTTTTATGAAGATGGTAAGTATGTTTTAGCCTCAGAAAATAAATCATTTGATGCGCATGGTTTCACCGAATACCTGTCTAACTGGGTAGATCAATACCCAATCATAACTATTGAAGATGGTATGGATGAAAGTGACTGGGATGGTTGGGCCGTTTTGACACAAAAACTGGGTGACAAAATCCAGCTAGTTGGTGATGATTTGTTTGTTACCAATACCAGTATTTTCACGCGCGGCATCGAAAATGACATTGCCAATTCAATATTGATTAAGTTTAACCAAATTGGCACACTAACCGAAACACTAAATGCTATTTCAATGGCGCATAAAGCAGACTACACCACCGTTATCTCTCACCGCTCAGGCGAAACAGAAGACGTTACTATCGCTGATTTAGCCGTAGCCACTAATGCGGGCCAAATTAAGACAGGTTCCTTGTCTCGGTCTGATCGTGTTGCTAAATATAATCAATTACTACGGATCGAAAGCCAGTTGGGACAGGATGCAGTGTTCCCTGGCAGATCAGTATTCCGTAATTTGTAGAGCGTCTCCGGTAAGATGAAGCTAATTCCTACGAGTCAATGAAAATACTGATCGGCGTATTAATAGCGCTACTCTTAGGACTACAGTACAAAGTGTGGGTAGGTGATGGCAGCCTCTCTGAAGTCGTCCAGTTATCGAAAGAGCTAGAAAGACAGAAAGAGAAGCTGCATCTACTAGAGCAACGCAATAGTGTACTAGAGGCACAGGTACTCGACTTACAAAATGGACTGGATGCCTTTGAAGAAAAAGCACGCAATGACCTTGGGATGATCAAGCAGGGCGAAACCTTTATTCAGCTTATCCCTGGCCCTGACGATCTATCTAATGAGCTAGTTAAATGAGCCAGACAAATGAGTAAGCTACTACCGGTCTGGGCTATCATTCCAGCCTCTGGTATTGGTCAGCGCATGCAGTCCGAACTGCCTAAGCAATACTTACCATTCGTCGATAAAACAATTATAGAGCACACCCTAGACCGGCTGCTATCGCATCTAGAGGTTGCAGGCGCTGTGATTGTATTGAGCGTCACAGACGAATATTGGACAAATCTCAACTATCAGCCGCAATCTGGAAAACCATTGCTATTTGCGGAGGGCGGGGCACAACGACATCAAAGTGTCTTTAATGGGCTAGAAAAACTATGCTCTGAGGTGGGTCAAGATTGCTACGCTCTGGTGCATGATGCCGTTAGGCCATTAGTGACAATCAATGATTTAAATCGACTCATAGCCACAGCCAGGCAGCATAGCGCTGGCGCTTTATTAGGTGCACCCATTGCTGATACTATTAAGCAGTTGAATGTTGATGGCAGCATTAATCAAACCATTTCGCGAACAGGATTATGGCGCGCGTTCACGCCTCAGGTCTTCAAGGCCGATTTGTTAACAGATGCTCTGAAATTCGTGATTGAAAACCAACTCGAAATAACCGACGACGCTTCGGCAGTTGAAGCCCTCGGACAATCCCCTCAGTTAGTTCCGGGCAGTGCAGAAAACATAAAAATAACCCTACCAGAAGACTTGATGCTGGCGAGACAAATTTGGGCAGGTCAAATGACGTTGGGGGAATTGCCCGATGATCATTAGCAAGCAAGTCTTTTGCCATCTACATGGCAAAACTAAGATGACTAAACCAGCGTGATCAGCAGAAATATAAATAGAATTACAGCAGCCATAGGCACAACAAACCCCATCCAATCACTATTGGTTCCCTTAGGGGATTTTTTGATGGCTGTTTTTGCTCGAGGAAAAATCATATATAACATGGCTGCTAACATGAGAGCCGAGCCGATTTGAATCCAGTCCATTTTAAATACCTTATAAAAACGCTCTAATAAAAAGAAAAGCCCCTAAAGAGGGGCTTTAAAAATAACTTCCGATCAGTCCTTGGAATTAATCGTCACCACTAAATACACCTAAGAGATGCAACAGCGCGGTGAAAAGATTCAAGATAGACAGAAACAAACCAGCAGTAGCCATGATGTAGTTAGTTTCTCCACCATTAATCATTGAAGATGTTTGATATAAAATCAGGCCGCTCATTATTAATACAACAGCTGAACTAACCGCTAACGATAACGCTGGAATTTGGAGGAAAATATTGAGTAGTGAAGCACCAATGACCACGATCAATCCCACCATCAAAAAGCCGCCCATGAAGCTAAAGTCTTTGCGAGTTGTTAACGCATAGCCCGACAAGCCGAGGAAAATCGCTCCAGTGCCACCAAGCGCCGTCATCACAATGCTAGAGTCCATTGCAAGGTAGTGGCCAATTAATGGCCCTAGTCCAAAACCTAGCAAACCAGTGATGCCAAATAATACTGGGATACCCGAGGCTGAAGTAGAGGCTTTAGGTAATACAAACCACAGTAAACCAATCGCGACTAAGTTGGCTCCAAGTGCTATACCAAATGAGGCACCCATTGCGACACCAATAAAAGCTGTGACGCCAGCAAATATCAGGGTCATAGATAAAAGTGTGTAAGTATTCTTAATTAACTTGTTCGTTTGTAAAATCGCCTCTGGCGGGCGAGTAACTGCTGTATTGAGTTGCATTGCTATCTCCAATAATTGATGTGCATTAGACTTGCTGCGGTTATTTTAAGTTCCAACAACTGTTATATCAAGTGAAACTATCGAGCGAATAATAATTAAATAATTCAATGATTTATTGCGGTCATTCAATATTTATTCGACTTACAAGACTAAGTCTTAATAGGTTGAGGCAAAAAAAAAATTTTCAAGCGTATAAATTATTGCAAATACCTAATGACTCCGAGCGACAAATGTTTATAATACGCCTCCTATTAAGGAAGACATTAGTCTGAATTAATCGATATCGATGAAAATCGCAAGGTATCATCAGGAGAGCTGGCAGAGTGGTCGAATGCGGCGGTCTTGAAAACCGTTGAGGAGAAATCCTCCATAGGTTCGAATCCTATGCTCTCCGCCATATATAAGCCCTGAGTATTTGATACTTGGGGCTTTTTTATGTCTGATATCAAAGCTATGTACGTCTCTATGTACGTTAAGGTTCTAGGTAATCTAATAACTTCTCTCGTTAAGCTTATTTAACGCTTATATACAATAATATAGAGATACTATGACGATAGACTATACTTTTCTCTCTCTTTTATCGATGGTCGAAGAACCTACCATTGGTGCATCCTTAAATGTCTATATTCTGATTAATGTATGAGTAACTACTATTCGATTGATAAAGCACTCCAGTCTGTCAACTGTAACGACCAAGTCGAATTGTCAGTTAGTGACCTGTTTCATGCGGCAATGGCTAGTGTTCTGGTCTAATAGAACCGGACACTTTAATAAGAGATAATATTTATCAACTATTGAGGTGTCGAAATGGGACAAAAACGAACGAACAAACAGTATTC
>CAXMOZ010000154.1:0-22962 GCA_964195315.1 uncultured Acidimicrobiia bacterium | reverse complement strand
AGGGCGACATGGAAGCATCACCGACAAATACGATATTATAGTCGCTGCTATACCGATGCATGATGTCAAGCAGCGGCAAGCGCTCGTTATGACGACGACTATTGTCATTCCAGACTGATTCGTAAATAAAATTATGGAAATAGAAATATTCCATGTGCTTGAATTCTGAGCGTGCGGCAGCAAACATTTCTTCACATATTTTAATATGCGGATCCATAGAGCCGCCTACATCAAAGAACAGCAAAACCTTCGCCGAGTTATGACGCTCGGGTACCATTTTGATATCGAGCAAGCCGGCGTTGTTGGCAGTAGAACGGATAGTATCGTCCAGATCCAGCTCATCCTCGGCTCCGGTTCGTGCGAACTTTCGTAATCTGCGAAGAGCTACCTTGATATTGCGGGTGCCGAGTTCGACGCTGTCATCCAGATTTTTGAATTCTCTTTTCTCCCAAACTTTAACCGCTTTTTTATTTCTGCTGTCACCGCCGACCCGTATTCCCTCCGGGTGATAACCGCTGTGACCGAAGGGGGAGGTGCCGCCAGTACCTATCCATTTACTGCCACCCTGATGGCGTTCTTTTTGTTCATCTAAACGCTTTTTGAATGCTTCAATCAGCTCGTCAAGACCACCCAGCGACTCTATTCTGGCTTTATCTTCTTCACTCAGTTGTTTAGTGAATTCATGACGTAGCCACTCGTCGGGGATCATTGCCTGAATAATGTCTTCGAGCGACTCTAGGTCACGATAATAATTACCGAACGCCTGGTCGAAGCGATCAAAATACTTTTCATCTTTAACCAGGATGGTTCGGCTTAGATAATAAAACTCATCGACATTGGCAAAAGCCAGATGACTTTTTAGGGCCAGGATAAGATCCAATAACTCTTTTATAGAGACAGGAATACCTGCTCGCTTGAGTACTTGAAAGAAACTGATTAGCATGGTTTATAGACAATAAAAATTAGGGGTAATGGTCAATCAGTCTTCGCTAACACGTTAACGACCTTCCCGACGGTTTATAAATGCCAGACGCTCAAGCATATGTACATCCTGTTCATTCTTAAGCAGGGCACCGTAGAGTTTTGGAATCGATTTACTGATATCTTTATTTTTCAGAATTTCATCCGAAAGATCATCTGCCATCAACAACTTCAACCAGTCGATTAACTCAGAGGTAGACGGTTTTTTCTTTAGCCCAGGAATGGAACGGATTTCAAAGAACACTTCCAATGCCTCATTGACCAGGGCCCGCTGTACATTCGGATAATGAACATCGACAATTTTCAACATGGTTTCGCGGTCAGGAAATTGAATATAGTGGAAAAAGCAGCGGCGCAGGAAGGCATCCGGTAATTCTTTTTCATTATTGCTAGTAATAATAATAATCGGCCTGTGCTTGGCTTTAATCGTTTCGCCGGTTTCATAAACGAAAAATTCCATTTTATCGAGCTCAACCAATAAATCATTCGGGAACTCGATATCGGCCTTATCAACTTCATCGATCAGAAGAATGACCTGTTCATCCGATTCAAAAGCCTCCCACATTTTTCCTTTGCGGATATAGTTTTTGATATCGTTAACTTTTTCATCACCTAACTGTGAATCCCGCAGGCGCGAAACGGCATCATAGTCGTAAAGACCTTGCTGGGCTTTAGTGGTCGATTTGACATGCCATTGGATCAAAGGCTTTCCCAGAGCAGCGGCAACCTCTTCCGCCAATAGCGTCTTGCCAGTGCCTGGCTCACCTTTGATCAGCAACGGACGCTGCAAGATAACGGCAGCATTAACGGCCATCTGTAAATCATCGGTTGCTACGTAGGTATCTGTACCTTCAAACTTCATGCTAAAACCATTCAATGCAAGGTGAAATTGGTCGAGTAGACTAACATTGTTTGCTTCAAAGGCAAGATTGCTCTGGTAGCATTCGTTACAAACTCAATACAGACAAAAGTGATAGAACAACACATCTGTTCGCTCCTGAGTTTGCAGCATTTTTGCATCCATCCAAGTCATTTTTTGGATACTAATCGTTTTGAAATCTATGGCCTGATTAATTAGGGGGTAGCTTGCAACATCACTCATCAGAGCTGCTGAGCCATACTGCGAATCACAAATAGTTATTCTACAGAAAGACCACCACTTTCGTTAATGCTCAGACTTAATGGTTCACCAAGGACGCTACGATGGTGCGAGAATTAAAGTTAAGGTAAATAGATAGCCTATCGCATACCCAATCATCATGTTCTAATTGACTGGCCAGCACGCGCCCATCTTCATAACACTAGATGGTGTGTTTACATCCAACAAAATAGTATTAACAAGCATCGGCATGCTCAAACAGCGTCTTCACTTTTCGCGATTTTATGCTCTTCTTCATGCAAGCCTCTTTTCCAGTAACTGGAAATATATAGATGCGACTTCTCGATATTCCTGTCCTGCTTGAAGTACTGACGAGCCTTCTTCATCGTTTTGAATTCACAGGCGGCCCAGACGGCTACCTTGCCTTCCAACCAATCAAGCGCCTTAATAGCAAAATACAACGGCGAGTCATCCGAGCCAGGTACCGGATTGACCACCCAAATCAACTCCATTCCGGCCGGCACTAATAAGTCTTGTCGATCCTCTTCGGCAATGATTTCAACAATGATATAACCTTTGGCATCAGCAGGTAGGCGCTTAAGGTTTGCCCTCAACACAGCCAGCGCTGTCATATCAACAGCCAGCAAGTGCCAGTCTGCATCCGGGTTAATGAAGGTGGAAGGCCGGCCCGGACCGAAAATGGACATTCTGTCGCCAGGTTGCGCTTGCATAGCCCAGGGTACGGCTACACCTTCAGATGAGCCATCTTGATTCATGTGAAGCATAAAATCGACATCTATTTCGTGCAGACTTGGTCGATATTGCGCGACCGTGTAGGTCCTCAACACGGGTCTTTCAGGATCATCACCGGGAAATACGAGCTTAAAATAGTACCCCTCGGCATCCTCTGGAAAACTAGCGAGCTCTTCACCGTGTAAGGTTAAACGGCGCATATTCTTCGTCAATTGTGACACCGCCGTTACCGTTAATTCTCGTGCTTTACGCTTCTGTCTCATTTTAGTTGTTCAGTCTGTTGTTGTGCTGGCTGTCAATTGGTATAAAAAATTGACTCTAGTAAGTAAAAAGCAGATCAATATAAACCATTAGCGGTGCAAAAATACAGGCTCATTAACACTCATTGAAGTGACATAGTTAATTTGGCCACTACCAAAAAGATAAAGATTTTAAGACAGACAGATTGCTCCAGTGGCCCTCGCCGTTAGGTCTTCAAAGATAGTCGAACATGGAGCCTAACTTAAGAGAAGGCTTAGCTGACCAGAGGGATGCATATAACAAAAGTAACTCCTTCGCCTTGAGGTCCATCTATAACTTTGACGGAGCCACTGTGGGCGCAAGCAATCGCCTTAACAACTGATAAACCAAGCCCTGAGCCACCTTTAACACGAGACCTCGAATTTTCAGCTCTCCACCACCGATCAAATACCCTTTCACGATTAATTTTACTGATTCCAGGGCCTTTATCTGATACTTTAATGTAACCATTTTCGCCAATGAGGCCCGTCTCCACTCGGATATACCTACCAGACGCAGCATACCGCGTAGCATTTTCAATCAGTGCGTTTAGGGCTTGTCGAATCCGTGCTTCATCGCCTCTTACTAACGCAGGTTCGAGTTCGTGTTCGAAAATGATTCCATTTTTTTCAATATCTGGTGCCGTGCTTCTGACTACCGACAGAACGGCATCAGCGAGATTGATTGCGTCTTTTTCAAACTTAAATCGTCCAGAACTTAGGCGCGAGATCGTTTCAAGATCATTCACAATATAGGACAGGGTATCGACTTGACCAATTAAAGCCTCAAGTAAATCCCTCGAAGCCTGAAAAGTACCATCAGACATTCCTTGAAGGCGCCCTCTCAATACGGTCAAGGGCGTGCGTAGTTCATGGGCAATTGCGGCGGCTGATTCGGTTGATTCCCGTTCTGCAGTTTCTAAATAGCGTGTCATTTTATTGAACGAAAGAAGCAGGTCACGTGCCTCTAGTGATACCGCAAGATTGTTATCCACCTGAAAATCAAACGCACCACTCGCCACTTCCAGGGCTGCATGAGTCACCGATTCAATCGGCTGACTCAGACGTCGCGCCATAAATATACCAATAAAAACCGAACAAATAATGGCAAGTGAAACAAAAACCAATAGAACAGCAAGCTCGCTAACGGCGTAACCTTCGGCCCAAGAAGCTGAAAACAAATTGACTAACGTTGTCAATGCTTGAACATTAACAACGTCATTCTCGATCAGTCCCTTTATTGTTTCACGGTTGTTTTCACTCAGGCTCGCCATCCAGCTTTCCTGAACGTAAATATAAAACCCAAGCATACCAAATATGAAAATCGCTAGAGTGATCACTGCGGTAAAAATCATTGCGATTGCAAGTTGCGTGCGAAGGTGAAGATGTTTGTATCTCATAGCAGCGGCTCGAGACGATAGCCAACCCCTCTTACCGTTTGCAGAAATCCTTTCACACCGACCGTTTCTAACTTTCGCCTGGCGTTTGAAATATGGCTGTCGATGGTGCGTTCTAATGTTTCCCCCTCAGGGAGGCAGGCATCAATCAGTTCCGAACGACTATAGGCACGCTGTGGTGAAGCAGACATATGTGCGATTAATGAGAACTCTGTATGTGTTAAGGGAATAATCTTTTTATTCTCCCCATCACAGACGAATACAGCGTGGGCACTTGAATCTATATCTAACATGCCCACTCGCACTAAAAAGGCTCTGTTATCAGAGCCTTTTACGCGGCGTAACACGGCCTTAACTCGCTCGACCACTTCAAGAGTGTTAAATGGTTTAAGAATGTAATCATCAGCCCCGAGCCGCAATGCGGAAATCTTTTCAATATCTTCTGACATTGCCGTAAGCATTATGATTGGCGTATTTGAAACCCTACGGATATCGCGTAATACATCGATACCGTCCCGCTTTGGCATTTTGATATCGAGAAGAATAAGGTCTGGACTTAGCTGTCTGAACAATGTGTAAGCCGAGACACCATCGACTGCCTGAATAGTGCGAAATCCAGCTGCTTCTAAATAAGAAACTATGATTTCTGAAATCTCTGGTTCGTCCTCGACTACTAATATTAGGGAATTGTTCATAGATATATTTTGTCTACTCGTCTATTAAACGTCAGTGTAATTAACTATTTGGGACTATTAAACAAATAGTAACTACCTGTGTTTTCGTTTTTTACGAACAACACCTTATCTTAAACTGAAAACACCCTTCAAGCGATATCAAGCTGTATGACAACTCTCAATCTGCAAAATTAAGAGTTTTTCTGCAGTCTCCACATTATCTCCATACATCCTCCATTAAAACTATACAGAGCACTAGTAGACTTCGCACCCGTTAGAACGCTAAAGGGTCAGCTTAGGCGAGCCTCTAAAGATTAAATATTGAGCCGGAACTTCTCATGAACGAAATTGACACTCGAATATTAGAATATAGTAGTTTTTTCACTGTGGTAGCCATAATTGGCGGTATCTTTTATGGGCTCACACTGGTTGAAACAGTCTTCGACGTAGCAACCAAGCGACGCAATGAATGGCGCGAAACAATGGCGAACGTTGCAATCGAAATTGGCAATCGTATTCTCGATAACACGGTCATAGGGGCCATCTTCATCATCGGCTTTTTCACTACCGAGCAATTCGCTTTCTCAGAAATTCCAGTGACCTGGTGGAGCTGGGTACTCGCGATTATCGCTGTCGATTTCACCTACTACTGGATGCATCGAATAGAACATGAGCGACGCATTCTATGGGCAGTCCACAGCGTTCACCATTCTTCTCAAGAATACAATTTAACAACGGCACTTCGTCTGTCCTGGCTAGAGAGTCTATACGAGTGGATATTCTTTGTTCCCTTGCTCCTGATAGGGTTCGATGCGATTCAAATACTGTCGTCATTAATAATGGTAGTTCTCTATCAAACCTGGATTCATACCGAAAAAATAGGGCGGCTCGGTTGGCTCGACGGTATTTTAAATACGCCATCAGTACACCGCATTCATCATGCGACTAACGCTAGCTATATCGATAAAAATTATGGCGGCATCCTAATTCTATGGGACAGGTTATTCGGAACCTATCAAACTGAAATTGATAGACCCGTTTATGGCATTACCAGTCAGCTCGGTTCATCTAACCCCTTGACTATCAATTTTGATGAATTTCGATCGATATATAAGGACGTAGTTCAAGCTAAAGGAATATCAAATAAAACCGGCTATGCGTTTGGGCGCACTGGTTGGCAACCACTCAAAAGCACTCTAAGAACTGTAGATGAATAACAGACTTGAATTGCTGTAAATGCAAACAAAACAACCTATTACATTCAACTCAAAGAAGAAGCTAAAGATCGCTTCTTTACTATATAACTTAAATCCTATTAGGACATAATTGTGAAGCCTTTCAACGTAAAACCTATCATTTTTAGCTTGCTCCTCGGCTCTGCACTTTTGGTGACTGCTCACGCCAAAGAAAATCAACAAAAGTTAGAGGAGAACTGGGGATTAGCAGTCACTGGAATGCTAATCTGGACACCGGAGTACACTGGCTCAGACGAATATGAGCTTATCGGTGAAGTCAGCATCGATGGTTATTTTAGTCTTTCTGAACAAAGCACACTATTTGTGAACAGCTCGGGGGTCGGCTTGAACTACCAGCTCTCCGATCATTTGAATACGGGAATTCTGGGTAACATCAGGACCGATCAGGATAGATCAAATATCAAACACCTGAATGGACTATCAAATATTGATGTCGCCTTCGAGGTGGGCTCGTACTTGTCATATCAACTGACTGACCAACTGGAGATTAGTATCAGCGGCTTATTTGATGTCTCAGACACGCATGATGGCTGGGTTGCAAACCTGAACGTATCTCATGAATACACGATACCCAATACGCCGATCACCATAACCACTCTAGCTGGGCTCGACTATGCCAATAAAAATTTCAACAACACATACTATGGAATTAAACCTTCAACCAATGGCATACCAACCCAATCATCATTCGTTTTGGGCAGCGGCTTCAACAGCGCTGCCTTCGGAACAACTTTTTCATTCGCAAGTTCAGAAAACACAGCCTTAATCGGATCGATTTCTGCAACTCAAATTATTGGCGATGCAAAGCACAGCCCAATCATCAAGGAAAACACATTGATTACGGTTGGACTTGGCGTTACCTATACTTTTTAATCCACCTTACTCAATTTTATCAAGGACAAAATACGATGACTAAACTACAGCAACGTTTATTGGTGATACTCGTTTACGCTACAACGATAGTTAATGTTACCGAGGCCAGTCAAGTCACATTTGAAAATGGCGTCGATTCACTTTCGGGGCACTATTTACTACCTGATAAAGGTAACCCAAAGGCCGTCATTCTATTTGTGCATGGAGATGGCCCGCTAGAATATGATGCTCATGGTTACTACCCACTAATTTGGGAACGATTGCTGCGTCAAGGGTTTGCTATCTTTAGCTGGGATAAACCGGGTGTAGGCGAATCAACTGGAAATTGGTTAGCGCAATCGATGAAACAGCGTCAACAGGAAGTTCAATCTGCAGTTACCTTTATCCGCGATAGTTACGGTTATTCAGGGAGCCAAGTTGGACTTCTTGGCTTTAGTCAGGCGGGTTGGGTTGTGCCAGCTTTAGCTAATAACAACCCAGACATTGGGTTTATTATAGGTGTTGGCTTCGCAATTGATTGGTTAGAGCAAAGCTGGTATCTGACGCGTGTACGGCTAACACAGCAAGGGGCGCATTCCAGTGCGATTGAAGCCGCTCATGCTGCACACCTCAAAGAAATTAACTTTTTTGGTCAGGAGCCAAGCTACGAATCATACCTCGAAAAATATGGGCACACCGCTGACCCAATGTCAGAAGATCGGTATAGGTTCGTACTAAAAAACTTCAAAGTGGATGCAGCACAAGATTACATAGGGCTAAAACAACCCATGCTTTTGTTACTTGGCGACAAGGATTTAAATGTCGATATATTAAACACCAAAGAAGTAGTAGAAACATTAATGGGCGATCAACAAAGTATACAAATTTCGATCATTAAAAATGCAACCCACGGAATGCTAGATGCCAAACATTTTAATGAGCAATCACCTAGCCTTTCATTTTTACTGAAACTAATATGGAAAGGAGAGCGGGCTGTAGCCCCAGAATTTTATAGCGTATTGGATGAGTGGTTAAGTCGTCAGAATTAGCTGCCTGCCACATTTTTATCGAACGAGCAAGCTAGCAAGCCGACTTAGACGAGGCACCATATCAATCAATGCAGCTTTAAATTGATATAAAGGTTCTTTCATGAAGTCAGATTTCCCCTTTGCCAGTCTGTCAATAACGCGTTTGGTAAAATAAAATAAAATTTTGGTACTTTTTTTAGCAATGACGTGTTCTATTTAATAAGCAATGGAAATCTTCCTTTGCCAAATGGCATCACTATTCTTATCAGAGGAGCATTACTATGAAGAATTTTTTCACTTTACCACTCGCAGTTTTACTATCAACCTTTGTAACCAATGTTATGGCTAGCGACCTTCCACGAACAGATTCAGTTGTCGGCGCTAAAGCTTACATCGTTTCTCCATCACATGGGGCTGTTGTTGATTCGACTTTCACTGTTGTTTTCGGGCTTAGTGGTATGGGTGTTGCCCCGGCCGGGATTGATAAAGCAAAAACTGGACACCATCATTTATTAGTCAATAACGATATGTTACCACCCGATAACATTCCCATGGGTACCCAGGTAACACATTTTGGTGGTGGCCAGACAGAAACTACAGTGACATTAGAGCCTGGCGAGCATACATTGCAAATCATCCTTGGCGATAAATTCCATGTTCAACATAATCCACCCATCGTATCGCAACAAATAACGGTTACTGTTAAATAAACAAACTTATAAGGACGTAGGATAGACTGAGCAAGGACTAATAGGTCTGTTGGCGATAATGTTTAGCCGGAGCAAAGATTATGCAGTCTTTAACCTTCCTCGGTTTCCATTCTGAATGATATGCACCTGGAATCAGTTGCCGATAGGCCAAGCCATGTGAAATAGCATTTACTGCCGCATGGAAGTGGCAGCCTGCCCTGCACGCCAAACCGCTAACCACCGATCCGCACGGCTTAGCTTCTGCAACATTTAAGCTAAAGACTCCTCCGCTGCACCGATAGGATTAGAATTTGAGTGTTTCTTTGGCTGAGTTACCACAATGGGGAAATCTAGTTCATTCGGGTTTAAAATTTTGGCATCTATATCAAATACAGACTGAATTATATCCTGCTGTAAACCATTTACTGTCGACCCATAATATTGCATTTGCCCATTCGATAGCATTGCAATTTGATCTGAATATTGGGATGCAAGATTCAGGTCGTGCACTATGGTTAATACCGCAATATCTTGCTCTAATGCAAAGCGTCTGGCGATGTCAAAAACCTCATGTTGATGACGCATATCCAATGCAGATGTTGGCTCATCTAACAGTAAGTATCGCTGTTGATTATTGATCGGGTACCAAATTTGGGAGAGAACTCGTGCCAGATGCACTCGTTGGCGCTCACCGCCCGATAAAGAGTTAATGTCTCGGCCACTCAAATGTTGAATATCAACTAGTGCCATGGCCTGAGCGATTATTTGGCTATCTCGCAGTTTACTTGAATGAGCACGATGCGGGCTTCTGCCCATCGAAACGACCTCCTCAACTTTAAAAGGAAAGCTAAGCACTGAACTTTGGGGGAGCACTGCTCGCACTCGGGCCATTTCTGCCCTCGTCCAGTGGGTGATACACAAGTTATCCATTTCGACTGAGCCAAAATCAGGAGTCACCTCACCGCATAGGATTTTAAGTAAGCTACTTTTACCCGCGCCATTCGGTCCGACAATAGACAGTACTTCACCCGGTTTTACGGTTAACGATATATCATCCAGTAATAACTTATTACCTCGTCTGAGGCTGATTGAGTCTGCATTTAACATACTTAATACTCTGCGGTCTTTCTGCGGATTAATAAGAAAATAAAAAACGGCCCACCCAACACAGCAGTGATAATACCGATCGGCATTTCAGCAGGCGAAACCATAGTACGTGCCAATAGATCAGCCGCTAATAGCAAGCTAGCCCCGAGCAAAGCAGAGCTTGGTATAAGCCTACGATAATCTGACCCTTGAATTTGCCGAATTAAATGGGGTACGACAAGACCAACAAAACCAATCACGCCACTAGCTGCAACTGAGGCACCCACAACCAATGCGACTAATAAAAACATAATGCGTTTAATTGTTTCTAATTGAAATCCAAGGTGCCCAGCCTCTGCATCTCCTAGCAACAAGGCATTGAGAGCAGGGGCATACAGTGGCAGTATCAATGTACCCAGTAATACCCAGGGCCCAACCGCCCAGAACTGGTCCCAGTTGGCACCACCAAAGCTACCCATCGTCCAGTAAGTTAAGGTACGCAATTGCTCATCATCTGCCATATACATAAGTAGGCCTATCCCAGCCGCTGCGATAGCATTCACCGCAATGCCGGCCAGTAACACTGTAGACACATCGGTATGACCTTCGCGCGTACCCAGTTTGTATACAACAAAAGTGGTGATAAGACCGCCAGCAAAAGCGGCGATTGGAAGCGTCGAGCTGCCTAAGAATTGCTCGAGTCCTTGCCCAATTTCTGGTAGTTCCATGCTACCCAATACAATGACGGAAACCGCAGCCAAAGCAGCACCACTAGACACCCCGATCAACCCAGGGTCGGCCAATGGATTCCTGAATACACCCTGCATCGTTGCGCCCGAGACCGCAAGCCCTGCACCGACTACAATGCAAAGAGCAACCCTGGGCGCTCGGATTTCTAGCAACACGGCGGTTTGGATAGAATCGATAGCGCTGCCAGTTTCGGTTACTGATATTAAACCAATGGTACTGGCCAATATTGATAGGACTTGAGACGGTGATATCGTCACGGCACCAGTCCCTAACGAAACTATGCAAAGCATCCCTAATAAGCAAGTTAAGAAAATTGTGCTGGTTATCGTTGTATCCGTCCAAAAATTAAAACGCTTTAGCCCACTAAAAAAAGAGTCTGAACTTATTACCTGCTTTTCAGAGCTAACATCATTATTTGACCACCGTACCTTTTCCCATATTTTATTCACCAAATGAATCATCTAGTTCGAGTTTGGGATGTAATAGCTTACCTAGTTGTGCCGCTGCCTGTGGAGTTCGAGGTCCTAGCCCTAGCAGTAGCAAACCATCCATTGCAAAAACATTACCTAATTGACCCGCAGGGGTTTGTAATAGTCCTGGCAGTGCCATTAGCTTGGGAAGGCCACCCAGTATTTTAAGTGAACGATCGGTTGTTAATATGACATCAGGCCTTGCGGCAATCATGGCTTCAGTGTTGAGAGGTTTATAACCGTTAAAGCCAGTGACTGCATTGATGCCACCCGCATGAGTAATCATGCCGTCTGCCGATGTATCTCCCCCCGATACCATAGGTGAGCCTCGACCAGCACTAAACAGAAACATCACTTTTGGTTTGTCATTAACTAGCGCTAGCTGATTTTGTAATTGTTGCATTTTCTGTTTAGTGTTACTGACTAATACCCTTCCCTCTGATTTTTTCCCGATGGCTTGTGCTACGGCGCGAATCTTTTCCAAAATGCCATCGATGGTTGGCTTATTGGGTACGACTGTCAATGATACCCCCACTTTTCTTAACTGCTCTAAAGTAGCTAAAGGGCCTGCATCTTCGGTGGTCAGAATTAGGTCAGGAGATAAAGATAGAATGCCTTCAGCCGATAGTGCTCTTTGATATCCAATTTGAGGAAAGTTCTTGGCCTGTTGTGGCCAGAGACTACTGCTATCAACACCAACAATTAGGTTTTCTGAGCCTAAAGCATAAATAATTTCAGTAATCGAACCGCCAACAGAAACAATCCTATGAGGCAGGGTTTCAGCCGCATTAACGATAGAGGCAAGTAGCGCTAAACCGACAATGCCACTAATGTGAATGCCTTTCCATTTGTTCATTTTTATGTCTCTGGTTTTAAATAATAAGGTCAATGTACGGTTTGGTTGCAACTACATTCCATTGCAGACTGCATTTGTTTCTGCTTTTCAGTGACTTCCCACACATTTAATAGTTTTCGATAGGTAGTGACTGCTTCGGGTGAAATAGATGCGTCTAACCCTATTAAAACTTTTAAGTGCCGCATCACCACCTGCGAAAGGTTGTCGGAGTTACCTTTCGCATAGAGCGTGATTAGGTAGCACAGCGAGGCCGATACTAGCTGTGGATCGACGTTATCAATATTGATATCTGGTATTTTTCTATTCATTATCGTTTACTCTATCAGTTTTTGGTTTCATTAAAATTTGGGCTGCACTTCGGTTTTGGCGTTTTAAAAAGGCCAGTACTTGCAGCATTCTCTCCATCGGTGCATTTCGATCGCCAACAATTATCACCTGCTGGTTATTATCCTTTTGGTAGGCATTCTGTAAAAATTGCTCGACGTCGACCCATAGGTCAAATGTTTGATCACCAACTTCCCAACGCGCCTTACCAGAAAATAGATGCAACATAATCGGTTGCTCATCCGTTATTGATGTTGCTTGATCAGCACCTTCGGTCGGCAAGTCCAACTTTAAAACTTGTTGAACGCTATTGGCGGTAAGTAGAAAGAAAACAATCAGCATGAACAAGATATCAAGTAATGGCAGTAGGTCAGGGCTGTCTACTTCGTTAGCTTCTGACTCAACACTGAGGGTGCTACTAATCACTGCTCTACCTGGGTTATCGATAACGAAGGTGCTTTTCGAAATTGATTTTCACCAAAATCGGTTACACCTTCCAACATCAAATTGGCACGATTCAGTAGAACTTCTACGCGGCTAGAGATCGTGGTTGCGACTACCCTGAAAGCGTGCAGAAATAACAGCGTTGGTACCGCTATCGAAAGACCGACAGCGGTGGTCAACATAGCCTGCTGCAAACCTTCTGCCACCAATGATGGTTGCACTGGCCCACTGTGAGCCGCCAGACTTTGAAACGCCTGTATCATGCCAAGCACAGTTCCTAGTAAACCGAGTAGTGGGGCAATAACCGCAATCAAAGTTAGCCAAGGTAGATGTGCACGCAATCGTTTGGTGCGCTGACTCAGCCACAAACAAAGCACCTCTTCTCTTAAAGGTTTTGGCAGTTGCTCATGTTCCGAAAAATACTCAATGGCATCACAACTGTACTTACCTTTCCAGCCTGCACATTGCTTCAGGTTCGACCTGTTTTGTTGATTCAGCCTTACTAATTGATCGATTGCATTTCGGTTATGTCCAATTGAAAAAAACGTCACAGATAGTAAAAACATAATGCGCTCTACAATTAGAGTCAGACTCAATACCGAGCAAAACGTCAACGGCCAGGCGAGCAGTCCAAGTTGGCTAAATAATTCGCTCACGCGCCAGGCTCTAGTGTTGGAAGTGCATCAATTATTTTTCGCCAGTTTGCTAGTTCGGGCTGACCTGGTTTACGTGATCCAAAAAGGTAAGCAATGACATCGCCATTCGCATCAAACAGTTCTAACGAATTCACATCGCCATCGACCGTTGGCTTGCGCACGGCCCAAACATTTTCAATCGCGTCAGTTCTAAGGTGCAGATTAAAATCATCATCAAGGATATTGAACCAACTACCGAGTGTTTTTATATTATTTGCAGGCCCACTATGTATTTGAATGACGCCTGCACTAGCGACGAAAACCATAAACGATATTTCGTTTTCTACCAGGCTAGTCATGAAATCTGTAAACAGGCCCTTAGAAACCATCCGCGCTCTATCCAACCCGCCTAAACGTAATGCCTGAAGTCTAGACAAACCATAGCTTTTTAGTACTTCATGAAAGTCATGGGTATCTTTCATTGATTCCCAACTAGATTGAAAGGCGCTAACATCAACACTGCTGTCTTCACATTCTTGTGGTTTTTTGGGGATAGCGACAACATTCACCGCAGTCGATTGGTCACTGCTGGTATAGGTGCTCAGCAATGTGTTAAACGCTTTTTTATCACTCAACTCAAGCAGATATATTTTATGAATCGCGGTGCCATCAATATCAAAGAATTGCAGACTTTGCCTTTCACCACTGGCTGTATTTTCACACACTGAAAAACCATGATGCCAATGACTTAAAAATAGACGCAAATCTATCGCCTCATCTAATACGAGGCCCATGCCGCCCATAATTTTTACATTGTTATAAACACCATTTTTTTCGTGAACTGCATATTCATTACGAGTCAAAGCCATCACTGGGCCTAGCGATTGTAATGATTTTAGGATATCGGGCCATTCTGGTATTAAACGCACAACCGAATCACCACAACCTGTCGCTAATAACTCTAGCTCGCTAACTTCGAGCGCTTTTGCCGCATCTCTGATACGCATTTTTGGATGGTCGTTCTTGTGATTCTGCCATCTTTGTTTTAATTCACGACTGGCATTACAATCAGCCATTCCCTGATTTACTGTGGTTTGCTCTAGTACAGATGGGTTGGACATAGTGATCTCCTAGTTTTCTAATTGGAATTTAACGGGTACTTGTACCCATGTGGTAACGGTGACACCCGCTTTTGTCGCTGGTTTAAACTGCCAGTATCGAAATGCGTTCATTGCAGATTTATCAAGCAAGTGGTGGCCTGATGTTTGATGGAGACGGACTTCGTCGACAATGCCAAGGCTTGAAATTTTTGCTCGAATAATGCTGATTCCTTGCTGGTTTTTCCTTTTAGCCAAACGAGGATACTTTGGTTTATTGGGTGGCTTTAGAAACTGAGGGTTTTTGATTAATGGGTGAGACTCATAAGTTTCTACAACTTTAGAAGTGGTTTTTTGTTTTGCTATCGTTATTTTTTTAAATGGGATTTTTGAGCTCGTTAATTCAACCTGTTTGTCACTCTTGACATGATTAGGTAACGCCTCAATTGACTGCACGACCTCTTTATCTGGCGTTCGAGTCGTGATTTTGACAACACGGATTGGATCTAGCGCTTGAAGTTTCTTTTTTTCCAATGTTATGGGCTTATTACTCGTTTTCTCTACCACCTTCAATTTTTCTTTGCTTGCAACTGTAGGCTTTGGTTTAGTGGCTTTCACTGGAACAACAGGGTCTGAAACAATAGGAGTGTTTTCTATCTTTGGCTTTGCTTCGACGACAGGCTTTTCGGGATTAAATGTTGTGAATTGAATTGAAATCGACTGACTGCTGGATAACTCAGGAATCACTTTTGTTACTAGAGGAAGTTGATTCTGTTTTATTAACCAGGCATGAAATACTAGCGAAAGCACCAAAGCGACGATCCACAATAAGGCTGATGAAGAATACTCAACACGCAGCGGATAATCATCAGCATCATTACCATTGTGGCGATACAGATTATTATCCAACTCGTTAGAGGTCTCGATCATGCCAACATCCATTTGGCTAATCCAACCGCTACCGACACTCATTAGGGGACCGTACACTTCGATACTACCTGTATTTACTAATTACAGTTTGGCGTATCGCAGATTGATCATCGCGCTTGTACCCGATGCACCGTAATAACTGGTAATCTGCAACTTGTATTTATTGGTACCCGTATCGACGATATAAACGCGATAGTTAGGCCATAGTTTACGATCACCTTGTAGGTTGTATTCATACCAGGTCGATTCTTTGAATACGCCGGAAGGCGCATCAGCAGAAAATATAAGACCAGGTGTACTGCTGGCTACAAATTGATCCGCCTGAGTTTCTGTCAATGTCCCAAACGACGCACCACTTCTAGCCGTACCCCTGACACCGCCATTGGTCCACATTGTCCAGCTGCGACCGTCGGCCGATACCTCTACCTGAACATCCCAATCTGAAGCCTTTTCTGTGCAATCAACTTCAGCGGTAGTATCTATGTCATAACACTTCGTACCGCCACCCGCACCAATCGAAGCAGTCCAGGTAACAGAAGTTAGAGAGAATGCGCTATCAGAAACACCTTGTATAAAAAGTTCAAGCGTAATATCTCGGCTTACCTGTACGATATTGGTGACGTTAAATTTAGCAAAACTATCGCCGTTAGCACTGCGTATTACATTCCATACCGGAAGGTTAGCGCTAATAGTGCGGGCAGCCGGGTTATAGAGCCACCAGCTTTCAGAACCACCATCGCTTGTTATTTGATTGACATTTTCATCAGCTGAAAACGTTAATCCTGTCGATTCATCTACTGCCGCAATATCTGCGAGCTGAATGGCTGGTGTGGCATTTAGAAATACCGAAGGATTTGGTGTTGTGGTGCCAGTGTCGTAAAAGTCATCCTGCTTGTCTGCCACAGCTCCAGTTACGTTACTTGACCCTGAATCGCCACCGTTTAGAATGATACCGGTTCGCTTAAATCCCATGTGCCAATCAACCGATGTTTCTGCTGCTGTATCGGTTAATTCGACAACCAGACCCGTATCTAAATTGAAATAGGTGTGTTTGTTGGCTGGATTGGTTGCCACTGCACCAATGCCACCCGCTGTAGCGTCGACCACTATTTCGGTTAAATCAGAGACTGCTGGTGTCGCCTGTGTCTGTGTGGCAACAGGGTTGTTTGAACCACCACAAGCCGTCAATAACATTGACGATGCAATAATAGGGGCCAGTATTACTAGACGATTTAGTCTAAAAGATTGGATAGGCATTTTTGGATTCCTTTTTAGTTTATAGTTTATTTATTTGCTTATTCATTAGTTGACCAGCTTTATTCCTGCGTAGATGAATTGACCTTCATCGGGTCGATTATCTGTGCCGTCAAAACGTAATCGATGACCATCGGTTATATTGTCGATACCGAAAAAAACACTAAGATGCCGGGTCGTTTTTTGTGTGACCTTCAGGCCCCAGGTAGTCCACCCAGGTGACTTGATAGTATTTGCCAGATCGACGTATTCCTCGCTTTGATAAATCCCAACCAGATCGATATTCAATTTCCATGGTTGGTAGTCGTAACGAAGTTCTGCTTTAACCTGATGCTCTGGACGTTCAGGCAACCTATTTTTGGTTTGTCGATCTTTAGCGGTTAAAAGGGTATAACCTGAGCTAACAGACCACTGCTCGTTAAGTGCTCTGCTCCAGGCTAGATCAAGGCCGAACGTTTTTGCTCTCGCGACATTAATGTATTCAAATATTAGAATGCCAGGCTCGTTTTGCACTGGGGCACGATCTGTTTCGATTAGTTGATCGATGTCGTTATAAAACAGATTAATATCAAACCGCTGTTTAGCAGAGACGACCTCAAGACCCAACTGGACATTGGTCGACTGCTCTGGTTTCAGGCTCGTATTGCCAAGCACCTTATAACCCAGGGCTGTGTGGTCAAATACAAAAAAACGCTCTTTCAAATTTGGAACTCGATAACCTGTGCCAATCCCTGTGCGCAATCGAGTTTCTGAATTTTCGAACCAATCTGGTGAATAGAGAAGGTTAATTTTAGGGGCAAAGTGGCCGCCAAAGTCTGAGTCATTTTGTGCACGTGCACCTAGCAATAGCTCGACTTTTTCATTGATAAAAATATCATTTTGAATAAATAACTCGGCATTTTCTCGGGCCGCTTTGCCTTGAATCTCAGAAGAGGTAACTAACGACGAGCCTTGTAATCTTTGCTGATTTTGATTAAGCGACTCCTCAAAGTAAGCGACACCCGATGTCAGAATCTGATTGTCACCAATAGGTTGATCCCATTGCAATTCAAACTTTGTGGTATCAATTTCGGCATATCTACTTTGATCAATCGCCGAAGTTGTTATGACGTCCTGCTGGGTTTCATCGGTGAAATTTTCACTTATGATGAATCCGCTTAATCGGGATTCCTCTTTAAACTTAGTGTGACCACCGATAGAAATACTCGTCCTTTCAGCCAGTTCGTTTTTATTTTTTCGAACTTCGCCTAGCGGCGTTCCAGGTGCTGGGGTTACGAACTGATTTTGAATATCTTCCCGATAATATTTTGGCGATAGGTAAATTTCAGAATGCTCATTTGGCCTATAGCCAATTCGAGTATGGACATTAGATTTAGTACCAGAATTACCCTGTGTACTAAAGGTTCGTTTATCAAGATCATATCCATCACTCTCGCGCACATCGACGACTGCCAGCGCATTCCACTTTCCCTGCTGGATGGCAACCTGTGTGCCAACATGGCGCTGCGCAAAGGCATCACCACCATCGAGGTTATCATCACCCCAACTTCCGCCATCAATCGTGACAGACAGGGCTAGCGGTTTTTCGTTGCGACGCGATATAACATTAATGACGCCGCCCATTGCAGCACTACCATATAGAGCTGACGATGCACCTTTGATGATTTCTATACGTTCAATTTCGGTTGCCGAAATTTGCGTTAAATCGACACTAGAACCCGTGCTGGCACTAATTGGCTCGCCGTTTAGTAAAACTAGAACACGATCAGAATCCATCCCCTGAAGCCACACCGAATAACCACCCTTACCGTGAATTCGCTTCAACATGACACCTGGGACAGATTCGAGTGCTTGCTTTAAGTCTCTCGCATGGCTTCGTTCAATTTGCTCTCGACTAACCACTTCAGTACGGACGGGTACGTCGACCAGAGCCTTTTCTGTACGTGTAGCAGTTACTACTATTTCATCCATTTGATAGATGTCAGCCGCAAAAGCGGTGGGCACTGATATTAATAAAATACTGGCAGCATACAAACAGGTGATAGCAAGAATTCGAAAATTCAAGAAATTAGTCCTCAGTTCAGTCAACAAAAGCTGGCTGCCTGGCGAGAACGCGTGGGTGGCTGGCGGGTCGTTCGGGTATTACGTTCGGCCTGGTAGGGTCAAACTGTCTTTAGTATAGGACTTCAGATTAGGTCATGATTATTTTGCGCTGGCTGAAATCAGCCGGGCTCAATCAGGACACCCCAATTTCAATTCAAAATATTAGCATCGGTATCCACTCACTTAGTCAAGATGAGTTTGTTTTGCTTCGTTAGTTTTAAATGGTATTCCTCACCATGATGCTCGATAACAATATTATTTTGCTGTTTGAAAATATCCTGACTTTTTAACCGTAAAGGAATGCACGTATTGTCCTTTTTACTTGGTTCTGGATGATCGCTGGCTTGGGGTAAGGTTTTCAAAAGTAGCTTCTTATAATTGAATATAGGTCAATGATAATCATTCGCAATTAGAAAGTAAACACTTTTCCTCACAAATATTATCCCTAATTTAATGTTGATCATAGAAAGGGCTATGTCAGCAGAAGACTAAGCTAATCCAGAGCACCGGAAGAGTAATAAAGATTACTCCCGTTAATTTCCTCTGCAGTCAGATTTTATTTTGCTTAGTTAAGCCCATTACAACCAGGCCCATGGCGTATTAATGATCAATATCTTGCCAAGTATGCCATTCTCAATACTTTTGATTTTATCCTCTTCCTAACTCAGCTATACAATTCGAGTTACATCGATTTAACTGCCTATTCAGTTTGCCAAGCTTTTACTCAAGCTTAGGCCGAGCACAAACAAAACTACTCCCCGATACTATATTTGGTATAAAAGCATTGTTGCGAATAATTCGCATTGACTTTTGTCTCATTTGGGTTTTTAATGCGAACGCTTCTCATTTACATTAATATTTACAATTCGCCCCCTGTCTGAGAGTGCCAATCATAAGACGGTTGGATTGCTTTTTATATTGCCCTTTATATGTGGAACACAAATGCACCAAAAGAAACAAACTATCCTACTGACAACAATCCTGATTGCATTGCCAACCATGCTGCAAGCGAAGAGTCTAATTGGCGATAGCAGACTGGATTTTTCTGGCCTAGTCGAGGCAGATATTTTTTCAAATAATAGTGACGCAAGCGGCAATAGCCTTGTTTCAACAGTAGAGTTTGGAATAGAAGCAATTTTAAGCGACAAAGTATCCGCCAGTATTACCTTGTTGACCGAAGATATAGGCTCTAGTGCTGATGTGAACGACGACGTTGGCAATGTAGCTAACGGCCGAATTGTAAATCAAAAGGCTCTTAATCAAAAAACCTAAACCTTGTTCCAAAGATGTTGAGATTCGTTTTCCTTACCTCCACTCTGACGGCGAGTCTCAATCCCTCCATATTTTAAGTTAATTCTAATGGGCTGATAAAGATGTGTATTCAGAATGATGTCAGTAAAACGAACGTTTCGAGAAAGTTAGCTATCTGGGACGTGCCCAGTCATCAGCTCTGCACATTGGTAGGTGCTTGTATTGACGTATCGCACATCCGAAAACTACGTAAGCGGTTTCCCACAATAACTACCTGTACTCGAGTTGAAACCGATTATGAGCTACACGCATTTTGTGTGAATGCTTGTAGAGACAAAAACCCTTTGTCGATATATCTAAATAAATATCTGAATCGTTATTACCAGACTATCGTGAATGTTTTGAGGCTGCAAAAAACAGATGAAGCAGTAGACGCGTTGTGGCGAGTAACCGATCTAACCGATGATCGCCAGATCGCGGGCTTTTGCTGGGCAATACTGATCAGCCAGTATGTCAGCGATAAAACCAAAGACAGGATATATGGAGAGATACATATGTTGTCTCACATCTCCGGTCAGGTACTGCGTAAGGAGCAAAAGAAACTAGCCATAGAATATGAAAGACTCTTACTCGAGCAGCAAAAGACAACCCGTACACTTTTGAGAAAAAACACTCGCTGTGAGCGTCAGAGAAAAATCATCGAATCATTCGAAATTCAAGTAATCGAGCTGAATCGGCAATCTTCTGAAAAACGTAGAGAAGCCGATGACCTATTAAATAAACAAATAGTTAGTGAATCAGATAGCCAGAAAAATGAACTGCTCAAGGATTTCGAAAAAACTATATGGTCTCAACATTCCAGAATGTTAAAGCTACAGGAAAAGCTGAAACACCAGGAGCAAGAAAACGAAGCACTGAAAGCCAATCAATTGAATATTATAAAATCAGACAATGACATGACTGATAGCAGTGCAAAAATTAACGCTGTTAATTCTGATTTATGCGGTAAAAGTATCCTTTATGTTGGTGGTTTTTCACGCCATAGAGATCGTTTTAAACAGCTGATCGAGTCGATAAACGGCCAATTTCTCTATCACGATGGTGGCATGCAGCAGTCGAATCAGCTGCTTAATGTGATGGTTCAAAAAGCTGATGCAGTTTTTTGTCCTATTGACTGTATCAGTCATAGTGCCGTCTGGCGTATCAAATCATTGGCCAAAACTGAATGTAAAGATTGTATTTTCCTCCGAAGCCCCAGCCTCACTTCGTTTAAAAAAGAGGTGTTGCAATATGCCTCGTAAGCATTTTTAAAGCTTACTGTATAAGCGCATGAAATCATTACAGGCTCATTTTCCTACTGAGGTGTTATTGTAAATATTCAGTCAGAAAATGTCAGTATAGGTTGCATAGAATGACGGCCTTTAAATATCAATAAGCATGAAAGCTAAACTTGATCCTCAGAATTTGGTGTTAATCTAATAATGGTTCATAGCGCTTATCTGTTAAGGCCTTAAGAAAAGCAACTAGCGCATCAATCTTCCGATCAGTTAAAATTTTGGCTTTTAATTCTTCAAGATTAACCGTGCCAGGTATTTCTGCAAGCTTCCAGTTAACACCTGTTTCAGGGTTGATTTTTCGTGCTGGGTTATTAAATTTATCGTAAAACAAGATAACAGTTCGAAGATCCTTAAAAACACCGTTGTGCATATAGGGCCCTGTAATTGCGACATTTCTTAATACTGGGACTTTGAATTTACCATTCTGGGAATCATCACTATTCGGCAACACAGCACCCAAACCTTGATCTTGATGATCTATATTCACACCGTTCAACCGACGCAATGAACTGTTAGAAGGAACACCAATACTATGATATTCATAATTGGAAAAAGTCTCGCGTTTACTGTCTAGCGTTTGTAGCTGATGACAGCTGTTACAATTCGAATTGGTCGCCGAAAAAAAGATCGACATTCCAAGATCCTCGATATCAGTGAGCTCATATTCACCCTTGAGATATTGGTCGTATTTTGAATCAAAAGAACTGAATAATTTTGTTCGTTGGAATGCAGCCAGAGCATCAGAAATTGCCG
This sequence comes from uncultured Acidimicrobiia bacterium, assembly GCA_964195315.1. GTDB lineage: Bacteria > Pseudomonadota > Gammaproteobacteria. The sequence continues at coordinate 665 of CAXMOZ010000154.1, read as the reverse complement.
TTATTGAGCGGTTCGTATTTTCAAATAGTGAGTCTCCATACAGTTCAATCAAACTGCTTTGATAAAATGCATTTTCTTTAATACGATCAATGATTGCAGGGTGATCTGGTATTGCCATTTCAATCGGATTAGACATTGGCTGGGTTGCCTGTTGCGCCAGGCTTTGGGCCCGTCCATCCCAAAAAAAACCACCGCTATACTTCCGCATCTTCTTATCAAAATGGAAATCAGGTGTTTCACCAATGTAACTCAAAGTTGGTGTATTTCTATCGCCGAGAGAATGCAAGTCATCGCCCAGTGACGCAGCACCTGAAACCCCGTTAAGCTTTGGGTCTGTAAACGCTTTGATCGGGTCATGGCAGCTCGCGCAAGATTGGGTTCTTTTTAACGAAAGGTTCTTATCGAAGAAGAGCGCTCTACCGAGGTTGACTTCCAAATCGCTACCAGCAAGAACCACCGCAGGAAAAAGCAATAGGGTTAAAACCAAAATTTGGCAACATCGACGATTCACTAGAGTTGTCAGATGGAATCCGTCGAAGGGGCTAACTAATAGTTGTGTGATAGTTCTGATGGGTTTTTCATCAGCGAGACCGAACTGAAATCGATCCGCTGAATTCGATAGCCGTAGGCTGCCAAAACACCAATCCCAAAGCGCAAGAATGCCG
>CAXMOZ010000153.1:0-3185 GCA_964195315.1 uncultured Acidimicrobiia bacterium | reverse complement strand
ATGTAATCTTCAAGGCTTTCGGGGAATAAGGTGCTCTGGAATCGGTTCTCACCTTCAATGAAACGCTTCATTCGGTTTACCGTAAACTAAGACCGCTACATTATAATGGATGTCGCGTTTTCACACAGCCTCGGCCAGGAGCGGCCGTTCGACTAAGCCTCCAAGAATGCACAATTCGGCACGGAACGGACCCTCGGCAAGGGTAAGGTTGAAAAAGTGTCATAAACATGAAATGCTCAGCGCATTGGAATACTATCCTCAGGAAAAATCAATAAAGGTATAGGATCATAATGCAAACAAAATCCTTTCTCTTTTTTAAATGCTTAAACGTAGTTCGACTAGTTACTGTATTTTTTATTACTTCTTTTTTGATAGGGGGATGTGCTACTACTCCTGCACCTGAGGCATGGTACGAGGGACCTAAGCGCAGCGATGACGAGGTAGCTACTGTTCTCACTACCGGCCTATCGGAATATCATTTCAGACAGAAAGGAATAACTAACACATCTGCGCGTACAGCAATAGTTGCTGTGCAAAATAAAGAAAATGGGCAGGTACAAAAAAATACTAATTATAGAAATACCAATTATAGGTACTCTGAAAACATAGCAAAATTACTTCCCAATACTTACCGGATCTTTATCGATACCATAATATGGGCCGATATAAACGGTAGAAGATGGCGTAATCAATTATCAGTAACCAGGAAATTAGAAAAAGGTTTTGTCTATGTTATTAATCCTATATTGGGGAAAATTACGAGGAATACCCTTTTTGGAGAAGAAGTCCAATCTATTGCAACTATTAAAACAAAAATTGAGTTCAAGGAACTAGGCCGAATCGGAGACTTTTCCGATCAACATACGAACCATGCTGTTAGCTTGCAAAATCATGGCTCAATATCAGGAATTACTAAGAAAGATTTGGCGGGTGGAAGGTGGAAACTGGTATTCGTGGACCAAGATTCAAGCGGGCGGCATGAAATGGTATTGCAGGAAGGTGGAAAGATGATATTCACGCGCCGAGGGAATAAAACTCCAAATAAGGGCAGCTGGGAAGTAAGTGGTGACGAAATTAAACTAGCATTCAGCCTTTACAAAACAGTCGTATCAGGAAAGATATATGATCCCAATCATATGGCGGGATCTGCAATTATAGGTAACGAAGGTTTTATTTGGAGGGCAACCAAGATAACCGAGTAGTTAATAAGAAGTTGTAAACTTCTCCACATTAATAAACGTAGGTACGGCTGATATGGGAACCCAATCGAGAATTGTAATATTACTTATGCTGTTTACGTTAGCTGGTTGTGCAACAGGTCCTGCATTGGAGTTGATACACCAGTCAGGAGTTAGTAATTTTCCAAAAGGTAAAACTTACATTCTTGTCGAAGAAGATATGGTCCTATTTCTTTCGGGATTTTCCGCATTGATTAAAGAGAAATTTCCAAAGTCACTAGCTAGCAAAGGCGTCGATTCAGAACTTCTCACTAAAGATAACATCACTGCCGCCAGTCGAGAAGTTGCATATTTGATGCGAGTGAGTAATGCAAGACCTGATTTCGAAGCAAAACTCTACACAATACTAGTGATAGTCAGCCTCGGGAAAACCGATTTATATAGCGCTGGTTTTATTCTTAATCCAGATTCGATCAGTAGCGTTAAGGGGTGGGACGACGCGAGTAGTCAGTTTGTAGACACTGTTGTATTAAATATATTTAACCAGTGATTTTTCACACTCCTTAATTCTCTACCTCCAGCGTGTGTCAGCAATGGGAAAACTTGCGCGGACTTTACGCATGTCTTGACTATTATTGCGAGTTGTAGAAAGATTGTAGCGCGCGAATTCGGAGCTTTCAGACAGATGTTGATCAAAGTCAGACCACAGCAACTGAGGAAAATGGTGGTCCTATTTGTCGTGATGATTTCTCACGCATTGACGTCTTGTGCCTCAAGGCCTCTCGTGGGGCCTTCGCGGCCGGACGTGGATTTGGTGAATGCGCATATAGGCGTGATCACATCCAGAGTTCACGACTACATCGATAGCGCCTCATGGTACGGCCGGGATATTAGTGATGATATCGCGGCCCTAAAGCTCGATTTTGCAAACAGCACGTTCACTCAAGTATCAGAAATTGGAGAAGCAAGTCCACCTCCCGAGCGAGTCGACCTAATACTAGACATCGGCTACGTTATTGTGGCCGATACAAAGAAAACCATGACATGGAGCGCAGACACGACTGAGATCGCCGTGAAATGGGAACTCTTGCACAGAGACGGCCTGCCACTTTGGTCGGGACGAATCGTTGGAAAGGCAACGAATCGTACCGGTCCCGCATGGAATTACCTGGAAAAGCAGAATGAAAGAATCAAGGTCGCTCTGCAATACGTTATGGTAGACAGCATTGCCAAATTACAAGAAGCCAGCGTACGCGAGCAAATTTATGCTGCATTGGAACGCGCCAACGAGATACGGCAGAGTGAAGCGGAAGCGGCAGAAGGACTTTAACCTTTCAATCGACGACGTCGAAGCAAAAATGACCTACTACAAGCCGAAACGCAGTCTCGGCCGGAAGCGGACGACCAGGAAATCGAAATATTGATGTTCGAATGGCCGCGATGGGGACGTAAGTAAAAGAGTAAAAGGTAGTAAAAGTAGTAAATGTAAAAGGGGACGGAGGGATTTAAATTTGACCAGTTATAGCAAGGTTGCTAATCTCGTTATCAGTCAACCAAATCCACGAGCAAAAGAAATCAAGGGGTCAGACTCGTTGATTTGAAGAAATCCTCGTGTCGGTCGTTCTGATTCTGGGGACATATATAGAATGGCACTAAGTTAAGCACATTTGGCATGTGGCAATCTGGCGTGAAACCTGTGTTCCCATTGAGTTAAGTCATTGATTTTGATTTGGTAATACCCCTTAACTTAGTGCCATTCGGGACATAATACTTAATTATAGTAATTGTGAACGCCGCCTTCGGGTCGATAGCCGAAGTAATCAGGCTGAACTTGAAGGTCGGCTTTCCCGATAGCAGCCATTTAAATCTTATCCTACAACGACGACTCACGGCCAACTGCGGACATTGATATAAAAAGTCATGCATGGGAATATACTGAGAACAAAGTGTCACATAATCACATGTTATGCTTAGGAAAATTAAGTGCTAGAACAATATCGTCAATTC
>CAXMOZ010000152.1:0-13849 GCA_964195315.1 uncultured Acidimicrobiia bacterium | reverse complement strand
GTAGATGGATGGCATCGTTCCTATCAACACCGGATCATAATGCGATGTGAATGGGGTCGGCTTAAGACCTTTAGTCAGCTGGATCATAGCTTCAGGAGAACCAAAATGAGGAGTCCCCACGAGAACGACTTTTTCAACATTTTTGGCACCCTTAGGAATAACCCAACCATCTACCCATAAAGTTGCTGCACCTTTTCCTGCTGGTAGGAAAAAGTCTAATACAACGCCAGTGTTGGCTTCTTCAGCGCCAGACATCGCGAGCAGTCCATCCGGTCCCCAGGTTATTGCAACACAAAACTCTTTTTGCGGCATTCTTTGGTATGCATAGTTATCGAAGGTTTTGATATAGGGTCGAATCTGTTTCAGTAGCAATTCTACTTCTTTGTAATCAGATCTTTTAGTTGATGATGAGTCGAGACCCAAATAGGCAAGTGCCATTGGAATGATATCAGTTGGTGAGTCAAGGAATGCGACGCCACACTTTGAAAGCTCTTTCATGTGAACTGGGTTAAAGATCATATCCATCGAACCAATCGGTGCGTCGGGATAGGTTTCTTTTACTAGCACTTCATTATAAGTCACACCATGTGTACCCCACATGTAAGGCACAATATGTTGATTGCCTGGATCCCAGTTTTTACTAAGCTGAGACATGATCTCAGGTCGCATATGTTTCAAATTAGACAGCTTTGTCTTATCTACTGGCTGTAGTATGCCCGCGGGTATTAATCGAGCAGCAGCAGATGATGCATGGGAGACCACGTCATAACCTGAATTACCTGCGAGTAATTTAGCATCAACAGATTCTTGCGAATCGTAGGCATCGTAGGTCACTTTAATGTCATATTCTTTTTCGAAATTGGCAATCGTGTCTTCGCCAATATATTCACCCCAGTTGGTGACATTTAATGTGCCACCAGCTGATGCAGCAGTCGATCCCACGATCATTACGGCGGCGGCGATACTGGTAAGAGTGCCAGCTTTGGTTAGAATTTGCTTCGTCATTACTTCCTCCCGGAGTAGGTTTTAAATCGATAGTTTTCTAGGTACTACAATAGTTCAAATTATTTTTATTTAAACAGTATCAGGTTTGAACTGCCCTGTACTGGTTTGTTTCGACACTACCATATCGTCAAAGTGCCTGTCATGGTAATTGACAGGTATTGAGCGCATATGTCAAATGCAATATTTATTGTGATCACAAATCAGTCTGTTGTCAATTTTGTCATTTCAAGCCTTGAACTTCATAACAATAAAACTTTCTGCGCTTATATTAAGCCTCTTTATGGTGCAGTTGAATCGGTTTGAGTATGGCTAATATTCAAAGATTCATCGCTTGGTTCCAATAATTTCAATTTCATGTCGCATGTCAGGGTAGATTAGTTGAAGAAAACTGAATACGGTCGAGATCGATTTCTGTCGCTTGAACCCTGGTGAACCAATGAGGAATTCTTGCCAAAGCCCACTGATCATACTTTCAATGCTGAGCGCCGCTACATGCGAGTTCAGAGTTGAGGTACCTGTTGTTTCAAGCATCTGGCACTGTTTTAGTAAGTAACTGGAATAGGCAATATCTTGTTTACCACAAAGTTTTTTATAGAGTAAACGAGATCGTGAGTCACCCCAAAAGGCATACCAGACACTGACTAGTTTTCGTGTGCAAATAGTTGGGGAAAATACAGCTTCTATGAGTGCGCATAAACGAGCTATTGGGGTGGCTTCAGCCTTATCATAAGCGCTCTTCCAGTAGCGGTCGTAATCGTCACCGATGCGGCGTAATGTTTGTTCTAGCAGAGCTTCTTTAGTTTGAAAGTGGAATACCACAATGCCCTGTGACACACCGGCATGCTTCGCGATGCTAGCCATTGTTGTTTGAGATAGGCCTAGCTTTTCAATACAGTCGATGGTTGAGTTGATTAACTGGCGTTTTCGAAATTCACTTTGAACTGCGCGACTTCTACTGGGTAGGTTTTTTTCAGTTACCTGACTTAACATTTTATTGTTCTAGTTGCCTAAAGTCTGAATCTATTTATAACCTACAGCTAACTGAGCGTTTAGTCAATAAATCGCCTTAAGTTAATGAAAAACTTGAATATTTAAAAAATATAAATATGATGGCTGGTTCTCAATTCATTATTTAGTCGGGAGATAGGGCTTATGTCAGTCAGAGTTGGTGATTTAAAACAGCGTGATAATCAGTTTATTCATCCTTGGGATGATATTGTTAAAATTGGTAGTAATAGCCGCACTGTTGTCGAAAAAGGTGATGGTGTATACGTCACTGATAGTGATGGCAAGCGCTTACTTGACGGTCCTGGTGGCATGTGGTGTGTCAATATTGGGCATGGCCGTGAAGAGATGGCTCAGGCAATTTATGATCAGGTAATGAAGCTCCCCTATACATCACCCTGGTCGATGACTAATGGTCCAGCTGCGATATTTAGTGCCGAGCTTGCAGCGGAAGCGCCGGGCGATTTGAACCACGCGTTTTTCACCACAGGTGGATCGACGGCTGTTGATTCGGCTTTACGTTTTGTCCAGTTTTACAACAATGTGCGGGGCAAACCAGAGAAAAAGCACATCATTGCTCAGATGAAGGGTTATCACGGTAGCACTTACCTCAGTGCCAGTGTTTCGGGCAAGGAACGCGATAAAAACTATCTCGACTTCGTCGATGGCCTTGTGCATCACATTCCTGCACCTCATCCATTGTTGAAAGAAGCGAGTCAATCTGATGCCGACTTTCTTGAGCAATGTGTGAATAATTTAGAGTCTTTAATTCTTGAAGTCGGCGCAGATAATTGTGCCGTATTTGTAGCGGAGCCAATTTTGGCTTCTGGTGGCGTTATTGTGCCGCCCGAGGGTTATCACAAACGCTGCCTGGAAGTTTGCCGAAAGTATGACATGCTCTATCTATCAGATGAAGTGGTTACTTCGTTTGGGCGTTTAGGTCACTGTTTTGCTTCGGAGGCGGTGTTTGGAATTGTGCCCGATATTATTACTACTGCAAAGGGTTTAACGTCAGCTTATATTCCCATGGGCGCCTTCATGGTGTCGGATCGTTTACTCGATGAAGTGCGTGAACTGGGTGGTGATAGTGCTGTTTTCTCCAATGGTTTTACCTATTCCGGGCATCCAGTGGCTGCAGTTGCAGGGTTAAAAAACCTTGAAATCATGAAACGTGAAAAACTATTTGAACATGTGCAGGAAGTGGGTCCCTACATGCAAGCGCAATTGCAAACCTTGCGCGATATTCCGATTGTGAGTGATGTCCGTGGTATAGGTTTGATGGGTTGTGTCGAGTGTGAACTTAATCAGGGTGGTGATAACCTTGAGCTGGACTATGAGATAGGCAATCGAATCGATGAGCATTGCCAGCGGTTGGGTTTACTGGTGAGACCGATTATCAATATGTGTGTCCTGTCGCCACCATTGACGATTACGCATGAACAGATCGATGAGATGGTTGGGATTTTGAGACAAGGCGTTGAATTAGCGATGCAGGATTGCATTGATGAAGAGATCTGGACGCTGGATGATTCCGGGAACAGGAGGCAAGGCGCTCACCATCCGAACCCAGCTTGATAACTATTGTGCGAACCAACAACGATTAATGTGGCGGTTAGATACCTATGAAATTAACGACAGCAAAAGAAATCTACGAAAAAGCAGGTGGTAACCGTTCAGGCCTGCCGCCCTGGACCTACAATAATGCAGAGTTAACTGAGCTAGAAATTAACGAGGTCTTCCTCAAAAACTGGATATGGATAGGCCATGTCTCAGACATTCCTCGTACTGGTGATTACAAATGTTTCGACATGGGTCACGAGCGAGCTTTAGTGGTTCGCGATGAGTCAGGTGAGGTTAGTGCATTTCATAACCTGTGTCGTCATCGTGGCTCTCGCGTTGTCGAAGGTGAAAAAGGCCATTGTGGTAAGTCGATTACCTGTCCTTTCCACGGCTGGTCCTATTACCTTGACGGCGCTCTGAAAAACATTCCCAAGGCGTCAACCTTCCCAGAAATTGATCAATCGCAATATGGTTTGAAATCAGTTGAGTGTGAAGTATGGCATGGTTTGATTTTCATTCGGTTTGGTGGTGAGGGTGGATCAATAGCTAACACCTTTGCTGAGGCTGAGGCAGAGATCAGCCTTTATCATATCGATCAAATGAAACCGCTGGATGAGTCCTGGCGGTTCGATCATAACCTCGACTGGAAGTCGGTACTCGACATTGATAACGAAGGCTATCATGTGCCGATTGGCCACCCAGAATTATTCGATTTAGTGGGTGCTACCTACAAGGATGAAGTACTCGAAAGTGGTTTATCACGCGCTTACGGCAGTTTCGAGAATCGAAAGTTTAAAAAGCCGTTAATTAAAAGTTACGTCGAAACATTACCCGAATCCAATTACCTACCAGAATCACACCAGTCAGCGTGGATTTATTGGGGCATGTTCCCAGGCATAGTGATTACATTATTTCCCGATTCGATTGAGGTGTATCAGGTCTATCCAACTGGCTATCACAAAAGTGTCATGGCAGGTGCCTGCTATGCATTGGAAGATAACCGTCCGGAAATGCATAAAGCACGCGAATTAAATCGGGAAATCAATTCGGCCGTGGGTGATGAAGATGTCAATTTAGTTAAGTGGAGCGCGGAAGGTATGCGTTCCAGCGCGTTTGAAGGCGCCATGATGTCGGATCTTGAGCTAGGTATTTGCTCTTTTCAAAACCAATTACGCGAAGTGCTTCCAGTGGTTAAGCAAGATCAGCCACCTGCATCAGGAAATATAAGTCAGGCGAATCAAGTTTTGCTCGACGAAGGCGTCTAGCCGATGGAAGATTGGCCGATGGGAGATCTATAAATGGGAACCGGAGATCGTGATCCTCGTTACGACCCTTTGTTTGAGCCAGTCAAGATTGGGCCAGTCACCGCACCGAACCGTTTTTATCAGGTGCCACATTGTGCCGGTATGGGATATCGACGACCGCAAATGATGGCGGCGATGCGTGGTATGAAAGCTGAGGGTGGCTGGGGTGTTGTCTGTACAGAATATTGCTCGATTCATCCAAGTTCAGATGACATGCCTTACCCTCATGCCAGTTTATGGGATGACAGCGATGTCGATAAACTACGCCTGATGACGGATGCTGTGCATGAACATGGTGCGTTGGCAGGTGTTGAGCTTTGGTACGGAGGTCGATCTACGGTAAATCTTTATACTCGTCAGCCAGCTTTTGGCCCTGGTAGCCTGCCTAATTCATCCAAATATCACATGCCGCTTCAATCCCGAGCGATGACACTGGATGATATCAAAACACTAAAAGGTTGGTATCAAGCGGCAGCAGAACGCGCATTGGCGGCTAACTTCGACATCGTCTATGTCTATGCCAACCATGAATATTTACTACATGATTTCTTATCATCCAAAATCAATTCCCGACAGGATGGATATGGAGGCTCAGCCAAAAATAGGGTTCGACTCATCCGAGAAGTTATTGAAGAGACGAAGGCCACGGTGGGACATCGTTGCGCGGTCGCGGTACGTTATTCGATACCTAGAGATGTAGAGAACGACGAAGATGAACTCATCAAAATGTTTGGCATGATAGCCGAGTTACCCGACCTGTGGGATATCACCGTAAACGACTATAGCTGGGAAATGGGCAGCTCACGATTTGTCAAAGAGGCTTCGAATCAGGTCGCCGTTGCTAAGATTAAATCGATGACCACTAAGCCAGTTGTAAGTGTTGGCCGCTTCACGTCACCTGACACGATGGTGAGTCAAATTAATTCTGGTGTGCAAGATTTTATCGGCGCTGCTCGACCATCGATTGCAGATCCTTTCATCCCACAGAAAATCGATCAAGGTCGTATCGATGACATCCGTGAATGCATCGGCTGTAATGTCTGTTATGCACATGATTCATTAGGGTCTCCATTACGTTGCACACAAAACCCGACCATGGGTGAGGAATGGCGCAGAGGTTGGCACGCCGATCAAGTGCCAGAACGGCATGCTGATGAAACAGTGTTGGTCATCGGTGCTGGGCCAGCTGGACTGGAGGCAGCCTGTACATTGGGGCAACGTGGTTATCAAGTCACACTAGCTGAAGCTCAAACTAGTTTAGGGGGCAGAGTGACTGCAGAAAGTCGGCTGCCAGGGTTCGCCGAATGGGCGCGAGTGAGAGATTGGCGCATGGGACAGATTGCAAAATTGCCGAATGTCGATGTTTATCCCGACAATCGACTCAATGCAGATTCTGTACTCGAACTAGAGCATCAACATATTGTGGTTGCAACAGGAGCCAGGTGGCGTGACGACGGAGTTGGTCGATGGCGAGAAACCGCATTCGAAGGTTCTCATGAGCCGACCGTATTTTCGATAGAAAGAGTACTGAAAGGTGATATGCCAAAAAATGACACGTCGAAGTGTCATGTGATTATCTATGATGACGACCACTATTATATGGGTGCGGCAATAGCACTAAAATTACGTGACGAAAATATTGCTGTCACGCTGATAACGCCTGAAGGTCGAGTAGGTAGCTGGAGTTATTTCACTCAGGAGCAATACGGTTCAATGACCGCACTGCTCGAGGCTGGCGTTAAGGTTGTCACCAACCAGGGATTGATCAGATGGAATGGTTCGGCAGCAACCATACAGTGTGTTTTTAGCGAAGTTGAATGTACCGTCGCAGCTGACTACCTAATACCAATTACTGCCAAACTTCCCAATGATGACCTATGGCTAGAGTTACAATCAAAGCAAGATGAGTTCCACGAAAAAGGTGGTTTGTCGATGCAATTGATTGGTGACGGATCGACACCCGGTTTAATTGCCGCTGCGGTTTATTCGGGGCATAAAGCAGCACGTGAGCTAGGATTGACTGCAGCTAATAAAGATAAAGCGGGCAGAGATACAACGATTGTCAGCTTTACTCCTTAACCTGGCCACTATAATCAGACACTAAGATTAAGAACAAATTATGAGCAGAGATTCCAAGTACGACATTTTGTTTGAGCCAGTTCAGATCGGCCCAGTAAAAACAAAAAACCGCTTTTACCAGGTGCCCCACTGCAACACCTTAGGTCACGCTAGGCCGCGTGCCGAGGCGGCGAATCGGCGTGTCAAAGCCGAAGGTGGTTGGGGTGTTGTTTGTTCGCAGGAAGTCGAAATCCATCCCAGCGCTGACTTAACCCCTTACGTCGAAGGCCGGCTATGGGATGACCACGATGTTCCACAACATCGAATGATGACCGATGCAGTACACGAGTTTGGTGCGCTGGCTGGCATCGAGCTTGCTTATAATGCGAGCCACTCAGCCAATCATTACAGCCGTATTGCGCCGATGGCACCCAGTGCGACCGTTGTTCATGGCAATAACCCCATTCATGCACGCGCGATGACGCGTAAAGATATTCGGGATTTGCGTCGATGGCATGTCGAAGCAGCGAAACGATCCAGGCAGGCGGGCTACGACATTGTTTATGTGTATGTTGGCCACGATATGTCCGTGTTCCAGCACTTTCTGAAAACGCAAAGTAATCATCGTATCGATGAATATGGGGGGTCATTAGAAAATCGGTTACGTTTAACGCGCGAAGTGCTCACCGACATGAGAGAAGCGATTGGTGGGGATTGTGCAATCGCATTGCGCTTTGCAGTTGATGAATTGCGGGGCAAAGATGGTTTACAGGCGGAGTGTGAAGGCCGTGATGTTATTGGCATGCTTGCTGAGATACCTGATTTATGGGATGTGAATATTAGTGACTGGGGTAATGATTCAGCCACTGCCCGCTTTGAACCTGTCGAAGGGTATCAAGAACCCTATACAGCATTCGTTAAAACCTTGACTACAAAACCAGTCGTCGGAGTGGGAAGGTTTACCTCTGCTGATGCCATGGTGTCACAAATTAAACGTGGTGTACTTGACTTGATCGGCGCTGCTCGCCCATCGATAGCCGACCCTTATTTACCACATAAAATAGAGACTGGCCGAATTGATGAAATTCGGGAATGCATTGGCTGCAATATTTGCGTCGCACAGGATAACCTGGCCGCCCCCATTCGATGTACCCAAAATCCAACCCAGGGTGAAGAATGGAAACGAGACTGGCATCCAGAAAAAATCGAACCCTCGGTGAGTGACGAACCGGTATTGGTAGTCGGTGCCGGTCCAGCAGGGCTAGAAGCTGCAATGCAACTGGCAAACCGTGGTTATCAAGTGACACTCGCCGAAGCCAATGAATCACTCGGTGGGCGCGTCACGCTTGAAAGTCAGTTACCAGGGTTAGCCAGTTACGCGAGAGTCCGAGACTATCGCGAAACGCAAATCCTCAAACATCTGAATGTCGAGGTGTACCGAAGTAATGAATTGTCAGCGGAGGATATTATGGCACTTGAAATGCCACATGTATTAATCGCAACTGGTTCGCACTGGCGGCGTGATGGTGTTGGTCGCCAACATGCGTTTCCAGTGCAAGGTATCGATACCGTGCTGATCCTAACGCCAGACGATATTCTGGCGGGTGTTAAGGCGAAAGGTCGAGTGCTAATTTATGATGATGACCACTATTACATGGGTGGTGCGATTGCCGAACAGTGTCGAAATGAAGGCCTTGAAGTAATACTTGTGACGCCAGACTCAAAGGTATCGAGCTGGACTGAAAACACCCTGGAACAGGATAAAATTCAGAGCAGGTTATTAGCGCTTGATATCAAAATACTGCCATTACATGAATTACATCGAGTCGACCAGACAGAAGTGGTGCTGGCGAATATCTATGATGAAAGCATTCAACAAACGATAGCATTCGATAGCTTAATTCTGATTACCTCGCGAAGCCCTAACGACGCGTTATATCAATCATTGCTCGAGCACGAAGATACATTCAAAACACTGAAAGCAGTGGGAGATTGTCATGCACCTGGAACCGTAGCGGCAGCTGTTTTTGAAGGGCATCTGGCCGCACGAAGCCTGGAAGCAACTGTTGACGAATATGACGCCTTGTTTCGGCGTGAGATAATATCGCTGAGCGAATCAGCTTAGCAGGCTGCTACTTGTAAGTTGAATAGCCATAATAGCTTGTGAATTGTTCAAAATTATAGCGATCATCTGCCGACAGCGATTTCGATAATGTCTCGCATAGCATCGCAAGCGACGATGACTGTGCGTTTTTTATTGCTGATTCTGCTTGGCTGCTACCAACAAATTTGGCGTATTCTCGTGTAATGCGTCGCTTAACCTCACTATCCAATTCAAATCCAGCAGCGGCTACTTTGGGTAAACCAGGGTTATCCTGGCCGCTATTGAGGTGATAAAGCTCATGTGTTTTGTCGTGTTTATCGGCTTTGGTACCTAGATGCGTCAGTTGCGTCGCGTAGCTGGCAGACATGCTATTGACGACATCGAAATAAGCCTTGGACACCAGTAGTTGGTTATCATTAGCAAAATCCATTACACGCTGGGCATCATTAATGCCGGCACCCACACAGTTTCGATCGCCGCTAATGCCAGCCACTACTTTGACTGGCCCCAGGTTCAAACCGAGACGTACCTGATACTGAACCGGGTCAGTGATTTGCTGCCCTGCAAAAATTCCCTGCAAATGAATCGCAATGGGGAACAGTTTTTCAGGATCACCGAGGTAACAGATAGCACAGCCATCACCGGTGTCGAGTTGAACACAATCTTGTTCATCGAGAGAATCAAGCGAACGGGTGACGGCATCAGTAAAGTGCAATTTGATGGTCAATTGTTCATCAACAGGTACTTTCGAGTAACCTACAATATCTAGAAACAACACGCTAACAAGCCAGGTTCGACTATCACTCATTTTGTATTCTCCTTTTCCTTGGCTTGGTTTAAAAACAGTACAGTATAGCCTGAAAGACTATCTGAGTTGGAAGGTTGATATCGTGATCAAACTAATTTTTTTACTCAAATAACCAATTAAATTCGCCCAAAGTAATGTTCACTAAAGCTATCTACTTGAATATTAACATAACGGCCTGATGAGCAACCCAGGATCACATTGCTCGGCCATCAGAATCGCGTAATATGTCATTCAATCAGCACACTAGCTAAGGTTTTAGTTGAATGATTACTACCGAAAATTTGTCTTTATCAACATGCATAAAACAGGTGGGCAGTCGATTAACAATATTCTCGAAAATTGTGTGCCTAGTTTCCAACCATTTGGGTATCACTACCCAAGCCACATGTTGCCAAAAAATTGCACTGATCTTCCGATTGTCGGCATGGTAGGAAACCACTGTTTTTTTTCAGATGCTTCTCAGGCCGACTTCAATACAACCTTAATAAATTTAATTAATCTGGGTGCCAATTCGACAAGCAGTCGGAGCTACCGGAATACCTTAATCGAAGTATTACCTGAAACCCTTGAGGGCAATCAGGTTGTGTGGCTGACCAAGGATTGCATTCGCCACTTTAACTATGAAGACAGGGGCTAATACAGTTGGCAGTTCAAACGAATGCATGGTGATCTGGATAGCGCTAAAACTTACATAGGTCGGTTTGAAAATTTACAACAGGACTTCCTCACGATCATGGAGCAACTCGGTGTTGAGGAGATAGATACGATTCGTTCAAAGTTTGAAACCTCGGCACATTTAAAAAAATCACGGCATAGTCATTACTCTGCTTGCTATGATGACGAGTTACGTGAGCTGGTTGAACAAAAAGAAGCCTTGTTGATCAATCAATATGGATACCGGTTTGAATCGGTTGATAACGGTCAGAAATTGATCGATTTTCCCAGCCTGCAAATTGGAGGAATTCAGGATGGGTTTCAAAAATTATCGGGGAAGTCAGGCAATTTTCTATTGATTGAATCTGGCATCGACGTTAAGCCGATCAAAAATAAACTGATGAAAATTTCACAGGCAGAATGGAATAAATCAGGTCGCCAAAAAAAATTTGAAGCGCATCGTCAAACCAAATTTTTAATGTTGATATACGATGAAGATTTTCGTCATTACAATCCGACCTATCAAGGTATCTACTCCAAATTTGAAGCGGAACTCAAGCTACTACTTGATACGATTGCAGAAAATCACCAGCATAATGGGTTTGTGGTTCGTATGATACTGGCTAAATTAGAAGGTAATGGCTCGATACCCGTGCATACCGACAGTGGTTACTCATTGCTTAAATGTCATCGTATTCATATACCGATAGTGTCAAATGATCGATCGTTTTTATGGTTGGTGGTAAACGCAAAGTGATGCGTGAAGGTGAAATGTGGGAAATTAATAATGCCACTCTGCATGCGGTTGATAATCAAAGCGATGAAGATCGCATTCATCTCATTATTAACTGGGTGTCTAACTCAACTGTGTTTCCAGAGCATAAGCAATCCATGCCGAAAGTAAACGCTAATCAGGAAAAACTGGAGGCAAGCACAACTCAGCCTAAAGTGGGAAGAAACGACCTCTGCCCCTGTAATTTTAGTAAGAAGTATACAAAGTGTCATGGCGCGTTACTATAGTGACGCAATCCTTATAAGGAACAGGCACCATCAGGCAGAGCCAATAAAACAACATCGTCAAACAGCCCATAAAAAGTAAACCATAGGGCAGGCACCTCATTGAATATTGGCTGAAGGGGCTGTACTTTTCCGTCCTGCGTTAGTTGATATAGGTCAATGTGTCGGATATACACGCCTGTAAACTCCTGCGCCATGAAGCATCGATTCACATTGGTACAATCCCCCCTCCACCTGGCGACTAAAAAGCGCGCATTTAAATAGATGGGCACCGCTCCACTTCGGCACCGCCATCACTCTATTTTTAGCTTTTTAATGCTTATTGTGTTGTTGATGGCGAGCACAATTAGCCTTGCTGATAATGCCCCTGTATTGCCTCGATTCCTCGCTGATCTGACCCCACAGGAAGTTTTCCCGGGGGCAGATCGGCTGGGTGACATTTCAGGTAGTCCTCCAGTGGCGCCGGTTTTTAAGGGAGATGAGCAAGTCGGTTATGTATTTGTTAACTCAGATTACGTGAATTCAACGGGATATTCGGGTAAGCCTATTCATATGGTGATCTCGGTTGATATGCAATCGATCATCCGTAAAGTTTTACTCGTCGAGCATCATGAGCCCATCGTATTGATCGGCATCCCTGAAAAACGCATCGTTTCAATTCTGGATAAATATACTGGTTTAAACTTGAGTGTGTTTACCTCTGGTATTGAGCAGGATCATCAAATGGATGCGATGTCGGGTGCCACTGTGACGGTTATGGTGATGGATGACACGATCATTCACAGTGGTATTAAAGTCGCAAGAGCCTATGGACTAGGTGGGCTTAAGCCAGAGAAAAGAAAAAGTGGCCCAAGCTATGAGCTCAAGAAAAATCTCGACACAGTACAGGACTGGATAAGCCTGATCAGTGATGGTTCTGTGCGTCGTTTGAAAATTACTCTGGGCCAAATTAATCAGGCATTTGAAGCAACCAATAACATTCCTGCGATTGATCAGGCTGAAGAGGGTGACCTATCTGAAATTTTTATTGAGCTATATGCTGGATTAGTGTCTGCCCCTAGTATTGGACGTAGCCTGCTTGGTGAAGCTGAATATAAAAACCTGCTAAAACGTCTTGAGCCGGGTCAACAAGCTATTTTGCTGGCCGGCAATGGCCGTTATTCTTTTAAGGGATCGGGTTATGTTCGTGGTGGAATTTTTGACCGCTTTCAAATTATACAAGGTGATACCTCTATTAGGTTTCATGATCAGTTTCATAAGCGTTTGCGTCGCATTGCTGCCGATGGAACGTCGAAATTTGTTGATGTTGATTTATTTCGAATTCCAACCGACCTGAATTTTGATCCAGCATTACCCTGGCATTTAGAGCTTTTAGTGAGTCGCTTCACCTCAGCGACGAAGAAGGCATTTCTGACTTTCGATATGAACTATGAATTGCCAAAAAAATACCTTCAGTTGAAACCGGTCGAAAAATCAAATGAGGCGTTAGCTCGCACAGATGCACCTTTGTGGCAAAAAATGTGGTGGGTAAAAATACACGAAATAATTATGTTATCTCTTATTTTGATAGCGTTGACGATCGTATTCTTTTTCCAGAATGAACTAGCCAGACATCCTAAGTTAACGGATCGAATTCGAATTGGATTCCTGATTGTGACCCTTTTTGGGATTGGATTTTACGCCAATGCTCAGTTGTCGGTGGTGAACATACTGACCGTTTTCAATGCCTTAACCTCTGGATTTAGCTGGGAGTATTTCCTCATGGAGCCATTGATCTTCATTCTATGGAGTTCGGTGGCGGCATCACTATTACTCTGGGGTCGAGGTGCTTACTGTGGCTGGCTGTGTCCCTTTGGTGCCTTTCAAGAATTGCTTAACCGTGTCGCCAAGTGGTACAAAATACCACAGGTTAAACTGCCCTGGGGATTGCACGAACGCTTGTGGGCACTCAAGTATATTATCTTTTTGGTGCTGCTTGGTTTCTCTTTGCATGAACTCGAGTTGGCTGAACGTCTGGCAGAAGTCGAGCCGTTTAAAACGGCTATAATCCTCAAGTTTATGTGCGAGTGGTACTTCGTATTTTTTGCTGCGGCACTCTTATTCATTGGTTTATTCATCGAGCGATTCTTCTGTCGTTATCTGTGCCCGTTAGGCGCTGCACTGGCTATTCCTGGTCACCTGCGCATTTTCCAATGGCTGCGACGTTACAAAGAATGCGGTACACCCTGTCAAATTTGTGCCAAAGATTGCATGGTCGGAGCGATTCATCCCGAAGGTAATATCAATATCAATGAGTGTTTGTATTGCTTGCATTGTCAGGTCAATTATTTTGAT
>CAXMOZ010000151.1:0-30471 GCA_964195315.1 uncultured Acidimicrobiia bacterium | reverse complement strand
AGCGGTTCTATAGGATGTTTCGGTTAGGTGGCTTCCAGTTGTCGCATTTACCATTGACGAGGCTGCAAAATGTAGTAATTTCATGTTAGATATTCTCACTGTTAAGTTATAGGCGTTTGTTGTGCTAGTGATAATATATGTTTAATATGTGACTTTAACAAACGATTAAATATCGAAAATAGTTTAGAAAAACTAATGAATTTAATAAGACTACCACCACTCAATTCACTACGAGCATTCGAAAGAGTTGGCCGCCATCTAAGCTTTAGTAAGGCGGCTGATGAACTCAATGTGACACCTGGCGCGATCAGCCAGCAAATCCGAACTTTGGAAGAATTTCTCGATATAAAGCTGTTTAAGCGTCGCAATAGGACCATTGTGTTGACGGAGGCTGGCCAGGTCTGTTTACCACTCATAACCGATGGCTTTTCGAGTTTGTCAGAAGCGGTTCAATCAGTACGTCAGTTAAATGGTGATGGACCGTTGACTATTTCGGCAGCGCCA
Organism: uncultured Acidimicrobiia bacterium; assembly: GCA_964195315.1. Classification (GTDB taxonomy): domain Bacteria; phylum Pseudomonadota; class Gammaproteobacteria. Next base: position 29,967 of record CAXMOZ010000151.1, on the reverse strand, counting down.
ACATTTGTCTCTAAGTGGTTGATTCCACGACTATGTAAGTTTCATGTTTTGCATCCTGATATTGATGTGCGTATCGACGCTTCGACACGTCTAGTTGACTTTATGTATGACGATATTGATGTCGGCATTCGCTTTGGTACGGGAGAATTTCCAGAGTTAGAATCCATCTACCTCTATTCATTTGATCTAATTCCGGTCTGTAGCCCTGAGTTAATCGACCAGGGTAAAGGGCTGCACCAACTGACTGATCTTCTCCATCAAACACTACTGCATGGTGAATTTGATGAGTTCGATCCTAGTTGGCCCGATTGGACTATGTGGCTAGCAACAGCCAGCGTGACAGGGGTCGACTCAACCCGTGGTATTTTCTTTAATCAAAACGAAATGATGATGGAAGCAGCGCTTGAAGGTCAGGGTATTGCACTGGTTTCAAGTGTTGCAGCAGCTAACGATATTAAAGCTGGGCGCCTGGTACAGCCGTTTGAAACCAGGCTGCCAGTTCGGTTGTCGTATCATTTTGTTACCAGCAAACAAAAGTCAGCGAGTAAAAAGGTGGTCGCTTTTAGGCAATGGTTGTTAACTGAAAGTGCTTATCTTCGTAATAATCCAATTACTTAATAAATACTAATTTATAAATACCAATTAATGAGAAAAATAGCATGACCGACGAACCTAATAGCACGCGCCCACCATCGCGACGCAAAAGAAAACGTCCAGAAATTGATCATTCGGTGCCATCACCCTGCATCAGAGTGTGTCAGTTTAGTGGTACCGATTTCTGCGATGGTTGTTATAGAAATATTGATGAAATACGCGAGTGGATGATCATGTCTCGCGAACAAAAGCTTTTAACGCTAGAGAAAATTTCAGAGCGAAAGCAGGCACTTAAAGCAGGCACTTAAAATAAAGCCCAAAAATAGGCTCAAAAAATAGGAAATATATAAATGGAAAATGAAAATCAAAAAATTGCGATGTTTATCGATGCCGATAATGCACCCGCAAAGAAAATTGAAAAAATAATTACCGAGTTAGCCAAGTATGGCGTGGTGAGTATCAGAAAAGCCTACGGTAACTGGAAAAGTTCGTCCTTAAAAGGTTGGGAAGAAAACTTACATGAGTATGCAATCCAACCTATTCAACAGTTCGACTTGGTTAAAGGCAAGAACGCCACGGATATGGCGATGACAATCGATGCGATGGATATTCTGTATACCAAAAATATCGATGCTTTTTGTATCGTCTCGTCTGACTGTGACTTCACGCCTTTGGTGATGCGTATTCTATCAGAAGGGAAAATTGTGTATGGATTTGGAGAGCGCAAAGCGCCCGACCCCTTTGTAAATGCCTGTTCTCGCTTTCTCTATGTTGATGAAGAAAAAGCAGAGAAGGTGAAAAATGATAAGGAGAAAAGTGCCAAGGGGAAAAGCGATAAGGGAAAAAGTGATGTAGAAAAGGTAACGCCTTCGAAGAAAGTCTCAGCAAAGGAACTGAAAGGGAATACCAAGTTAATCAATTTGCTTAGAGGCGCAATCGACAGTGATGGAGATGATGACGATTGGGCATCAGTGGCACGAGTAGGTTCGATTATTTCGAATCAAGCATCAATCGATGCACGTAATTATGGTTACAAAAAACTGAGTGACTTGATAAAGGCGATCGATTTATTCGAAACAAAAGTGCTCGAAAATGGACAGATGGTGGTTCGTGATAAACGTGGCACTAGTCAGCCCAGTACCAAAACAGAGTCAGCTGAATCTTAAAAATGGATGTTTTGCAGTATTTTTCACCTCAACTGAGCATCGCTGATACACCGCATCGATTGCGTAATCCTTTTGAAAACAATCCACATCCACTGGCAATAAGCGCTAGCGAATTACTCAAAGAAAAGCTTCGTCAGTCCTATCCAGCGTTTGATGTCGGTAAGATGTTTGGTGTACTAGTGGTTTTAGATGAAGCGGGCAAAATGGGTTTTCTATCGAGTTTTTCAGGTATGTTAAATCAGCAGTGGCTAGTTCCCGGTTTTGTACCGCCTGTTTTTGATATTGATCAGCAGCAGTTATTTTTAGATGATGGGGCGATAACTGTAAACGCGCTAACAGCAACCATTGAGCGGCTAACTCAATGTCCAGACTACCTCGTTGCTATTGCTGATGTTAATAGCCTCGAGCAGCAGCAAAGTGTTGCTTTGACAGGTCTCAAGGCACTACATAAAACTAACAAGCTAGAAAGAAAGCAAATACGAGAAAAACTAGGTTGTGATGCACAGGCCACTCAAAAAATGAAGCAGCTTGCCCTTCTCAGTCAACAAGATAAACGAGCCTACTTGCAGTTAAAGTTGCAGTCACAGGCCTTGCTTGGCGAGGCTAATGCAAAGCTCGACCAAGACCATCGAAATAGAATCACTCAGTTAACAAACCAGCGAAGAGACTTGTCACAGCAACTGCACGAACAGGTGTTCGATAGCTATCAACTCAAAAACAGCCTAGGTGAAATTAGTGCAGTCCGGTCACTATTCGATGGAAAAAAACCACCCAGTGGCACAGGTGACTGCGCGGCTCCAAAACTATTACAGTTTGCCTTTAACCATCAACTGAAACCTTTGGCTCTGGCCGAGTTTTGGTGGGGTAAGCCGCCAGCAACCGGCGTCCGTCATCACGGCAACTTGTACTCACCTTGTCGTGGCAAATGCCATCCAATCTTGCCTTTTATGCTGAGGGGGCTAGATGTTGAGATGTCTGATAATGCTTCAATACGAGAGACCTTAGAACCGACAATTGTGTATGAAGATGCTGATATTGTCGTCGTTAATAAACCAGCCGATTTATTATCAATACCTGGCAAGGAAGAGCGTCATTCGGTATTAAGCTGGCTCAAAAAAAAATACCCCGACGCAACTGGCGCGTTATTAGTGCACCGTCTCGATATGTCGACTTCGGGGTTATTACTAGCGGCAAAAACATCTCAGGCGCATAAATATTTGCAAAAGCAATTCATTAAGCGAACCGTAAAGAAGCGATATATAGCGGTATTGTCGAAGGTTATCGAGCACGAAGACAAAGTAATCGACCTGCCACTGCGAGTGGACCTTGATGATAGGCCTCGTCAGGTAGTTTGCTACCAACATGGCAAGGCAGCGCTGACCCGTATGGAGGTGATTTCTAGCGATGCAGTTTCGACCCGAGTTTACTTTTATCCCGTGACTGGAAGAACGCATCAACTCCGAGTGCATGCGGCCCACTGCAACGGTTTAGCCGCGCCAATCGTCGGAGATGATTTATATGGCACTCGCGGAGGGCGTTTGTTTTTACACGCTCAAATGCTGACGTTTGATCATCCAGCTACCGGCAATAAAATGGAGTTAATGACTCCAGCCCCATTTTGATTGTCCGAGTTAGAGCTCTTCAGGAAAGTTAGTGTGAGTAATTATCGTCATTCCAGTGTATGCCAACATAACGACAAAGCAAAAAGAAACCCCGTCATTGTGGCGAATGCCGCAATCTGTTTTAGCCATGTGGTAAAACAGCACAGTCTCTGGATACCGGCATGCGCCGGTATGACGATAGTTTGGGTTTTATTTTAATATTATTAATATAAATCAATGGTTTAATGAGTTTATTCGACCTATGTTATCCACTAATTTCCCTAATGAGTTGAATTTTAAATGAGTAGTTAAAAATCACTACCTAAAGGAGAAAACAGATTTTGTAAGGTATGTGTGTCCAGTAGAGGTGTCTCATCTTTACTTTTTGTCGAGTAAATACCTTTTGCCAGTGAACGTTTCTTGTCCTGCATAGCGAGCATTTTTTCTTCGACGCTGCCGCTCACCATTAAACGATAAATAAAGACAGGTTTGTCCTGACCGATACGGTGTGCGCGATCAATCGCCTGTGCTTCGACTGCCGGATTCCACCAGGGATCGTAGAGTATGACGGTATCCGCCTCGGTCAGGTTAAGACCCGTGCCACCGGCTTTAAGACTGATTAGGAATAAATTGACATCTCCTTCACGAAAGCGTTGAATCGCTTCGTCACGCTTAATTGTTTGTCCGGTGAGTTTGGTATATTTGATGTTGTATTTTTCTAGTTCTTGTTCGATCAATGTCAGCATCGAGGTGAATTGAGAAAATAAAATAATACGTCGCCCTTCTTCTATCTGCTCGGGTAGTAGGTCCATGAGCAATGATAACTTCGCCGACTGGGTGACATTTTTGGCCTGATCAAGCTTAAGTAGACGCGGGTCACAGCAGACCTGGCGTAGTTTTAGCAAGGCATCAAGAATGGTGATATGACTTCGTGCGAGTCCCTGAGTTTTGATGGCTTCACGGACACGCTTGTCCATCGCGAGTCGAATGCTTTCGTAAAGTTCTGCCTGTTTACCTTCTAGTTCGACTGTTTGTAGTATCTCTGTCTTTGGCGGAAGTTCAGAGGCTACCTCATCTTTTTCGCGACGCAATAAAAAGGGTTGCACCCGTTGAGCCAGTTTCTGCTGCTTTTCAATATCACCGTGGACTTCAATCGGGGTACGATATTGCTTTTTGAATGTGTTGCTGTCACCGAGGAAACCAGGCATCAAAAAGTCGAAAAGTGACCAAAGCTCTCCCAGATGGTTTTCCATCGGTGTACCAGTCAGGCACAGGCGATGTTCGCTTCGAAGCTGGCGCACGAGCCGAGCCATTTTAGTGTTCGGATTTTTGATTGCCTGAGCTTCGTCGAGGATAATACTGTGATAGTGTTGAGCCTGTAAATGTTCGCTATCACGTGACAATAACGGATAGGTTGTGAGTAACAAATCACAGTTAGTGATGTCATCAAAAAGTTGATGGCGTTCTGTGCCATGTAAAACAATGACGCGTAATTCAGGTGTGAAGCGTTCGGCTTCGCGTCTCCAATTACCCATGAGACTAGTGGGGGCGACAACTAGTGCTGGTTTGTCGAGACGACCTGCATTTTTTTCTACCAGCAGATGGGCTAGCGTTTGTACGGTTTTACCCAAACCCATATCGTCGGCGAGTATGCCTGCGAATCGATATTCACGTAAAAACTGTAACCAGTTTAAACCACTATGTTGATATGGGCGTAATTCAGCATTCAGGCCGAGGGGTAATTCAACAGCTTTAATGCCGTCGAAATCCTTCATTTTTTTCGCCAGTTGGCGTAACTTTTCTGCGCCGCGCATGGCAGCGCCTTTCTCGGCTAATTGATCGATGCTGATTGCATCAAACCGAGATATGCGCAGCTCGCCATTATCGTCTGGCAGGCGACTGAACAATTCCTGTAGGGTACTCAGGAAGGGCTGAATGCGTTCGTAGGGCAATCGTATATAACGATGCTGTTCAATTGGGAGCGTGATGACTTCTGGTAGTGCGGCAGGGTCGAGTGCTAGCAGTGGTGTGAGTAAAGGTGCGAGAGGCAGACTTTGGTCACCTACTTTTAAATCAAAGCGCAGGCTAAACCAGTCGTTGTCATTTTCTTTGTCGTCGCCATTCTCATCAATATATGCTTCCCAGTCAGCATCTTCAAAGCTTAGGTGGAACTGCTCATCAGTCTCAATTTTCCAACCTTGGTCGCGCAGAGTCTCGATACCTAACTCGATAAAATCGGCCCAACAGCCACCATTCGCGATATGGGTCATGTCACTCAAAGGCAACAGTTTGAGTGGTTGGGGATTATTACCAATAGGCTCACAGAGTTTAAATCCATAACCGATGAGTGTGTTAATAGCATGCTCTTCAGCTAAAATATGCCGGCTTAACCGAACCCAGTCGTCCTGGCTCGAAATTGTACTTTGCTCAATAAATGGTAAGGCAGGTACGCGATCACCGTTGTAATTAAAGTCAAGTAACAAACAATGCTCTAGCGTTTGATCTTTGCTCTCGACGCTGGTGAGCGTCAGGCAAGGGTTCATGACGTTGCCTTCATTGTCTCGAATGGCGATTTCAGCCGGCAGTGGCAATGCGAGCTTTGGGTAACTTTGGAGCAATTGCTGTGTCACGGTCTGCGCCTCGTCAGCCGGAATCTGAGGTGCTTGGGCTAACTTGAGAAGTTGCTTTTGACTCCATTGCTGTACATCCAGTCTACCGGCCTGTAATTGCTCGGTATCTAGGTACATAACGGGCTCAGTGTTGAGCAATAAACAGTGTTTACCAAGGTTATGCTGCAACGCTAAATCACCATTCTGTTCGGCTTCCCAGCCTAGCTGCAATTGTTTTTGCTCGCCGTTTTGTATGGCGGAACTATCAGAGTTTTGCCAATAGCAACGACCACTTTCGAGCATTAATGTCAGTGCGGATGCACCCGCTCGTCCGCGAATGCTTGCGGGTGAATTCCAGTAATTATATTCAGTGGTGGTTTGCAAAAAGGCGGTAATATCACAATCGATAGGCGACGCATGAAAGGCATAACCGAGGTCATCGATATTGTGTAATGCGATTTCGCGACCTTTTACCAGACCCTTACCATTCTTGCGCAGGTGGGTGGCCCTTACTGAAACAGAGAGTTCGCGCGGCTTAAGTAAACTTTGATTGTCATGGCTAATACTCAGGACATAAATTAGCCAGTCTGGGGTTTTCACGGCCATTGGTGAGCGGTAATCGATCGCTGATTCTGTTAAATCTTGCAACCAACGAGACACTTTCCCCTGTTCTAGAATTTCCGGCTTATCGAGCGCTATAGCTGGCAATGAAGGTGACTCTAATTCTCCCTTGTACTCAAGACAGGCGGCGACGACGTGTTTGCAGTTATAGCTAACGGGACAGTCGCATTGACCGTCTATTTCGATATAACCACCATGAAAATCGAGAAATACGGTTTGATTATAGATATTTCCGCCGCTACCCAGTGTGCGGCTAATGAGCTCGACGCCGCCTTTAATCGCGTCGTAATCGAGTGAGAATACTCGGCCTGATTTAAAGTATTCCTGGCCGCGTGAGAAAGTGCTTTTACCGCAGGCTTCGATAATGGTTTTTTGGTCGAATTTCAACTAGTTACTACTCGTTAAGACATATCAGGTTTTATTGTACAGGCTTATTTTTGCCTGGCTTATGCGACATTTTCTTCCAAATAACGATCCTTCGCAAAGTAAGTATAAACCACTGGTAATACAAACAGAGTGAACAAGGTACCAATTGCAAAGCCCGATACGATGGTGATACCAATTGCCTGACGGCTAGCGGCACCAGCGCCGCTCGCAATCACCAGGGGCATGATACCTATAATGGTTGAAAACGAGGTCATTAGAATTGGCCGTAAGCGCATAGAAGCGGCTTTGACCACAGCCTGGCCTGGTGGTAGCTTTTCGTTGACCTGTATTTCATTGGCGAATTCGACTATCAGAATACCATGCTTACTGACAAGTCCGATCAGTGTTATCAGGCCAACCTGACTGTAAATATTCATCGAGACCTCCCACAGGAACATCGGTATCAAAGCACCAAACATTGCGAGTGGCACCGTGGTTAGGATGATGAAAGGATCGCGAAAGCTTTCGTATTGAGCGGCAAGTACCAGAAAAACAATAATGATAGCAAAACCGAAAGTCAGCGCTAACGCCGAGCCTTCTTGAATAAGCTGGCGCGACTGTCCCTGATAGTCGAAGGTATATCCAGCAGGCGCCACCTCGGCAGTGATGTCGCGCAGTGTTTGCAATGCCTGACTGAGTGGCACACCGGGAACTGCGTCTATCTTGGCAGAATTTTGTTGCTGAAACTGAACCAGTTCTGCAGGCACCGAGGTGTATTCAATATCAACCAGTGCCGACAGGCTCACTTGCTTACCTTCTGGCGTGTACACATAGTATTGACCCAGAATTTCTCCATTTTCGCGATCAGCCTGACGCGCCTGTGGAATAATTTTATAGCTACGCCCGGCCAGGTTGAAGCGGCTAACATAGCCCTCTGCCAGAATAGCGCCGAGCGTCTGACCAATTTCGCGCATCGATATACCCATTGATTCGGCACGTTCGCGGTTTACAGTGACCCTGATTTCAGGTTTGCTAAAGTTAAAGTCGCTTTTAATGAAATAAAACTGACCTGTCTCTCGTGCCTTGGCGAGTATTTGCTGCACAACACCAAACAATTGATCATAACTCTGCTGTGTTTTGACAATAAATTCAACTGGCGTATTACCACTCGCACCGGGCAGTGACGGGGGGTTGAATGCAAAGCTCTGCAAGCCAGGTTGTTGGTTGAGTTGGCCTTGAATGGCTGGGATCATTTCTTGCGATGACAATGATCGTTGCTCCCACGGTTTGAGTAGCATACCTGCGAATGAAACTGTTGGCCCGCCAAAACCATTTGCCATGAATGATGATTGATATTCATCCTCATAGTCCCGAAAAATGTCATTATAAGGCGCAGTGTACTTATTTAAATAGTCGAGGCTCGCATGATCTGGCGCCTTAGAGAATACAAAAATAATACCCTGATCCTCTTCCGGTGCAAGTTCTGTTTGAACAAACTGAAACATTGCGATGAGCATCGCTAATACCATCACCACAAAGACAATAGTGACCGATCGAGTGCGCAATGATTCAGCCAGGAATCGTTCGTAACGCAATTGAAGGCTGTTGAAAAATTTAGTAATGAAACGTGCATAAGCACTATCAGAAGCAGATGGTTTTAGTATACGTGAACACATCATTGGCGATAAAGTGAGCGCAATGATGGTGGAGATAATGATCGTGCCGACCAAAGTAAAGGCGAACTCTTTGAATAAGACCCCCGTTAATCCACCTAATAAGCCAATCGGTGCGTAAACAACAATTAACACGATGGTGGTTGCGATGACGGGCTTCGCAATTTCCCTGGCACCGACGAGTGCCGCTTGCAGTGGCTTTAAACCTTCACCAATATGGCGATATATATTCTCCACCACGAGAATCGCATCGTCGACCAAAAGACCAATCGCCATCACCATTGCAAGCAATGTCAGTAGATTGATCGAATAGCCCAATATTTGCATATAAAACAACACGCCAATAATTGATAGTGGGATAGTGACTAACGGCACCATGGTGGATCGTACTGAACCCAAAAACAGAAAAATAATAACAACAACAATTACCGATGCCTGAATTAAAGTCAAAATGACCTCGTCAATTGAAGCCTGAATAAACTCAGTCGAGTCGTAGGCTATTGCAACCTTAAGTCCTGGTGGAAATGAAGTTTTCATCTTATCCAGTTCAGCGGTGACGAGCTCGATGGTGGTTAGCGGGTTGCCATCGGTCGTGCCGTTGATGCCAATATAAATCGAAGGCACTGCATCAAACATGACGAGGCTATCGTAGTTTTCGGCACCGAGCTCTATGTCGGCAACATCACCGAGTCGAACGGTTTTATTACCTTGTTCTCTAACCACAAAACGCTTGAGGACTTCGGGATCTCCGGTGTCGGTGATTGCGTTAACATTAGTCTGAACCAGTTTGCTACGCGTTTGGCCTGCGGCGGACTGATAGTTCTCAGATGCAAGCGAATTGACGATATCGGCAGCCGATACCTGAGCAGCAGCCATGCGGGTTGGGTCCATCCAGATTCGCATCGAATAAGTTTTGCCGCCGAGGATTTGCGCTTCACCAACACCTTTAACGGTAGATAATGCGGGTTGAATAGTACGCAATAAATAATCGGTTACTTCGACATCGGATAATGTATCGCTATAAAAACTGTAATAGGCGAGTGCAAAGCCGTTGGCATCACTTTTCGCAACGATAGGATCTTGTGCTTCGGCCGGTAACTCGCCACGTATGGAGGAAACCTTGGTGCTGACTTCTGTTAGCGCTACATCAGGATCGACACCTAGTTTCATGTGAACTTCGACGGTCGACACGCTATTCGAACTGCTCGAGCGGACGAAGTCGATGCCACTGGTGCTCGATACGACCTGTTGAATTGGAGTGCTGATAAATCCCTGGATTAACTCAGCACTAGCACCTGGATAAGCCGTTGTCACGGTAATCATTGATGTTTCTAATTCAGGATACTGACGAACCTGGGTGTCAAAAAATGCCTGTACGCCCAATAGTACGATGAGTGTGCTGATGACCAGTGATAATACGGGTCTTTTGATAAAATAATCAGTCAACATAGGGTTTATTCCGCTGACGCGTTGGCGGCTTTAAAATCTGGAGCGTCTTCGACAATTGCTACGCGTAAGCTCGGGTAGAGCTTAAGCTGACCAGAGGTTACGGCTAAATCACCGACCTCGATGCCACTAATAATGCCCACCTGCCCATTACTGCGATAAGCCACTCGAACCTGGCGGGCGGCTAGTCGGTAATCAGGTGCGTTGTCGGTGGTCTCATCTGCACTCTCGTCTGCGCTTTTAGGTTGTTGTTCCAGTACATAAACAGCCTCGCCGTAGATGTTATAAAAAATGGCTGTTTCCGGTAACGTGATTACGGCTATTTTCTGGGCACTTTTCAATTCCATTTCAGCAAACATACCCGGTGCTAGCTGGCGTTTTTTATTGTTAACCTCAGCCTGAATAGTGATATTTCGAGTGCTCTCATCAAGCACAGGGCTCCAGGCTTTGACGACGGCCTTGAATGACTTATCTGCAAAAGAACGCACCTTGAATCGAATGTCTTGTCCCACTTTAAGGTCGTTGTAATTGCTTTCGGGCAAGGTGAAATCAAGTAGTAGTTTATCGACTGATTGTAAGGTTACGAGTGCTGTGCCTGGGGTGATATATTCCCCAATATCGATAAGGCGTATGCCTAGTTTGCCCGAAAAAGGTGCATTGATGTTTTTCTTCAACAGCGCCACTTTAGCCACACTAATTTGTGCCTGCGAAATATCGACCAAAGCGGTTTGGTTATCGATGTCATTGCGGGTAACAAACGATTGATCCTTCAATTTGAGCAACCGTTGATACTGATTATTGTCTGAATCAAATTTTGCTTGAGCTTGCCCTAGTGTGGCCAATTCAGATTGATTGTTTAGTTCGAGCAATAAGGCATCTTTTTTGACTTCCTGGCCTGACTTAAAGCGAATCGACTTAACGATACCGGCCACTTCGGTGGATAAGTCAACACCTTGACTCGCGACTAGCGTACCGACCGCCTTGATGCGCTTATTCCATTCTGCTGATTCGGCACTTGCCACAGTCACACTAATCGGTGGTGGTGCAACGCTACCCTGTGCGGTTAGCACACCAATCTGCAAATACTTTTTATAGGCTAGACCCGCAGCAATTGCAGCCACAAGAATGAACACGACAAAAAGGCGCAAAAACAATCTGGGTTTTCGAGCTGTGGATTCAGTGTTTGCCACTATAGCCTCCGGCTAAGATAAATTTCCAAAAGTTTCAGGTTGAAACTCAGCGGCATATTTTATGCTTCTAAAATAAAAATTGCAGCTAGAAAATGCTGTTTTGGAGAAGGTTGGCCCCAATTATTGCCCATCCACAAATGGCTTGTCGCGATTCGGAGCAGAGTTCTATTTATGGGTTGGCACTAATTGCTTGCGATCAACAGCCCAATCGTTACTTTTAAGCCATTGCCTGAATCTGGCGTGCTTATGTTCAACGTGGCCTTATGCAGCTCGGCGACGCGCTGAACGATAGATAAACCGATGCCACAGCCGGGGGTGTCGTAATTTTCGATACGGTAGAAACGTTCGAATACTCGTTCGTATTCAGACTCTGGAATGCCCGGCCCATTGTCTTCGATGGTGATGTAGGCCCGGTCGGCCTCTGCGTACAATCGAATATCAACTTTTCCATTGTGATGAGTATAGGTAATGGCATTGTTCACTAAATTGCGAATGAGTAAGCGTAAAGAGGTTTCGTCGATGTTGGCTGTTAGTGCTGGGCTATCTAAAAATGATAGTTCGATATCTTTTTTATTGGCGAATGGTGCCAGTAGGGCGGCCTCTTCGATGATTAATCGATTGATCACCTGGGGTTCTAAATTGGTTGTAAATGAGTCTGGTTCCAAGCGAGCCAGTGCCAGTAGTTGGTCGACCAAATGACTGGTCCTGTCGATGCCTCGTAATACCTGATCGATAGCGCCTTGTCGGTCTGCCTTATTGGTGGCTGATTGAGCGAGTTGTGCATGCAATTTAACAGCCGCCAAAGGTGTCCTGAGTTCGTGGGCGGCGTCGGAGGTAATTCTCTTTTCACGGGTGAAGGCGCTTTTTAATCGTGCCAATAGTTGGTTAAGGGCTGCACTGATGGTCTGAATTTCAGTTGGCATGTTTTGCTCTGACACCGAATCGAGTTTTTCTGCACCGCGATGATTGATTTGGGCGGCGAGCTTATGTAGCGGCGCTAAACCCCGATTGATGGTGAACCACATGGTTAGGGCCAGTGTCGGTACCAGTAATATGAATAGCATAAGCAAGTCAGAGAAGATTTTACCGATCAAATCATTTCGTACGTCGATTCTTTCAGCGGTAACGCAGCGGTAACCACCATCAATACTTTGTATACTAAATACTCGCCAATCGTTGTCCAGAATGCGGCTATCGCTGAATCCAGAGGTTTGATTGCTGATTTTGGTTATTGGTAGATTGGCCGAATTAAGCAGTAAGTTACCCTCGTTGTCCCAGATTTGAAACCCAAGTTTAGTCTCGTAAATATGGCCCGCCGCTAATGTTTCGTTATCCTCATCATGTTCACGGTAGTGTCCATCCTCGTCTTCCAGGTCGACAGTTTGTAATTGATTTTGATCGAGATGTTTTTGAATGCTAGATAGATTGATGTCGCCTGAATCTGCCTGAACCAGGCTGAGCAGTAATCGTGCAGAGCTCGCGAGTTGAGCATCGAATAATTCTCGCGTCTCGTGTTTGACATCGTTGTAACCAAACCAGGCGGCTCCGCCCACGATGAGGGTAGAGGCAATTAGCAGGCGTATAATTAAATGGTATCTAATTGACATAGTGTCTAATTGGTATAGTGAACTGCACGCTAGTCTAGATTTTTTGATCGATAGTTTGAGCCGTTTCTTTCGGTACGAGATATCCGATACCACGTACAGTTTTAATTAACTTAGCACCAAATCGTTTGCGCAGATGATGGATATGTACCTCAATCACATTGCTTTCGATTTCATCACCCCAGGCATATATTTTCTCTTCGAGTTGCGCGCGTGACAACACTCGCCCGGCGTTGGCTAAAAGTGCTTCCAGCATAGCGAATTCGCGCCGTGATAGATGGACCAATTGGTTTTGGTGTATCACGGTATGGGCGGCAGGGTCTAATTCAATATTGGCATAGCGTATGGTTTGATCGGTTTGCCCTCGAGAGCGGCGAACCAGTGCACGTAGGCGGGCATTTAGCTCGTTGAGTTCAAAGGGTTTTGTCAGATAGTCATCAGCGCCCGAGTCGAGGCCAGTGACTCGATCGGTTACAGTATCTTGAGCGGTTAATATCAAAATGGGTGTTTGCTGCCCGAGCCTCCGTGTTTTTTTCAATACCTCGAGGCCGCTCATTTTTGGCAGGCCGATATCCAGTATCACGGCATCGTAGGGGGTGCTTGCCATTGCCGTTAATGCAGACTCTCCATTTTTGACCCAATCAACTGATTGCTTGTCTCTCTGTAAGCCAAGCAATAAGCCTTCGCCTAATAATGTGTCGTCTTCTACTAATAAAATTCGCACGTCCTTTCCTAGATAAATATGATTTAGGTAAAAATGTCCCCGATCAATATGCTTGCCTGATTAATATTGAAATAGGTAAGACTGAGATACTACTGATAATTGAACTCAGAATCTTAAGGCTTTCTTAAATAGAGTTAGGTTTGTGAGGTTTTAGTGACTAGCGTCAAAACTCTTAAGGTTTATTTAAGACTTGGTAACTAATATTGAAAATTCAATCAACTGTTTCGGTATAACCATGCGCCTGGCGTCTTTTATTTTTTTTTATTTAGCCATCAGTCTGAATAGTCTGGTGAATGCCGCGGTGTCACAGGCACCGGATCTTAATCTGCCCACTAAGAATGGTGAGATGAATTTAAACGATTTTATAGGTCGGGTTGTTTATCTCGATTTTTGGGCATCGTGGTGCAAACCTTGTGTCAAATCGTTTCCCTGGATGCAAACATTACAGGATAGCTATCGTGATCAAGGCCTAGAAGTCATCGCGATTAATCTTGATAAGGACAGGGCATTAGCTGAGGCCTTCCTGAAAAAAATGAATGTCGACTTTATAGTCGCATTTGATGAATTAGGCGATAGCGCGAAAGACTATCAATTGAAAGGTATGCCAACCAGTTACCTGATCGATCGTGATGGGAATTTAGTTGCAACCCATATTGGGTTTCGCACCAAAGATAAACCGAAACTCGAGCAAGCAGTTCAGCAACTGTTATCCCAAATCAAGAATTAGTAGAGATGAAGGTAATGAGATTAATATTAATTGGTTTGATGACGGTGGTGTTGTCATCCTGCACCGGCATGGGTGTAGAACCCTGGGAAAGAGATTTACTGGCGGAAGATTCGATGCAGCTCGTGCCTAATTTCCTCGATAATTTTTATGACGAACACATCTACTTTAGCAAAGAAGCCAGTAGTGGTGGTCAGGGTGTCGGCGGAGGTGGCTGCGGATGCAACTAAAAAAAATCAAGGCTCAAATGAGCCTGGCGACCTGTGCATTATTGCAGGTTGCAGCGCCGGTCGTGCAAGCCGTTGAAGCAGACTGGGATATCGAGACTTCGGCACTTTATTATAGTGAGAGTGACGGTAGAGTCAGCGCTTTCGAGCCAGCCATCTATGCTGGAAAAGACCTTGAAGAGGGTGGCCGACTTAATTTGAGGTTAGTGATTGATGTACTCACGGGCGCATCGCCTAACGCTGCACATGCCTCGACGGTCGCACAAACTTTTACCACACCATCGGGTAATAATACTTACACCGTACAGCCAGGTGAGACACCTCTCGACGATACGTTTCACGATACCCGTGTTTCGTTTGGTGCCGACTGGAGCCTCGAGTTAGACCGAATGTCACGATTGACCTTGGGCACCAATGTATCTAAAGAATACGATTATCTCGCTTTAGGTTTGAGTGTCGCCTATGCGCATGACTTGAATGACCGTAATACGACGTTGACAGCGTCGTTTGGTTTCAACAATGACACCATTGAACCCGAAGGTGATATACCAACTGCGCTGCAAGCAATGGTGACGCAGGGGTCGTCTGCTGCCAATCGTCAGGGTGCTAGCGACGATAAAACAATTGGTGATGTATTATTCGGCATCACTCAGGTTATTAACCGTAATACCATAATGCAGCTTAATTACAGTTTTGGACAAACTGATGGTTATCAAAACGACCCCTTTAAGATAGTCTCGGTGATCGATCCTGCGACTGGCTTGCCTGCGACAACTGGTTTCTTCGATACCGCTAACACAGGTAACAGGGCTTACCTGTACGAAAGCCGACCTGATTCGAGGAATCGAAATAATATTTATTTCAAAACAGTTCATCATCTGCAAGAAGATATTATTAATTTTTCCTACCGTTATTATTGGGATGATTGGGATATTAATTCACACACACTCGACTTGAAATATCGCTACCAGATGAAAGCGAGTTATCTACAACCCCATATTCGTTATTACAAGCAGGATGCGGCTGAGTTTTATGTCCATAATTTAAGCCTGGGTAGTGATGTGAATGCAACAACAGGGGCTGTATCACGTCAATATGCGAGTAGTGATTCGCGGTTGGCCGATTCGGAAACCGTAACCGTTGGCTTGAAGTATGGGTTGCCTTTGAGTAATAACAGTGAATTTTCGGTGCGAGGTGAATTTGTCCGGCTAACAATTGACGATGGCTCGGTGCCTGATAATGAGCGAACCCCCGATCTGGATGCCGTAATGCTGCAATTCAGCTACGCGTTGATTTGGTAACGAGTTGTTATGATAACAAAAAGTTGTAGTCGCAGTTGATCGCGAGTAAAAAGGCATCGTTAATCGGTGCCTTTTTTAGTATGAATGACGTAAAGCTTAAAAAATCAACGGATGGCTGGCATGGTAGTTTCACTGCTATGGCGAGTCCTTGTGAAGTATTGATGGAAGTTGATGATGAATCGTTAGCGCAACAAATATTGACAGTTGCCTCAGATGAAGCAAACCGAATTGAGCAAAAATTCAGCCGCTATCGTGACGACAATGTCATTTTTCGAATCAATCATGCTTCAGGCAAGGCGGTACAGGTTGATGAAGAAACGGCTCGATTAATCGACTTTGGAGAGAACCTCTATCACATGAGTGATGGCCTGTTCGACATTACCTCTGGCATTTTAAGGAAAGCCTGGCGGTTTGATAGCAGTGATAATTTGCCCAAACGGTCGGCGGTAAAAAAACTGCTCAAGCGAGTGGGGTGGAATAAAGTCAGTTGGAAAAAAGGTTTTTTATCGATGAAGCCAGAGATGGAAATAGATCTGGGGGGTATTGGCAAGGAATACGCGGTAGACAGGTCAATCCAGCTCGTGCAGCAACTAACAGATCAAAGCGTTTTGATCAACTTTGGTGGTGATCTAGCCACCACCAGTGAAAATCGACGTCAGGGTTACTGGTCGGTAGGCCGGTTAGTGACAGGCAAAGGTAATACCAATAAAAATGCAGTAGCGATGTTTCGATTGTGCCGCGGTGCCATAGCGACCAGCGGCGATGCTCACCGTTATTTGTTGAAAGACGGTGTTCGATACAGCCATGTACTTAATCCCAAAACTGGCTGGCCTGTGCCTAACACCCCCCATACGGTCAGCGTAGCTGCCCCAACTTGTATCGAAGCAGGCATGATGTCGACACTCGCAATGTTGCAGGGCGATAAAGCAGCCGAGTTTTTGAATTTACAGGCTGTCGAGCATTGCATCGACTGACAGTGGTTAATCAACCTTGATGACGGTGGAATTTGTTTGGTTTGCCAGAATAGGTTTTAGAGGCGCCCTTTAGTTTGTGAATAAGGGATTAGAAGTTAGTGCGACAGATTAGTTAAAAAGTCGTGATAGAAAGGGTATCTGTCTTTGTGGCGGATGCCGCAATCTATTTTCATCGTATGTTTTGACAATACAATGGTTTACACCGGCACTATTTTTATTGCGTAAAATACGCTGCAAGATTAATAGTTACAGGCCTATTTTTAGTCTGCTAGTCTAAAAAGAATATTTCGAGGTAGTGCTTGCTATACTGACGCTGACTTCTAAGATTAAATTCGGTCGAAAATGAAATAAACAACTTTCAATATTGAGTCGCAATCAATTGCTCTGTGCCTATCGAGTGTCGAAGCTGGTAAAAATTAATTAATTTAATGGAACAATAAATGAAAAAAATCGCCGTAGTTGGGCTTGGTTATGTAGGGCTGCCACTAGCCGCACTGTGTGCTAAGCAAGGCTATGAAACCATCGGCTTTGAAAAAAATATAGATGTAGTTTCCAAACTGTCTAGGGGGCAGTGTCATATTAAAGATGAAGTAGTGGAAAGCTTGCTAGCCGAGGCATTCGACTCAGGGAACTTCAATCCGACTGCAGATAGTGACAAAATTGCAGATTGCAGTATCTATCTCATATGCGTACCGACACCAATAGATGCTAACAATAACCCCGATCTTGAGCCACTTGAACAGTCTATTAGTAATATTGCGCCATTGGTGCAAAAAGGTGATCTGATTGTTGTGGAGTCAACCGTATTTCCGGGCACTTGTGAGCAGGTTGTTTTACCGTTGATAGAACGTATTTCAGGTTTGAACCATATCAATGATTTCTATCTGGCACACTGCCCGGAGAGAGTTAACCCTGGAGATATATTTTGGAACTCAAGTAATATTCCTCGGGTAGTCGGTGCATTAACGACAGATGGGGTTGAAATCGCTGCCGAGTTCTATGCGTCAATCTTAGGCGGTGAAATTTATCGAGTGGGTGAAGTGAGGCAAGGCTTAAATCCCAAGTTTTCAGCAGAAAAAGGTAAGCTGAAAGTAGCGCAAGTTGGATTGGGTAGCGTCACAATGATGCGCACTATACGAGATGCCGAGGCTGTAAAGGCGATGGAGAATACAGTACGGGATGTCAATATTGCCTTTGTCAATGAATTGGCAAAAATCAGTGATGCATTGAATTTAGATGTTGTTGATATCATCGATGGTATGTCCACCAAACCTTTCGGAAAAGGACCTTTCTATCCAGGCGCTGGGGTTGGCGGACATTGTATCGCGGTAGACCCTGAGTGGCTCAAATCGGCATCAGAAAAAGCAGGTTATATGCCAGAGATGATTAATCTATCTCGATCGATTAACAATGGTATGCCAGAATATACCGTATCAATATTGCAGGACTTACTCAATGATTGCGGCTATCCGCTCAAAGGCACCGAAGTGGCTGTGTTAGGCGTAGCGTATAAACGTAATGTTGATGATCCAAGGGAATCACCCTTTTACCCCATTCAAAAAATACTGCAGAGTAAAAGTGCAAAGCTAAATATTTTTGATAGCTGGTATACAAAAGAGAACACCGTCAGTTCAGTTGAGGAGGCTGTCAAAAATGCACGCGCGCTACTCATTATCACCGAGCATAGCGATATTATTGATGCGCTGGTATCGTTAGATATGTCAAAAAGTCAGGTAGAAGTTGTTGTCGATGGACGAAATTGTTTAAACGCGAAATTGATAGATAAATGGCAGGTTCATTATCGTGGCATAGGTCGTAGGGCTGTTGTCGATAGCCACGATATATGCAAATGATATATCAATCTACAAATCAGCAGGCATTGAAAAATGTGATATCCAACCGTATTACATAAAGACCTTAACACTGATTACAAAGTGACAGTGCCCGAGCGGCCGCGGGGCTGCTTTTCTGCCGGGTGCAATATCGAACAATCCATCGACAATGCACAGTTAGGTCATACTATGCCACGTGGAGGAAATATTAATCGATAACGAACCTTTACCAACTGCCAACAATATCGAGCATTACCAAGCATTGACTGCATCAATTTAAACTCGATATCTGGCAAGGTTAAACGAGTAAAGATTATTATGCTTGGGAGAATTCTCTGCGGTATTGATGCCGACACAAATAACCGATCAGGTTTTTTAGCAACTGCAGCTTTGGGCTATATAGACTGGCATAGTGTTTAATTTTCAAGAGCAACTTCTGTCTAAACAGCTTCAGTTTTTTAAAAGAGATGGTACCTGAGAACAGTCCTTAACAACTAGTCTCGTTCGTTATGGGAAACCTCACCTTCGTGTGACCTATCGATCTTTCCAAAATCACCCTATTTCTGTTTTAAAAGGTTCTTACCGTGCCAGCGACCCAAATGACATTAAGTTCAGCTATTTTTGCATGGTACTTACCCCAATGCGTAATCGGTACCATTTCATGCCAAGGTGCGGTTAATAATAGACCATCGTTTTAGCGCTCTGGGTTCAAGTCAATTTGAATAAAGGCTTTCTGTCGATGAAGCCAGGGTTGGAAATTGATCTGGGCGGTATTGGAAAAGAATACTCGATAGACAAGTCTATTCAGCTCGTGCAGCACTAACAGGTCAAAGCGTTCTGGTCAACTTTGGTGGTGATCTAGCCACCAGCGGCGATGTGCATTGTTTTTTGTTGAAAGACGGTGTGCGGTAAAGCCATGTACTTAACCCCAAAACTGGCTGGCCTGTGTCTGGCACTCCTCATACGATTAGCTTAGCGGCCTCAAATTGTATCGAAGCAGGCATGATATCGACACTCGCAATGTTGCAGGGCGATAAAGAAACCGAGTTTTTGAATTTACAGGCTATCGAACATTGCATCGACTGACAGGGGTTAATCAATCTGATGAAGGGGCTTTGATTTGTCAGATTGATCAGAGTAGGCTTTAGACAGTGCATATGGATTAAGGAATAGTGCACTAACTAAACTTAAGGAGAAGAATCAATGGATATATTCCACAAGCTTGTTGCCCGTTCGGGCCATTTGTTAATACTATTTGCTTTTATGCCAACGGCTCAAGCTGCGTTAATCAGCGACCTGTTTATTTCAGAGGTGATGGTTAATCCGAACCAAGTGTCAGATTCAAACGGAGAGTGGTTCGAGCTATTCAATCCAACAACTGAATCAGTTGACCTGAACCAGATATTTATCCTCGACGATGGCAGCGATAGCCATCAAATCAGTCATATTGGTCCACTGCTAATACTATCCAATCAATATTTTGTGTTGGCACGCAATGGAAACACCTTAACTAACGGTGGGTTCATTGCTGACTATGTCTACAGTAGTTTTACGCTGGGCAACTCCAGTGACGAAATCAAATTGACTGATGGTGTTAACGAATTGTTACTGAATTATGGTTCAAATTTTGACGATGTAGGAATATCAAGAGAGCTGACATCTACACCGATGATAGAAAGCAATTACACGTACACGCCGTCGTCTCTTACCTATGGGTTAGGTGATATTGGAACGCCAGGAGCACCGGGTAGTGTCCAATATTCTGCAGCCTCAGTTCCTGAACCTTCAACGGCACTACTTTTTTTGATCGGTTTATATGTTTTGCGACGAACTAATTGACTAAATGGTGATTGGCGAGATGCTACTGATGAGTGAAAAAGAGCCACAAAAAAGAATGCCCGTCTATGTGGCGAATACCCCAATCTATTTTAGCTATATAGCCTAGTTGACCCAATCAAACCCTAGCCAATGGATACTATGCTCCTATATGACGACATTAGAGGCATCGTCATTGCGGGCGTGAGCCGCAATCTAGCGCCTTTGAGGATAAAATTAAATTACAACAGGACTTGACTTGACTTCACTGGATACTCGCGCCCGCCAGGTCGACGGCACAAGTTGTATACAATTTAAATCACCCCTTAGATCATGTTTTGAACGGTAGGGTTTGATAAAAAAGGTGAGGTGCGATATACACAATTTTTTTTCGTGACAAATTTCATTAGGCTATCCAGTTGGAAATAAATTTATCTCTCGGTTTTATCAGCTATCTGGCAAGCGGAATTCTATTCTTGTTTGTCTTGGTCATATATTTTGTGGGCTTTCAGCAAGGTGGCAAAGGAAGGCCCTTTTTACTTTTGATTGCTGCCACTTTAATTTGGAGTGCTCTTTTAACACTGAGCCAAATAGAAGCGTCTAGTGCTTTTGAGATGGTAATCGTATCCGAGTTAATTCGATACTTTACCTGGTTCTACGTGTTGCAAAGTGCTGCCGGTCTCTATCGTGAAAGACCATTTAAATTAAACATAACGCTGGCACTTTCGCCACTCAATATCTTACTGCTGTTTGTGGTTTGTCTAATAACACTCGGACTTAACAGTTTCCTGGTACAGTTTTTCGATATAACCAATGCATCCTTTATTCAATTCTCCTGGCTATTGTTGTTCTCTATTATCGGTCTTGTTCTAGTCGAGCAGCTATTCAGAAATACGACGGCTTCATCACGTTGGCTGGTTAGCTTTTTATGCTTAAGCGCTGGCGCGATCTTTATTTATGACTTCTTTGTTTTTTCGAATGCCTTGCTCATCGGAACCCTGGATTATGAATTCTGGAGTGCTCGAGGCTTGGTGAATGTTTTCATTATCCCGACATTACTAATTGCGGCTACGCGGAATCCAGTTCTCGCATCCAATATACATATATCACGTCAATTCGTTTATCACTCTGCGACTTTACTGGCTGCAGGCGTTTATTTAGTCGTAATGTCTATTTTGGGTTATTACGTTAAGGAAACGGGTGGGGAGTGGGGTAAAGTTTTACAGGTCGTATTCCTGTTCGGTTCATTGCTATTATTGATTGTGTTGTTCTTTTCACCGAACATAAAAGCACGTGTGAAACGTTATCTGAGTCATAGCTTTCGAAACAAATATGATTACAGAGAAGAATGGAATCGCTTCTCAAGAACCTTACTAACTCATGACCCGGAGTTATCATTATACAAAAGAGCGTTGCAGGCGATTTCTCAAATTGTTGATGCTGAAGGTGCCGAGTTATGGGTGAAAGACAACAAACACTATGTTTACAAGGCAGCCTGGGGCGGTAGAAGTGAACCAGGCAGCTCAGAGTCCTTTGATTCTGAATTGATTCGAATCATTCAGGAAAAAAGGCAACTGATTACTCGAGCTGACTTTATCGAGTGGAACGAAGAGAAAGAGAAAGCGCGTCACTGGTTTATTCAATCAAAGACCAGCTGGCTCATTGTTCCGCTGTGGGTGAATTCAGAATTGTTTGGATTTGTTCATCTGCGCGAGTCGATATTTGATTCGAAACTCGATATCGAAGATATTGATTTGCTCAACACCATCGCTCACCATATCTCTCTAGCGCTATTTTTGAAAGAAACCGACACAGCGCTGCAACAAGCCCAAAAATTTACTGATATGAATCAAATGACGGCATTCCTGGTGCATGATTTGAAGACAGTGCTTAGTCAACTGTCGTTATTGGTTGAAAATTCAGAAACTCACAAACATAACCCTGCGTTTGTTGATGATATGATTAAGACAGTTGGGCACACGACTCAGAAAATGCATCGCTTGATGCAATTACTCAAAAATCCGGGGCAAAAGAAAGATATCAGCGCTCAAGCGTTTCTCGATACATTGAAAATAATTCTAGACAGTTTTCAACATAACCCGGTGCAACCGACTATTATTAATCAAAAGCATTTGAACCCACTAGTAGAAGCTAATCAGGACCAACTCTATGCCGCAATAAAAAATATTGTGCAAAATGCAGTAGAATCCTGCGATAAAAATGGCGTGGTTAAGATTGAGCTTGACTCGATCAAGAACCGGAAACTAAGAATTAATATCACCGACAATGGTAAAGGAATGACTCAGGATTTTATTTCGGAACGACTATTTAGACCATTTGATAGCACAAAAGGTGTGTCAGGCATGGGCATGGGTGTTTATCAAAGTAGGGAGTTTTTTCGTTCAATCGATGGTGATCTGAGTGTTCACAGTGAAGTCAACGTCGGAACACAATTCGCTATCGAAATACCGGTACAAGCATGATTAAAAAGTTGTTAGTTGTTGAAGACGATCCTGGGTTGCAATCTCAACTGCGTTGGTGCTTTGATGGGTTTGAAGTTTTAGTTGCTGATGATGAAGACAGTGCGTTAAAGCAGGTTAGCGAACATAACCCATCGGTAGTGACGCTAGACTTAGGACTGCCACCCGATGCTGGTGGTGTCAGTGTTGGCTTTTCAATTCTAGAAAAAATAGTTCAAAGCAATACCGACACCAAAGTTATTGTCGTTACCGGACAGGAAGACAGAGAGAATGCGTTAAAGGCCATCAATATTGGTGCTTATGATTTTTTCAATAAACCGGTTGATGCAAAAATCTTGTCTCTAGTGGTCGATAGAGCTTATCAGTTATATTGCATCGAACAGGAGAACAGGCTGTTGTTGCAACAGCAAACGCAGTCACCGCTGAACGGCATTATTACCTCAAGTCCAGCTATGTTGAAAATCTGTAGTACGGTTGAAAAAGTCGCACCAACAGATTTAAGTGTCCTGGTGCTCGGTGAGAGTGGAACCGGAAAGGAGGTAATTGCGCGTGCAATTCACGATTTAAGTCAAAATTCGGAAGGAAACTTTGTTGCTATAAACTGTGCCGCTATCCCCGAAAATCTACTTGAAAGTGAATTGTTTGGCCATGAAAAAGGTTCGTTTACCGGCGCTTCGAGCCAAAAAAAGGGCAAGGTAGAGATGGCTAATAACGGCACCTTGTTTCTGGATGAGATAGGTGACATGGCGCTGGACTTGCAGTCAAAAATGTTACGCTTTCTGCAAGAGCGAGTTATTGAAAGAGTTGGGGGAGTCAAAGAAATCCCGATCCAGACCCGCGTAATTTGTGCCACTCATCAACCGCTTAAAGATATGATTGCCAATAAAAAATTCCGAGAAGATTTGTATTTTAGAATCAGTGATATCAATATCGAATTACCCCCGCTTCGAGAAAGGGATGATGATATATTATTATTGGCGCAGGTTTTTCTCGAGCGTCATGCAAAGAACGGCAATAAAACCGTAAAAGGATTGAGTCAATCCGCAGAAAATGCGCTTTTAGATTATGACTGCAAAGGTAACGTTCGAGAGTTAGAACAAATTATTCGTCGTGCCGCCATTATGAGTGATGGAGATTACCTTCAGCTCGAGGACCTTCGTTTAGTTGCAAATGATGCTATCTCGGATACACCTCAAACACTAGAAGATACGCTCTCGTTGAGTGTCGCTAGAAGCTACGCCGAAGCAAGGGCGATTCATCGAGCAATGCAAGCAGCAGAAGGAAATATTTCAAAGGCTGCCAAGTTGTTAGATGTATCTAGACCAACCCTCTATTCGTTAATCGAGCGATTGAATATCGACGTAGAGATAGCAAGTTAGACCTTGAAACTTAGAATAGGGTTAGGTGATAAGCAATATCAAAAAACAGATATTGATTTTTCATATTACTGAGACCAGTGTCCACTGAGACTAACGCCGTACAGCAAAACTAGATTACGGCATCGATAGCAGCTCCGGCGTCGCCTTATGGCGCCTACTTTTGGTATTCTAATACATCACATCCATGTGAATATGGGCCACAAAGACAGGTTTCATTAGTCGGCATACCTGCTATCAAGGCCTGTTGTAATTAGAATTTATCCCCGAAGGCGCTAGATTGCGGCTCATGCCCGCAATGACGGGGTTTCCTTTTACTTTGTCGTCACCACTACCTTCCATCCGTGTATTTCCGTGTAATCCGTGGCTAAAATAGTCTTGCTTTTCTTCGGTGTTAAAACTGCTATGAGGGCTGGTTGTAACGTACATATATCCTCGAAGGCGCTAGATTGCGGCTCACGCCCGCAATGACGATGCCTCTTATGTCGTCATACTGGCGGATATTCACATGGATGGAACGGTCTGGCGTCCCGGCGTTCCGATTTATTAGAATAACGCAGTTATCGATGCCAGTATCCAGTGGCTTGGTTTTGATTCGGTCGACTAAGCCATGCGGACTAAAATAGATTGCAGCATATGCCACAAAGACAGACTTCCTTTCTGTGGCGATTTTTTAACTAACAGTTAAAATTTTACTGAATGATCTTGCGAACCACCCTTGTTATTACCAATTCACAGTCTATTATCTAACAGTATCAAAAGCTGAAAGATAGTGAGACTCACTTAGCATGTTGATCACAAAGTCCGAATACTGCTTGGAAATCTTTTCGGCTATTGCTAGGATGAAATTTCAAGAATGAGTAACGTAGCAATATCACCAATTAACCACCAATTCACCAACTATTAGTCAGCCATTAATCATGTCAAATATTAAGAAATTATCTTCTGTACTAAGTGCCTTAATGCTGTCTGTTTTAGTGGGCTGCTCGTCAGGCGGTTCTAAGTTATTGCCTGAAACGTCCGCAAAAAATACCTCCGACTACCTGATTGGCCCGGGGGATCAATTGCAGATTTTCGTTTGGAGAAATCCAGACTTAAGCACCAGTGTTATCGTTCGCCCCGATGGTCGAATTTCATCCCCCTTGATCGATGACTTAGATGTATCCAATTTACAGCCAGTGATCGTAGCCAAATTAATTGAAGAACGTTTGTCCACGTTTATTCGTGCGCCTCGTGTGTCGGTTATGGTTTCTGGATTTAGTAGCACGGTAGAGCAGCAAATTCGTGTAATTGGAAATGCGGGCAACCCCAGAACGCTTTCTTATCGCTCAGGCATGACCTTGCTCGATGTGATGATCGAGGTGCAAGGGTTGTCAGATTTTGCAGATGGCGATAACGCGCAATTGATCAGAAGAGAAAATGGTGAGATGCAGCAATATGTCGTAGAGCTAGACTCACTCATACGTGGTGGAGATATTAGTAAAAACCGAGCGGTACAGCCTGGCGACACCATAATTATTCCCGAGGCCTGGTTCTAAGCTAGCGATCAAGACCCAATCCTATGGAAAATATCGACGAGATAAAAGCACTCGTAATACACTATTTACGAGGCATATGGAAAAATCGCTGGATTGCGATCTTAATTGCATGGCCATTGTTGTTTGTGGGCATTGTCGCCGTTGATCAGATAAAAGATCGTTACAGCGCTGAAACCAAGGTTTATATCGATTCAACCTCTATTTTGAAACCCCTACTGCGTGGCCTGGCCATTCAGTCCGACTTCCAATCAATTGTCAGACTAATGATTGGCAAACTACTTAGCCGACCAAACCTGGAGCGTGCAGCACGGTTGATGGATATGGATATCGACGTTAACTCTCCAGCAGAAATGGAAGCCTTGATATCCAAAATACGCAGTCGTGTCGAAATTTCAGCAAAGAAACGAAGCGGCACTTATACCATTACTTATGCCGATGAAGACCGCAATCGAGCTAAGCGAATGGTGCAAACATTGCTTGATATATTTATCGAAGACACGCTCGGAAAATCGACCAATCAATCAGATTCGGCTATTTCTTTCCTTGACCAACAAATTACCAAATATGACAACTTACTGCGAGAAGCTGAAAAGAGGCGAGAGGAATTTAAACGAAAAAATGTAGGATTAATGCCTAAGGATGGACAAAATTACTATACTCGATATCAAGAGACAGGTAATCGTCTGGAACAAGCAAAGTTATCTCTGGCTGAATCGACCCAACGACATGGCAAGATAAAATCCCAGTTAGACAACTTGAAGGCATCAAATTTGGTAAAGGAATTGAGTCAACCTGACATGGTAACAAGTAGTCAGGATCAGCTAATTGGTGGACAGGAAGTCAAGCTTCAGGACTTACTGCTACTGTATACGGATCAGCACCCCGATGTTATTAATGCCGAACTAGTTTTGAAGACACTTAAAACGCGTCGAGATAAGGAATTAGAAGGATTAACGAATAATCGAAAAACGAATGGTCCCGATACTAATAACCCGCTCTATCAGGAGTTACTGATTCTTTTAACTCAAACCGAAGCCGATATTTCGTCCTTTAAAACACGTGCCCTGTCATTGGAAAGAAAGCGGGTAGAACTAAAGAACCTGGTGGATGTAGTCCCACAGATTGAGGCTGAGTTACTGCGTTTGAATCGTGATTACGAAATTCATACAAAAAATTACAACGAGTTTGTTGAAAGACGTGAGCAAGCCCAGATATCTGATGATGTGGAATCAGGTACTGAGCAAGTCAAATTTCGGGTAATAGAGCCTCCCTTTGTGTCGCAAAATCCGATATTTCCGAATAGACCGCTATTCGACCTCGGAGTATTAATCATGGCGCTTGGCATTGGTTATGGTATCAGTTTGTTGATTTCTTTATTGCAACCCGTTTTTTATAACCAATCTGACCTAAATATGCTTGGGCGAGCGGTATTAGGTACGGTCAGAAAATTTGATACGGTAGAGGTGTTAGCTAAGCGTCGTCGAAATTTGGTCATGTTTATCCTTGCCAATAGCCTTTTTGTATCTGTTGGCATTGCTTTAATTTACGTACATAGCAAAGGTATATTGATATTAAGTACGCTCCAGTTAAAAGTGATGGCTTTATGAGTGTTATCTCAAAGCTATTTCGACTGAAGAAAGATCCAGTCAAGACCTTAGATCCTCCGGCCAAAGCTCTAGATAATCTGTCAGTCAATAAGCCAATTAGTAGGTCCGAAAATGGGCTTGATAAAGTGTATAAGTCAGCTAGTGATAACATGAATCTATCCGCTTCTAGTGAATTAAAAAAGGAAGGGGAGGTCGTCGAAATTGATATCCCTTTAAATCAAGATTCATCAGGAAATTACGCCGGGTTTGAACAACTAAAAGACAATAATATCGACTTCGATCTAACAGACCTCGGTGGTGATGAAACCAAATATCCAACATCTCATGTGCTAGATTTTAACCCGCTTAAAACGTTTTCTCAGCCCGTCGAATTGGATCTGCTTCGCCTGCAAGACCAGGGTTTTATCACCCCTCACAATGTGAATACATTGCTAGGGAATACGTTTCGAATGATTAAACGACCTTTACTCAATAATGTAATGGGTAAAGGGGCAACCGTGCTTGATAATGCTAATCTGATTATGGTTACCAGCTCAATAAGTGGTGAAGGTAAAACATTTTCAGCTATCAATCTGGCCATTAGTATCGCGATGGAAAGGGATAAACAAGTGTTATTAATCGATGCTGATGTGAATAAACCCTCCCATCATGACGTGTTTGGTTTTAAGGCAGAATTCGGTTTAACCGATTATCTCAGGGGTAAAGTAACGGATATGAGTCGTATACTCTATAAATCCAGTATACCGTCTCTCACCTTAATGCCTGCGGGTACAAAAACATCGCATGCAACCGAGCTAATCGCCAGCGAAGCGATGGAACATTTTGTAGAAGACATTTCAAGCAAATATAAAAACAGAGTGATTATTTTTGATTCGCCACCATTGCTGCTACCCACAGAAGCGAGTGTTTTGGCGTCTCACATGGGACAGGTGATCGTTGTTGTACAGGCAGAGAAAACCAGGCATCAAGAGGTTAAAAAAAGCTTAAGTATGCTGTCCAACAAAATCGTACTGTTGATGTTGAATCAGTCACATGAAAAAACCCAGATTGGTAACTACGGCTATTATAAATATGAAGACCAGGCCTAGCTATCAGCATGACAAAGTCCGATTGAATATTGATGCAATTATTTAACCCCATACCTTTATTTGCAATTCCTGCATTAATGCTGATTGGATTAACGTCTGCGCATTCGCAAAGCCAATTAACACCCACCTTAAGTTTAGAGCAATCGTTTGTATCGAACAAAACAGCTACTTTGGATGAATCAGGGCGTGCGACTACAATCTCACCAGGCCTAAGCTATCAGGCTACAGGTGCAAAAACCAATCTCTCGATAGACTACTCATTGAACGCTATTTATTAC
Organism: uncultured Acidimicrobiia bacterium; assembly: GCA_964195315.1. Lineage (GTDB taxonomy): Bacteria > Pseudomonadota > Gammaproteobacteria. The sequence continues at coordinate 1,133 of CAXMOZ010000151.1, read as the reverse complement.
GATGGCTTGTCACAACAAGACCGAGTGGATCATTCGCTACAACTGAAATCCGGCATCGATCATATTCCTGGTCGTTGGAATACATCAATCACTGGCTCAATAAAACAAGCCAATGTTAGTTCTGATGGTGTGCAAAGTGTTAATCCAATATTCCAGTCCGACAATTCACAGGAACTCAGAACTGTTGGTATTGGCAGCAATTTGCAAGGAAAGCTGACAAATCAAATTGATTATCAGTCAGGTATCAACCTTGATTATGCCGATTTTGAAAACAGTGAAAATACCGATAGTATCGGCATTAATCTGGGCTTAAGTAGTAACACGCAGCATAAGTTTAGTTGGGATACATCAGCAAACAGTAATCGCACCAGTTCGGCAAGTACCAATTCCCAAATAGATACCGTACGAATTAATTTTAGTTATCGCTTCAACCGCCACTATTCGTCGTTTCTATCAGCTGATAAAAGTGAAACCGATAATAACTTCCTGAATGATATTAATACTAATATTGGATTAGTCTGGACGCCAGATAGAAATACCTCCGTCCGATTAGGTGTTGGTGAAAGGGGTAATAATGAGAGTTATACGCTAGCATCATCACTAAGCACCAGAAATGTTACTTATAAACTGGATTATGACGAATCAATCACCACACCACGCGCACTTTTAATTAATGATGCCAACAACCAGCAAAACCTCACTGCCATAAGCCAAACCTTATCTATAGCGCCAGTTTTGGTGAAGAAAGGCACAATAGCTATGACAGTGAATGGCAAAAGAACGAATGTAACTTTCAGTTACTTTCAGGAAACCACTACTCAAAGTGAAAATAATATAGGACGAGAGACCAGAGAAGGTTTGAGCATCAATGCAACCCGAACCCTGTCAGATGTTAGTTCGACGCAAATATCACTGTCCAGGCAGGAGACCGAAACCACGCAGGAGAACACCATCGACGATGCGAGCCTTTCTTATAATCGGAGGTTATCAAAATCAATTGATACATCAGCATCACTCAGAACAACCGAACAAAAATCCAATGTTGTCAGCAATCAATCGCGACAGGAAGAAATTAGCTTTAAATTGAATATTGTTTTTTAGGTAAGCCTGTAAGCCTTGATGAAAAATTTTAG
>CAXMOZ010000150.1:0-31349 GCA_964195315.1 uncultured Acidimicrobiia bacterium | reverse complement strand
TGGTGGAGACGGCGGGAATCGAACCCGCGTCCGCCAGCCCTCTGCCATTGGCTCTACATGCTTATTCCGACTTTAATTTAACTACATGCTACCCGCCGGACGGGGAAGACATGCAGCTGGCTCGGTATTTGTTTAGTGCTTTGGCCCCGAACAAGCCTCCATCACGATTCTATGAGAGCGATGCCGGAATGTTCCGAAGAACCTGGACGCATAGACACGTATCCAGTCCGACAGCAATCTACCGGAGTTTAAGCGGCGATAGCGTAGTTGTCATCGTTTGCAACTATAATTTGCAGAAAATTTAACGAGATTATCTACATTCTCGACATGCACCTCAGGTTTTGCGACCCACGTCGAAGCCAAGTCGTCCCCAGGAGGGGAGATTATAACCTAAGCTTTACTGTTTGTGTTGGAGCATGTGGTATTTTCCGCTATTATTTGCGCTCCTTTTTTCCGACTCAACCTCTGCGTTGCCGCCAATATGCTTTGTCTCACTGGTAGTCCTGCTTTATCCGATTTCAGACTTCGAAAACTGCATCAACAATTTATAAATCAGGGGGTGAAGCTGAGCAAAATCAGCTGTCGTTTTATTCACCTGGTTGATTTGAAAAATACTCAACTGTCTGAAGCAAACGATAGCATTCTGATTAGTTTGCTGACTTACGGGCCTGCATCAGAAGCGGTTGATTCCGGTGGTTTAGATTTTTATGTAATTCCGCGTCCGGGTACTATCTCGCCCTGGTCGAGTAAGGCGACTGATATTGCTCATCATTGTGGCTTGTCAGATGTTCGTCGTATTGAACGCGGCATTCATTTTAGTCTTGAGTTGGCTGAGCCTCTGAAGGGCGACAAAAATAATAATTACAGCTTGATCGAGTCGTTATTGCATGACCGTATGACGGATCAGGTTTTTCGACTTTTAAGTGATTGTGAACAATTGTTTCAAACTCATGAACCTCGACCATTGCTCGAAGTTGATTTGTCTGTCGATGGGCAAAAGGCGTTGGAGTTGGCGAATGTTGAACTTGGCCTTGCGCTAACGGGGGATGAGATAAGCTATTTGATCAATGCGTACACTGGCTTAAAACGCAACCCGACCGATGTTGAGTTGATGATGTTTGCTCAGGCGAACTCGGAACATTGCCGACATAAGATTTTTAACTCGGATTGGACAATCGATGGCGAGGTACAGGATATCTCGCTGTTTGATATGATTAAAAACACCTTTGCGATGAATAAAAATGGTGTTTTGTCGGCTTATCACGATAACTCGGCTGTCATTGAGGGGTTTCCTGGTAGTAAGTTCGCGCCAGCAACTGAGGGTGCGCAGTATGGTTATGATGAGACTCGACTCGATATTTTGATGAAGGTTGAAACGCATAACCACCCTACGGCTATTTCGCCTTTCCCTGGTGCTGCGACTGGTTCGGGTGGCGAGATTAGGGACGAAGGTGCAACCGGCATTGGGTCTAAACCGAAAGCGGGTTTGTGTGGTTTTTCGGTGTCTAACTTGAATATTCCTGGTTTTGAACAACCCTGGGAAACCGATAATGGCAAGCCTGATCGAATCGCTTCTGCACTCGATATTATGATCGAAGGGCCGATTGGTGCCGCCTCTTTTAATAATGAGTTTGGTCGTCCGAATACCTGTGGTTACTTTAGAACTTACGAACAGTCGGTGAAGACTCGTGATGGCGATGAAATTCGTGGTTACCACAAGCCGATCATGGTGGCTGGTGGTGTTGGTACGATTCGACCTGAGCATATTGACAAGGGCATTATTCCGCCTGGCGCTAACATTATTGTATTGGGTGGACCTGCTATGTTGATTGGTTTGGGTGGCAGTGCTGCCTCGTCGATGGCGAGTGGCAGTAGTAACGAGAACCTGGATTTTGCTTCGGTACAGCGTGGGAATCCTGAGATGGAACGACGAGTTCAGGAAGTCATCGACCGTTGTTTTGCACAGGGCGAATCCAACCCTATTATTTCGATTCACGATGTAGGGGCGGGTGGTTTATCGAACGCGTTACCAGAACTAGTGAACGATGCTGGCCGAGGTGCGGAGTTAAATTTACGTGCCGTGCCAAACGATGAGCCTGGCATGTCGCCGATGGAAATCTGGTGTAATGAAAGCCAGGAACGTTATGTGCTGGCGGTATCAGATGAGCGATTGACTGATTTTGAAAAGCTATGTGAGCGTGAGCGTTGTATTTACGCGGTGCTTGGCAAAGCAACTGAAAAGAAGACGTTGCTGGTTAAAGATGCCCATTTCGATAACCATCCGGTTGATATGCCACTTGAAATTTTATTGGGTAAAGCACCTAAAATGCACCGCGACGTGAAGCATGTAGCCATCACTCAACCTGCATTTGATACCTCGAATATTGATATTAAAGATGCGATGGTTCGTGTGCTTCGTTTACCAGCGGTAGCCGACAAGACATTTTTGGTCAGCATTGGTGATCGCTCTGTCAGCGGGCTCGTGAGCCGCGACCAAATGGTTGGGCCCTGGCAAGTGCCTGTGGCGAATGCCTCGGTCACTTTGACGGACTATATTAGTTTTACCGGCGAAGTCATGAGCATGGGTGAGAAGGCACCACTCGCCATTTTAGATGGGCCTGCGTCAGGACGAATGGCGATAGGCGAGGCCTTGACGAATATGACTTGTGCTTATGTGGGTGATCTATCACGCACCGTATTTTCGGCAAACTGGATGGCCGCAGCGGGACATGAAGGAGAGGATGCTCGATTATTTGATACTGTAAGAGCAGTGGGTATGGAAATTTGTCCGCAGTTGGGTATTGCGATACCAGTCGGTAAAGATTCGCTGTCGATGAAAACCACCTGGCAGGACGACAATGGTGACCAATCTGTGACGTCACCATTATCCGTCATTATCTCGGCTTTTGCGCCCGTGCTGGATGTGCGTAAAACAGTCACACCAGACCTTAAATCAGGTGAACCAGGGTCACAGTTAATATTGCTTGATCTGGGGCAGGGTAAGAACCGACTCGGTGCTTCAGCGTTGACGCAGGTCTATCAACAAACGGGAGATGTTTGTCCTGATCTGGATGATCCTGATTTATTCAAATCTTTCTTCAAAGCCATGCAACTACTGCTCGAAAAAGATGCCATTTTGGCGTATCACGATCGATCGGATGGTGGACTATTTACAACACTTTGCGAGATGGCATTTGCTGGGCGTCAGGGCGTTACTTGTGATTTATCTAACCTCGGCACTGATGCGCTTTCAGTGTTATTCGCCGAAGAGCTAGGCGCTGTCATTCAGGTATCTCAATCAAAATTAGAATTGGTTGAAAACACTTTGATAGAACTTGGATTAGCGGGCATATCCCACGCGATTGGTCAGCCCGAAAACTCAGAGTCTTTTATAATCAACCATTTAGGCGTCACTGTTGTTGATGATTCTATTGTGAATCTTAAGCGCGTCTGGTCTGAAACTAGCTATCAAATGCAAAAGCTTCGGGATAACCCTGAGTGTGCACAGCAAGAATATGACGCGATTTTAGATAATGAAAAACCATCACTGTTTTCTAACTTAAGTTTTAACCCCAAGCAAGATATTGCCGCTAAATATCTCGGTGGCACACGCCCCAAGATTGCAATTTTAAGAGAAGAGGGTGTTAACGGTCAGGTCGAGCTTGCAGCCGCCTTCGAGCGAGCAGGGTTTGATGCGTTTGATGTTCATATGAGTGATATTCTGGCCGGTCGAATTAGTTTGAGTGACTTCCAGGGCATTGCTGCCTGCGGTGGATTCTCTTACGGTGACGTGCTGGGTGCGGGTGAGGGTTGGGCTAAATCAATTTTGTACAGTCCTCGCGCTTTCGATGAGTTTTCGGCCTTTTTTGATCGTAATGATAGCTTTGGTCTGGGTGTTTGTAATGGTTGCCAGATGATGTCGAATCTTTTTGAGATTATTCCTGGTGCAAGCCATTGGCCACGATTTGTGCGCAATAAATCAGAGCAATTTGAAGGCCGAACTACAATGGTCGAAATACTCGAGTCACCGTCATTTTTCTTCGATGGTATGCATGGCTCGATGATGCCTGTCGTTGTTGCTCACGGTGAGGGGCAGATGGAAAGCAGGCACAGCAACAGCCAGCAGTTGTTAGATCAAAAGTTGGCTTGTTTTCGATATGTGAATGCCCATGGTCAGCCAAGTGAGCAGTACCCGATCAATCCGAATGGTTCTGCATTGGGGTTAAATGCGTTTACCAATGAGGATGGCCGCTTCACGATTATGATGCCGCACCCTGAACGCATTTTTCGCAGTATTCAAAATTCGTGGCAATCACCAGAATGGGATGAGTATGGGCCATGGATGCGTATCTTTCGAAATGCCCGACAGTGGATGAAATAGTTGTTTAACTAGTTTGGTGAACTAACAATTTACATGTCTGTCTAGATACTTTGAAAAACAACCATAGGTTTTGTTTGTGACTAAATTTAAATGTAAATCTGATATTGCGCCTTCAGAGATCACTTCTGAGTCCATTTACTGCCAGCGTCGGGAGTTTATGAAAACCACGGGCCTGTTAGGTACTGCAATGTTGCTGAATCCCTGGGCGACTGCGAGTGCTTCTTTGACGATTGGTGATTACAAACCTGAGGTGGTGAATTTGGATGAGGAGTTGACGTCTGAAAAAGATGCAACGACTTATAACAACTTCTATGAATTTGGTACGGGCAAGACTGATCCGTCGCGTCGCTCTCAGAACTTTAATACCGATGACTGGAAAATCACGGTCAGTGGCGAGTGTGAAAAGCCAGGAGAGTATTCGCTTGAAGATTTAGTCAAGCCTTTCGATATTGAAGAACGCATTTATCGTTTACGTTGTGTCGAAGCCTGGTCGATGGTTATTCCCTGGTTGGGTGTGCCAATGGCATCTATTTTGACATCATTGCAGCCGACGTCTAAAGCAAAATATGTGGCGTTCAAAACGCTACTCGACCCTGAGCAAATGCCTGGCCAAAAACGATCTGTTTTGCAGTGGCCTTATGAGGAAGGGTTGCGAATCGATGAAGCGATGAATCCATTGACGCTTTTCGCTGTTGGTATGTATGGCAAAACAATGCCCAATCAAAATGGAGCACCTGTGCGTTTGGTTGTGCCGTGGAAGTATGGTTTTAAAAGTATCAAATCAATTGTGAGTATTGAATTCACCGAGCATCAGCCGCAAACCAGTTGGAATATCTCGGGACCTAATGAATATGGTTTTTATTCCAATGTGAACCCTGAAGTCAACCATCCGCGTTGGTCGCAGAAAAAAGAACGTAGAATTGGTGATATTTTTAAACAGAAAACACTCATGTTTAATGGTTATGAGGAAGAAGTTGCGCACTTGTATAAAGATATGGATTTACGAACCAATTTTTAACAATGACTTTCTTGATGCGAAATATTAATGCGAGTGTCTAATGCACTGAGGTCTGCAGCAGCGAAGCCTCTGGTTTTTATGCTCTGTCTGGTGCCTCTTTTTAGTCTGGTGTGGAATGCTTTTTACGGTGACTTAGGTGCTAATCCTGTCGAAGTGATTACCCACGAGACTGGCGATTGGGCGCTTAGATTTTTGCTCATTACGCTGGCGATCTCACCACTGAGGCAATGGTTTGGCCTGGCGGTGTTATTGCGCTTCCGACGGATGATGGGGTTGTATGTTTTCTTTTACGCCTGCTGTCATTTTATGATTTGGCTGGTGGCCGATCATTCGCTCGACTTTGCTGATATGTTCGAAGACATTATCGACAGGCCTTATATAACGTTGGGCTTTAGTGCCTTAATATTTTTGATTCCGCTTGCCATTACATCCAACCAGTCCATGGTTCGTCGATTAGGCCGACGTTGGAAAAAATTACACCAGCTGACTTATCTGGTGACTGTTTTAGCCATTTCGCATTTTATCTGGTTAGTTAAAGCGGACTATCTTGAAGCTGGTATTTATGCAGCCATTGCGGTGGCTCTTTTGTTGCAACGTACCAACATAAAAAAATGGTTTTTTACGAAAGCTACAGCCTAGCCTTCCAGCCTTAGGATGGACCTTCCTGCTCAGACTGACAGCCAATGCAATTGACGGTGTGCGGTTGGGCTTGAAGACGAAGCAGTGCGATTTGTTCATCGCACATCTGGCATTGCCCGTATTGGTCTGACTCGATTCGTTTTAAGGCTGCTTCTGTCTGCTCTAATAACGCTATGGACTGATCCCTATTCGCGCTTGCTATTTGCTGTTGTTGTATGGCGTCAATACGGGAAACACGGCCGACCGATTGCTGATCTAAAGTGACCGGTTTTGAGACCGCATCTGATTGCTGTAACTGAGTCTGCAATGCCTGTTGCTGTGACGCTAATTGCAACCCGAGGTTTGAAATTTGTGATTCAGTGAGTGGCTCGATCGCCATTTTTTGATCTCCTTCTCGTGCTATACGTGATAATAATATCATAACGTTGACTGCTATGATTAAAGTAGCTAATTGGGTAGACTAACTGCCTGATTTAAATGCCAATTCGTTCGTCAGTTTTGTAGCCGATTCTGCTAGTGATGATTTTTGGGATAAATTGAAAAAAACTACCATAATTAAGTCTGTTCAATAGTCATTACGAGAGTCCACAATTAACCCCGAAGACCAACAACCATTATTATCGATTAAAAATTTAGCGGTAGATTTTAATCTTCACGGACACCCTGTGCCTGCAGTTCGGGATGTTTCATTTTCGATTAATCCCGGCGAAACGGTCGCTCTGGTTGGTGAATCGGGTTCCGGTAAGTCGGTTACTTCGCAGGCTATCATGGGTATTTTGCCGCAGTCGGCGAGCATTACAAGCGGCGAAATTTTGTTCGCCGACCCTAATAATGGGGGGGTGGTTATCGACATCGCTGCACTCGATCCAGACAGTAAAGACATAAGAAAGATTCGAGGTGGCAGTATCTCGATTATTTTTCAGGAACCAATGACGTCATTATCACCAGTACACACGATTGGTGATCAAATTAGTGAAGCGCTATTTTTACACCGAGATTACAGCCAGGTCGAAGGTATGAAACTGACCAAAACGATGCTGTCTCAAGTTGGGTTTCCTGATCCAGAACGTGCTTTAACTATGTATCCATTTGAGTTGTCGGGTGGATTAAGACAAAGGGCAATGATTGCAATGGCCATGATTTGTCATCCCACATTGTTAATTGCAGATGAACCAACAACGGCATTGGATGTCACGATTCAGGCTCGTATTCTTAAACTAATTAAAGAGTTGCAAGCTGAGTTAGGCATGGCTTTGTTATTGATCACGCATGACTTAGGTGTCGTCGCTAATATGGCTGACAAGGTTGTGGTGATGTATCACGGTAAAATAGTCGAGAGTGGTTCATTAAAAGCATTATTCGATAACCCCCAACACCCATATTTAAAGGCGCTCATGAAGGCTGTTCCTCGGTTTGATATGGAACCGGACGAACGCCTGACACCGGTGAGAGAAATAGAGTATCAATCTGGTACCATCGGTAAGAACAAACAGCCATGGACAGAGCAAGACCGAAGTACGCCCCACTTAAAGGTCGAGAAAATTAGTAAAACATACGAATTGCACAATAGTCGTTGGTTCGGCGGAAGCACAAATTTGTTACATGCGGTTGATAATGTTTCATTCGATGTGCAGCAAGGCGAATGTTTTGGTTTGGTGGGCGAGAGTGGCTGTGGCAAGACGACGCTAAGCAAAATTATCATGCGGGCTTTAACTCCGAGCAACGGTGCAATCGAGTACAACGATCGAGGCAAATTAATTGATGTTCGAGGTTTGAAAGGTAATGACTTGATGGCGTTTCGGCGCAAAATGCAGTTTATCTTTCAAGACCCTTTTAGTGCGCTTAGCCCTCGTATGACGGTGTTTGATATTTTGCGTGAGCCTATGATAGTGCATGGCATTGGTAATGATGAATCACAACGCATCCAGACCACTGAATTGATGCGCTTGGTTGGACTTGACCCTCGATTTTTAAATCGCTATCCACATAGCTTTTCAGGCGGACAACGACAGCGAATTGGTATCGCACGCGCATTGGCACTAGAACCTGACCTGTTAATTTGCGATGAACCGGTATCTGCACTCGATGTGTCGATTCAGGCGCAGGTTTTGAACTTACTAAAGGATTTGCAGGAAGAGCTTGGGCTGACTTATATTTTCATCTCTCACAATTTGGCTGTGATTAACTACATTGCCGATCGAATTGGCGTGATGTGCCAGGGCAAGCTGGTTGAGTTAGCACCACGAGAAGAATTGTTTGCGAATCCAATCCACCCTTATACCCGGGCGTTATTATCGGCCGTGCCGCATCTCGAATTGAGCCAACCATTAGACTTCGAGTCAATAACGGATGGTGTGGCATCGAATCCAACCTTGTGGTCAGCGCCATTTACGAACGATGGTAAAACGCCGATGTCCTTTTTATCGTTGGGTAATGGTCATTTTGTTAGAGCCGCCGCTAGCTGCGATCCATCGGAGATAGCGGCTTGATTCCATCACTGCTTAAACTTGTTTCACTGTCGCTGCTATTCAGTCAACTAATATCGACTGTTAATGCTAGCGATTTAATTGAAACTGAATTCCTCATTGATAAAGTTAGCAGTGGTGAACTACCGCCTGTAATTGATCGCCTACCCGAACAACCAAAAATAGTTTCTTTTAGTGGTGAGTTTGAGGCTGGTCAGCAGGGTGGTCAATTACGTTTATTGATGGGAAAACAAAAAGATATTCGTCAAATTACTATCTATGGCTATGCACGACTGGTTGGCTACACCCCAGATTTATCATTGGAGGCTGATATTCTCGAAAGTGTTGATATCGAGGAAGGTCGTATCTTTACACTGCATATACGTAAAGGACACAAGTGGTCGGACGGACATCCATTTACCAGTGAAGACTTTCGATATTATTGGGAAGACATTGCCAACGATCCTGATATATCAAAAGGCGGTCCGAATAAGAAACTGTCTATCGATGGTGAATTGCCAGTAGTTGAATTTATCGATGAATTAACTGTTCGTTATAGCTGGTCGCAACCTAATCCGTTTTTTCTGCCAGCACTTGCGGGGGCAAGCCCGATATATATTTACAAGCCAGCTCATTATCTTCGGCAGTTTCATAAACGCTATCAGACGAAAGAGCGCATAGCTGAACTAATTGAACACTATAAGTCGCGAAACTGGGTAGGTGTTCATGTCAATCGAGACCGGCCCTATAAGGCAACCAACCCCGACTTACCCACGCTTCAGCCCTGGGTCAATACAACTTATCCTCCATCGGAGCGATTTATATTCGAACGAAATCCGTTTTATTACAGACAGGATTCCAATGGTCTGCAGCTACCTTATATCGATAGCCTTGTGGTCAACATTGCTTCAGGAAAACTCATCCCAGCGAAAACGGGTGCCAATGAATCCGACTTGCAAGCGCGATATTTGCGCATGGATAATTACACTTTTTTGAAACAGGCAGAAAAACGCGGGCACTTTAATGTCCGCCTCTGGAGTACGGCTAAAGGTGCCAATACAGCACTTTTCCCCAATTTGAATACCAAAGACCCAGTGATGCGTTCACTGCTTCAGGATGTTCGCTTTCGTAAGGCAATGTCATTGGCCATTCATCGCCATGAAATTAATCAGGTGATCTATTTTGGTATGGCTTTAGAAGGCAATAATACGGTATTGCCCGGTTCTCCTCTGTACAAACCAGATTATCAAACCAGCTCGGCAGGCTTTGATTTGGCGCAGGCCAATGAATTGTTAGATGAACTCGGATTAGTAAATCGTGATGATCGCGGCGTGCGTTTGTTATCTGATGGAAGGCCACTTGAAATTTTAATTCAAACGGCAGGAGAGAGTACTGAAGATACCGATATTCTCGAACTCGTGCACGACAATTGGCTAAAGGCTGGAATTAAGCTTTACAGTATTCCTTCCACTCGCGAAGTTTTCCGTAATCGAATTTTTTCTGGTGACGCAATGATGTCAATTTGGAGCGGCATGGCCAACGGTTTGCCCAATGCCGACTCGAACCCCGCACCACTCGCAGCGACTTCAAGATACCAGTATCAATGGCCACAGTGGGGGCAATATTTTGAAACAAGTGGAAAAGGAGGGCACAAGCCAGAAATAAAAGAAGTCAATCAACTGATGCAGTTGAATCACGATTGGAGAATGGCTAGCGATAAATCAGAAAGGGAAAAGATCTGGCATGACATGTTAGAAATTCATCGACAACAGATGTTTAGTATTGGCGTTATTGCAGGTGTAAAACATCCTCTGGTTGTTAACCAGTTTCTGCATAACGTACCTATGACCGGATTTTATGATATTGAACCGGGTGCTTATTTTGGTATTTATAAACCTGATACCTTCTGGTTTTCTGAGGTAAGACGTTAATGAGTGATGTTAATGGGTAGTTACGTTATTCGTCGAATTTTGACCATGATTCCCACATTGCTGGTGATCAGCATGCTGGTGTTCGTCATCATCCAACTGCCACCAGGTGATTACCTGGAAAGCTATATAGCGGAGTTACAAAGTCAGGGTGAATCGGTAGATGAGCAAAAGATTGCTTTCCTAAGGGAAGAGTATGGGCTGGACAAACCGATTTATGAACAATACTTCCATTGGGTCACAGGCATGTTGCAGGGTGATTTTGGATATTCGTTCGAATATAGCCTACCGGTTAGCGAAGTGGTTGGAGATCGGCTTTTTTTAACCATTTTGATTTCATTAGTCACCATTGTGTTCACCTGGATGATTGCTTTTCCTATCGGTATTTATTCGGCGACTCATCAGTATAGCTGGGGCGACTATGGGTTATCCTTTTTGGGTTTTCTGGGGTTAGCGACGCCTAACTTTTTACTCGCTCTCATTATGTTGTATTTTGCTAATGTTTATTTTGGCACGTCGATTGGTGGATTAATGGCACCAGAATATATCGATGCACCGTGGAGTTTTGATAAGTTAGTGTCGGTACTCGAGCATTTATGGATTCCGGTGGTGGTGATTGGTACCTCGGGTACTGCCGGTATGATTCGACGTCTACGGGCCAACTTGCTAGATGAATTGCAAAAACAATATGTCGTTACAGGGCGAGCAAAAGGACTACCTCCCGGTAAACTATTAAGGAAGTACCCATTGCGTGTTTCGCTTAATTTTTTTGTTGCAGATATTGGGAACTTGTTGCCACAGGTGATTTCTGGGGCAGAAATTGTGGCAGTTGTTATGTCTTTACCCACTACTGGGCCGATTTTACTATCGGCATTACAAAGCCAGGACATGTATCTGGCGGGCTCATTTTTGATGTTTCTGGCAGTGCTTACGGTTGTCGGCGTTTTAGTCTCCGATCTGGCGCTTGCTGTACTTGATCCGCGTATTCGGTTGCAGGGCGGGTTAGAAAAATGAGCCGTCAGCACGAGATCGAACATTACGTTTCTAGTGAGCCTTTTGATGCACATTCGATTGAAGCCCTGACACCCGAGCAGGAAAAATACTATTTAGCATCGCAGTGGACGCTGATGTGGTGGAAGTTAAAACGACATCGCCTGGCGTTGATATGCGGGATCATTCTGGCCCTCAATTATGGCTCAGTCTTAATCAGTGAATTTGTTGCACCTTATAATTTGCATACACGAAATACCGACTATATTTACTCCCCACCACAGTCGGTACATTTGTTCCATGAAGGAAGGTTTGTCGGGCCTTTTGTTTATGGTCGTGATTATAAACTCGACATGGACCTTTTATTAAGGACCTATCCTGAGCGTAAGGATGACGTGCAGCCGTTACGTTTTTTTTGTAGAGGTGATAGCTATCAATTCTGGGGGTTATTCGACGGTGATTTCCATTTTGTCTGTCCACCGGACAATGGCACCTTCTTCTTGCTTGGCACTGACCGACTTGGTAGAGATGTATTTTCGCGGATTACCTATGGCGCACGTATATCGCTCACGATTGGCCTCGTTGGTATCATGATTAGTTTTAGTTTTGGTATTTTAATGGGGGGCCTAGCGGGTTATTACGGCGGCTGGGTTGATTCATCCGTTCAACGGGTCATCGAAGTGATTCGATCGTTTCCTGAATTGCCTTTATGGATGGCTCTGTCAGCGGTATTGCCAGTTAACTGGAGCCCCATATTCATATTCTTTGGCATTACTGTGATCTTGGCTATGCTGGACTGGACAGGTCTGGCAAGGGCGGTTCGGTCGAAATTGATAGCGTTGCGCGAAGAAGATTTTTGCACAGCAGCGGAATTGATGGGCGCGAAGCCGAGCCGAATTATTGGGCGTCATTTATTGCCAGGTTTCATGAGCCACTTAATCGCCTCTGCAACCTTATCTATACCTGCGATGATTCTCGGAGAAACTGCCCTCAGCTTCCTGGGCCTTGGATTACGCCCACCGATTACGAGCTGGGGTGTGTTACTGAATGAAGCGCAAAATATCAATGTGGTCGCTTTGTATCCCTGGCTGATGTTTCCGGTGGTCCCGGTCATTCTGGTCATTCTTGCCTTTAACTTCTTTGGTGATGGGCTGCGCGATGCGGCTGATCCGTATAAATAATGGTTAAATGAAGCCAGTCAAGACATAAGACCCTGCTGGTGTACCAGTCCAGTCAATCCTTGTTTTACACAGAGTCTTGATTTATTCACTCAGGGAAGTGGAGGATAGCTAAAGGCACTGTTTTTGGGAATTGCAGGCTCAGTTTAAACTACGAATTATAAGGTTCCTGTAGTGGTGTAGGATGCAGTGAGGTACGAAGCACATAATTGACCAGACCATGCGTGCAAGAGAATTGAAAAACTTTATTTGGCCATGGAATACACCGAATAATAAGGACAAGTAATTAGGGAAAGAGACTAGATTGGCATTAAAGTTAAGGGTTAAATATAAGTCTGTGTCGGCATCCTGATGGCTGCTAGGGTACTTCCAATCTATCGTCATGCCGGCGCATGCCGTATCTAGCGACTTTTCTTTTTAGCTGAATTCAGAAGTAATAACAGGCAAAAGGAAAGGCGTTTAGGCCACCGATTACACTGATAAGCACGGACAAAATCGTGAAGATTTATTGCTAGTTTTAAGTCTCTGCCTTGCTGTTAAGTATCAACTATCATTGCGAAGTGGATGAAGAAAATTAGGATCACATTACCCAACTTGCTCCTTATCTTTTCTTTCTTGTCCTTCCGTGGCTAAAAAGTTCTGTTGTGGGTTATACATTACTAGTCACTCAGCAGTTGTTGAAACGATTGATTACTATTCTCTAACTCTCTGTATTTACCATTACCGACGATCTTGCCCCGCTCCATGACAATCACGTTGTCAAAATTCACAGCCAATTGTGTCCGAGCCAGCACCCAGAACAGACAGCGAGACTTCATTTGTTGACGAATTTGGGATATCAATCTTTTTTCTGCGGCAGTATCGAGAATTGCGGTAGCTTCATTGATGACTAGTATGTCTGGTGCCTTTATTAAACCACGCGCCAGGCCAATTTTTTGGCGTTGGGTGGCTAATAAACGAGCACCGGCAACACCGACCTCAAAGTTCAGTCCGGCATCTATTATGTCGTTGCGCAATTCAAGCTCTTTGACTACATCGGCAATCAGTAAATTGATTTTCGTCTGCACATTTACCTGACCATAAGCCAATTTACCAAACAGAATATTATCCTGGATCGAGATTTTAGGATTGAACTGGGTCTGATCGAAGAACTCTATGCCGAGATTATTATCCAACGCTTGATGACGAATTAATTTCCGGGCTGTCAAAATGCGTAGTTGGATAGAGTCGTCGATTAGTCCTAGACGATGCCGAGCCACAATTAATTTAAATGGCATCGATAATAAAAGAACTCTATCTTCGGTGTTTATAATGGCTGTTGATTGATCAATGACGCGGACTTTCAATTGTTGAAACTTGGCTAGATCATCAGCATTGATAAAGCTGTATTGCTCGAATAGTTCGCTATCGGGTTCTACATCTGAAAATAAATCGAGCATGACTTCGACAATTTGTTTTCCTGCTGCCAGAAAGTCTTCGGTCAACTGCGACTCATCGAGTACCTGCCTGATGTACGGGTTCTCAGCTAGACGCTCAGAATCAATTGAATCGTCATAAATTGTTCCAAATAATAAGTTTTCTGCGACGGTCAAATTGGTGTTGAATTTATCTTGATCGAAAGGCTCAGTGAGGCGGATGTGATCTTCCTGGCTGAGCCGATCATGCAATTGCTCTCGAGCTTTCATAATACGTCGTGCCAGGTCGAGATTCTTTGACTGGTCTACCTGTGACGTCAACCCTAGTTGATAGATCTCGTCACCGAGGTCGACTGTTTCGATGATCTCGCGAATTCGGTCAGAGAAGATTGTATCATCCACCGTACCGATGCCAGTGCTATCGATCCATTGGTCGCCAATATGATGTTTAGAGTTTCCAGAACTAACAGCGAGTTGCGATTCGATCGCGCGCTGGTTCGAATCTGCTTTAGGGTCGTCAGTGACTGGCCGATGCTTGAGTGGATAGAGCAAATTGTCACGTATCGTCCCTGTAAACAAATAGGTGTGCTTGTCGACATAACCCACTCGATGACCAGTGACTGCTTCTGACAGGTCGGACATCTTAGTCATCCCTTTTGTCAGTGATCCAGACGTTGGATTTATTAAACGTGACATTAAACCCGCAAGTTCGTCTTTACCGCTGTTGCTCAAGCCGACAGCTGCGACGTGCTGGTCTGGTTTTAAGGTAAAGTTGACAGAGTTCACATTGAAATAGAGTTGATCTTCGCTGTAGCTAACATTATTGGCTTTCCAGTCCCCCGTGGGTAGCTGAATCGAGTCTAGTTCCTGATTGATTTTTGCTGGCTCAGTCATGCCTGCGGGGCTGAATTGATCGATGACCTGGGTATATTTAACTTTGATATCTTCCTTACGCTGGTAGTAACGTAGTAGTTCTTTCCAGGGTCCGGCTAAATCTTTGTAGGCTACCAGTACCGCTACCATTGATCCGATGGTGAGGTCGCCGCGCAACACGAAATAACCGCCAACTGAATAAAAGAAAAATGGCGTCAATTGGGCTATGAAATTATTCAAAAATTTAATGAAGAACTTTCGACGATAAATGGCGTATCGAATGCCGTATATTATGCCCAAGTGGTGACTGATATGGGCGCGTTCGTAGTGGCTAGTATCGTTGGCATGTATCTCATTAATACCAGACACAGACTCTCCGATTCGACCTGACAAGCTTCGTACTGTGCGCACTCTTTCCTTAGAGAGACGATTCACTTTCCTCTGCAATTTGGGAATGACGTATAACTGAAATGGATAGAGTGCAATCGATGCTAATCCCAGATAAGGGTCTTGCTGAAAGATAAACACGACATAGGTAATCAACATGCCACCTTGAAATAGGGGCAGAGTATAGGACTCGCCGATAAACTCAGCCAGCGGCTCGGTTTCGGCGGTAATCATCGGAATCAACTCGCTTTGCGACACACGTTTGAAATAGGGCGGAGGAAACCTCAGTATTCGCTCGTATAGCTCATATCTAAAACGACGCAGTAGCCGTTCGCCCAACACACCTCTATAAACATTGATGACATATTTGATGCCACCACTAGCGAGTACGACACTCAGAAAACATAGGCTTAAAAAGGCCAGATAACTGACTTCATCTACAGGGTAACCAAGAATAGCCTCTGGAATCCCTTCGCCTTGCAGCATATTGATGATTTTCTTCGGTAATTCGAGCAGGATATAAACCAGAGGAAACGATACTAATGCCAGCAGCGCAAGCAGGATTTGACCATTGCGACTATGCGTTAATATATATCGGTAAAGTGAAGGTTCCATGCGTTATTTATATGGTTATAGGCAGTGTTAACATAACATGAAAATAGTCTTAATAGCACCGATTTGGATGACAGTGTAAAATCCTCGAGTGATAGACTCTGTTACCTTATTTTGATTTTCCACAGGCTTATAAAAATATGACCCCAACTGTTGCCATTATATTAAAAGGCTATCCTCGATTATCCGAAACATTTATTGCTCAGGAAATCAGAGCACTCGAATTACGAGGATTTAAAATTTGCCTTTTTTCGTTGCGCAAACCAACTGATTCAGCCTGCCACCCAATTCACGCTGAGATCGAAGCACCGGTGTATTATTTGCCAGAATATGTTCGAGACGATAAAAAAAGGGTATTTAAATCCTGGTTGTCTGTCCGTAAAAAAAAGGGTTATAGACAAGCCAGGCGAACATTTATCCAGGACTTACGCCGGGATTTTAGTCGCAGTCGGATGCGTCGATTTGGTCAGGCTCTGGTATTGGCAAATGAAATGCCGGATACAATCGATCATTACTACGCCCACTTTATGCATACGCCCGCTTCAGTGACTTACTACGCAAGCTTAATCAATCAAAAGCCCTGGAGTATTTCTGCCCATGCAAAAGATATTTGGACCATTGAAGATTGGGAGAAAAAGGAAAAAATAGCTAGCGCTGCCTGGCTCGTTACTTGTACCTCGTCTAATGTTAAGCATTTAAAACAGTTGGCAGATGAGCAAGGTAGAGTCTCATTGTTGTATCACGGTCTTGATTTTGAGCGTTTCCCTGATATTGAGCGCGAATCAGATCATCGAGATGGTAGTGATATAAACGACCCTGTCCGTATCGTATCGGTTGGTCGAGCGGTTAATAAAAAAGGTTATGACTATTTATTACAAGCACTGGCTAAGCTTGCCGATAATGTTCATTGGCAATTTACACATATTGGCGGTGGAGAGCTTTTAGATGAATTACAGGCAACAGCAGCTGAACTCAATTTGAATGAGCGTATTGAGTGGTTAGGTGCCTTACCACAAACCGATGTCTTAGCACATTACCGACAGGCTGATCTATTTGTATTACCGAGTCGAATTTCTGACAATGGTGATAGAGACGGATTGCCGAATGTCTTGATGGAGGCGCAAAGTCAGCGACTTGCTTGCCTGTCGACCGATATTTCGGGCATTCCAGAGCTTATCGATCATGCTAAAACGGGTTGGTTAGTGCCTCAAAAAAATGCGGCTGCTTTAAATGAAGCGTTGCATCTCTTGATTACCAATGTGGCGCAGCGTGAATCACTGGCAAGTGCTGGGTTCAAACGTGTACGAGACCAATTTTCACTGGATCAAGGTATCGACCAATTGGTCGAAAAGCTGAAGAAGACAACTGATCAGTGCGCCCAATGAGGTTGATTCTGGTTAGACACGGCCAGACTGACTGGAACGCAGAAAAGCGAATCCAGGGCAGGATAGATCAACCATTGTCAGCGAGTACCATTGAGCAATTAGAGCATCGACAGTTATCGACTGAGCTTAGCCAGTTGCAATGGTATGTCAGTCCACTGCAGCGTGCTCGACACACAGCCGAGTTGCTTGGTATTGACGGCCCAACCATAGAACCTGCCTTAACAGAAATGGACTGGGGCGATTGGGAGGGAATAATTCTTAAACCATTGCGTAAGCAGTTAGGTGATGTGATGCGCGATAATGAAAAGCGCGGACTCGACTTTTGTCCACCTAATGGTGAAAGCCCACGTCAGCTTCAACAGCGCTTGAGTGGGTGGTTGCGGCAGATCGCTGTTGATTCGCAAGATTCTGGCGCGGTGGTTCACAAGGGTATTATTCGCTGCGCCTATTCCTTGGCAATGGGTTGGGATATGTGTGGTGAATCACCCATTCAATTTGACTGGGAGCAGGGTCACGAGTTTCAGATATCATCTACGGGTGAGGTGGGGCCAGCTTATGCTGAAATCAATTTGGAAGGTTCTTTAAGTGATTCATAAAGAAGGGGGTTTTCCCTAAAGCCAAATCTGTCTGGCACTTAACCAATGCACTGCCGGATGTTGATTCAAACGTTCAAACAGATTCCGGCAAAAACTCCAAACCAGATCATTTTGATCGAGGTGATGTGTTAGCAGGCCAGTGGGTTCTTCTCTACATCGATCGGTGGTGCGACGTAAATAAAGATGCTGGTGCAGCAAAGCAATTGCGATTTGCGATCCGATAAAACCTCGACCATGACGCCAGCTAATGGGGTCGAGATGGGTGTTGATTTGCAGTAACCCCGGTACAAGATGGCTTTTTTTCCGAGCTCTAACGGTTGAAATCCCGGTTAATCCCACTGCTTGTAGTATGTTGTAAGCCTTTGATTCTATACGGTTCCAGGGTGGCACAAGGACTGGAACGAAGTGATTAGGGAAAGCATCGCTGAGTATTTGATGTCCGACAGATAACTCTGTAATGATGCTATCTAAGTTGCGTTCGCCGCCTAACTCGATTTTTTTGACACCTTTTGCAGCATAGCTGGTGTGGCTATAACCATGCTGAAGCACATTAAAATGATCGCGCCCTTGCATAAATGCAGTCAAACTGGCGTTTATCCGCGCCGGGATAACGGCTATAGAAACGGGTACTTCAAAGTTTTGACTTAACTCATCTAAAGCCTCTAGCTGCGGCGTTGCCGATACTGCATCGTCGTCCCGCCACCAGAAACTGGCTTTTAGACCAGCATCGGTCCAACAATCTAGTTCGTGTTGTAGCATCGGCCATGCTTTATTGAATGTTTGATCTAATGCCTGAGTCTCTATTGACCTACCTGTCATGTTAGCCAGCCTCGAATCAACTGGGCGCTCGTGCTGCCACCATCCATTTTATAGTGAGTGTCTGTGACCGTTTTTGTCGCAGTCTGATCGATCGCTAGCGCTAATGTTTTTGCATTCAGCATCGGCTCTTCAATGCAGGTGACTCGATTTTTCTTTTGTAATAGCCGGGCTCGAATCGTTTGCTCTAGTTCACCAGCAGCGGAATAGGGCACAAGCACTGCACGCGCATTTGTATTCAAAATGTCCATTACGGTGTTATAACCTGCTTGCGATACTGATAGCTGGCAGGATTTTAATAGCTGATAGAAATCACTGCGATTTCGCTCAATGGTCAGCCCTGAATCTGCTTGTTGCTGCAGGCTTTCAAATGTGCTTTGATCAATATTATGGCCTACCAGTAATCGCCAGGGGTTGTTTTTAAGGATAGAGAGCGGTTTGGCTTCAATTGCTGTTTGTAGTAGGGCTAAACTGGCAGCACCGCCGCCACCCGAAACGAGTATTTCGGTTTTTTTTATTGGGGATTCGATCGCTGGCTGAGCATTGGTTGCTGGGGCGTTGGGGTCGACAATGTAGCCTGTGTAGCTTATTTTGGTTGATATCTGACTGGCCAACGGAAAAGTTGCTTCTAAGGTCGCGATGCTATCATCGCCATGGACCATTACCCTATCGTAGAATTGGTTGATCAATGCCAGAATTTCGTGATTTCGTTGTGACTTTTTTTTGGGTTGTAAAATATCTCGTATGGACGATAGAATAAGTGGCGGCTTGGGTCGTTTTTTTGCCTGTTGTAGCAAAGGTAATAGCTCAAAACGCATCATACGTCGACCAAAGGGAAAGGTTTCGGTAATTAAAACATCGGGTTTGATAGTATCGAATAAGGTCAATAATACTTCACATCGGCGGCCCTTCCAGGATGGGCTGATAGGTTGATTTTTGTCGTTGACCAGTTCGTCAAATAAACTATTAGTGGCTCGAACAGGGGGTAATTGATGGACCAGAACATTGCCTGTCGATAGATTGGGAACAGGCATGCCGCCACTCACCAGATGCACTTCGAACCCTTGCTCGACCATAGCCAGCGCTAAGAAGGATATTCGCCGTAAATGACCAATACCCAGCAGATGCTGAACGTAAATGAAAGCAATTGAATTTTGTTTAAACAACACGATTAGTCAGGCTTTTTGACCATCCTTAGTGACGGGCGATTGCAGATGGTCGAAGATAAGCCGGGCGACCTGGTTATGGCCATCTAGCAAACCATCGATGGTATGCTCAGAAGGTAGTGCTTGATCAGGCAGGCGATGTAGCGCTGCTGCCATGATTAAAGGGTCTACGCCTTGCTCTGGATCGAGCATGCTGACAAGCCCAAGTTCAACTGCTCGACTGGCTCGAATAATTTGCTCTCGCCTGGGGACCGAGCGAGGAATAATTAATGCTGGTTTATCGAGCGATAGAATTTCACAAAAAGTGTTGTATCCGCCCATCGCAACAATTCCGATTGCTTGCTCCATAAGGAACTCTATATGTGAATCAAAGGTGATGATTTGAATTTTATCAAGGTTCTCACAACGTTCGTGGAACTCCTGTTGATTGATCTGTGGCATGAAAGGCCCTGTCACAATAACCGCTGGATGGGGGATAACTGGATCGGCTTCGTAGGCGCTAATAACCCAGTCCACCATGTCGACACCGTCGCCACCACCACCAGGCGTTACTAAAATATAAGGTTGCTCCTGAATGACTGGCGATATCCAGTTATGCTCATTCGGCATTTCACGGTGCAGGTATCCGGTGTGTGTGATTTTATCTGAAATGGTTCTGGGTAGGCCGAGCGAATCGATAGGGTTGCCCATTTGTTTTAAACCGTAAACCCAAATATCGTGATACAAGTTTTCTAGCACAGGTTGTACCTGCTTTCGCTCCCATTCGACTTTAAGTGAAATGGGATCGTCCATGATGTCCCTCAATCCAAGTACATTGATAGTGCCCATGTCACGTAACATTTTTAGGGTACTGACGACTTCGCCTTTGAGGCCTGTTGGTTCTTTGTCGACCAAAAAAATATCAGGTTTAAAACTAGCTGCGGTGTGATAAATAATTGACTCGCGCATCGATAAAGTCTGCTCCAGGTCAATGTGCAAACCCAATGAAGTATACTCACCATCTTTGAGTTTTATGACACCTGGGATACGGACAAAATCGACCCGAGCTTTGAAGTCAAAACTACCGATAATGGGGGAACCAGAAAGAATGAGAACAGAAACGCCTTTATAATGCCCGACGAGCGAATGTGCAATGGTGCGACAGCGCCTCAAATGCCCAAGCCCAAAGGAGTCATGGCTATAGATTAAAATTCGTGCGTTATCCAGCCGTTGAGCCATATTACAGTTTTTTTGCGGTTTTTGTCATCGGCAGACTACACTGTATTTAGTACAAACGCACTGATTCAATAGATGGACGAGAGAAGAACTTTTGATGTTTCTGTTTGTCATAAAAATAACGCTTTCGCGAGTGCTAGGATAGACTCTAGGCCTAAACGGCGAGTCGTTCAATGATCAGAAAATCCACCACAACAGAAATATCAGATTGGTCACTTTTGGGTAAACCACGTAACAACTATAATCTCCCTGAACGTCTCAAGAAAACAATTCGAGATCAACAGGAACGCAGCGAGATACTGATAAGCTCTATCCAGGTGATGATCGTGTCTATATTGGGTTTGCTCTATGCAATTTCGCCCAAAACATTTTCAGATGACGCTGCCTTTGCGCCCGTACCCTGGGCACTTGGCGCTTATTTAGCATTCAGCTTATTCCGCTTTTTGCTGGCCATCTTGCACAAGCTTCCCGATTGGATGTTGTACTTCTCAGCAGTGCTTGATATCGCGTTATTAATGGGGTTAATATGGAGCTTTCACTTGCAATACGAACAACCCCCCTCATTTTATTTGAAAGTACCGACGTTTTTGTATGTGTTTATTTTTATCGGTATTCGAGCTTTGCATTTCGACCCTAGATTTGTGATTGCCACTGGAGCCAGTGCTGTTGTTGGCTGGGTCTTGATGGTGCTGTTTGTTTTAGTGGCCGATCCTGCTAATTCTATGATTACGCGGGACTATATTGAATACATGACGTCTAACAGCATTTTAATCGGTGCAGAATTTGACAAAATAGTGTCAATTATTATGGTCACAGGTGTACTCGCGTTAGCTTTGCATCGGGCCAGAAACTTATTGATTGAGGCAGTTATAGAAGGTAGCGCTGCTCGAGATCTGTCGCGCTTTGTGCCTCAGGAAGTAGCGCACCAGGTGACGAGGTCTGAAGAAGGGGCGACAACGGGAAAAGGAGAGGTCAACCAGACTACAATTTTATTTACTGATATCGAAGGTTTTACTTCAATCAGTGAGTCATTGCCACCGGAAGATTTGATTGCTGCCCTTAACCAATACTTTAGTCTCATAGCCAAACCGATAGAAGCGAATGGTGGGGTAATAAGTCAGTTCCAGGGGGATGCGGTGTTAGCTACTTTTAATGCCCCAAAGCCAGATCCGAATCATGCGAGCAATGCTATTCAAGCCGCATTAGAAATTCAACAAGCGCTTAAAGGTCAAACCTTTGGTCACAATGCGTCGTTCAATACCCGTATTGGAATCAATACCGGTTTAGTGGTGGGTGGCCTTGTTGGTTCTGGTGATCGCGTGGGTTATACGGTTCATGGTGATAATGTTAATTTAACCGCTCGGCTTGAGCAATTAAACAAAGAGTATGGTACTCGAATTATGATCTCGGAAAATACCTACCGCCGGGTAGCGCCAGATAAATTTGCCTTTCGGGGTTTGGGCGATGTTGTTTTACGCGGAAAAAAGGAGCCAATTGGTATCTATACTATTGATTACTGACCAAAAAAATTCTAAATATATTGTTACAATTGATTGTTTTTTACTAACTCAAATAGTTTGGCAAGGTTACTGCGTGCTTGCGCTTCATAGTGCTCGATAAAATAGTCACTATAGAAGAAGGAGGGTCTGCTTAACAGGGCCTGCTGAAATGCTATCTGTTTTTTGTGATATTCGGCATCGCAAATATGACTCATTTCATCACGTACGTTTTTACTATCGCGTAAAAAATCAGGCCAGGGTAATCCAAAACTAGATAGGTCAATATCCACCATCAATTTCATATCAGGATTAGTGATTGGTGTTGATGTATGGCATGTCGCCATGATGTGTTGATAGACAGCCTCTCTAAGTTCATCTTGAAAAAATCCATCAGTGACATTCATAAACAGTTCCGCACTGAGTTGTTCATTATCACAGGCACCAAGTTGGTAGATCGCATCATGAAACCAAATGGCTAACTCCACGGCATCTGGATTCTTCAATAAGTGGGATACCCGATCAAATATTGTGAGGCAGCAATTAATGTGCTCAAGGGTATGGTAAACGCGCTGAGGTTCGTCATAAGCGTCCTGAAGTTGTTGATAAACAATCGGGCTGCCATCAGGCGTTTTGAACAGTTGTTGACGCAGCCATAAAGAGCGAAATCGGTTATGTTTATCACTAGTCTGAGTGTTATCTATGTTCATCAAAGACATGCTTACCTGGCCTGGCTGCCCAGTACTTGCCGGAGTGATTCTACATCCTTGTGAGATTTTGCAAGTTTATAACTTAATTGACGCATAACATCCAAGGCCATGTCAGAATTTTCAGATAATAATTTGAGAAACATTTCAGTCGTAATTCTCATAACCTTAGTTTGACCCTGAGCCCTTAACGTTGCGTTCCTGGGTGCACTATTAAGCAATGCCAGTTCACCAAACAGTTGATTTTGTTGAAGCGTTAAGGCGACGATTGGGCCACTTTCTGTATCCGTTAAAACATCAATGGCACCCTTCATTATGATGAACGCGCTATCAGCTGTATCACCTGCATGGAAAACAATGTCGCCATCTTCAAAGTTTAACATTTCACTGGTGAATGCTAGCAGTTTCAGCTTCGATACATCCAGCTTGGCAAACATGGGTATTTTGCGAAGCAGATCGGTTTCCTGTGCTAGATCCAACGTTATGTCTCCCAGTTTATGAACAAAAGTCTAATGGAGTATAGTTAAAATCAGAGATTCGCATGCGAATCAATTGAGTTCAAGGGGTTATCTAGTTTAGTTCCTATGTTCTCGAAGTGACATCTCATTTTAAATGGCATCGATTTCGATGATCAAGCTAGCCCAATAAGCCGCAAATTGAAATGCTATTCGACCATTTCGGGAGCCACGAGATGACGCGAACTTGAGTGCTTCTACTTGGGCATCATTGCTTGCTTCGAATCCTCGTGAAACCAGCGTTTGATTTACTACAGCTAGATACTGATCTTGTGTGAATGGATGAAAAGATAAGCAGAGTCCGAACCTATCAGATAAAGATACTTTCTCTTCGTTGCTCTCAACAGGGTGAAGTTGTCCATTAACCATACTGCTATCAAAATTATGTGTCATTGACTCGGGCATTAAATGCCGACGATTAGACGTTGCATAAATGAGTACATTGTCAGGCTGAGGCTGCAATGATCCTTGTAAACAGGCTTTCAAAGCTCTATACGAACCATCATTCGATTCAAAGGACAAGTCATCAAGATAAATTATAAACTTACGGCTGTCGGCACTGAGTGTACGCATAACTTCAAATAACTCGCTGATGGCTGACCTAGGGATTTCAACCAGACATAAATTACTATCAGAAAACTTCATCATTAACGATTTTATCAATGAAGATTTACCCGTGCCGCGCTCGCCCCATAACAATGCATTGTTTGCTGGACTGCCCTGTAAGAACAGGGCTGTATTTTTTAGTATTAAGTTTTTTTGTGACTCTATATGTAACAGATTAGACTGCTCTACTTGATCAAAAACTGAAATGCCTTTGAGTCCACTTTTGATCCAGCGGTAAGCACTGTATGTTGTCTCGACGGTTAAATCTGCTTGAGCTGGAACGATATGATCAACTCTGTCGAGTAACTCATTCAGACGATCAAATAGCTTGTTCATATTTGACATATTAGTTAGATATCGAGTTTTTTATATTTGATGCGTTGAGGTTGATCAGCACTTTGGCCCATTCGTTGTCTGCGATGAACCTCGTATTCAGAGTAGTTGCCCTCGTATGAATATACCTGGCTATCGCCTTCGAAGGCTAGAATATGGGTTGCAATACGATCGAGAAACCAACGATCATGCGATACAACAACGACGCAACCAGGAAAGTCAAGAATGGCGTCTTCCAGGGCGCGAAGCGTTTCTACATCAAGGTCATTGGTGGGCTCATCGAGCAGCAGTAGATTGCCACCACTTTTTATTAACTTTGCGAGATGCAAACGGTTGCGTTCACCACCCGACAAGTTTTTAACCAGCTTCTGTTGTGAGGCGCCTCTAAAATTGAATCGAGAGACATAGGCACGTGAGGATACTTCGTAACTGCCGACGATAATGTTATCCAGTCCGTCAGATAGCTCTTCCCAAACGGTTTTGTTGCCATCGAGTTCATCACGAGATTGGTCAACGTAGGCGATTTTGACTGATTCACCAATAGTCAGATTGCCTTCATCGAGCGATTCCTGACCGACAAGGATTTTAAATAGAGTTGATTTACCCGCGCCATTAGGGCCGACGATTCCAACAATGCCACCACGAGGCAATCTAAATTCAAGGTCCTGGTAGAGCAGTTTATCGCCGTAACCTTTTTTACCGCCATTGATCTCAACAACCACATCACCGAGACGAGGGCCAGGCGGAATATACAACTCTTGAGTCTCTGAACGTTTTTGATATTCTTGTGATGATAGTTCTTCAAACCGTTTCAAGCGCGCCTTACTTTTTGACTGGCGCCCTTTGGGGTTAGAGTTAATCCACTCAAGCTCAGCCTTCATCGACTTTTGCCTTGCTTTTTCAGAGCGCTCTTCATGTTCAAGTCGATGTTGTTTTTGTTCTAACCACGACGAGTAGTTACCTTGCCATGGAATGCCGTGGCCTCTATCTAGTTCAAGAATCCACCCAGCGACATTATCGAGGAAGTATCTATCGTGCGTTACAGCGACCACTGTCCCTTCAAAGTCCTGTAAAAATCGCTCAAGCCAGGCAACTGACTCGGCATCCAGATGATTGGTCGGTTCATCGAGAATCAACATGTCAGGATTAGAGAGCAATAACTGGCATAAAGCGACACGTCGCTTTTCACCACCGGATAGGTTTTCGACTGCAGCATCCCAGGGTGGGAGTCGAAGTGCATCGGCTGCCACTTCAAGTTTTCGGTCCAGTTCCCATGCACCTGCAGCATCAATTTTTTCCTGTAACACGGCCTGTTCTGCCATCAATACATCGAAGTCAGCGTCGGGTTCAGCAAACTTAGCACTGACTTCTTTGAACTGGTCTAGTATCGCTTTAGTCTCAGCGACGCCTATCTCGACATTGCCACGCACATCAAGGCTAGGATCAAGTTGCGGTTCCTGTGCTAAATAGCCGATTTTTGTTCCGGTTTGTGGTCTGGCTTCACCGAGGAACTCAGTATCGATGCCAGCCATGATCTTCAATAACGTCGATTTACCTGAACCGTTGTAACCGAGCACACCAATTTTTGCACCAGGGAAAAAGTTTAGTGAAATGTCCTTCAGAATTTCGGTTTGAGGCGGCACGATTTTGCTCACGCCGTTCATTGTAAATATGTATTGAGCCATTCAATTAGGTTCCGGAAGTAATTGCGAGAATGATACGAGCATACAGGTTGATTATTATTGTTGTTTGAGTAAGTGAAAATTCCGATGCTATTGCAAATCACTCTGCGCTTATTTGTCTAACCTGATATTTTTTTAACTGTTAATGGATGCGTTGTGAATATCCGCTAAAATTGTTTCTGGATTAAGCAGAAACATACGCTATTATGTTGACAAAATACCAATAAAACAATCATCAAGGGAAACTCTAAACATGAGCATGAAAAAAATGCAGCTAGACAGTTACCTCCAGGGTACTAACGCTGTATTCATAGAAGAACTTTATAGCAAATATCTCAAAGATGAAAACGATGTTGATGAAAACTGGCGTGCATGGTTTACCAGTTTAAAAGGTGATGCTGATTACGATGACGAAGATCATCTTGAAATCCAGGCGCAAATGAGAACGGCTGTGATGAATAAAAAGGCAGCAGCTCCTGCTGACAGTGTCTCCAGTCGTGAATTTCAGGAAAAACAGGTATCGGTGCTGCAGCTCATCAATGCCTACCGAATTAAGGGCCATCAAAAGGCTGATCTCGACCCTCTTAAAGTTGATCGTGTCGAAGTCATTGCAGATCTGACGCTTGAAGGACATAACCTCAATACGACTGATTTAGAGACTGTGTTTAATACTGGTTCAATGTTTGGGGTGGGTGATCTTAAGCTGCGCGAAATTATACAGCGTCTCGAAAAAACCTATTGCGGTACGCTGGCTTCTGAATATATGTATATAGAGAATCTAAAGCAAAAGCGCTGGATACAGGAAGCACTGGAAACCACACTCTCGACGCCTAACTTCAGAGAAGGGCGCAGAAATCGAATCCTGGATCGAATTATTGCAGCAGAAAATCTTGAAAAATATATGCACACTCGATATATCGGGCAAAAGCGTTTTTCTCTTGAAGGTGGCGAATCGTTGATTCCATTGTTAGACCGAGTGATTCAGCAGGCCGGTACTACGAAAACTCATGAAGTTGTTATTGGTATGGCGCATCGGGGTAGATTGAATGTACTTACCAATATACTTGGTAAGATGCCCAAAGATCTATTCGACGAATTCGAAGGTAAGGTCGAACTGGATGAAAATTCTAATTATGATGTTAAATATCATCAGGGATACTCTTCCGATTTATTTACTGACAATGGCCCAATGCACCTGGCATTGGCATTTAACCCCTCCCACCTTGAGATTGTTGATCCGGTTGTTGAAGGATCTGTATGCGCGAGGCAGCAACGTTTTAAAGATCGCAATACGAACGATATATTACCCATTCTCATTCACGGTGACGCCGCATTCGGTGGGCAGGGTGTCGTCATGGAAACTTTAGCGATGGGCAAAAGTGATGGCCATAAGACGGGTGGAACGATACATATCATCATTAATAACCAGGTTGGGTTCACTACTAGCAGCCCGATTAACGGCACTTCAAAGCTTTATTGTACCGAAGTAGCGCGAATGGTTCAGGCACCAATATTCCATGTCAATGGCGACGACCCTGAAGCCTGTGTTTATATTGCCGAACTGGCGATTAAATACCGAGAAGAATTTCAGGAAGACGTTGTTATTGATATGATTTGTTACCGTCGTTACGGTCACAATGAAGCCGATGAACCCGCAGTAACTCAGCCAATGATGTACAAGGTCATTCGTAAGCATCCGCGCCTGGTCGAATTACATTCCAAACGTCTCATAGAAGAAGGGTTTACTACTCAAAAGGAAGTTGATCAAATGATCGCCGATTATCGTAAAGCACTCGATAACGGTGGTGGTGTTGCACTCAATGTTGTTTCGGGGCTTGAAGCAACCACGTCGGCGCGAGAATGGGCTGGGCTTGAAAAGGGCGACATTAATAGCGTAGCAGGCACAGCCTCGTCGATGGAAACAGTAAAAGCATTGGGCCAAAAACTGTTAGAGATACCGGATGATTACACGCTACATCCTCGAGTTCAAAAGATTATGGAAAACCGCCAAAAGATGGTTGATGGCGAGGTTCAAAGTGACTGGGGTTTTGGTGAAAACTTGGCTTATGCCTCCTTGCTGGACGATGGCTTTGGAGTCCGACTCTGTGGGCAGGACAGCGAGCGTGGTACATTTTTTCATCGCCATGCGGCATTGCATAATCAGACTAACGGCGAAGTGTATAAACCGTTGATGCATATCAGCGACGATCAGCCCCGCTGTGAAATCATCAACTCTTTTCTGTCGGAAGAAGCGGTGCTGGGTTTTGAATATGGCTATTCGTCAACTGACCCCAACACGCTAGTGATCTGGGAAGCCCAGTTTGGCGACTTCGCCAACGGTGCTCAGGTCGTTATCGATCAGTTTATCAGTTCTGGTGAAATGAAATGGGGCCGATTGAGCAGCCTGGTCATGTTGCTACCACATGGCTACGAAGGACAGGGGCCGGAGCACTCTTCGGCGAGGATGGAACGCTATCTTCAATTATGTGCTCAGCACAATATGCGCGTCACAATCCCAACATTACCATCGCAGATATTTCATTTATTACGCGGTCAAATGCTCTGTGGGTTTAGAAAACCACTCATAATAATGAGTCCAAAGAGCATATTACGACACGAAGCAGCTGTCTCACCGTTGAGCGCTTATACCGAAGGCGAGTTTCAAAAAGTGATACCTGAAATTGACGAAGTAGATGATTCAAAAGTCAAACGATTGATACTTTGCTGTGGGAAAATTTACTACAAACTATATGATGTGCGTGCAGAAAAATACGATCACAGTACTGTGATCGTACGAGTTGAACAGCTCTATCCATTTCCTCAGATTGATCTCGATGCGTTAGGAAAACGTTACCCCAATCTGGAAACAGTTATATGGTGTCAGGATGAGCCAAGAAATCAGGGCGCATGGCGGGAATTTAAAAGTAGACTGAACTCGACTTTCAAACCGATCGAAGTTGGGTTTGCGGGCAGGAGTTCTTCTGCATCTT
The DNA here is from genome assembly GCA_964195315.1 of uncultured Acidimicrobiia bacterium. Taxonomy (GTDB): domain Bacteria; phylum Pseudomonadota; class Gammaproteobacteria. Next base: position 1,956 of record CAXMOZ010000150.1, on the reverse strand, counting down.
CGGCTGCTGGCTATATGAGTCTTCATCTGGAGCAGGAAAACAGGCTTGTCACATATGCATTTGAAATGTGATGCGGCAAACTAGTCACGATCTGTTGCTAAATATAGGCAATCAAAAACTGATCATGTTATGTCAGGCTTTCTGTTACAAAAAATTTGATCATTTAATTACTAATAATATTGGAGCGTATCATGCAGGTTGAAATTAAAGTTCCTGTTTTACCGGAATCTGTTACTGAAGGAACACTTGGCGAATGGCATAAGCAGGTGGGTGATACTGTTGCCGAAGACGAAAACATTGTTGATCTCGAAACCGACAAGGTCGTATTAGAAATCGTAGCCACGTCAGCTGGAATCATTGAATCGATATCGATTGAATCTGGAGCGACAGTTAAGAGTGGTGAACTACTGGGGGTAATGAATACAGATGTTGGCGCAGCGTCCGAATCCCCAGCCAGCGCAGAGCCAGAAGTGAGTGCATCCAATAAAGCTAGCCCATCAGTAAGAAAGCTCATAAACGAAAATAATTTGTCGGCTGACGATATCAGTGCTAGTGGTAAGAAGGGCGCAATACTCAAGGAAGATGTGGAGCAACATATACAAAAAGCGAGCCCGATCCCAGTAGCACCTGCGGCCATGCCAACACCCGTATCAGTGCCAACGACTGGCCGAAATGATCGCCGAGTGCCGATGAGCCGTTTGCGCTCGCGCATCGCTGAACGACTCAAGGAAGCACAAAATACAGCGGCTATGTTGACTACATTTAATGAGGTTGACCTGAAACCGATGATGGATGCCAGGGCCCTCTATAAGCCAGCGTTTGAAAAAACACATGGTGTCAAATTAGGCATGATGTCATTTTTTACCAAAGCTGCTATTGAAGCACTAAAACGCTTCCCAGCCGTTAATGCCTCTATTGATGGCGACGATATTGTTTATCACGATTATTTCGACATTGGTATTGCAGTCAGCTCCAACCGTGGCTTGGTGGTTCCGGTTTTACGAGATGCCGATCAGCTTAGCTACGCCGATATCGAAAAATCAATCCGTTCACTTGGTGAACGCGCTCAAGCAGGAAAACTCGGAATAGAAGATTTAACGGGTGGCACATTCAGTATCACCAATGGTGGTACTTTTGGTTCCATGTTATCGACACCAATTATTAATCCACCCCAGAGTGCAATCCTGGGAATGCACTCCATTCAGCAACGTGCTGTGGTTGTCGACGGAGAAATTGTTATTCGCCCCATGATGTATCTAGCGATGACCTATGATCATCGTATTATTGATGGTAAAGAAGCTGTGCAGTGTCTGGTAACCATTAAAAATATCCTGGAAGATCCAAACAGGTTGTTACTGGGTATATAGACAGGCTCTTTTAATTATCCGGTCAAAAGGAATCGACCGGATAAATGTTCATGCTGCTAGCCTACTTCTGTTGTGACTTAAGCAACGCTTGATCGAGATCCCACAGTATATCGTCGAGTGTTTCAATCCCTACTGAGAGTCGGATCATATCTGCTGTGATGCCAGTGGCTAGTTGCTGTTCTTCTGACAATTGCCGATGAGTGGTTGATGCCGGATGAATTACCAGGGACTTAGCATCGCCTACATTGGCAAGGTGGCTAAGGAATTCGACACTCTCGATAAACTTTTTGCCCGCTTGTTGCCCACCTTTAATACCGAAACTAAGAATGGAGCTTGCCCCTTTGGGTAAGTATTTTTGAACTAATGGATAATAGGCATTATCTTCAAGTCCAGCGTAGTTTACCCAGGACACACAAGCATGTTGTTGCAGAAATTTCGCAACTCCTAATCCATTCTCGCAGTGTCTGTCCATACGTATCGGTAAAGTTTCTAATCCTTGCAGCAACATGAATGCATTGAAAGGACTCATCGCCGGGCCGAGAGTGCGTAATGTTTCGCAGCGTGCTTTCATCGTAAAGGCAAAGTCACC
>CAXMOZ010000149.1:0-25497 GCA_964195315.1 uncultured Acidimicrobiia bacterium | reverse complement strand
ACGATAGGGGAGTTGATGGTCTAGTCAGCCGATTGCGTCGAAAAATAAAACTGCCGGACGGAAACCCACCTTTAATAAAATCCTTCCGAGGAGTCGGCTATATGTTTACTGCAAGCGTTAGAAAGCTTTGATGCATCTGATTAAAATTGACTCCTTTGGTATACAGTCGCTTGCAGTTTCTAACCTGACAGGTTGCTAAAACACCGCCCTCCTTTCAACTTCTTATTACCAATCTACATAGAAAAAAACAGACATCTACATTGATTTGATCAGCGACAACAAAGTACCTTTTAGAGCTAATTTCAGCTGCTATCTAGAACAGCATATTACTTGACAGAGTGTCTTAATAATCATATTTAAATGCATGAGTAGAGGCCAATAAGAAGATTGTATAGCCACGTACTGCCTGAAAAAAACCTAATAATATTACCCACTGGAACCTAGTCCATTGGACACTGCGACCAATGAAAAACGAGCGATCCAGTCTTCATCATCTGTGTGCACCTGCCCTTTGATCACGCCAACGGCACCAAAGACAGTAAAGATCCCGACCGCAAAGCCAGTGCCTGGATGCGCATGGCGCAGCCTTATGTGGGAGAAAACGAAGGTAAATATTTCCCCTAAAGGGCGGCACCGAAGTATTGTTGACCTTGATCAACCGATTATTTCAGGTGCGTTGCCAAACGCTTCAACTCCATCATTATTAAATAGTGATACTGCACATATGGCTACTATCGTTACACCTAGGGCGATGGTTACTAAGTCATTTGAAGGGAGCTATACAAATCGCAGTATTTACCTAGTTGGACTGGGTAACCAGCCTTACGCATCGGCAGCGCGAATCACTGCACAAGGATATGGAGCATCTGAAAATTAGCGGACAATTATGGCAGGTATTTTATGCCCCTAGGCGACTTCGTTGAAGATGTTATGGAATATAGTGTCCACCCACCTCAATCGATTAAAGTGGCTGCACCATTGGATTCTACCGACACACAGTTCCCGTTTTACAGGTTAAACGATTATGGTCAGGCGAAAACCCCAGATGCAGCTGGCTATGTTAAAGATAATGAGTTGATGACATGATCAACAGTATCGTAATAAAAATGGGTTCACCAAAAACAAAACAGTCACATTTGCGTTCGGAACCTTCGACTGCGCAAAGTAAAAAGCTGAATAGCCGAAGAAAAAAAATAGTCCACAGCAAGTGCTAAGAAAAGGTTAAGCAGTGCCAAATTTTAGTGGCTTATGACTTAGCTTTAAATAAATACTAATTAACAGTACGCCGATGATCGCTCGGCAAAACAGAATCTGAAACATCGATATATCGACCGATAGAAACTTAATCAATATGTCTTGAACGGCAAATATAGTCATAGAAACGACGACCAGAATAATGCCTTTTTTATCATCTTTCATGCGTTAGCCTCTTAATACCCCTGTCCGAATATAGGGTTCCAAATGATTTCGATCGCCTTAATTTAAAGCGAATACTGGTTTAGTATTACGCTCAATATAAATAATTAAAATTACGTTTTTATAGGCAACAAATTCAACTCGAATTTTATGCTTTAGTAATCTATATCAACAAAAAACTGGGCTGCCTTCTAGCTATGATTTTCCTCATCGAGCAATTCTCTGGCAACTGGGACAAGGCTCATAAGTCTGGTTAATTCAGTGTTTAAAAAATCGGTGATTCGGCTTTTTACTGATCTGTATCAATAAATACTCAGCAGTTGGAGATAGTATTAAGTACAAATCAACTCTAGGGTTTCTAATTATGTATAAAAAAATATTAGTTCCAATCGATATAGCACAGGTTCCCAAAGGTAACAAATTAGTCGAAACACTTTTGACAGTTGGTGATATCAACAGCCAGTTCATTCTTCTCAATGTCATCGAAGAAGTACCAAGTTGGGTCTCCTCCGCAATTCCTGACAGGAAGGAGCTAGTAGCCCAATTTAAAGAGACGGCTCAAGAGCAACTTCTTAATATTATTAGCGATGCCAACATTCAGGCAAGAATCGATGTTCGAATTGGTCACCCTTTTCAAACGATTCTAAATGTAGCCGAAAAATTCCAGGCCGACTTAATTATCGTCTCGGCACACCAAACAGGCTTTCAGGACTACCTACTTGGCTCAACATCGGCCAAAGTGATGCAGCATGCGAAATGCGCTGTTCTGGTAGTGCGTTAAAATAATGTCTTTTATAGCCTGAATCTCAGCACTATCTCCCACATAAAAAAGTTGGACACATAGTGCGAAACTTCAGATATGGATCAAGCTAGAACAACAGATAGACAGGTTCGTCGCGTCTTACTTATCGAAGGTTCGGCCAATTGCCTTGTTTTAACGCTTAAAGTCATTATTGGTCTATCTACCGGGTCAATGGCCATTATGGCCGATGCATTTCATTCTTTAACTGACATAGCGAATAATATAGTTGCCTGGATAGTCATCTACTTTTCTAGTCAGCCGCCGGACCGTGAGCATCCCTATGGCCATCGAAAATTTGAAACAATCGCGGTTTTTATTTTAGCTTCGATTTTAATCGTCATCGCTTTTGAAATTTCACTCAACGCCATTCGCAATAAAACATCTGAAGTCGCTTCTAGCGGTATAGAACTAATTGTCATGCTCAGCGTACTGGTCGTGAATATACTATTGGCCATTTGGCAACGCATGTGGGCCAACCGTCTTAACTCGGATATTATCCGTGCCGATGCAACGCACACATTTGCTGACGTATTGACAACCTGTGTAGTCATCGTTGGCTGGCAATTATCCGCCATGGGATACGCCTGGATTGACCGATTATGTGCTATCGCCGTTTCACTCGTTATTGTTTACCTCGCCTTTGGGTTATTTAAACGATCTTTGCCTATATTAGTAGACGGATTCGCCATCGAGCCTGCAGAAATTAAAAATGCGCTGAAAGCAGTTGGAGGTGTCAAAGACAGCTATAAAATTCGATCGAGATGGATTGGAAAGTCATGTTCGATAGATCTTATTATCGCAGTCGATCCAGCACTAACAACACATGATTCACATTTGATTGCTGACGAGGTGGAAGTCCTATTAGAAAAGAAATTTGGCGCTGCGGATGTCTCGATTCACGTTGAACCAAAAAGCAGTTAATCAATAATTGTCATTGCTAATTCGTTTGACATAAATCAAAACTGTCCGCTCTAAACTCATATAGATTTTCAGTGACATTACGGTAATAAATCAATGTAGGTGACCTATGAAAACTAGAGAAATAGATAGGAAGAATTGGCAATACTTTTTCGACCAGATGTCTAAACCATTACAGGGTAAACAGATCAAGGTAGAAGTCGACAGTCTCGCCCTGGGTGCCCAGATTGAGGTAGATAAACTATCACTCAACGGTTTAACCTACGATAAAAAGATGATGCGTTTATCATCAGTACCGAAGAAATTGAACATGTTATTCTCACACCATATCAGATTTTTGTAACTGATGGTTTGCTCGGAATAGATAGCATTAAAGTTCAATCAGCAGATGGCACAGACCAAATAATTAGTTTTACGGAACCCCTGGCACTACCGGCACCGAGCTAGGCGAAGTCTGCCTACATATTAGGAATGCACAATAAAAAGGAAATACAGGCTCAGGACGAAGAGCTAAAAGCTGAGTTCGAGAAGCTAAAAAGTAGCGCCGATCGAACTGCGGCTAATTTACAGCTTGAATATGGCGCGCAGATTGATGAATTTCAAAAAAAACTGAAATTGGCCGAACAAAAGCTTCAATTATTAGAGCAAGCCCATGAAGGAGAGTGGATGGAATTTAAAACAGAACTTGATTATATTTGGCATTCAATGCGTGAATTAATAAAGGCAATAAATTCAGCTTAGCTCTTTGTAAGGGTAATTCATCGTTAGAACTTCTTTGATACACAAGTTAGCCAATTGAGCGATTTGGCATTGCTATTGGACTTCGATAGTCGTAATGCTGATCTATTGCTGCAATATTTAAACGGACTCAGTCACCAGTTATATCAATCGTCAATTCAATTTTGCTAAATACCTCAATCAAACCACATTAATATTGATCCATGTCATAACGCCCTCACTGGGGTAGATTATTTAATATATCAACCGAAACGAAGTGAGGGAATTAGTTATGGCCATAAAAGACATTTTGATTCACGCCGATAATACCGATAATTTTGAAGCACGCCTTAAATATGTACTAGCGTTGGGACGAAAAAAAGATGGCCGAAGCGGCAAAAACAAAATTCGAATCGATCAGCGCAAATCAGGACTGCAATGTCGAATGGAGAGTTGAAGAAGGAGATCCAACCCACTATCTCAACCTACATGGTCGTTATTTTGACCTTGTCGTCTTAGGTCAACCCGACCCTAAATGGAATATCGATAGCTTTACCGAAATCACAGATAACCTGGTCATTAGTCTAGGACGGCCCTGTCTAGTTGTTCCATACATAGGAACACCATCTAAAACCCCGAAACGAATTTTAGTCGCGTGGAATGGCAGTCATTCGTCAACCCGTGCAATTAATGATGCATTGCCTTTATTAAAAGACGCCGATTTAGTCGAGGTTATGTCTATTAAATCGAATAAGTCCAGTTTTGACGACGGTGATATCGCATCGGCCGATATTTGTTTGCACCTGGCTCGTCACGGTGTTAAGGCCGAGGCTAAAGGGACATTTTCAAGGGACATTTCTGATGAAAACCTAATTTTATCGGATGCCTGCGACATGGCTGCAGATTTACTCGTTATGGGTGCCTATGGACATTCAAGATTTCGAGAACTAGTTTTAGGTGGTGTAACACGACACCTGTTACGACATATGACGATCCCGGTTTTTATGTCCCACTAAATACAGCAAGTTTAGGCACTAGCGATATTCCTAATTGATAGATAGGGATTAAATAGGTACTTAATATCAAACCATGCGGGTTAACTTTCAAGTCAATGAAATTTTTTACAGGAGGTTAAAATTGAATCAGTCTAAAACTAAATTAATGGTCATTATTGATCCGACTAGTTCGGAGCAAATTGCACTCGAAAAAGCGCTGTTAATTGCAACCTTATCTGAATGCGAAATTCATGCCTTCGTCCATGTTTACGAAGATATCTCTGATCATGCAGGTTACAGTTCTATCAAAGACATGAAAAAACCACGTAATGCGTAAGGCACAAGAACAGGTCGATGCTTATATGCAGCCTTGCCGGGAAAATAATATAACGTTTTCGACAGAAATCTCATGGAACAAACACTGGTACGAGACAGCAATTCAGGCAGCGACTAGGTCAGGTTCCGACCTGGTCATAAAGTCGAGTTATTATCATAGTAAAGCAGCCCGATTTTTTAATACGACTTCTGATTTCACACTGATGAGATTTTGCGCTAGTCCGATACTGTTCACTCATCGGTCTCAACGCTGGCAATCCAACAATATCCTCGCCTGCGTCGACCTGGAATCTGCTGATGCACAACATATCCGTCTTAATAATGGCATTATTCGCGACGCTAAAGCCATGTCTGAAACGCTGGGTATGGAACTCTATATTGCTGCAGCTTATGACAATAATATCAACAATAGCCTTTTACAAAATGAATCGAATATTAGTGACAAAAGTGCGGCTGGACTAGCAGAAATTTTTGGGGTGGAAGTCGGTAATATGATTTTGCGCCAGGGCCATACAGTTGAAACTATTCATGATATTTGCGTTGAAATCGAGCCCAGTATTATAGTTATCGGGTCAATAGCCCGTACAGGTGTTAGCGCGAAATTGATCGGTAATACAGCAGAGAAATTACTAGATATAGTCGATGCCGACATTTTGACCATTAATTAAAATAGCTTTTAGCCGATATCCCAGGAGGCAAGAATGGAATTGCATTTTCATGGTGCTACGGAAGAGGTGACTGGATCCTGTCACCTAATTAAACTAGGTGATTATCAGGTTTTATTGGACTGCGGTTTGATTCAGGGCAGTATTGGCAACGAATCACGAAACGATCAAGACTTTCCATTTGACCCAAAAAAAATCGATGCCGTGGTATTGAGCCATGCCCATATTGATCACTCCGGGCGATTACCCTTACTCGTAAAACGAGGTTTTTCTGGCCCTATTTATGCTCAAAAGGCAACCAAGTCACTGTGTCGAATCATGCTAAAAGACACCGCATTTTTAAATGAAAAGGACGCCGAATGGGAAAATAAAAAACGCGAGCGAAAGGGTTTGAAGTTAGTACAAGCACTCTACGATAGAACTGATGCGACTTATGTTATGAAAAAATTTCGGGCTAAAGCTTATGATGAAAAGTTCACTATCCTGCCTGGAATTAAAGCACGCTTTAATGATGCAGGTCATATTCCCGGATCCTCAATTGTCGAAATATGGTTAGAACAAAAGGGTCAATCTCGCAAACTGGTTTTCAGTGGTGACCTGGGTCAGAGCAACATGCCTATTCTACGCAATCCTGTTACGGTCAAAGATGCCGATCTGGTATTAATGGAAAGCACTTATGGAGATCGCTTACATCGGCCGTTTGACGATACATTAAGTGAGCTGAGAGAGATATTCTCCGCACCAAATCTGGCCAGAGGCAATATCATAATCCCTTCATTTGCGGTTGAAAGAACACAATTATTACTGTTTTTATTCAGCAAATATACACATGAATGGGGTCTTGATAATTGGCATATTTTCCTCGACAGCCCGATGGCAATCGAGGCGACCGAAGTATACGATCAATATACCAACCTGTACGACAAGGAAACTTCTAGCCTTTGGCATGAAAACGGTTTATATCGTCGATTGCCCAACCTACACTTCTGTCGTACTACAAACCAGTCGATGGCAATCAATCGAATAAGTGCTGGGGCAATCATTATTGCGGGCAGTGGCATGTGTACAGGGGGTCGTATTAAACACCACCTTAAAAATAATATCTGGCGCAAGAATTGCCAGTTTATTATTCCCGGTTTCCAGGCAGCTGGAACGCTAGGAAGGTCAATAGTAGATGGTGCTAAAACTATCAGACTATGGGGTGAGACAATTAACGTAGCGGCTAAAATTCATACCATAGGCGGGCTTTCTGCGCATGCAGATCAACAGGAACTCATCACCTGGTACCAACAATTTAAACAACGACCAGCCCTAATGTTAGTGCATGGAGAGGTAAAGGCACTCGATGCTCTGGCGACAAAAATTCAAGAAAAAACCAAAGCTAATGTGCGCATTGCACGTCGAAATATGATAATGAACTTAGTCAATATGCAACTACTAACAAGTGTTGGAACCGGTTAATCACATCAGTTAACTAAAGCTTCAAAACCAGCGGTTACATCAAATAGCTCTTCATCTATGTTGCGCTGTCGTAGTCGGTTAAATGTCACACGTAGATTTACCAGTGTTTCTTCGATGTTTTTATCGGCGCGTTCCATAGCCGAAAGACGACTGGCATTTTCACTGGCGAGTGATTCGGCACAGGCTCGAAACAGTGATATGAAAAGATATTCTCGAATCAATGCATGTAATGTTTTGTTTGCGTCAACCATTATTTCGGGTAGTGCTGACGTTGGCCAGCTTACCTTTTCCATATGCAGTTGCCAGTTTGAATCAAATGGCAATACCGGCTGTTTAACTGGTTTGTATAACGATCCAGAAAGGGAACGGTTATAAAAAAGATAAAGGTTAGTCTCTCTTTTCGCACTCAACACTTGATCACTTTCCAGTTGTATTTGAGTCACAAGTGGTGCAATTCCCTTGACTGAACCAGGCACTGCGTAAAGTCCCTGTACTTTTATTCCCGCATCTTCCAGCTGCGCATGTATCCTTTCACCAACAGCCCAAACTAAAGTAGTGCCTAGCAAGGCTGCCAACGCTTCGATGACAGACTCTGATATGGCATCATTAAACTGGCCGACCAGACCCTGGTCAGAACCAAATACAATGGCAGCAGTTGTGGTTGTTTCATCAGGCTCTTTCCTGCCAGTCTGAGGGTTAACGGAATCGCTGGCGCGAAGGCAAACACCTAAACCTAGTTCCACCGCCCGATAGTAAGGGGTCAATGCGCACACAGAATTTTCATACTGCGCTATGCTGGTCGCGGCGAGTGCTTTCATGGTGCGAACCACCGACTGTAAGTCTTCGGCATTCACTATCTTGCGGCGAAATAGTGCGGTTGTATTACTCATGATTCATTTTGTTCGATGGTTTCACTAGCGGCACGAAAAGGAATAAGTGCAAGAGACGCAATTTTCAGAATCGTGCTGCGCTCGGCATCTCCTAATATTTTTGCAGTTTCGAAACTTTCGACTAATTCAACTGGAATATCCGTTGCTGCTTCATGCACTACACGCACCGCTCCTATCATTTTATGCAGTGGGATTTTGTCAAAATATCCTGCATGCAGCGCTAGCAAAATGGTGATTTGTGCTGGCACGGAAACCGGCGAAAATTCTGCTTGTTTTAGGCAGGCACGAATGCGCTGCCCATGCTCGATAATCTGTCGTGTATCTTGATCCATTCGAGCGCCAAACCGGGCAAAGGTTTCGAGTTCTTCAAACTGGGCATAGGCGAGTTTAAGGTCACCTGTGATACCACGATAAACCGATCGTTGCGCCTTACCACCAACGCGAGAAACCGACATACCAACATCTACCGCAGGCAGTACACCAAGCTCGAATAGTGTCGGAGAAAGATAAATCTGACCATCGGTAATCGAGATCAAATTGGTTGGAATATACGCGGAAATATCCTGTGCTTCGGTTTCAATAATTGGTAGCGCGCTGAGCGAACCGCCACCGTAATCGTCATTAAGATGGGTCGCGCGCTCAAGTAGGCGCGAATGGATATAAAAAATATCACCGGGGAAGGCTTCGCGTCCAGGTGGCCTGCGTAATAATAGCGATAACTCGCGATAGGCGCGTGCATGGTGTGTTAAGTCGTCGTAAACAATGAGCACGTCCCTACCCGCCTGCATAAAATATTCTGCGATACTGGTAGCGGCGTATGGCGCGATATAGGCAATCCCCGGTGCATCGTTGCCTTCTGCCACAACCACCACGGTATAGGCTAGTGCACCCTGCTCTCGTAGAGTGGCAATCACTTTAGCCACTGCAGATAAGCGCTGACCAATGGCACAATAAACACAGATAACATCCTGATCACGCTGATTCAGTATAGTATCGATGGCAATGGTGGTCTTGCCGGTTTGTCGGTCACCCATGATTAATTCACGTTGACCTCTACCAATAGGTACCAGCGCGTCGATTACCTTCAGGCCAGTTTGCAAAGGCACAGTCACCGGAGCTCGATTCATAATCGGCGCAGCAGGTCTTTCGATTGGCAAACGACTGCTAATGAGCACGGGGCCGTTACCATCAAGCGGGCGCACTAGCGGGTCAATCACTCGCCCGATTAATCCATCGCCGACGCCAACATCCATTACTCGTCCGGTGCGTTCAACTTCATCCCCCGATTGCAAATGGGCATAATCACCCAGCAATACCACGTCAATTTCGTCAGGGTTGAGATTGAAGGCGATGCCGAATACGCCACCGGGGAATTCAAGCAATTCTTCAAAACCAACATTGGGCAGTCCAGATACTTTAGCAATGCCAGTCGATACCGTGGTGATCCGGCCGATTTCATGCAGGTTCAGCTCAGGATTGAAATCAACTAAAGCTCGATTAATATCATGGAATGATTGATCACAAACCTGACGTAGGTTTTCCACTTCAGTTTTCATTTCTATTGCGGTTCCTGCAGGGTCTCGAGTTCAGCCGAGACTTTTGAATCTCCTGGTTTGGTCAAAATTTCTGCCATGCTTTTTTCCAACGAACCGAGGTAATCCGAAATACTCCAGGCCAGTTTCTGGCCATTAGAAACCAGCTCTAATCCGGCAACTAAATTGTCTTGCGTTTCAAATTGAAGTTTGATTTCCGTTTTAAAAAATTGGTTAAGCTCATCATGAATAAACTCACGTTGCCCTAGAGTCAGTTCAAAGGCACTGCGTAATATTGCTGGATGGTGAGTTGTTTTGAGTGCTTCGATGAGCCGGATTTTTTTTGCTTCATCCATGTTAAGCATTTTCACTAAAAATTTTTCGACCAGTATTTGCTCCAGGCCCACGGATGCGAGATCAATTAGTGTCTTACGCGTAATCGAAAACACTTGCTGTTGTGTCTTCTGTCGTATGTCTTGATTCAACTGCTCTGCACTATTACGCAAGTTTTCCATTTGTTTCAGACGCATCGCTTCAGCTTCATTTCTCCCCAAACCTATCAGGCGTTCTCGCTCCATGTCGGCCGCACTGGTCGCTTGCTTCAAGAGTGCTGCCGATTGCTGTTCGATGGCCTCTTTTTTAGATCGATATGAATCTAACTGCTGTTCGGCTTCCAGCTTTTTTTGGTCGGCATCTAACAACGCCGAAGCGATTTTTTGCTCACGCGCATCAACCGCATCCAGAATGGGCCGATACAGAAATCGCTTTAGCAGCCAAACTAAGATGATGAAGTTAATCACCTGAGCCACGAAGGTAAACCAGTCAATAGCCATCGATCACTGACCAGCTACCTGACCGAGCAGGTAATTCCAGAAAGGATTGGCAAATATTAGAATCATCGACACGACGAAACAGTAAATCGCCGTCGATTCGATCATCGCCAACCCGACAAACAGAGTACGAGTGATAGTGGCCGAAGCATCTGGCTGTTGTGCAAGTGACTTTAACGCGCTGGCGACCGCCCGGCCTTCGCCAAGTGCGGGGCCAAGCGACCCCAGACCCATAGTAATACCGGCGGTAAATATCGATGCCACGGCGACAATCGTCATATCATACATTGCTGTCTCTCCTGAATGTTTCTGGCCTGCTAACGTGAACGCTGCTGGCAGCCGAAATATAAACTGCCGCCAGAATACTAAAAATGTAAGCCTGTACCATCCCTGTAAGCAAACCCAACAGGCTCATGACAACAGGGAAGATAAACGGTGTGATGGTGAGTAAGACCGCGATAATCATAGCGCCGCTCATCATGTTGCCAAACAAACGCACCGCCAAAGCTAGCGTGCGTGACAGTTCGCTAATGATATTAAACGGCAGCATGATAATTGTTGGTTGGGTATAGGAGTACAGATAGGCATTCACACCCTGCTGCTGAATACCATAAAACGGCACCGCGACAGACACACAGACAGCCAGTGCAGCGGTGGTTGAAAGCGACCCAGTTGGGGCTTCGAAACCAGGAATAATGGCTGCGATCGCAATAGTGCCAATAAACAAAAATATAGTGCCCAGAAAAGGCATAAATTTACGCGCTGGACTCAGTCCGCTTTCCTCTATCTGCTGCTCGATACCAATAACGATAATTTCCAGCAGATTCTGCCAACGGGCTCGCTGTAAAGCGATGGACAGCCTTTTAGTCACTAGTATCGAACCGACCACCAGTAAGGCCATGATTAACCAGGTAAAAACAATGGTCGCATTGAGTTTGAAAAAAACATATTGCCAATAAATAATTTGATCAGGACTAAGGTGCACAATTCGATCCACTTTCTGAAGTTTGATCAGAATTTCCTTGCTGATTTGTCATTCGCATAACTAACATGCGCGCGACGATAAAGCCAACCAGACAAATCAATAGACGCTCTGGGTGGTCCTTGCCAACCCAGTAAAATCCCAACAGGCTAATAGCACTGCGCAATAGCAGGCTGCCAGGAAACCAGAGCGCCGCAAATTTTGACTTGAGGCCTTTTTGTACCGTCAACCAGAGGCCACCAAAAAATATCACACCAAGCCCAATGCCAGCAATCGAAGCGACTATTAGTGGGAAAATCTCAATCCTGTCCATTTTCCTGCTCCTGATGCATTTCTCTTTCTTCCTTCTCTATCCAGTGCCAGGCATTCCAGCAACCAATCATCAAACCAGCGACTAACAGGGCCAGCGTCCAGGAAAAACTTTGAAGATAATGTCGGTCGAGCCACAAACCTAGAGCCGCACCGAGTAAAGTCGGTACCGCGATTGACCAGCCAATCAGACCCATCATGCCAAGGCCAAACCAAACGCCGGGGGTACGGTGGCGCCTGGCTCTGAGTTTACGTGTCACTTTCGATCCTACTTCATGGCTGAAATGCGAGTTTGTTTCTGGTGGTTGATGTTTATCAGTCATTTTCAAAAACTGCCATGCGCTTGATCAAACCGCTTTCCATTTTCGCCAGTGCCTGACGCAGGCTTTTTTCGTGAGCATTAAAATCGAGAAACTCCTGCTCCACGGCTTCACGCAGCTGACTCAGGCTTTCGCCCGCGATGGCATTGCGCACCGAGATCAAAACGTCCAAACCGGTTTTCACCAACACACCTTCATCTACGGCCACATACACTTCGCCATCTGCCTCATTTTCATAAGTCAAAATACCAGGGCTGAGTGCAGCAACACAGTCAAGGCGCTGTGGCAATAAGCCAAACGAACCATCAAGTGCCTCCGCAACAATGCGTGACACGTCGTTTTTTTCGGCAAAAATATGAGACGGCAGCAGGATTTTAAGGTTCATCAATTTCGGCCACCTGCTCGACTTCGACTTGAAGATTAGATGTTTGCTTTACTGCTGAAGTGGGTTTGAATTTGTCTTTCGCTTCATCAACGCTGCCAATCATATACAACGCGCTCTCTGGAAAATCTTTAAATTCGTCTTTTAAAATACGCTCGCAACCATCCAGAGCATCTTCAAGACTTACCAGTTTGCCTGGCAGACCGCTAAATTGTTCGGTAGTGAAAAATGGTTGCGTCAGGAATCGTTCAAGCCGTCGAGCTCGAGCAACAATGTTACGGTCCTCTGGTGACAATTGTTCTAGGCCCAGCATGGCAATAATGTCTTTTAACTCCGCATAAAGTGCCAGGGTTCGGCGAACTTCCCGCGCCAACGCATAATGACGTGCGCCGATGATACCCGGAGTCGCCATCTTTGAATTAGACTGTAATGGGTCAATCGCAGGATATAAACCTTCGCTGGCGCGTTTACGCGACAGCACAATCGATGCCGACAAATGCGAAAAGGTATGTACTGCAGCTGGGTCTGTGAAATCATCTGCCGGCACATAAACCGCCTGTAGTGAGGTAATTGCACCTGCATCTGTATTCGCAATGCGTTCCTCAAAAGCGGAAAGCTCGGTACCCATGGTGGGCTGATAACCCAGCCGAGAAGGAATTTGTCCCATTAGACCGGATACTTCAGAACCGGCCTGAATGAAGCGGAAAATATTATCGATTAATAATAAGACATCACGATGTTGATCATCACGAAAATACTCCGCCATGGTGAGCGCGGCATGACCCACTCGAAAACGGCTACCCGGCAGCTCATTCATCTGGCTGAATATCATTGTCATATTGGGTAATACGCCAGCTTCTTTCATCTCGCGATAAAGTTCCTCACCTTCACGGCAACGTTCTCCAATGCCGCAAAAAATACTAATGCCATCGTGATGCCCAATCATGTTATGAATCATTTCAGTCAGCAATACTGTTTTACCGACGCCAGCCCCGCCGAATAAACCGGCCTTGCCACCACGTTCCAGTGGCATCAACACATCGATGGCTTTAATACCGGTCACAAAAACTTCAGATTGCGTAGAACGATGAACCAGTGTGGGCGGATCACGATGCACCGATCGCCACTCAACATCTGATAGTTCGGCTCCACCATCAATGGCATTGCCGAATACATCAAACATGCGCGAGAGAACGCCTGGTCCAACAGGTATTTTTAACGGGCCACCGCTATCTTCAACGAGCATGCCGCGTGCTAGACCCTGTGTAGAGGTTAGCGCGATGCCAGTGACATGTTGAGCATCGCGTTGAGTGAGTACTTCAATCAGTGTTTGCTTATCAGAACCGGCACGCAATACCGAATAAATAGCGGGTAATTTGGTGTCAAAACGGATTTCGACGACGCTGCCACGCACAGAAACGACAGTACCGTTATTCATCTTGCTAACTCAAAATTGATGGTGTGAAGCATAAATTCCTGCCGCATGAGTCAAATGGGTGGTAAATCGTAAAGTGCCTAAACATCGACGTTGACCCTCGATAAAGAAATAACACCTGAAAACTTTAAACCATTGGATTAAACCACTAGCGTCACCCTGTTTTATTGACCTGAATCAATGCCACACTACAAAAATAAGATTTTATTTGTTGGCTTTTTAGCAAAATTAATGCACGCCTGAGCCACCACGAAACTTACTGGCACCTCACTTTTAATCGATACATTTCCATCAAAATTTAGCCTGCCATGAAACATAGTGCATATTATGATTTGTGAATTTGTCCTTTTATAAGCGCCCTTCATCCGCGACAGGGGCTTCTAGTGGAAACCAATGTTGCGTAGCCAAACAGAACTTGACCAACATAAGCATCAGAGGCACTTCGATCAAAACACCAACAACGGTAGCGAGCGCGGCCCCAGAGGACAAACCATACAGCATCGCTGCTGTCGCAATGGCTACTTCAAAATGATTCGATGCACCAATCATCGCAGTGGGAGCTGCATTCTCATAGGTCAGACGGAATACTTTGGATAGGCCATAACCCAGCGCAAATACAAACACGGTCTGGACAAATAAGGGGATGGCGATCCAGAGAATAGTGAGGGGGTTTTGGATTATAGTCTCACCCTTGAAGGAGAACAGAAGAACCAACGTAGTCAACAGTGCAACGATAGTGATCGGTGTTAAATAGTGTAGAAAAGATTCCTTGAACCATCGTTCGCCCTTAGCCGCAATGATCCATCTCCGCGAGAGGTATCCTGCTATCAGTGGAACTGCAACGTAAATGCCGATAGAAAGCAGCAGTGCTTGCCATGGAACCGGTAATTGGCCGACGCCTAGCAGGTATCCACCGAAGAATCCGAACAACAGCAACATCGTCAGTGAGTTTATTGCCACCATCACCAGGGTATGGCTATCGTTGCCCTTGGAAAGGTAACCCCAAACCAGCACCATTGCGGTGCAAGGTGCGATCCCCAGCAGAATGCAGCCCGCCAGATAACTCCGCCACAGCGGCACCTCAAGCATCTTCACGCCATCGATGAGCACCACCTGCCCCGACCCATAAATGTCCCCTACGGCAAGATCTCCTCCCAACGGCATTTTGATGAGATCGACTGCATCGGGACCAATGAATTCGAGGAATAGCGTTCCCAGAAAGAAGCTCGAAATGGCATACATCGTAAATGGTTTGACGGCCCAATTGATGAATAACGTCAACGCCACGGGACGCAGTGATTTTCCTGCCTTAACGACTTCATGGAAGTCAATCTTCACCATGATGGGATACATCATGAAAAAAAGACACACCGCGATAGGGATGGAGACGACAGGCGCACCATCGACAAAAATGGACATGTCATCAAGCGTTCGAGCGACGTTGGGGGCAACCTTTCCCAGCACTATGCCGGCAATAATGCACAGGGCGACCCACAATGTTAGATAGCGCTCGAAGAAATTGATACCTTTGCTGCCGCTTTGCGTTTTTTTACTCACGAACCAATCACCTTCACTATCCATAAAAAATGTAATGACCCGACAAGTCGTTCTAATGTGGATCGAATGTTCATATTAGTCATTGGTCCTCAGAT
This sequence comes from uncultured Acidimicrobiia bacterium, assembly GCA_964195315.1. Lineage (GTDB taxonomy): Bacteria > Pseudomonadota > Gammaproteobacteria. The sequence goes on along the minus strand of CAXMOZ010000149.1, from coordinate 9,855 downwards.
CCCAATTTGGTAAAGGGTATCTACTGGTTATCTTTAATCGCCCGAATGTTTGTCGATGGCGCGGTAGCAGACGAATCATTTCCAACTAATGCGAGTAGTTCTTCGCGTGACAGAGTTTCATGCTCGAGTAACTTCAGCGCACATTTTGCCAGCAGTTCGCGTCGCTGTTTAAGAATGTCTAATGCTCTATTAAAAGCCACTTCGAGAATATCGTGCACAGCATTGTCAATTTCACGCGCGGTGGTTTCACTATAACGTCTCATTCCGGAGTGATCCTCGGCGACTCCGGGCAAGAAACTAGCATGTGGTTGCTCGTAGGCGACTAGTCCCAGTTTTTTATCCATGCCAAAACGCATCACCATGTTACGGGCAATATCAGTCGCTTTAGCGAAATCATCAGCAGCACCCGTGGAAAGCTCGTTAAATATCAATACTTCGGAGGCACGGCCACCGAGTAATACCGCCATCTTTATCTTCCAGCTCTGTGCTGGTCATCAAAAAGCGATCTTCGGTGGGTCGTTGAATGGTGTAACCCAATGCACCGACACCGCGTGGAATAATCGAAACTTTATGAACCACATCTGTACCTGGCAAAGACAGGGCCACAAGTGCGTGTCCCATCTCATGATAGGCAACTACTTCGCGTTCTCGCAGATTCAAAAGACGATTCCTTTTTTCCAGACCGGCAACAATGCGTTCTACCGCATTAGTAAAATCATCCAGGGTGATGGTATCTGCATCCCGACGCGTCGCCAGTACCGCTGCTTCGTTTACGAGGTTGGCCAGGTCTGCACCAGTAAACCCTGGCGTCAGAGCTGCAATTTCATCCGCTTTAAAATTGGTATCAACCTGTACCTTTTTTAAGTGAACCATGAGGATTGCGACGCGACCAATTTTATCAGGCCGGTCAACCAAAACCTGTCTATCGAATCGACCCGGGCGCAATAACGCAGGGTCGAGAATTTCAGGACGATTGGTCGCCGCTAACAACACCACTTGTTGTCCAGGGTCGAAACCGTCCAGTTCGCTGAGTAATTGATTCAATGTCTGTTCCTTTTCATCATGACCGCCACCGTAAGGATTAATGCCGCGTGCGCGCCCCACGGCATCCAGTTCATCGATAAAAATAATGCAGGGTGCCTGCTTACGTGCCTGATCGAATAGGTCACGTACACGAGCGGCACCAACACCGACGAACATTTCGACAAACTCGGAGCCATTGATTGAAAAAAATGGAACTTTTGCCTCACCCGCTACCGCTCTGGCGAGCAGCGTTTTTCCGGTACCTGGAGGACCCAACAGCAAAATACCCTTTGACACATGAGCGCCGAGTCTTCCGTATTGATCGGGCTCCTTGAGAAAGCTAACCACTTCCTGCAATTCCAGCTTGGCTTCATCAACCCCTGCAACATCAGCGAAAGTCACCTGTGTATCTGTTTCGACATAGACCTTTGCCTTGCTCTTTCCAATAGAGGTAAGTCCACCGAGACCACCAGCCGCGCCACTCATACGACGCATAATGAAATACCAGAGACCGACAAACACCGCCATCGGCACCACCCAGGATAATACCGTGGCTAAAAAATGAGACTCGATGATGCCTTCATACTCAACATCGTATTGCGACAATAACTTGACTAAATCAGCATCCATGCGTGGCGTTGTGACATATTGCCTACCACCCGCAGCGGCCGATTTTAATTTGGCGAGAATATGCTGTTCATTAACCTCAATAGCTGCAATCTGGCTAGACTCAAGCAGCTGAATCATCTCGCTGTAAGCTATGGTTTCAATCCGTTTCGATTCGATAACATAACTTTGTAAGTAGTACATGCCCAATACCATCAGTACGAAATACCAAACACTCACAATGCGTTTTTGATCCATCACAACACCATTTAATTATCCTGTTTCTCACCGGCAAATTAATCCGAAACTTAATCACCTAAACGAATCTTTATTCGATCATAAGCGTCTGAAATTTCTTCCAAAACCACTGTCATTGAATGTTTCATTTCTTCCGTGGAATCGATAGCTTTATCTTGCAGGTGATGTAACTTTCCTTCTGCTGCCTGCCATTTTTTCTCGATCACTTCCCACTCGTCGTTAAGTTCAGATTTGGCCAGATATACTTTGACACCAAGCTCATCGCGTTGAGTTTTTAGCTGCTCCCAAAATTTTTCTAGTTCTTTGTTCATTGACAGACTCCTGTTATTTCACAAAAGCCTAATCCGTGCCAAAAAATGATTATTGACCCAGATCAAATTTTGTGGATTCGGAGGAAAATTAGTGACTAGCATAGATCGGATAAAACGGGTGTGAGTATGACTGTGATTACCTAAATCAGCCCCATATTGTTCTACCTCACGGAGTTGATCCCAGATCATAAAAATTCGATAACCGGCAGCTACAAGGTATTTTCGAATAACGACAGTCGACTAGAAAAATACAAACTGGAAATTGCTTATTTTCATCATTAGTCTAAGAAAAAACCATCGCAAACAGTCAATATAATTTGACGGTTTTGTCACCAAATATTCCAATTCAGTGTCAGGCCATGCAAATACCTATGGATGACAACAATGCGCCAGTCGATACCATTATTTATGCAGGCAAATCGATGTAGATTGACTTAGATCATCAGACCAGAGTTTCACCTGTTGTAGGTTGAGCGATAACGACCACTATTAATGAAGAGCCCAAGAATATGAATAACAAAGAAAAACTAGTTGAGCAGCATATTCGAGAATATGAATTGCGCCACAAACAACTGGATGAACTAATTGAGCGTGCTAAACAAGCAGCGTTGAATCTTGATGATAAACATGAACTAAAAAACGAACTCAGGAATTACGATCAACAACAGGCTAAACTGCTAAATCAAACTAACGAGCTTAAAAAAATGCCGTTGGAACACTGGCGTGAAGAGACAATTCAATCGGCAGGCCCGATGGCTATTTTCGATATTCTAGCGCAAAAACTAGAAGATTTGATTGAACGTATAGAACGTTAATCAGAGCAGACCTTTTAACAGGTGAATATTTCATTCTATGATTAAAAGCGACAAATCAGGCCCGCTAAACGAGACTCTAAAATTACGACGTTTAGGTATCGATACTTATCGGGAAAACGTCGCTTATTTACATCGCGATTGCGAAGTGTATCGCGCCGAAGGTTTCCAGGCTTTATCCAAAGTTAAAATTTGTTCGAATAACCAGCGTATTCTTGCCGTTTTAAACGTAGTCGACGATGATAATATCGTCACTCCAAATGATCTAGGAACGTCAGAAGAAGCATTTGCCAAGCTTGGATTAGCTGAAGGTCAATTAGTCAGTATTAAACATGCTGAGCCGCCCAAATCGATGAACGCAGTCCGTCGAAAAATAGCTGGCGAAAGATTAAACCAGCAAGATTTTCTGGATATCATCGGTGACATTACCGATAGCCGTTATTCTAAAACGGAAATTTCTGCTTTTATCGTTGCCTCTGGACAATTTAATATGGATCGTGATGAGGTTTTTTACCTAACACGAGCCATGATAGAAGTCGGTGAACAACTGGACTGGAATGAATCATTAGTGGCTGATAAACATTGCATTGGTGGCATTCCCGGCAACCGCACCTCGATGTTAGTGGTGCCCATAGTGGCTGCCCACGGCATGTTAATTCCTAAGACATCCAGCCGTGCGATTACTTCACCGGCGGGAACAGCTGATACCATGGAGGTTCTCGCCAATGTTGAACTGGATACAAAGGAATTGCATCATATAGTACGCAAACATCGAGCCTGTATGGCCTGGGGTGGAACAGCAAAATTATCACCCGCAGATGACATTATGATTGCAGTAGAGCGCCCGCTCGGAATCGATTCCATTGGCCAAATGGTAGCTTCAATATTATCGAAAAAATTATCAGCAAGTTCAACCCACTTACTCATTGACATACCCCTGGGACCTACCGCCAAAGTCCGGCACATACGACAGGCCCAACGGTTACGGAAATTATTCGAGTATGTCGGCGACCAGTTAGGTATTGACCTGGAAGTTGTCATTACCGATGGTCGACAACCTGTCGGAGTTGGTATCGGCCCGGTATTAGAATCGCGTGATGTGATGCAAGTTTTGCAGAATGCTTCTAATGCACCAGATGACCTGCGACAGAAATCATTACATCTCGCTGGCCGTATACTCGAATTTGACCCTGACATCCGAGGTGGAAACGGATATTCAATCGCACGTGATATCCTCGACTCTGGTCGGGCATTAAACATGATGAACAAAATTATCAAGGCTCAGGGTACACAGCCGAAAAAATATGAACTGGGTCATCTAACCCAGGATGTGCTATCTCCAGCCTCGGGCATCATCACCGATATCAATAACCTACAAATGGCGCACATTGCTCGTTTTGCAGGCGCACCAATGGACAAGGGTGCCGGCGTTGACTTATATAAAAAGCTAGGTGACAAGGTAAAGAAAGGGCAACCGCTATACCGAATATACGCTGAGTACCCATCAGGTTTCAACTTTGCACTCGAATTAAGCGGGCGCAACAATGGCTATGCCGTTGGAAAGCAAAGCCAGTTACCAACCTCTTTTGTGGAGTTCTAATGATTCTCGGATTTGACGACTATATTGAGCAATCGCAAAGCCTTGCCGACGCTCTGGACTTGCCCTGCCATATTATTCAGAGGCACCGTTTCCCGGATGGTGAAAACAAACTCACACTACCCACGGACATACCACAAAGTGTCATCTTCTGTCGCAGCCTCGATCACCCGAATGAAAAACTCATGGAGTTATTACTTGCTGCCAAAACAGCTCGAAGTTTAGGCGCGAAAACACTAACCCTGATAACACCTTATCTTTGCTATATGCGACAGGACATGGCATTTAGTCCTGGTGAAGTAGTGAGTCAAACCATTGTCGGGAATTTTCTTGCCGATCTTTTCGATAATGTCATTACAGTTGATCCGCATTTACATCGCATCGCCCGGCTTGAACAGGCCGTACCTGCGACCAATGCGATCACTTTATCAGCGACTAGTTTGATGGCTGAATTTTTACGCGAACGTCTGCATAACCCAATATTAGTAGGACCGGATGCCGAAGCAGAACAATGGGTCAGTGTGGTCGCAAAACCGAACCAATGGGATTATGCCGTCTGTGAGAAAATACGCAGAGGTGATCGCGAGGTCGAGATCTCACTGCCCGACATCAATCTAGAGAATCGCACGGTAGTGATAGTCGATGACGTCGCCAGTAGCGGAAAAACCCTGGCTGTCGCGGCGGCTCAATGCATCGCTTACAAGGCCCGTCATGTTGACGTTCTAGTCACTCATGCCTTGTTTACTGATCATGTAAAACAGGATTTGAGACAGGCTGGTGTAAGGCACATCTGGAGCACTGATAGTGTCAGCCATGAAACTAACGTCATACCTTTGTGCGGTTTATTGAAACAGGCCGTGTTAAATCTTGATGATAGTTAGACAAAAACTAAACCGAATTCACAGTGTTTTAAGCTCAGGAAAAACCTCGTGCAATGCCTCGTAAAAAATATCAAGCTCGCGGTCTTTCACGCCATCTATGTCGACCAGATGAATGAGCTTTTTCATAAAATTCATGCGTATTGTCGGATTTTGTTTTAGGTATTGACTCACCGTTTGCAAGTCAGAATGCAGCTCCGAAGTGCTAGACTTTGCAGCTAAATATAGATGTTCTGCCTGCACTTCATTCAGATTAAATTCCTGTTTTAAAACAGTCATGAATTCGTTTTTCTCTCGGCTGACAACCTGATCATCCACACTGATAATATGATATAAAACGGATGCCAACGCACTATGTAGAACTTCGTCATCAGCATTATCAAATAACTTGCTTTTTTTTTCGAGTGAGTCAAACCAATGTCTAATAGATTCGAACATAACCAGAACTCCAATTTGCTTGGCGCATAAAATGTGCCATTAGCCAAAAATTATATGCCTGTCCTTCTCTACAATATTGATCTACATCAGTTATTTAACAATTCATTGTTAGCAACTTACCTCAGCTCCAGCAACCTAAAGTAGCGGCCAGTAGTATCCAGTACCGTATCTGGATAGTGCTTATCCAGACAGACTGTGAAGTCATGTCGATAAGCAAACCAAAATCTGATGTTTTTTCAGTTCGTTCAAGTGTTTCTGGCGCGACAACAAAGTCATATTTGGGAACTGAATCTGATATCAGGCCAATAATAACTATTGTCCCCGCTCGGCTCTCTAGGCAGTCGTTAAAATTGCCGATATTTATGACAGGCGAGGCAACTGCCTGAAATGTCACCTGCAGGATAGTAATTCGGTGGTTCGGCCTTTGCTGCCAGTATTGCAGCAAACACGTCAGATTTAAATTGGTTAATATGGTCATCAATAACAAGATGATTAGTGTTTGCGTTACCGGTATTCAGATAGTCAGTCTTACTATTAATTAGTGTCAGTAACTTGATCACCTGTACCTGGTCTTTATAGGTTATCCTATCTTTTTGACTCAGTATTTCATCTATTTGCCTGACATAAAAACCGAGTAATGCCATCGTGTTGTCAATTCTATTTTTCTCAAGATAAACATAATCTGGTGGATAGGTAACTTTTCGAATTTGGGCGCAGCCATGAAAAAATGATACGCTCAACATGATCGTGAGCCACCACAAAATCCCTTTCTGTTTTTTACCATTCAAGATTGTAGCCATATAGTTTTGGTTTACTCGAAATAACCTTAATCTCGGTTTTTCTGTCAATTTCTGCTAATTTAGTTAGATCAAAGATCGGCTTCTCATAGTTTTTACCATGAGGACTACTGCCATTATCGAGGCATAATTATCCAACGCAATTGATTTTTATCAATATATCTTCATCCAGTTTAGCTATTTTCTAGAGTTGTATTTAGAGGCAACAAAGTAGCAGGAGATACTGTCGAAAATTAAGTATTAGTAACATGCCATCGATTGATTTAAGTAATCTCAACTCAATCGGATCCCTATGCTGTATTACTAAAAAATGCAGTTCGTGTTGTCAGGCGATCCCGAGCTGACTGAGATATCCTTATAAGTTGATAATAAAACAATCCTGTTGATAGAAAGAGAAAAATGAATCAACTTGCTCGATCCCCGTGATCTGATTCAACATCCAATTGCGTTACCAATTTTGGCTTTTCCGCTTTTACCCGAATCCAGTTAATAGCAGCTAACACCGACGGTCGATTAATGACCAAACGTTCAGCGTGATATTTGCCCGGAAATTCCATTAACACCAACCCAATAATAATGGTCAATACGCCCTGCCCTGGCAACGCCAACATTAATACTCCAGCTAGAATCAATATTGCGCCTAACAGATTCTTAGCCAGAAATATCGGTATTCGGAAATAACGGTTTCGATTTATCCATAGTACAGCCTTCCGATCTGGATATAAAAAATAGTCTGCGGGCAGCCTGACTAGAATTAAAGGAACCGCTACCAAAGTTCCGAGCATGGAAAAAAACGATAGGGTAAGTAGCCACCACACCAGAATTTCATTATTGTAAAACCATTCAAGCATTTTATTCTCATTCAGGATTGGCCTGACAAATTAATCCAATGCCTGCATTATTTTCCAGGTTAATCAAACTCAGCGCCTATTTTTCTCTTAACTTTAGAGAGAGCAATAGGCACTTCATATCCTTTCCGGCATCAATAAAGTGGCATACCCAAATTGCCACCACGACAGTGCAAATAAAGTTGGAGCGGAGTCATCTTGCTAATCACGTCTAACTTTACAGATTTAACCTAGCCTTCCACCAGAATAAATATGAGTGCTACAGTTATGATTGCCATCAATAGTGTTTGAAGCCCACTCCGTAGCCAGGAAATATCTGCCACTCTTCCGAGGAAAACGCCCAGTAAAAAAACCAGGGTGAAGGCAACCATGACCGAGGCATAAAGAGGTGATAATGGCAGTTGAATACCTGATTTCGACAACCACAAAGGTATTAATATCAACAGCGAAATTATAAGCGGTGCAAGGCCATTTGTCAGTGCGATAACACATGGCACCCACCGGGCTGCCTTTCCGTGATCACTGTCTTGAAGATCACTCAACATTGCCAGTTCCAAATTGCCTAAGGCATGTTTTCGTTCAGCCGACTCACTTATATAGGCACTGCTGACACCACTCATACCGAGGGCAATAGCCGCCCCTAGACAAGCGTTAATAACAACAGATATCTCAGTCTCTGCATTCAATGAAATTCCAATGATGAGCCCCAGCATGGTGAGAGCGCCATCGAAACCATTCACTACAAAATATCGGCGAGCTATTCCCTGACTTTTAGTAAGGCGCAGTAGAAAATTGGCTTGATCTTCCATCCACATATTGTTTAATCATCGCTTGGTTTATTGTGAACGAGTACTTTGTCAATGCTATGAAGAGATCCGCCCATAGCACTAATATAGTCTTGAATCGATTTGAAATCGATGGCCGAGTTTTCAATCACTATCTGTGTTGTTTCTGTCGCTTCGTCCATCGCAAGCACTGTTAGGTACACCTCGTAATCGTCCCCTACTTCGGCAATGGCTTTAGAAAACTTAAACGTGTTGGGTTGATGCGGTTTTAACACATTTAACACCATCCTTTTCACCGATACCATATTGTTCGTTCCCAAGGATTAACTCAAAGACACTATAAGTGATACCAATTGACTCTCGGTTGATCCAGGTCAAATGTTAAAACCAACAGATCAAATAGTCTCGATCAATTCAGTTTTAACTCGTTGAGTAATCAGCATCATGGCAGACCTTCAGTCAGGCAATAGCGACCCATTGGATCCGCAACAATTACGCAAGATAAACAACTACTGGCGTGCCGCTAATTATTTATCTGTCGGCCAAATTTACCTGCTCGATAATCCACTATTACGCCAACCGCTCACAATCGACCATGTCAAACCACGACTACTGGGCCATTGGGGAACTACCCCTGGGTTGAACTTCATTTATGTACACTGCAACCGCATTATCAAACAGTTTGATCTTGATATGATTTATATTGCCGGACCCGGACACGGTGGCCCCGGCATGGTGGCAAATACCTGGCTTGAAGGGAGCTATAGTGAGTTTTATCCGAACATAACGTTCGACGCCGATGGCATGGGTAAATTGTTTAAACAATTCTCGTTTCCAGGTGGCATAGGCAGCCATGTTACCGCCGAGACACCAGGCTCGATCCACGAAGGAGGCGAACTGGGTTATGCGTTATCTCATGCCTTTGGTGCTGCATTTGATAATCCCGACTTGATTGTCTGTTGTGTGGTAGGTGATGGTGAGGCAGAAACCGGCCCGATGGCCACTTCCTGGCATTCCAACAAATTTCTCAACCCTGCTCGTGATGGTGCGGTACTGCCGATCTTACATTTAAATGGCTATAAAATTGCCAACCCGACGCTGCTGGCGCGCATTGGGCACGATGAACTCGAAAGCCTGTTCATCGGATACGGCTATAAGCCCTACTTCGTCGAGGGATCAGATCCCACAGAAATGCACCAAAAGATGGCGGCAACTCTGGATGTGATTATCGATGAAATTAAGGTTATCCAGCAACAGGCCCGTAGTGGCAATGCACAACAAAAAAGGCCAATCTGGCCGATGATAATACTGCGCAGCCCCAAAGGTTGGACCGGTCCGAAAGAAGTGGATGGTCAAAAAAGCGAAGGAAATTGGCGTTCTCATCAAGTACCCTTTTCCAACATGGCTGATAATTCTGAGCACCTAGAGCTGTTAGAGAGCTGGCTAAAAAGTTATCGTCCCGACGAACTGTTTGACGATAGTGGTTTCATTAACACCGAACT
>CAXMOZ010000148.1:0-1773 GCA_964195315.1 uncultured Acidimicrobiia bacterium | reverse complement strand
GCCAACTCTAACGCCTCTACAGCAATCTCGGCAGAATGCTCCCATGAAAACTTTTTAGCTTGTGCCCTGGCATGAATCCGCAGTGAAGCCAGAAACTTTTCATCTGTTAATGCATGACGCATTTTGGAAGAGATATCATCGGCTGAGTAAGGGTCAAACAAAGCCGCTTCTAACCCTATAACTTCTGGGATACTCGTTGTATTTGAGCCTATCACTGGAGCTCCGCAAGCCATCGCCTCGAGGGCTGGTAATCCAAAACCTTCATGAAGCGATGGAAAAACGTATAATGCACAAGACGAATATAGCGCAATCAAATCACTATCAGATACGTAATCCGTTAATACAAATTGTCCTGGGGACAATCCATGGCTTGCTGCAATCGCTTTAAATTTCTCCATATAACCCGCGGGCAATTTACTTGAAAAAACCAGTTGATACTGATCTTTAATATCTTCAGGTAATTTCGAAAAAGCCTCTATTAGCCGGTCAAAGTTCTTTCTAGGGTCAAATCCGCCCGGCACATACAATACAAAAGGTATATTGATTTCATACCTCGACAATAACTCCGAACCCGCTACCTGAGTCATAGCCACTGGCTTAAAGCTAGGCTCTATCGCCGAAGAAATATTCACAACTCGGTCAGGATTAATATCGAGTAATTCGATCGCTTCAGTTCGACTATGCTCTGAAATGGCGAACAGCAAATTAGCCTTCTTTAGTTGCTCAAGCTTACGCAAATAAAAAGCTTTAAACTTTTCGTCCTGTAAATAAATATCGTCGAGCACGTAAGGGATTAAGTCGTACAGGGTCACTGCAGTATCCATTTGATTGTTACTGGCACCAATTGATAGTGCAGCATCATCGCCCCAACCTTCGAACAAACTGCTTACATGTATATAATCAGGTTGAAGTGCTGCAATGAAATACTCTCGAATCTGTTCCGCTACGCGCATACGCCAAGAATTTTCAGGCCGCACTCCAGCGATCTCATTAGGCACTTTAAACACTAATATTTTCTCTGCAGGAATTCGGTCCAGAAGAACTGACCGAAGCGGCTCGATCGTGTCTGGAAAATTATCGCTTAGGATTACCCAGACGTCATGATCTCGGTAAACTAGCTGCTTAATCATATTTTGCGCTAGCGACAGCGAATATCGCCCAATACCCCGAGATCGGCTATCAGACTGGCAGCCCTGCAAGTCAATTACAATTCGCATTTTTCAACTTCCAATAAATTTTTTTCAAAACTTTTATCTAACATACCTAACATTTTACTACCTGGGTATTTACTGTGACCGATATCATCAAAATATCGCCGGTTCAAATGAGATGTCTCGAAGCGCTATGCCAAGTTGGCGAGGATCACTTTCCTCATCTGCTACATCCGGCAAAATTTCGAAAACAATCACCGCCGTGTTACGACCTTGCAATACAGTAATATCAAGAGTCATCCAATTCCATGCAGATGAGACCTCAGCGTTAATAATGACGCTCTCATTGTCTAGTTTAATAGTCACAGTCGCGCCATCGACGGAGCGCCATAAAAATCTAAGCTGACCAGGTGCCCACTCAAATTCGACATGGCGACGGCTCCACATATACAAGTTTTCCTGCGCATCCTTTTCAATGGGGTAAAACTGAAGCCTGGAACTGAGAGAGTTATTTTCACTATAAACACCGTGATACAAGTCCGCAAGATACCCGGTTACCCCTTCAATTGCCGGTTCAAATGAGACTTCTCGCAACGCCATGCCGAATTGGCGATCACCACTA
>CAXMOZ010000147.1:0-1833 GCA_964195315.1 uncultured Acidimicrobiia bacterium | reverse complement strand
AAATACGATTATTTATCGCTCAAGTCAGCATGACTGTAAAACCTGCGAACTCAAATCCCAGTGCTGTCCGAATACAACGTTCAGAAAAATTACTCGTAGTATCTATGAGTCATCTCGTGATGTTGCCAGAGATATTTGCGAGACCCCGGAATATCTACAATCGAGAAAGGACAGAAAGAAAGTTGAGGTGCTGTTTGCCCATCTCAAGCGAATAATGAACTTTGACCGGTTACGATTGCGCGGCATCACTGGCGCACATGATGAATTTTTACTGGCGGCAACCGTGCAGAACCTCAAGAAGTTGGCACAACAACGATATAAACTGCCTGATTACAGGATAGGTGCGCCTGTTTTATGTTAAATCCGATCAAAAACAACTAAACCAGAACAAAATCCACGAAAACTTGGATTACCGAAGTGATCCGGAAATCGCCGAAATTTAGGGTAGGGAAATCTGTCATTTAATAACCGAGTTTTTCAACAGTATCTGCCGACTCCTGCCATTTACGGTATCCATTGTGAACGTCAGCTTAAACTTAAACTGACATCCTAATGAGTGAACAGCGAATCACCCTAAAACAAGCCTGTAGCAGAATATAATTGGTGGGTTAAATGGTGGGATGAAGAATTTAAATATCCAGTAACTATTCAATTATCAAATAGTTACTGGTTTATGATGGCGGTGGATGCAGTCTACCGCGAACTAGTCTCCCCAAAATCCCTGTTAAACAGGAAAATACTGGGAAATAATACTTAGCTAGCACCATAAAATTGGTCACAATTACCCTATTCCGTCGAGTAACTGTGCGATATAGCATCAAGGTTTTTTTACAAAAATTGTATTAACTAGGGAATAATCAGCGATATGTACCAATTTATACCCCTTGAGAATGGGTGGCTATCTTTCAGATTCGATTTTAAATTGTTGGTTGGTTTCCAGGACTACCTTGCCGATTAAATAGTTGATTACAGAACCTGCATCACATGATAAATTTTGGGGTTCGTGATGATATACATGAACAGGTCATCATGGAAATCTCGGTTTTTAACTGAAATAGTTCCACCTTAAATTCAATCAAAGTCGAACTCCGTAACCTTATAGCAAATTTTGAATATGAAATTGACGTCTGAAGAAGAAGCAATTCAGGAAGAAGCACTAAAGTTTGCTCGGAAGCAAAAAAAGGTAATCGCCAAACGCCTTACGGACACTTCCCGGTTCACTCCCGAAGATGAACCAGTTTCTGTGTTTATGGCAGGCTCACCCGGTGCTGGAAAAACAGAGGCTTCAATTGAGTTATTGGCTATTCTCGAAGAAAAAGGGGCTGAGATACTGCGTATCGACCCAGACGAGCTACGACATGAGTTTGAGCTATATACGGGTGACAACTCCTGGATGTTTCAAAAAGGTGTATCTGTACTCGTCGATAGAATTCATGATTTGGCATTGTCACAAAAACAAAGTTTCTTGCTGGACGGCACACTCAGTAATTACGCAAAAGCAGAACAAAACATTGCCCGGTCATTGAAAAGGGGAAGGCTCGTCCAAATATTATATGTCTATCAGGAACCAATGTTGGCATGGAAATTTGTGTTGGATCGCGAGGTTGTGGAGGGGCGACGAATTAATCCCTTAGATTTTGTTACTCAGTATTTCGCGGCCCGGGATGTTGTCAATCGACTGAAAACCAAGTTTGGTTCAAATGTCAGGGTTGATTTATTGCTTAAAAATACCGATAACTCTCACAGACTGTATAAAGCCGGCGTTGATCAAATTGACAACCATATACCGGAGAAATATAAACATGCCGACCTTGAGAAGCTACTAGGCTTGGT
>CAXMOZ010000146.1:0-77705 GCA_964195315.1 uncultured Acidimicrobiia bacterium | reverse complement strand
AGTGGTCGTGCATGATGCTACCGACTGGTGCGATGGTGGCGGCTAAATCGGGAATTTGATCACCCGTAATGCCGAGCGGATCGATTTGGGGCGGGATAAGTCCATCAGTTTCGCCAGTTTTTTCAGCTGATACAGGTGTTGTTTGGACTGGGACTGGCGTTGTTTTCTTATTCGCTTGTTCGGCATCCGCACTGGCAGTGGCCGCAGGCGTGACGGCAATATCGACAGAACCCAATGATTTCATCGATTTAACTTCAGAGATTGCACCTGCTTTTGCAAATGCATTTTGGTACTTTTCAGCGGTTGGTCGGTCAATATTTTTCTTGATTACCACGCGCTTGCCAGAAAATAGCTGGGCAATTTTAGCCGCGTCAGCATTAAACATTTTACCAACTCTGGCCTTCACGTTATCAATATCGGCGGTATCGCTTACCTGACCGGAAAAAGCGACTTCGAATAATTCATCACTCATGTCATCATACCCCTGTGTATATGCAGCACTAAACTCTCAAACTAAAAACAATTGTAACTCTATGAGCAAAAATACGGAAACTACTCGAATCACGCCACGCGGCCAATTGGAAATTTTATCGCATTTGGAGGTGGATGAGCTCAAGCAAAGCAGTGAACATGATAGCAGTTACGATACATTTCGACGTTGCTCGCTAGCCGTGCTGAATGTTGGCAGTATTGTCGATGATACGAAACAGGTGCTAGAAGAACATCATGATTTTGATATTCGTGTCATTCCACAAGAACGTGGCATTAAGCTTGAATTCGAAAATGCACCGGATAGCGCCTTCGTCGATGGACATGTTATTACGGGTATTCAGGAGCAATTATTCTCGGTGTTGCGCGATATTGTTTATGTTAGAAATCAAATAATCACCAATCAAAATTTTGATCTGAGCAGTTCCGAAGGCATTACCAATGCGGTGTTTCATATCTTACGTAATGCGAATATTTTGCTTCCCGAAACGGAGCCGAATCTTGTGGTTTGCTGGGGTGGTCATTCGATAAGGCGACAAGAATACGACTACACAAAGGAAGTAGGTTATGAACTTGGATTACGCGGCCTCGATATCTGTACCGGTTGCGGGCCTGGTGCCATGAAAGGGCCAATGAAGGGCGCAACTATTGGCCACAGTAAACAGCGCATCTATGGGGGGCGCTATGTCGGTATGACAGAGCCAGGTATTATTGCTGCTGAATCACCAAACCCCATCGTCAATGAACTGGTGATTCTGCCTGACATCGAAAAGCGACTGGAAAGCTTTGTGCGCGCAGGACATGGCATTGTTGTATTCCCGGGTGGTGTTGGCACCGCTGAAGAAATTTTATATATTTTGGGTATTCTGTTAAACCCTGAGAATGCTCGTGTCCCCTTCCCGTTGGTATTGACTGGACCTGAGTCATCTCGAGATTATTTTGAACAGATCGACCAGTTTATTCAGCTAACACTGGGTCGTGAAGCTCAGGACTTATACGAAATCATCATTAATGATCCGGTTAAGGTAGCACAGGAAATGAAAGCGGGTATCGAAAGCGTACGCACTTTTAGACGTGACAATAGCGATGCTTTTTACTTCAACTGGATACTCAAAATTGCACCTGAGTTTCAACAACCATTTATACCCACCCATGAAAATGTGGCTAAGTTGAAACTAGACCTAGACCAGCCGAAACATTACCTGGCGGCTAACTTACGCAGGGCATTTTCAGCCATTGTTGCAGGCAATGTAAAAGAAGAAGGCATACGAGCGATAGAACAAAATGGCCCCTTCGAAATTCGCGGTGATTCGGAAATTATGCGATCGCTCGATCAATTACTACAGTCATTTATTAAACAGGAAAGAATGAAAATACCGGGCACTCGCTATTCGCCTTGTTATATCGTCATTAGCGAATAGATTCACTCTTATTATAAGCCCTACTCTGAGTGAGGGTTTCGACCCAATAAACAGTCATTTCGACAGCATTTAAAATTGGCTTATGACGGCACTGCAAACTCAGTTAGAACAACTCAAACCGCTAAATAGTGATAGTTATTCACAGCTAGAGCCTGTTCAACCAGGCTCATAACACTGACATTATCCACCAAACCACCGAGCCTTATCAACGCTAGCACGGGGTCATTTCAAGCCTATATCACAAACCCCTGGTCACTATGTGGGTTAAAAACGACTTTCTATGCTGGTAGGTAAAGCTTCAATACAGTTAATCTCACCTCGTGATTTACGAGCAATATAACAAAATTAATCGACTTTTCAGTAGTTTAAAACTCACTTATTATGGGTTTATTGATATAGAAATTCTCGGCTCAATTAAGCCTTATACAAATTTTTAAGGAGAGACCTATATGGCACATATAACTACTCATGAAGAATTGAGTGACAGTATTCTTACATTGGCAGATATTGAAGAATCTCCAGCCCCATTTATTAGCTGTTATCTTAATATTGAAAATGGCCAAAAAAGTGCACTAGAGACAATCGAACACAGAGCCAGACTTCTGCGTCGGATACTAAAAGGAAAAGATCTGGAAAATTTCGATGAATCAATCGGTGCTATTAAATCGTATGTCAAACGTGAGTTACTGCCTGAGGCTAAGGGCCTGGCATTTTTTGTACGATCCAGCTTTGAAAAAGAGTTTTACATGCCTCTTCAATTTGCCGTACCTTTACCAAACAAACTTAGACTCTATCCAACACCCAACATCTACAACCTGATTGAACTGAAAGACACTTATGAGCGATACCTGTTAATGATCGCGACGACTGAATGGGTACGTATTATTGAAGTTAATCTGGGAGCAGCAACCGTTCAGACCTGGTCGGAACATCCCGGTCGTCGTGATCGCGTTGGTGAGGGGTGGAGTGAGACACAATATCAACTGTTTCGAAATCATCGTGAAAATCAGTTTCTTCAGGAAAAGTTAGCAACACTGGAAAAATTGATGCACAGTGACGATCATAGTCACCTTATTATAGCGGGCGACCCGCAGATTACCGCTCGTATACGAGGTGCATTAACACCTCATCTAAACTCGAAACTGATGGATATAATTCCTGCTAGCCACCGAGATGCTGAAACCGATATAGTAACAGCCACTTTGAGTATTTTTGTCGAGCAGGAAGAACAGGATTCTCAATCCATTGCTGATCGTTTGATACAGGCGGTACGTACTCAGGGCCCAGCTGCGGTCGGTGCAAAAGACTGCCTGCATAAGCTTCGACAGGGAAAGGTAGATACGCTAGTAATGTTGCAGGATTATCATCCGGATCCTGGCTGGGTTTGCTCAACTTGCGATGAAATGGGTGAAAACCCACCTGAAACCGACCTGTGTGCACATTGCAATTCTAACACCGTACGTCCTGCTGATCTTCGTGAAGAGCTGGTGCGCCAGGCAGGAAAAATAGATTGCCCTGTTGAAGTGGTAGAGTGTTCTGATGTACTTTTAGAACTTGGCGGTGTCGGTTGCCTATTGCGTTTTAGAACGGATTTATGACACTACTCGAATCAGTGGTTTGTGATGTTTATACCATCATTAGTAAGTAACGCTAATCTAATAGGCGCCAGGGTCACCGTTCAGCATGGTGATCGACACCAGGGTTGGAATCAGTCCTGGTGTCGGACTCGCGCAATTGAGCTACATTAACTTAGTTTTTAAGCGGGTATTTTAACTATTGCTCTGCCGCGAATTTTGCCTTCCAGTATTTCACTGGCTGCTTGGGGCAAATCATTAAAATCCAGATCAAATGATAAACCTTCGAGTAAATCAAAATCTAGATCCTGCTCTAATCGGTTCCAGGCCTGTTGGCGCTTTGCTATAGAAACCATTACCGAGTCTACGCCGTATAAAGTGATGCCACGCAAAATAAATGGTGCAACCGATGTGGGCAGATCCATTGATTCCGCTAGTCCACAAGCCGCTATGGCAGAACCATATTTCATTTGGCTAATGACATTCGCTAAAGTATTGCCACCGGCAACATCGATCGCACCTGCCCACAATTCCTTATACAAAGGACGAGCTTTCTCAGCAAAACCTTGACGTTCGATGACATCACTAGCACCCAGATTTTCCAAATATTCTTTTTCAGCCATACGGCCAGTCACAGCTGTCACCGAATAACCCAGCTTACTTAATATTGCAACCGCAACACTGCCCACGCCGCCTGTGGCACCAGTGACTAGTATTTTCCCATCTTCAGGTTTAATGCCATGTTGCTCTAACTTCATAACGCAAAGCATAGCGGTATAACCTGCAGTGCCGATTGCCATTGCCTTACGAGAGTCTATCTTTTCTGGTAAGCCAACAAGCCAGTCACCATTCACTCGTGCCTTCTGGGCATAGCCCCCTGAATGCACTTCTCCAACACCAAATCCATTCAGTACAACTCGATCACCCGATTTGAAGTTGGCATGTTCCGATTCGGTAACCGTGCCAGAAAAATCGATTCCTGGTGTTAAAGGAAACTTACGTACGACTGGTGACTTGCCTGTTAAAGCTAAACCATCTTTGTAATTTAGCGTTGAATACTCAACCGCTATCGTTACATTTCCATCCATTAAGTCATCATCACTTAGCTGCTTTAATTCGCAGGTTTGACCTGATTCGGTTTTGTTGACCTGATAGCCCTGAAAAGTTTTGCTCATGGTTAAATTCCTCAAAATGTGTAATTATGTTATTTGTAAGACAAATAGATGTCAACGCAATTGATTTGATATCGGGTACAATCACAACAACGCTAACAATGAGCTTTAAAGTGCAAACCACCCCCTTTCTTAAATCAAGTATTGTAAAATCTAGTATTTCTAAACAAATTGCTGAGCAACTACGAGAAGCAATCGTCAGTGGTCAGTTCAAAATCGGTGACCGCCTGCCAACCGAAGATGAACTAGCGCAGCGTTATGGTGTGTCACGCCCCAGTGTCCGAGAAGCCTTGAAAAGACTTGCAGCGCAAAATTTAGTGCGTGCTCGTCGCGGCCCCAGTGGTGGCAACTTTGTGATTCAACCCAGCTACGAAGAACTAGCAGGTTCATTAAGTGGTGCAGCCACATTGCTAGTGGGTATGGGGGCACTCGATATTGTTGAGATCATTGATGCTCGAAGAATCTTGCAGGGTGGCTGTCTGGAGCATGCCGTGAAAAATGCGACAGCAGCGAATATTGCCGATATCGAAACGGCACTCGAACGACAGAAGATGCCCGATATCAGTGACGAAGCGTTTTGCCATGCCGATGTTGCTTTTCATCGAGCTTTAGTCGATTCAGCTGGAAATGGTATGGTGAGATTTGTGATGTATACCGTTATCGAGGCACTCATTCCGGTTACCAATATGATCGTCACGGTGGTGCGAGAGCGCAGTGATATCATCACCCTACACGAAGAAATGTTGCAACACTTAATCAATAGGGACTCAGTATTACTTAATCAGTCGATGAACAAACTGCTCGATTATTTGCTAGAAAAATTTGAACTGGCAAGCCAGAGATAAAAGCAATATGTATTCAGTTTATTTTCACTTCTGTCGTTCCAAACAAGTATATAGACAGACTAACCAACAATAAGATAGCGAGTGTGATCAGTCCCACTCTAGCCCAATGAATATCAGATTTACGACCCTCATCGTAACTTTCTATTAGTCTATGAACTCTGCGCAACGCACTGCTCGCTAATTTCTGTTTTTTGAAATCTTTAATAACCTGGTCTGAACGTTCCGCACTAGAATCCATGGTTTATCCTGTGAAGGCAAAGTCGATATAGTTTATCATCGCCCTGAATCAATTAAAATTCAAGAAGATAACAACCTGTTTGTGAAGCCCATCAGACTCTAACAATAGAATTTACAGATTTTATTATATGAAATTACTTGTTTCCATCATTACCGTACTAGCCATTATTTATTTGATAGCGATTTTTTTACTTTATATTTTTCAACGAACCTTGTTGTTTCCTGCTGTTGGTGAGGTTAGTAACATTAATCGACAAACCATTGTTTTCAAAAACAAAGACATAGACCTGCATGGCTGGGTACTCAATCAAGGGAAGCGCAATGCCGTTATTTATTTTGGTGGTAACGCCGAACAAATTAGCGGCAACATCGACTTGTTCGAAGCTGTATTACAAGAATATAGTGTCTATTTGGTAGATTATCGAGGTTATGGAAAGAGTTCAGGTAACCCAACCGAAGCAGGCTTATTTTCGGATGCACTTTTCATATACGACCAAATTAAGTCAGAGCATTCATCGATATCCGTCATAGGTCGAAGTTTAGGCAGTGGTGTAGCGGTTTATGTGGCTGCCAATCGAGACATCGAAAAACTGGTATTACTCACGCCGTACGACAGTATCACTGAAGTAGCTCAATCACATTATCCAATGTTTCCAACCCGTTACCTCGTTCGAGACAAGTTTGAATCGGTTAATCGTGCCGCCGATATTACCGCACCAGTACTCGTTGTAGCTGCCGAGTTTGACCCTGTCGTGCCTAACATTCACACCGACAAACTACTCGATCAGTTGGTTAATTCAGCCGTTATTTACCGGATTGTGAAAAATGTTGTGCATAGTAACGTCGAAGAGTCTGATGAATATCGGGCAGCGTTGCTCGATTTCTTTCAAATTAATGTCGTTAAAATCGATTAACGTCAGGCTCCTTTAATCAGTGTTTTGAGGTGATTAGCAAGTTTGCTCAGCATAGTGCTACTGGTTAGTTAAAAAGTCGCCACAGAAAGGATATCAGTCTTTGTGGCGAATGCCATAACGTTGGACGGAAGAGCAAAGCGCTATCCGCCACATGTCTTAATCGAACCTATATCAAGCCACTAGATACTGGCATTCGCCAGTATGACAGCTCGTCTTTGTGGCGAATGCCGCAATTCAGTTTAGGCTGAACACTACTGCTAATCACTTTTTAAATTTGAATCTTTATGCCACTGCACAATGGAATTGGCATAGTAGTTAATAATATCCAGTGAGTTCGATCTCACTTGTATCAATTGATCATGCTCGCGTTTTTCGATAAACCCTCGGCCGATTAACATCGACATCGCGGCGGTTAATACGGCCTCGCTAACATTTGATTTAATTTTTATCGGTGCGCCTAACTGTTCCAGTTCTGTCATTCGATTCACCGCAAACGATTTCAATTCGAACTCGCTCAGCCATTCTGATCGATGTGCTAACAACACTTCACACATCAAGGACACTGGCAATACAGGTACCACGTCAGACACTTCGGTCATTAACCGAATGCTTAGTTTTTTGACTTGTTCGAATCTGTCTTCCTGCGACAATTGACTAAAATCCAACCCTTCTGTTTGGCAGTACTCTCGCATAGCCAGAGGCTTACCAAAATTAACACTGGCATAGCCGAAACGTAACCAACGTTTTTTACGATTCATAAAAAGTGTTTTAAAAGCAAAGTGTAAGGTTGTTTTGAGAACAAACAAAAAACTTCTCTTTTGCGCATTTGAATCTAATTTTCGTACCAGACTAATATCCTCTATCACCCTGTCATAATTGATGCCAATCGGAACAAACACAACATCTCGGTCTATTTCGGCGTGGTAGTCTCGTAACATGTAATCGAGGAAGCCTTGCTTTGGTTCACGCAGTTTGCCGTCGCGGGTAAGGCCACCTTCCAGAAAAACAGCCTGACAGACCCCTGCCCTTGTTGCCAAGTTCACATATCGTTCGAGCACCCGCCGATACAGCACGTTACGAGAATTACGGCGCACAAAAAAAGCCCCCATTGATTTGATGAGCGCCTGTAACGGCCATATTCGGGCCCACTCTCCAACAGCATAAGATAAGGCTGTTTTTTCTGCAGCAAGGAAAGAAACCAGAATATAATCGAGATTGCTACGATGATTCATGACAAAAACAACACTCGAATTTTGGTCAATTTTTTTAAGCAGGTCATTATCATAGAAACCAACTCGGACTCGATAAAGTAAATGACCAATCGTTTTTGATAACCAATAACCAAACCGAAAGTAGATATAAGCATTGAAGGAAGGGGCTATTTCATTTGCGTAACGCAATACTTTAGCTTGAACTAGGTTTTTGGGCATTTGGTGTTCAGCGGCATATTCCTTAATTGCCTGAACCACTTTGTCATCATAGACGAGCTGCTCGACTAGAGCCTCTTTTTTAGTTAATTGAAATGGCCGAATTTCGATTTCGAGTCGGTTGTTTACTTCATCGATAACGCGATTAACACGTCGACGTAAATACCATCGAAAACTAGGTAACAAGAGGCGGTCAAGAATCATCACCAATGAGGTGACGACTAGTAGCACGAAAAGCCAGATCGGTAGGTTAATGCTATTTTCCATAGCGAATTCCCTTAGTCGGTATTACTGACCTCTATTCGATCGGTTAAACCTGGCGGTTTCTCAAGTGCACTTTGATACCTGCAAAAACAGCCTTGGCTAATTTGTGCTGATGCTTACTGGATCGTAGTTTTCGCTCTTCATTCGGGTTAGAGAGAAAAGCAGTTTCGATCAGTATGGACGGCATATCCGGTGCTTTTAAGACCGCAAAACCGGCTTGCTGCACATATTTCTTATTCAGTTTGGCTACTTTGCCCATTTGCTTCAACACAACTGAACCAAGCTCCAGGCTATCTTGAATAGTGGCTGTCTGTGATAAATCAAGCAATACCGACGCGATTAAATCATCTTTGTCATCCAGGCTAATACCACCAATCAAGTCAGAAGCATTTTCTTTTTCTGCGATCCATTTTGCCGCTTCTGAACTAGCGCCCCTGAGTGACAATGCATAAACCGAAGCACCTTGAACCTTCGCGCTTCTGAATGAATCGGCGTGTATCGACAAAAATAAATCAGCTTGATTATCACGCGCAATTTTTACTCGATTGCGTAATCCGATGTATCGATCACCATCACGGGTCAATATTGCTCTATAACCAGGCGTGCGGTTAATCAGTGTTTTCATTTTTTTGGCTACAGCAAGGGTGATATCTTTTTCACGTGTGCCTTTTTTACCTACAGCGCCTGGGTCACGACCACCATGCCCGGCATCGACAGCAATAATATATTCCTTCTTATGTTTGCGTTGTTCCTGTTGGCTGGTTTTAATGGGTGTTGGACTTAAATTGGTGCCATGTAGATCAACGACAAGACGATGACCTGATTTCCCGTCCGGTTGTAACGAAAAACTGCGTGGTCTTACTTTGCTTTTTAAGTCAAGAACGACTCTTAAATCACCCGAGCTTTTATCTGCCGAGCGCAGGTTACGCATTAAACTGGTTTTTTTATTCGATACAGAGAGCGCACTACCTTCTCGAGTTCCTTTTAAATCAATGACTACGCGAGGTGGATTACTGAGGGTGAAAAGTTTGTGCTCAGTTCCCGATGACAAATCAAATACAACACGCGTATGGTCTTCGGATGTTTGCGAAACTCGAATGCCGGTTAGTGACGTTTTAGCGCCAGCCAATGCTTTCCCACCACCAGTCAGTAACGCAGCAGTAGCACCGTAACGAGCCAGGCGTTTGAGGAATAATCGTCGTGCTATAGCGAGCGGATCCATAATATTTCCTAAGAAACCTCTTTATGACTAAACTTAGGATCTATTTATAGTCAAAGATCGTCAATAAATCAACAATTAAATTAACATTTTTTCTATATTTATTAAGTAGATACTGAACCTTTCTAAATAAAAGTTAAAGATTTAAACCCGCTACAATTTCTCGTCCCCATGCATTGCAAGGTTCGATACTGAGCCGCCTCCCCTTCTCATCATATGCAAGATACAAGTTTAACCCGATATCACTCAGGTAGCCCTCAGCCTTGTCTGGCCATTCGATCAGGCAGAGCGTGTCGGCTGTTAAATAGTCTCGATAACCCAGATATTCCAACTCTTCGCCATCCGATAGGCGATATAAATCGAAATGCGCTATCGATAATGGCTTGAATTCATAGTATTCGACCAAGGTGTAGGTTGGGCTTCGTACACCAGAACTAACACCGAGTGATTGCAATGCTCCTCTAACCATTGTTGTTTTTCCGGTTCCTAGCTCACCGTGCAACGCAATCACTCCCCCAGAACTGCAGGCAGCGATCAGCTGGGCGCCCAGCTGACGCATTTGTAATTCGTCCGTGATAAGTATTGATTCAGGTATTTTTGTGGTTTGCATTAGTAATTTGTGTTTTTTACTTAGTGGTTTGAAAGGTAGATTGATGCGCTGAAGTATATTTATGATCAGGGTATTTGTCTTTGCCTGATTATTACATTAGACCCTGTCATCGAACAAAAAATCTACGTGATTATTGTCAGTTCAACCCTTACCTCTAGCTGATTTCGACCGGCACTGTCCACTTGTCCAGATAATGGCGCAATGTCATCATAATCGCGACCATAGGCAAGCGTAATGTATTTTTCGCCGGGCATGCAATCGTTAGTCGGGTCAAAATCAACCCACCCGAATTGCACGTCAAAAACAGAAAACCAGGCATGGGAAGTGTTGGCTGGGGCAACTCGAGAGCCACCAGGCGATGCTGAATGAGTATCAAGATAACCGCTCACATAGCGCACAGGTAAACCAAGTGACTGTAAGCAAGCGATCGCGATATGAGAAAAGTCCTGACAAACGCCACGCTTCAATTGAAATGCGTCTATAGCCGTCGTGGTAACGTCAGTGGCAGCTGAATCATATTTGAAATCTTCATAGATACGCTGCATCAAATGATGCGTGGCATCCAATATCGGTCGATCTGGCACAAACGACGCCACTGTATAGTCTAACAATGCTTGGTTGTTACGCGTATAAACGTTAAAGCCAGTGGTTTTTGGCTGGTACTTTATAATCTCATCGCTATCTTCAATCCCACAGGCTATTTGCTCCCAGGGCTGCGATTGATTTAAATTGATTTTTGGCCTCGGAAGTGTGGTGACGGTATGGATAGCGCTGAGTTTGAAGGATCGTAAGTTTTGAGAGACTTCGAAATGGTTAACATGATTGCCGAACTCATCGTGACGAACAGTTTGCTGGTAAGCCAATGGGCGCAATACAAACTGGCTAAAATCAACCTGCTGAAACTGGCTATCTATCGGCCTTAATCTAGCTTCAAATGAACCGCTATTGACCGCTGTTTGAAACGAGTAGTGATTGTTGTGAACGACACGATATTTTGGCATAGGAAGTTAATCAATTGGCGGGGTTGAATTATCAACCCGAAAAGCTAGTAGTGGATTACGCAGAATACTGACGCAGCTGCTTTATGACCTTGGGTAACTGGTCGATAATATCAGTTGCGATCAAGCTAATCTCGTCATTATCATGCAGATAGTTTTCGGCACATAATGCGTGAATTAACACGCCTGCTTTTGTCGCATCAAACAGCGCTAAGCCTTGACCAATCAACCCTGCAATTAAACCCGCGAGTACATCGCCCATACCAGCTGTCGCCATACCTGGGTGGCCTCGGACGTTTATGCCAGGCATAGTATCAGTATCTAATTGTAGTGAACCGGGTCGTTGAATGAGGCTTCCAGAGCCTTTCAGTAAGCTCACTACACCAAAGCGTTCGACGAGTTTCTGGTTTGCCGCTAGTCGGTTACTTTGAATCCCTTTGGTTGAAATGGCTAAGAGCCCCGCTGCTTCTCCGGGGTGCGGAGTAATGACAATTTGGCTAGATGACAATGAATCAAGGAACTCGGCACTCAAAGCACTGGCATCGACCACCATAGGAATGTCAGTGCTTAAGCCCGATAAATACTGCAAACAGTTAGCAGCTTCCTTCCCTTGTCCTAAACCAGGCCCAACCACAATTACCGTGGCTGAATCGATGCAACTATCAATCTCGCGCCAGCTTTTTACCATAAGCTCTGGCGTTGTCGATAGCGCATGAACACAGTCTGGATGTACTAGGACACTGACAATGCCAGCACCAGCTCGCAATGCCGTTTGAGCCGTAAGCAATGCTGCGCCACTCATGCCCTTATCACCACCAATCACCAGTACATGCCCAAACAAACCTTTGTGCGAATTGCGTAATCGCCTGACTGGTAAGCGGATATTTCCTTCATCGATGACCACTAAGGCTGGAAATGCTTTGGCTAGGGTGCTAGCAGAGACACCCAATTCATCGACAATAATATCGCCACAAATATCTGGGCCATCGCCGAGAAACTGTCCTGTTTTGTGCGCAAAAAAAGTTATGGTGACGTCTGCCATCAGCGCGACAGGCTGGGCCATACCAGTATCGGCATTTAATCCTGACGGAATATCAATTGACACTGTATGGACTTTTGTCTGATTGATGGTGTTAATGAGCTTTATGTAGGATTCATCTAGAGCGCGACTCAAACCGATACCAAGTAAACCATCGACAATGACCTGTCCCTGTATTGCCTGATGTTGCCATGCCTCGATCGTTCCGCCTGCCTCTAGCCACAGTTGTCGAAAATGAGCTGAAGTACTAGATTGCCCAGTCAAATCGCCATGGCTAATGAGTTGGACAGCCAGACCAGCTGCAATAGCTTGGAGCGCTACGACAAAACCATCACCACCATTATTACCACACCCCACAAACACAGTAATGGCCTTCAGTTGACGGCCCCAGCGTGTTTTAATCACTTGCCAAACGCGCGTTCCAGCCCGTTGCATTAGCTCGATTTCTAGCAGACCATCAAGTTCAACGGCCATTTTATCTAGCGAGTACAGCGCAGGTGTTTGATACAGAAACATAGTGGTTTTATACATCAGCAATAACCTCATTGAAAGTGACATCTGACATTGCCAAGAATTATTTTTGGCTCAATGACGTCAATGGCGGGTTTGTCGTCACGGCCATCAAAACAATCGGTTTTACGACATACAACGAAAACGGCTTTGATATACTCATCCACCTGTCATCCAGGAAAACCCCATGAGCAATCAAGCCATTAGCTTTCATGCAAAGTCAGACAAAGACCTGCGATCACGCGTTAAACTGTTGGGTAAGTTAGTCGGTAATGTGTTGCTCAAACACGAAGGGCCCGAGGTTTTTCATGCGGTTGAATCACTCCGGACCGGCTTCATCCAGTTACGCCGGCGAAATAGCGAACCACAGCGCCATGCGCTGATGAAACTAATTGAGGGTCTCGACCCATACGTTGTTAATCAAGTCACTCGCGCTTTCACTATTTACTTCAATTTGGTCAATATTGCCGAAGAAGATTTCCTCCATCGTCAACGACGAAGCTCGGTTCAAAAAGAGGGTCATGCTGCCTGGACAGGTTCATTCTTCCATACCATGCAAGAGTTTCAAGACCAGGAAATTACAGCTCAAGAGCTACAAACTCTTTTTGACAATCTATCTTATACGCCTGTATTTACCGCACACCCAACCGAATCAAAACGTCGAACTGTGATGCAATTGCAACGCACCTTCTTCACCATTATCGACCAGTTAACAGACCCCAGACTAACTCATTTCGAGCGTGATGATCTGGTTAATGACTTGCAAACACAAATTGAAGTTTTGTGGTTAACCAATGAAGTCCGTGGCACCAAACCAACCGTGTCAGACGAAATCAAATTGGGCTTGCATTACTTTCAACGCAGCTTGTTTGAAGCCGTCAAAATCGACTATCGGCATCTAGAAAGAGCAGTTATCCAAACCTATGGTGAAGATATTATTGGTAATCCGATCGTCAAAGTGCCCAGCTTCATCAACTTTGGTTCGTGGATTGGCGGTGATCGAGACGGTAATCCATTTGTCACATCAGATATTACCCGCATGGCTTTACGCATGCATGCTGAGGAAATATTGACTGAACATGTCAGCGCAATATACAAGCTGACCCAGGTACTTACTATGTCGACCAAATGGTTCACGCCAAGCGATGAATTTATGGCAAGCCTGCGCGAAGATGAAAAAATGGGTGTGAAAGCATTTGACGACAAACGCGACCAATTCGAAGACGAAGTTTATCGACGCAAGCTTTACCACATGCATTACCGGTTAAAGAAAAACCTTGCCGTTATCCGAAACCAACTCCGTAATACCGAAACACCCAAAAGCGAACATGCCTATTCAAGTGAACAAGAATTCCTTAATGATTTGTATCTAATCCGTGACTCTCTCATCAGTCACGGAGAGTTTTCGGTTGCTAATGCAGATTTAAAAGACCTTATCCGAATCGCCGAAACATTTGGTTTCCACATGGTAGCACTTGACCTTCGACAGGAATCGACGCTGCACACCAATGTCGTCACAGAGATCGTATCGCAAGCTGCTATTGGCGATTATGAAAAGCTCGACGAAGCACAGCGAATAGAGTTTTTGAGCGACCAAATCGAATCAGGCAACCATCCTGATTTCGACATCAAACAGTTAACCGAAGATAATCAAAAAACTTTTGATTTATTCCATACCGTTTATGAAATGCGCAATGAAATCAGCGCACGCTGTATTGGCAGTTATGTGATATCGATGACCCATACTGCCAGCCATATTATGGAGGTGATGTATCTAGCCTATCTTGTTGGACTAGCGGGCAAAAAAGGTCAAGAATATTTTTGCGATATCGAAATATCACCGCTATTCGAGACCATCGATGACCTCGCACATATCGATACCGTACTCGATACCTTACTACAAAATGCGACTTACAAAAGTCTGCTTGCAAAGTCCAACAACATGCAGGAAGTCATGCTTGGTTACTCAGACTCCTGTAAGGATGGCGGCATTGTCTCGGCCTCGTGGGGACTTTATCAGGCCCAACAAAAGGTGGTCGAAATTACTCAGCGGCATGGTGTGCAATGCCGTATGTTCCATGGCCGTGGTGGTACGATTACGCGAGGTGGTGGCCCTACCCATGAGGCCATAATGTCTCAACCACCAAAAACTGTGCTCGGTCAAATTAAGTTCACCGAACAAGGTGAAGTGCTGTCACATAAGTATGGCAACGTCGAGACCGCTCATTATGAACTGGCTATGGGCATTACTGGATTAATGAAGGCAAGCCTGTGCATTGTTCGCGAAGACAAAACAAGCTATGACGATTACCTCCCAATCATGCAGGAATTATCGGATTTATCCGAACACACTTACCGCGACCTGACTGATAAGACAGAAGGCTTTTTCGAGTATTTTTACGAAGCAACACCGGTCAGTGAAATTGGTTTAATGAATATAGGGTCAAGGCCATCACATCGTCGAAAAGGCGATATGTCAAAATCCTCAGTGCGCGCCATTCCCTGGGTCTTTGGTTGGAGCATGTCACGCCATATGATGCCAGCCTGGTATGGCGTTGGTTCTGCTATGACACAATGGTTAGAAGAAAACCCCAAGTCACTGAAAGTGTTACGCGAGATGAACAATCGCTGGCCGTTCTTTGCGGCTATGGTGAGTAATCTTCAAATGTCTCTTTTCAAATGTGACATGCGTACTGCACTCGAATACAGCAAGTTGTGTCACGACGAAAAGCTCAGCAAGACAGTATTTGGCAAAGTACTAAAGGAACATAAAAAAACGGTTGAACAATGTTTAGATATCGCCAACATCAAACAACTGCTATCAAATGATCCAGTACTCATGCTGTCTTTGACCCGTCGCGACCCTTATCTGGATCCACTTGGATACTTACAGATTAGCTTGCTCAAAAAATATAGGGACGAATCAACATCAGAACATCAGCGCATGGAATGGCAAGGCGCGTTGCTAAGTTCTATAAACGCGATTGCGGCAGGACTTAGAAATACTGGTTAGAAGGACGAGTGTGTTTCTGGCAACAACTGAATTCTTCGTCAGAGGTAGGATTCAGCGGTACATCTCAACTTCATGACAAAAAATATAAACTTTTGTACCCGCTAAATTAGTGTTCAATTGGGAGTTCTTTCGATCGGAACTGATCAATTGCAATGAGTAATTCCAAACAGATTCAAACTTTGATCGCGAGCCAGTAACACCTGAATTTGACTCACCGATGATAGTTCTTTTAGTAATGCCTTATCATTTGGCACATGGTAAATAAAGCTAGGGGTATTGCCTAAAATCTGACGAACTCGTTTGCCATAAATAGGCGATACTTTGTCGCCATAGTTCATACCGATAACAGTGAAATCACCAAGGTAATAAGCTATTTTATAAACATTGACAACAAGTGGCGTTAGCAGATGACTATCAACCATAGGATGGGTATCAAAAATCGTTTTAAACCCAGCCCTTTGGTATGCATTTAAATTAATAGGTGCTGCCCCTTCAATATAAATCCTATTTTTAAGATCACCCGTTGACGATATCAGATCCAATCTAGCGATCGCATTTGCCAACTGCTCCTTATCAAGATGACGCAGTTTTTTAAAGTCGAGCCAAAAGTACCCTTCGTCCCCAGTAGCAATGAACAATTCATTTAAGGTTAAAAGCTCACCTTTTTTCAGGTTGTATGGATTTCTATCATGAGATACGACGTACCGCCCCATCACCACGTCATAAAAAACATCAACTTCATTTCCGACAGCTGCATTGTCGAAAGCCAGTTGAATACTCCCAATCGAATTTTGCTTACCATCCGGCGTGATTGTTGAATCACCAGGAACAAACCCTCTAGTCGCCCATACCTTTGAACAACTATTAATGTCAGAGTATGTCCTTTGTTTTAAATGGTAATCGCTGTAACTCAATGCCACGTCATAACTAATGACAATCACATTGATGCTGAATAAGGCCGTTAAAGGTATTAAATAAAGATAGCGAAAATGCTTAGTCCTCGCTAAATACCGACTAGATCTAAAGTTAATCCAAATAAGAATAAATACTGGGATTAAAAGGATGCCACGATTAACTAGATCATTACTGAAAGACCAAAGTGTCAAACAGACGAAAAACAATAGAGTGATTGCGATTATAAAAAATAATGTCGCTATTTTTTTTCTGAACATAGAGATATTCTTACCCTTGTTAAATTGTCTCAACAAGCCATGCTTTCTACCCGGCACAATCGTTTAAAATAGCTCATCTATGCAAAAAAATGACCACAAAAGAACCCGATAGAAAGAACCTTCTAGCTTGCCATTACCTTGAGCTACTGCTTCGGTAGTCGATAGGATTTTGTCTTATAAGCCCACATTGCCCAAAGTGCATGGGCTTCACTGCGTTGTTGAAATTCCGGGTCTATTGCCAAAGAAGGAGTCAGCTTTTCATTCTGGTAATCAAACTGCTGTGGCGGTAAGTCCTTTTGTAATATAACCACTTTCTCTCCTTCTAAATAAGCTTGATTACTGCCGTATTGCATTATCGCTCGACCCGGAATCTGTAACAGGTCTGGGCGAGTTAAATCGATACCAATCGCTGGGTGTTCTGCAGACACGCCCATCATAGATAAAAGCGTCGGCAGCATATCGATTTGACTAACAATTCGGTTAACTTCTTTGGGTACAATACCTTCTCCAAGAATCAGACTTGGTATCCGAAACTGTTTTATTGGCACTAGATCGCTGCCAAATACCCGATCACTATGATCAGCAATAATTAAAAATATGGTATCTTTCCAATAATTGGATTTTTTTGCTTTTTCAATATATTCACCCAAAGCAAAATCAGCATATTTCACCGCGTTCTTCACGGTTGCCTTAGGTTGCTCAACTAGCTCAATGCGACCATCAGGAAAGTCAAATGGGCTATGATTAGTTGAGGTAAACACTAAACTAAAAAAAGGTTCGCCGTCACTGTGATGCTGGTTAAAAGTATCGTGCGCTTTATTGAATAAATCTTGATCTGATACACCCCAGGAACCGTAAAAGTCAGGTTTTTTATAATCATTCTCATCAATAATATGGTTAAATCCATTCTGTGAGAAAAAACGTTTCATATTATCAAAGTGGGCTTCACCACCATAAATGAACGATGTTGAATATTGTTGCCTAGCCAGTAGTTGTGCGACAGTAAAAAAATTATGTTGGCTGCCACCCAGTTTGACAATACTGCGGGCAGGTGTCGGTAGGAACCCAGTAATAACCGCTTCGATACCACGTACAGAACGCGTACCGGTTGCATAGAGCTGATTAAACCAGATACCTTGTTGCGCTAACGCATCCAAATTTGGCGTCACATCATGCCCACCTAACTTACCTACATAATTAGCACCCAGACTTTCCTCGAGGATAATCACCAGATTTTTTGGTCTATCCGAACCCTTGATCAGTTTCGACTTTTGCAAACGCAAAGTCGGGATATCAGAGTTCGTAAAATCATCCTTTGTCATCCCCATCGCCTGGTAGATTTCACCAATCATTGCTGCTTCATCCATACTGCCATAGGGATGTTCATCACCACTTTCATAACGTGTTTTTTCATAGAGGGCATAAGCAACAGAATAACTAGAACTAAGTGCCAGCGAATTGACTAACGAATCATTTGAAAAGGCGACAATACTGGGATTAATGGCTCGGTGATCAAGTGTCGATCTACCTGCCAATACGCACAAAATAAGTACCAGGAAAGACAGAAATGGCGCACTCCAAATGATACTCGGTTGTACCACTTCTATGGTTTTGTTTAAAAGTCGGTTCATACCGTAAAGTGCGACAGCAGTGAGGATGATGGCGAGCAGCAACTGAAGGGGGTATCCCTTCACTAGCATAGTGATAATTTCCTTCGGATATTTTAAATATTCCAAAAATAAGACATTTGGCCTGAAGTCAAACTGCAGAATAAAATTCGGAGTTGCTAGCTCCAAAAACACCACAACACCGGTCAGTATTAACAGATATAGTTTGAGAACCCAAAGCGCAATGCTCATGCTTCTTTGGTGAATGCCAAGTAAGGGCAGTAAAGCAAACGGTATGACAAGTAATATTGCTAATAAAGATAGGTCAAAACGAATACCCTGGAACAGCACAAACCAGAAACCACCTGTGTCAGATACCCTGTCAAACTGCCAGCTAACCAACAGTAAACGCGACAATGAAAGAAAGGCTAAAATGGCTAGAACAAAACTGGATATCGGTAATATCCAGCTAAAATGGGACTTCTTCATCTAATTAATGACGCCAAAAAATTTCAATCAGCTATTATGCCACGATGGTTTGATTTTAGACATTACCCACTAAGCTCAAAAACTCACCAGATCATAGGGGCACAGCCACAGAGGACTTAATATTGATTCCCCAACAATCGTTACCCAGCGATTCCATTTACGAGGGTAAAGGTCAAACTTTATCTTAAAAATGTCCTTAATTGACCCCAAACCATTTAAAGCTGAGACTGTGTAATACGCAAGTTTTGGTCAGTTTAATGTATTACCAATAAAACCACCGCCGCTAGTACATGCTTTATCGAATGACCACTGATTAAACCAATCAGCTCATATCTCTCGGCATCAAAATACTCAAATAGCTTTGCCGTAAGATAGATAACCAGTTCTATTTTTCATCCCTTGATCCATATTGCTGCACTACGTATGTGGCGGACCGTCATGTTCGCAACGAAAACTCATATGTGTTATTTAAAGAGTTAATGATTAACCTTTAATTTAGCTTCTAAAGGTTGCTTCATCTCTAATGCCAATTCTATTGCCATCAGGATCATGGATATTGATTGTTGCACCCCACTCGCTTCTCAGGATTTCAGCTTCAACGCAAATAAAGTGATCGTTGATAGTGCTTCTTCAATATCTGAAACGTTAAATCTTAGCTTGGTGCAACTTTCTTCCATCAATTTTGCTTTGGGTTTTGCAACCCCTGCTGTCTCAACCATTAAATATGATCCTTGAAACTCAAAACAGGTCAGCTTGAAATCACCTTCATTTTCTTTGAAGAGAACCTTCAGGCCAAATAGATCACCATAAAAAGAAACACACTCATCATACTCTTCTGTATTTAGGATTATGCCCGTTCAAGAAACTTTCATCTATCGCACCTTTTGTTCACGTTACAGGTGCAAAATAACTGATCCGAATTCATTTTTCACTCCCACACTATATCGTTCCAGGCTAATAACAACGCACACTTTAATAAGCAATTGGAATTCACCTCACTGGAAATATTGTTGCATTATTAATACTTAAACATCGACGGTTAACTGTTTGCGTTCAGGTAAGAAAAATTTAGCTGTACAAACTTTCGATTATAAATTAATGTTATGTTATGTTATAACAATTTATGCGGACATCATGAAAACTATTAAACCTATTACCATCGTATTGCTCAGCTCGCTTATGAGCCTGACCACGTTTCAAACATTAGCGAGTGAGACGCTAGATTCACATGAGCATGGTAGCGCAAGCCTCGACATTGCAATAGATGACAATGTGATTGCTATTCGCTTCGAGTCACCGGCCGCTAATATCGTAGGTTTTGAGTACGCTCCTAACGATGAAGAGCAGAGATCTTTAATTACCGATGCTAAAAGTAAGCTCTCTAGCTTTGATACTGCTTTTAAATTGCGTGGAAAACCAGAATGTAAGGTGCTTCGATCTTTTTCAAATTGGGTCTCAGATCATGACGAACATTCAGATCATGACGAACATAAAGATGAAACCCTTAAGGCTGAACATGCAGAGTTTTTGGCGGAATTCGACTTGCAATGCGAACAGGCCGATCGTTTAACTGCGATCGATGTTCAACTAATGGCACTATTTCCTGCCATCAATAAAGTAGACGTTCAGGTCATTGATTCTTTGGGTCAAACTAAGCAAACATTAACGATAGATAACTCGATCATTAAATTGAACAACGAATGAATTCATCAGAATTAAAGGCTCCGTTAATCCGACTGCAGAATGTCGAGTTTAGCTGGCATGCCAAAGCAAGCCCCAGCATTCAATCTGGTAAGCTAAGCATCGACAGACATGAGCATGTATTCATTCAAGGCGCATCAGGGTCTGGCAAATCAACGTTGCTCAATATTATCGGCGGTATTGTCACTCCACAAAAGGGCCAGGTTGAGGTTGTGGGGCAAGACTTTCTAAAACTTAAAGAGTTACAGCGCGACAGAGTTCGAGCAGACAGCATTGGTTTTATCTTCCAACAGTTCAACCTAATTCCCTATTTATCTATTTTGGAGAATGTCACCCTACCCTGCCGATTTTCTGATGTGAGGCGCCAGAATGCTATTGAGCGCTCCGGATCAGTTGCTAACGAAGCCATTTATTTACTTAATCGTTTGTATTCAGATGCAACGATTGGTTTTGACCGCAGCACTAGTGAGTTAAGTGTCGGCCAACAACAACGCGTGGCAGCCGCTCGGGCGCTGATTGGTCAGCCTCAATTGATTATTGCTGATGAGCCTACATCGTCCCTTGATTATGATTCACGACAGGCGTTCATGGCACTGCTGTTTGATGAGGTTAAGACCAGCGGTTCTACATTGCTATATGTCAGTCACGATCCGACCCACAAGCCTCTGTTTGATCGAGTAGTTGAAATGTCATCAATAAGTGCCCATGCCTCGGGAGACTTATGAATCTTCGAATGCTCGCCTGGAAAAGTTTATGTAGACGACACTCGACTGCAATATTAACTATTGTCTCTATTGCTGTGAGTGTCGTTCTTTTGCTCGGTGTCGAGAAAATTCGAGTTAACGCTCAAAGTAGTTTTGCGAATACTATTTCAGGAACAGACCTTATTGTCGGTGCGCGCAGTGGGTCAATTCAGCTATTGCTCTATTCCGTATTTAGAATAGGCAGTGCCACCAATAATATTAGCTGGGATAGTTACCAGGCTATCGCACAAAAAAAAGGAGTCAAATGGACGATTCCTATATCACTCGGCGATTCACATCGTGGTTTTCGTGTTATGGGGACTAGCAAAGATTATTTCGCTTTTTACCAGTATGGCCAAAAACGAAAACTTCAACTCGCTTCAGGTAAACCTTTCGACGATGTATTTGATACCGTCGTCGGCTCAGAAGTCGCAAGATCATTAAGCTATTCTATCGGTGATGAGGTAGTCATTTCACACGGTACTGTGAGCACTAGTTTTTCTGAACACAAAGATAAACCATTCGTCATTAGCGGTATCTTAGAACATACAGGAACACCCGTAGACAGGACAGTTCATGTCAGCCTCGCCGGTATCGAAGCCATGCACATCAACTGGCAAAGCGCGGTTAACAAAAGAAAGTTCGGTAAAACTTTATCAGAGTCCAACCTACAACCCAAGTCTATTACAGCATTTCTAGTAGGGCTCGAAAACAAAGTCACATCATTCAGGCTTCAGCGCTATGTTAACGAATACACTGATGAACCACTGCTTGCCATTTTCCCCGGTATTGCACTGCTCGAACTATGGAGCTTAATGTCGGTAGCAGAAAAGGCACTATTGATTATTTCTCTATTTGTTGTATTGGCATCGCTCACGGGAATGCTAGCAGTCTCTCTTGCGGGGCTAAATGAACGCAGGCGTGAAGTCGCCATTTTACGCTCTGTTGGGGCTAGCCATTGGCATATTATGGGCTTACTGATCACCGAGACCCTGTTATTAACGATAGCAGGCATATTGCTTGGAATAGTTCTACTATATTCCGCACTCGGGTTAAGCCAACCAATCATAGAAGCGAATTACGGCTTATTCATACCCATCACTCTACCCAATGAGAGAGAGATATTGATGGTCTCGATTTTACTCGTCACTGGTTTTATCGTCGGCCTGGTCCCAGCGTATCGGGCTTATCAGAACTCACTGGCTGACGGTATGTCTACCCGACTATGAAACAGGATAAAAAAGTGCAAAACATTCAGTGGTCTTTAAAGTGCCAACTTATTATTTTCCTATTATCCTGCCTGAGTTTTAACAGTGCGTTTGCGGCTGATTCGAATCTAACTGATCCAGAAAAAATACAGTGGGGGAGTTTGGCGCCGCCCGACTGGAACCCGACCAAGGTTTTTGAAGACATGACAGATCAGCAGTACAACGCGCTTTCTGACGATGAACTGCTGCGCCTGGAGGAAGAAGTCCAGGCAAAGTTCGATGCCGCGCCCGTCAATGATGAACTGGATGGTAAACGGGTAAAGATTCCTGGTTTCGTATTGCCCCTAGAATTTAGCAACACATTACTGAGAGAGTTTTTACTGGTGCCCTACTTTGGTGCCTGTACCCATACTCCGCCGCCACCTGCCAATCAAATAATCTTTGGTCAATTAAAAGCAGAAACTGAGTTCAGCGACATTTATCAACCTGTCTGGATTACCGGTACACTGCAAACAAGTCGTTCAAACAGCCTGCTTAATGAGTCAGGTGTTGCGAATAGCCTGGAAGTGCATTCGGCCTACACCATGAGTGTTGACTCGATTGAGCCTTACGATGAGTAGTTTAATGATAATGCGGCTGGTTTCCCTTGTGCCCTTCCTTCATGAAGAGTGGCTTAGCTGGCTGTCAAATAATTTTTGGTGGTGATTATTAGATCTTACTGGCAGGCGGTATCGCATAGGTTCCTACAGCATGTGCGACCACCTCAACAGAGCCTTCGGAGTAAATCGATACTTCTCCAATGGCCAATAACTTTCCGACTTTAATCAAGTGACATTTAGCGACTAAATCTTTTTGCGCAGACGGCTTGCGCAAAAAGTTAATATTTAAACTGGTAGTCACTGCAAGTGGAACCAGACCAATTTCACTCAAAATGGCGACATATAAAGCAACATCGGCTAGTTCCATTAACACTGGCCCTGAGACTGTTCCACCAGGCCTTAGATGATCATGATTTATTTCCTTCCTAATCGTTGCCGATTTTTCACCAACGCACTCAATAATGAAACTAACCTGGGGAAACTCGTTCTGCAGAAAGGTCTCAATCGCCTTTTTCGTTACCATAATTTCACCTTAAATTATTAGATCTATTGATTAAACTAGTCAGACATTACTTCTACTGCCCATTAATGTTACCCCATTGGCAGACAACTCTCACATCTGCAGCATGCCATAGGGCGCTGGGTGAAAACCTAAACTAGAAATTTATATATAAAATAGGCTGAAAGCAATAATACTAATAGCCACATAACGGCAAGATCATACTTTCTATTGATAGGTTTACTTTTTTCTTGCTCGCCAGCATATTCAGGTGCTTGTTTGCTCGTATTTTCCCCAGCTAAATTCTTAACGTTATTCCTCTCTGCTGTTAAATCCACTGGGTCTAGTGAGCCTGGAATTACAATTTCACTTTGAATTAATAGCGCTTCTTTCTCAGTAGATTGAAGTGGCAATTCGTCTTCGGCCGAATAATGGCTTAATTCCTGCTCAGGTTGTTCAATTGTCTCATCACGTTTCATAGCTATTCTCTGAAATACTTTTATGCCCTAATTTTCATACCCTGCCAATACATAACCATTCAGTTTCAACTCTGCTAGTAGACTGTAGAGAGCACCTCAATTTACTCATGTATTAAAATGCGGCACTCAAGGTATGCAAAATCCTGTCAGCAATTTATTAGCTGATTAAGCAAGGCATGCCCCCATTATTCATTTCTCCATATGGGCTAAGTTCTACTCAGCGCATCACAAACGGATCAGGAATGGCATCATCCGATGTGCGTAACCAAACTGACTTTATTTTGGTGTAATCCAGTGCCGCGTCCAGTCCGCCTTCGCGTCCATGGCCTGACATACCTTGACCGCCAAATGGTGCAATGGGACTAACTACTCGATAGGTGTTGACCCATACGATACCAGCGCGAATGCCACGAATCATGCGGTGTGCTCGTGTTAGGTTTTGAGTAAAGACGCCGGACGCCAAACCATAGACTGTATCGTTGGACAGTTGTAATGCCTCTTCTTCGCTATCAAAACTAACCACTGATAGTACTGGGCCAAAAAACTCTGTTTTAACACAGGCGGCGTTGGGCACATCGCTGCAATCAATAATAGTGGGGGGGAAATAAAAGCCATCACCTTCAATCGCAACCCCACCTGTGAGTAACCTGGCACCTTCTTTTATAGAGGCATCAATGATGCTCAATGCGTGATCACGTTGTTTGACAGTGCATAGAGGCCCTATTTCTGTTGCCATGTCCTGTGGGTCGCCAATGATGACTGCTTTGGCTTTTTCAACTAGTTTGGACAGAAACTCATCTTTGATTTTATGGTTGATAATCAATCGAGAACCCGCGACACAGCTTTGACCCGTGGCAGCAAAAATAGCAGATACCTGTGCATTAACAGCACTATCGATATCAGCATCATCAAATACGATAAAAGGTGATTTTCCGCCTAGCTCTAATGAAGTCGACGCCAGATTTTGTGCTGAGTTCCGAACGATATGGCGAGCGGTTTCCGGGCCACCAGTGAAAGCGACATGATCAACTTTTTGATGCGATGTTAAAACCGAACCACAGTCTGCGCCAAAGCCAGTGAGGATATTCACAACACCGGCAGGGAAACCCGCTTCATGCACGAGTCGAGCAAACTCTAGCATTGGCGCAGGTCCTTCTTCGGAGGCTTTTAATACTATGGTACAACCCGCTGCCAGTGCAGGACCTAGCTTTACTGCAGAAAGAAATAACTGTGAATTCCAGGGTACTATCGCTGCGACAACGCCTATCGGTTCTCGGCGTAACCATACTTCCATATCGGGTTTATCGATGGGTAAGTGTTTGCCTTCAATTTTGTCCGCCAACCCAGCGTAATAACGATAGTATTCGGCTACATAAGCTATTTGGGCACTGGTCTCTCGAATAATTTTGCCGGTATCCCGGGTCTCTAGCTCAGCTAGTCTGGTTGCATTTTCCTCAACCAGACTAGCTAACTTATACAATAACTTGCCTCGTGATGTTGCAGTCAAGTTGGCCCACTCAGCCGAATACAATGCTCGATCAGCGGCTTCTACCGCAGCGTTGACATCATCTACTTTTGCTTCTGGCATTAAGGCCCATGCTTGTCCTGTTGCAGGGTCCACGCTGGGAAACTGTGCTGAGCCATCACTAAATTGGCCGTCAATATATTGTTGGAATTTTTGCATTTTTTGAACTACCTTATTTTATCTGACTTTTTAACTAACAATCTCATCATTAATTAAAAGCAGGCATTACATCTTTAATAAACCGTTCGAGTGAGGCTTTTTTTCGTTCGAAGGTCATGCCAGAATCAATCCAGAAAGCGAATTCGTCGTAACCCAGCTCTTGATATGCCTTGAGCCTACCTATGACCTCTTGTGCTTCCCCTATTACACTGCTTTTACGGTGACTCGCGGCTGAAAACATTGGGTTGTTTGCAATTTCTTCGTCGGTTGGGGCTTCTATCAAGCCTTGTGAAATTGGTTTTTTATTCATAAACCAGGCGCCGAAAAAATTATAAAACCGGTTCATTTGCTCTGCACCTAACTGGGCATCTTGTTCGCTGTCTGCGACATAGGTATGTCGCAGCAACATGATTTTTGGGCGCGGCATATGGGCGTTGTGCTCGCAGGCATCATTAAACTTACCCATTAAATCCACAACTTCGCCATCATCATTCCATAGTGGCGTTACCTGCACATTGCAACCATTCGACACAGCAAACTCGTGACTGCTAGGGTCACGTGCCGCTACCCAAATAGGGGGATGAGGACTTTGCTTTGGTTTGGGTGAAGATGTTGTTTTTGGAAACTGCCAAAATTCACCATCGTGGGTGTAATCCCCTTCCCATAGTTTCTGTACAGCAGGTATCAGTTCCCGCATTTTCTGCCCGGCTTGCCAGGCATCAAGCCCGGGGCTCAACCGCTCATATTCAAATGAGTAGGCACCGCGTGCGATGCCCAAATCAAGCCGACCATTCATAATCAAATCTGCCATCGCTGCTTCGCCAGCCAGTTTAATAGGGTGCCAAAATGGGGCCACGATGGTGCCTGTTCCGAGACGTACATTTTTGGTGCGGCGTGCCAGATCGACTAAATTAATGAATGGGTTTGGGGATATGGTGAAATCCATACCATGATGTTCACCTGTCCAGATGGCGTGCATGCCACCCTGATCGGCTATTTCACAGAGTTGAATAAATTCCTCGTATAACTGCTCTTGACTTTCATCTGCCGTGACTCGTTCCATATGTGCAAATAACGAAAATTTCATGATCTGTTCTCCTTCACAATAGGGCGTACTTCGCCGCTGCTTTGATTGCCAAAATACAGGCCGTAGTTGCCAAGCTTGCTCTCTCTGGCAAACCGCTCGAGCATAATCCGTACTGCCGAGTCTGCTACTTTAGATAAGGTTTCTGGCGTCAATGCCAAGAAGAAACCTTTCCCAGAGGTACCGTCGGCAGCCTGACATAAAAAAGAAATGTGTTGTTGCTCTTTGTCAATGACCTCGAACACCGAGTAGATAAAACCTGGTTTTGCATCCGTATCATTCTGATTGATCAGATGCTCCAGAGTGGCAGTAGCACCCTCTTTGCCAACCGTTTCAGATGGCAAATTCAGGCCACCCTGACCATCTTGCTGAAAGAACACATCACCCGAATGTTCTATTAAGGCGGAAACGACGACATCCGTGCGTTGTGAAATTGACTCCGCCTCCATTGATGGGGCCACATAAGCACCACGAGAATAACCAAGCCCTGGCGCTGAATTCGCTTCAAATGCTTCTACTTTGCCAATCAGAATAATGTGATCACCTGCTTCTACCTGTTTATAGCTGGAACAATCAAACCAGGCAGATACCTCTTCGAGTATCGGTGAACCGTGGGGACCTTTTCGCCAGTTTACCGAGCTAAACCGATCTTCGACTGGTCGGGCGAAGGTATTTGACACTTCTTTTTGTTGTTCGCAGAGAACATTAATCGCGAAACGATCCGAATTGACTAACGCATCATAATTAGTCGAGCTATTCGCCATGCAAACCAATACCAAGGGTGGATCAATCGACACGCTGGTAAATGAATTAGCGGTAAAACCCATCGGATTGTTGTTGACGTCATGAGTAGTGACGACGGTAACCCCAGTCATAAAACTGCCAAAGGCTTCACGCAAAGCGCGCGGGTCGAATTGAGTCATTTTAGTAAAACCTCCGATTCTGGTTTGTTGAGTATGTTGCTGGCCATCTGTTTATTGGACAGGGGTGTGGCGAGCCAATCTTTGAGGATGATATTAACCGCATCAGGCGCTGTCAAATTCAACATGTGACGATGACCGACCAGTACCTCTGCTCGACCGTTGATCGCTGCAGCCGCCATAGCTTGTGACATTTCAGATGTTGAATTTAAATCTTCATCACCGGTTAACGCTAGCATTGGGCAAGTCACTTCCGACCAGCGTGATGCAAAAGTTCGATCACCCCTAGCAAAAGCTCGATAGGCAGTAGCGTAACCTTTTAGGTCGATAGCCATCAGCCAGCCACGCACTAAT
Organism: uncultured Acidimicrobiia bacterium; assembly: GCA_964195315.1. GTDB lineage: Bacteria > Pseudomonadota > Gammaproteobacteria. The sequence continues at coordinate 49,434 of CAXMOZ010000146.1, read as the reverse complement.
TCACGCGCAGCACGATCAGATTCATCAAACCATCGAGCCAACGGCGTATGAATGTCGATCTTACCGAGATCAATTTCTGCCGACCGCGCTTCAACCGCAGTACGCGCCGCTGCGGTTCTATTGTGAACACCGTTCAACACTGCCACACGTCGAGTAAGATTGGGGTGACAAATGGCGAAGCCACCAGCAATGAGCGCACCCATCGAGTGCCCGGCAAGGTTAATCGGGCCAGTATCAAGTGCTGTGATTGCAGAGAAAAGCCAATCGATATAATCGGCTAACTCCGCCTCTGGCGGTAACGCACTGCTGCCACCATGTCCTGGCATATCAATCGCTATTACTCGCATCGACTGACTAAAGTAGTCGATCTGGGGGCCCCATGCAGCTGATTGCATACCAACCCCGTGGACCAACACTAAAGGCTCAGCCTTTCCTATTTCTCGCTGGTCTATGTCTCTAGGACCTAACTCACGATAGGACAAGGTGCCATAGTTGGCCGAGATGGAATCAGACAGCTGCAGGGTTATCGATGTCATGTCCTAACTCTTTTAAATCTTGGTAACGATCACCGATTCTGTGATGTGGTCGACCACCAATAGAAGCACCTAGCCCAAGAACAATCTCATCAGCACCCGGCGCATCAGCAACCGACAATTGAATAGTGAGGTAGTGGGATCGTCGTCCACCATCATTTTTATCCATCAGTGGAATCATTACCGCTGCATTGGCTGGTCCACGGGTATTACAGAATGCAAGATAAGATTTCGCTCCCACTGCATCACGGTAATGATTACCGAAACGTAATGTGTGGATCAAAGCAGAGGCATGCTCGACTTCGCCATTCATGCCGACAATTGCGGTCTTACCATAACCCTCGACTTTATCTCCCCCACCAGCGGCTTCCAATATCATTTCGGTTAGCAGCGCACCCAATCCCGGAGCGCAGTCTTGAATGGCGGGTCGCAAATTTTCAACAAACCCCTGACCTGCCCAGGGATTTTTGATTACAGCGAGAGCCGCTATTAGTTTTAAAGGCGTTTTTGCAGCTTTGCCACCTTCAATGAAAGTGTTTTCAACATGAAGTAATGTTTTTCGTATTTCAGCGGGCATCTGTCAGTCCTAATCAATTAGCATTTTAACTATATAGTATTATGGTATACCATAATACTTGAGTCAAAAAGAAAAGATGCTTTTTACGAAAAAGGGAAATTATTATCCATGAGCAATATCACTTGAGTCAACCAGAAGGATCCTATTTAAAAGCAGCAGCATCGCCTCAGACACTTAGAGAGATAGTCCAGGAGCGCCTGCGCGAGGCTATTATTGAAGGCCACTTTGAGCCAGGCGAACGCTTGATAGAACGACCACTGTGTGACCAGCTGGGCGTTAGCCGTACAGTCATACGAGAAACTATTCGTTATTTGGAAGCAGAGGGCTTAGTTGAAATTCTAACGAACAAGGGCCCTATCGTTGCAACCATGAACTGGGAACATGCCCAACAAATTTATGACATACGGCTTTTGCTTGAGACCAGCGCAGCAGTCGATTGCGCTAAAAAAACATCGACTGAATTAGCAAAACACTTAAATTTGGCTTTAATAGAACTTGAATCTGCATTCGTAGAAGGCACCCCTAAAGCACTATTTAAGGCAACAACTGGATTTTATAAAGTCATTTTTGAAGAAGCGGGACATTTAATTGCTTGGGAAATTGTTCAACGACTGAATGGACGAATCAGCCGATTACGAGTCATGACCCTATCTACTTCAGACCGCCATGTATCCGGGCATACCCACATGAAGGCCATTTGCAACGCAATTATAAATGGCGATGTAAAAGCGACTCGAGCGGCTGTAGAGGCTCATTTAAAGGATGCCTCGTCAATCGCTAAACGGTTAATAGCAACGCCTGAAAAAGGCAAAGCTAAAGCTTAAAAATCTATAGTAAATTTCAGCCACGTGAAAATATAGACATAATGACAACCCTATTTTAAAATCTTAAAGCTGAATCAAAAACCCATATTAAAGAAACAATGTAGGACCCTATCAATAAAAAAACTGATTTATAATGAGCAAGTCTTTTTAGTTCCCCCAACCTTTTGACCAAACTAATAAAGCAGCAATCCAACGCTGATTGTTTAACCTCACCATTGTGATTAATTTTTTTAGATGACTTTTGTTAGGTAAAACCACTTGTCACTTGTTCAGATATCAATGTAAAAGGAACGTCCCAGTCGTAATGAAGGGGTGCATAGAGGGAAACCGTCATACTCCTAGTTATTAGATTCAGAATGCCTTTTTGAAAAAAGCGCATTAAACCAACGGTTTAAATTCCAATGCGCTCTAATCAGGAAGTATTTTTTGTTATTTAAAAAACGCAAGAAAATGATCAAAAATATGACGTGATATTAACAGTTGCTATCGCAACTAAAACCGATCCACTCGCGGTACATCGAGTCATTCTGAAGGCCATTCGATTGGCCTAAAGGTCAGTATAAGTTGAAAAACCTCACCAGTACTATATTGTGTTCTAGCGTTTTACTTCTAACTGGGTGTGTTGGCGGTGGAACTGCAACCCCAGCTGCAACCACCACTATTGTAGCTCTCACCAAATTGGAAGGCACATATGTTTCTGATTGCATACCGGTTGCACCAAGTTCATTCATATACACTTTCGTATTCACTCCAAGGACAGACGGGGCAATTATAGGAACTTAATTCATTTGATGGTTTTTTGAATATAACTTGCACTCCACCTGCAGCACTAGTACAGCAGCCAATATTTACAAGAGTTTATACGTTAGGTGATGCTGTTACAGTGGATGGAACAGTCGCCGGTATTGTACCAGCTACCAAGTTTGACTCTCGACTGACTAACCGCCCAATAGACCAGTTTGGAATTGTTGCAGCCAAAGACAACCTATTATTTTTGGGTGATGCCAGTGGTCAATTCGACGGTTTAACTGATATCAGGCGCCCTGTAAAACTGAATCTCACTTCCAAATTTACAAAGCAATAAAGCGGGACATTGCTGCTTTGTAACAGACAAAATGGCAATAAATTAATCCAGCGGCACTACCCCGCTGGATTTTATAATATCATTATTGAATAAGTAGGAAATTGACGCTTGAAAGCGACTTGCATGCTGATTATAGAAAATGTAAATGCCTCGCGAATCCCAGTAGAACCCAGCTAAATAATATTATATCAATCCCTGAACGTGTTATTAATACCTTTCAACAATAACGAGAACTTGGAATAGAGAGAATCATGCCTAAAGCTTATTGGATTGCCCACGTTACGATTACAAACGCCGACGCCTATAAAGCTTACATGGTAGCAGCCCCTGCAGCCTTAAAGAAATATGGCGGCCGATTATTAGCGCGCGGAGAACAAGCAACAACGCTGGAAGGTGATTCCTGGCAGCGTCATGCGGTGATTGAATTTGATTCGGTTGAAGCCGCTCATACTTGTTATAACTCGTCAGAATATAGTCATGCAAAACAAAAAAGGGAGGGCGCCTGCGTTGTTAGCGTTACTATTATTGAAGGCGTTTAAGCTGTTTTTTTATATTCCATTCAATACACTTCGCTATTCAGACCGCCCTACAGAGGTAAGACGTTTAAGCAAAACGTATCAACTGACTAGGTAATCATTTGATAGTATAGATTTTGCGGATGTTCAGCTTCTATAAAAAAGTACCATCGCTCGGCTAGCAACCCAGTGTATTGAATCAAAAATGCCAATGAACAGATCACTATTGGAGATTCATTACTAATGGCTAGTAACAAGATAGGAATAATAAAACCGGCCACTAGAAAGAACCGCCGAGCCAATTTAACCACTGCTGGACCATAAGTGTGGATAAAGGCTCTGGTATTATAACTACCCCCCATAGCGCCCTGTGCTATCTGCCTAATATTTGGATGATGGACACCAATTGCTGTTTGCAATGTGCTTGGGCTACGTAAGTTTTTATTACGAACCAATGAAGCGTATCTCGAGGCCAAGGCTGCAACACTAAGAACTATAGCAGCACCCGATATATAGCCAAAAACCTGTGGATCATAATAAGCTGCCAAAGCACTTGCCAGTACGAACCCTGATGCACAGCCCATCAGGAAAAAATTTAACACGGTGAGCGGGCTATACCATTGGCGTAGAAATTTAAGGCAGCTGTAAATCATCGCGGTGCAAATAAACAGGGCGAAAACTGCAATCATTGCGAAAAAACCAACCACGGTTGCCAGCTCTACCTGACTACCATTACCCAAATTAAACATAATGTGGTGATTACCCATCAGTTTTAATGCGCTATAAATAAACACTAAGCCCATCGCTATTGGCAATGCAATTACTTCGCGTGATAACCATGATGTACGCCACATAGTAGCAGCACGCCATGCGCGTTCGGGATGTCCCAAATGAAAGAATGATGCAATCAAACCACCCACCAAGAGCACAACACTGACCACTCCAGCAAGGCCTGACCCTACCAACTCTTGATTAGGTAGGATTAACAGTAGGGAGAGTAACTCGGCGCTGTAATAAGCCAAAAATAGGCCCTGAGCGACACCAATTAAAGTCGTGAGTAGAATGACAGATATTGCAGGTTTCATAGTTTAGTATTCATCTAAGTGTGACTGATCAGAGGTATTGACTCACAAGGATTATCAAACGTTACCAAGAGGCCGCAGAGTCATCAAGCGTCGAACTAGTCGACGGCTGTCTCGGACCTCGATCCTCTTTATCAAGCGGGTTAGACGAGCGCATCAAATCCTCTTCATGTAGCTTAATGTCCACTTTTCGTCGAGGAAGGTAATGGTTTGCTGCTTGCGTGCCCCACTCTGGCATTAACTGATAGCCATTTGATAAATTGATCGCAATTGAGGCTTCTGAAGCTGGATCGTGTACATCGCCAAAAATTCGCGCACTCGTTGGGCAAGCTAAAACACAGGCGGGTTTACGTAGAGATTCTGGTAATTCCTCATCGTATATTCGATCAACACATAAGGTACACTTTTTCATTACCTTTTCTTTTTCATCAAACTCTCTGGCGCCATAAGGACAGGCCCAAGCGCAGTACTCACAGCCAATGCACTTATCATAATCGATCAATACGATGCCATCTTCTGGCCGTTTATAACTCGCACCGGTTGGGCATACTGGAACACAGGGTGGCTCTTCACAATGCAAACATGACTTTGGAAAGTGAATGGTTTCAGTCTCTGGAAAGGACCCAACTTCAAACGTTTGAACTCGATTAAAAAAGTTGCCCGTTGGGTCAGCACCGTAAGGGTTCTTATCTGTCATCGGGCCTGCTTCTCCCGATGTGTTCCATTCTTTGCAGCTGGTTACGCAGGCATGACAGCCGACGCAGGTATTTAAATCAATCACTAGTGCCAGTTGTGTCATAGTCTACCCCTTCTTCTTAGAAGAACCGTTATTTGAAACATCTTTCTTTGATACACCGTTAAGCAAACCCTTTGCAAATGATTGCCATAGGCCACGAGCGGGTTCCATACCAGGCACTCGTTTCATTGTGTCGAATTGTGGCGATGTTTCTTTTGGCTCGTCATCACCCGCCTTGTAAACGCGAACACGCAGATCGTACCAAGCCGCCTGTCCTGTAATGGGGTCAGAATTTGAATACATTCCATCACCTTTGCCAGATGGAATCTCTTCGCTAATCAAATGGTTTAACAAAAAACCTTTTTTCGATTCATTCGCTTTGTCATCTAAAGACCAGCTGCCCGAGGCTTTACCAATAGCGTTCCAGGTCCATACTGTCCCCGGCTCTACTGATTCACTGAATCGACACATACACCTCACTTTACCATGGGCAGATTCAACCCAGATCCAGTCGCCATCACCAAAGCCATTATCTGCACCTACACTAGGGCTCATGACCAAATAATTATGGGCATGAATTTGTCGCAACCAGGCATTTTGAGAATCCCAGGAATGATACATCGCCATTGGTCGCTGAGTTATGGCATTCAATGGGTAGAGATCTTTGTCTATCGTCATTGTTTCTAGTGGCTCAGAATAAAATGGTAACGGGTCAAAGTGTAACCTGACTCGTTCACGCAGGTGGTCGGGTGGTTGACGACCTTCGCGCTTACCTTCTGCGGCTAAACGAAATTTTTGAAGTAGTTCTGAGTAGACATGGATGTTAATAGGGTCGGTATGTTTAATCAGGCTATGATCCTGAGCCCAGTTGAGATAACCCTGGTTCCAGTTACGCATGTATTGATACGACTTTGGCAACTCGTGCTGAAAAACACAATCATTCTTGGCGTACATTTCCCATTGATTAGGGTTTGGCTCGCCGCGCATAGACTTGTCTCCGTCCTTGCCGCGCCAGCCCGCTAGAAAACCAATGCCAGAACCCAGTTCAGTTTCGAAATTTATAACGAAGTCTTTGTAGTCTTTGAATTTACGTGTGCCGTCAAAATTCATAAAACGTGGCAGTTTAAGCCTTGAACCCAATTCGACAATAACATCTTGAAAAGGACGACAGTCACCTTTGGGTGGCACAACCGGCACACGGACTGAATCAGCAGGACCCTGAAACTCAGAGATCGGCCTGTCAAGCATTGACATCGCATCGTATCGTTCGAGATAAGTCGTATCGGGTAATACGATATCCGCAAACGCTATGGTTTCAGAATGGAAAGCATCGCAGACAATTAAAAATGGAATTTTATACTCTCCATCTTCTCTCTTGTCGGTCAACATTTCACGAACCTTAGACGTGTTCATCGATGAGTTCCAGGCCATGTTAGCCATGAACAACATCATTGTATCGATAGGGTAAGGATCGCCACGCCATGCGTTAGTAATCGCATTGTGCATTAAACCATGCACTGAGAGCGGATATTCCCAGGAGAACCCTTTGTCTAGACGAACCGGACCACCTTCATCATCGACAAATAAATCTTCAGGTGATGCTGGAAAACCAAGGGGCATACCCTCCAATGGAGCACCCGGTTGAACATCTTCAGGTGACTTGGGTGGTTTTGCACAAGGGGGAATAGGACGTGGGAATGGTGCTTTGTGACGAAACCCACCTGGGCGGTCGATAGTGCCCAATAGCGTCATTAATATGCCGAGTGACCGGATAGTCTGGAAACCATTAGAATGAGCCGCTAAGCCTCTCATGGCATGAAATGACACTGGGTTACCAGTGACAGATTCATGCTCATTGCCCCAGGTATCAGTCCATGGAATGGGAAGCTCAATTGTTTCATCGCGGGCAACAATACCCATCTCGTGAGCTAAGCGACGAATCGTTTCTGCAGAAATACCGGTAATGTCAGCCGCCCATTCTGGCGTGTATTTCTCTAACCGCTCTTTCAATAACTGGAAAGATGGTTTGACCGTCGTGCCGTCTTCTAGCTCGAAGTCACCCAGTAACCGAGGTTCGGCACCGGGTGTATGTGAGGGTACTTCTTTCCCAGTATGTTTATCCCACCACACTTTGTTTTCTGGCTCTACACTGCTATTTTCGAGCTCTATGATGGAACGAATAAACATACCAAAAGCATCACTGGCTTCATCAGTATTAACCAAGTCAGGAGAGTTGCTGTATTTAGATAGAAAGTCATGGTCATAAAGACCCTGCTTGATAATTTCGTGATTGATAGCAAGTAACAAAGCGCCATCGGTGCCTGGCTTTATTGGCACCCATTCATCAGCAATGGCAGCATAGCCGGTTCGCACTGGGTTAATTGCAATAAATTTTCCGCCATTGCGTTTGAACTGAGCAAGCTCCATCTTCATTGGATTTGAGTGATGGTCTTCGGCGGTGCCTATCATGATGAATAACTTTGAACGTTCCAAATCAGGTCCACCGAATTCCCAAAACGACCCGCCAATGGTATAGATTAATCCAGCAGCCATGTTCACCGAACAAAAACCACCATGGGCCGCGTAGTTTGGTGTACCAAATTGTTTTGCAAACAATCCGGTTAAGGCTTGCATCTGATCGCGACCAGTAAACAGTGCAAATTGTTTAGGATCAGTTTCGCGAATATGGTTAAGACGTGTACTAATTGTATCGAGCGCTTCTTCCCAGGATATCTCTTCGAACTCGGACGTACCGCGTTCTGCACCCGGTATTCGTCGTAATGGTTTGGTAATGCGCGCAGGTGAATATTGCTTCATTATTCCCGAGGAACCCTTGGCACAGATGACACCCTTGTTAATTGGGTGCCTGGGATTGCCTTCGATATAGCGAACTTCGCCATCGTCGACTGTTACATTAATACCACACCGACAGGCACACATGTAACAGGTGGTCGATTTAATTTCGCTTTTTACTGGTGATGTCTCTGTCATTAAAATGCAATCCAAACCCTTCCATTAGAATATTTAGTTTCGACGGGTAAGGCTTCATAAGCAACATAAAATTTTTAATTGGGGGAGTAAAAAATTTGATAGCAGATGTTAGGTAGTGAATTGATATCCTGCAGCACACCTAATTTAGTGACTAAACCAAGGAAAGACAATTGAATAATTTAAGTGCTTTCCTTATTCTATTTGACATCTCTGTTTGAGGTTTCAAAATGAACCTCAAATAAATCATTCCAGTGCGCTTCATCAAGAACCAAGGGGGAAACATGTCTCAAACTATTAGCAAACTCCATTCAACTCTACTAGCTGGACACTTCGCGATGACGGCTGAAACGTCGCCTCCTGACGCATCATGTGCTGATGCAGTACTGAAGCGAGTGCAGTGCTTAAAAGGCGTTGCTGATGCGGTTAACGTAACCGATGGTGCGAGTGCCCGAGTACATATGTCGGCATTGGCTGCTGCCGCTATCATGGCCCGCGATGGGATTGATCCGTTGTTGCAGCTAACCACTCGTGACCGCAATCGACTAGCCTTACAAGGCGATGTGATCGGTGCCTCTGCTTTGGGTATCCACAACTTTCTATGTTTGACAGGCGATAAAATGGCTGCTGGCGACCAGCCCGAGGCCGCTGAAGTGTTTGAGATTGATAGTGGACAATTAATGCAACAAATGCGCGACATGCGAGATAAAGGTTGTTATCCATCGGGTAGAGCAATCGACCCTGCCCCATCACTTTTTCTCGGCGGTGCCGAAGTGCCAACCGACCCAGGCAAGGATTGGTCGACTGCCAGAATCAATGCCAAGATCGAAAATGGCGCTCAATTTTTTCAAACTCAGTACTGCTTCGACCCTGGCATCGTAAAACGCTATTGCCATCGTCTGGTCGAAGAAGGCATCACCGAGCGGGCTTACTTTATTATTGGTATCGGCCCACTAGCATCGGCCAAATCAGCACGCTGGATGAATGATAATTTATTCGGGGTTTATGTACCTGACGATATTATTCATCGGTTAGAGGGTGCGACAGACCAAAAAGCAGAAGGTCGCGCAATTTGTGCCGAGCTATTACAACACTATTCTCAGATAGAAGGCTGTGCTGGTGCACATTTAATGGCACCCAATCAAGAAGCCGCTTGCGCGCAGGTAATAGCGGAATCTGGTTTACTGCAACTAAGAGTTTGACACATGTTATATGAGGTTACCTTGCCTATTTCACAGGTCGAGTTACGGGCACGGGTTTTTAGTGGTGAAATATTACATTTCACTCAGATACCAGAAGTCGATCAGTTTTGTGATATTGCACGTCAAATTTGTGAATCAACACTGGAAAATTTAGATCCAGTTAATTCTCATCAGACTAAGAATTACAGCCAATGGCTAAAGACTATTTATCAGTATCAACTTGCCGCACAGAACGAACAACAATGTCAGCAGGTATTCTCCCAGGCGTTGCAAAATATCAGTTTAAAGCTCAACGACACATTTTGTGACCGGTTCATATTTCGAGTGGTGCCGCCACAAAGCGATCAGACTGAAGGCGCACATAGCTGGGTTGATACTCATCGAGATACCTGGGGAGCCGGCATTTATCAACAAATAAACTGGTGGGCGCCACTGTATTCCTATGAAGCTGGCAATGGCATTGAGTTTTATCTGGATCACTTTGAACAGCCGATTGCCAATACTACTGCAGACTGGCGATATGAGCAATTTGCCAGCGCACGCCAAGCGCAATTTGATGAATTAAAACCCAACTTTAAATCCATTCCATCGGTACTTGAAAAGCCGACTGGTCGTGTTTTTAGACCGCTGATTAAACCGGGTGAGTTACTGTGTTTTTCTGCCGCTCATTTGCATGGTTCGGGTACTAACGCTACTAAACATAGTCGATTTAGCTATGAAACACGGACAGTCAATTTGCGGGATATTCAGTCGGGCGAAAAAGCGCTTAATGTCGATAACGACTCCAATGCACAATTGCTTAAATTATTCAAGAATCTGTACGATGGCAGCCCTTTGACAGAAGCTCATTTTGATTGAGTTAAGGCTTAACGATTGGCTTTAACGATTATGAAACTGAAAACCCTCGGTACTGCTCGGCGCTATCCAACTCATCGAATTCCAGTGCTTTAACGAAGTCCAATATTGGCCCGCGACTAATATTCACAAGTAGGTTTGAAATAACCGTCGATTCGCCCTATAAGATAAACTCGACTCGCTCATTTCCTCGGTTTTTAGCGTAGCCTGCAAAATTAAGCAGGTCGGCATTCTTTTTCACGAAGTGCCTAAATCCTACGCCCTGCACTCTACCCGGCACATATCCTTTGACAGTTTTCACGATGCATCATCCACTTCGTCAATACCGTTGCGCTCAGCTACTAACATCTTGATTTCACAAACAATAACGGGGAGGCTAGTTTGATTTATTTCGGTAAAAAAACGGCCTCCAGGTGCAATACGCATGACTGGCCCCTGATCACATTTACCTAAACACTCTCGTTTGATAATGGCAATATCTAAACCAGCTTGTTTAATTAAAGTTTCTATTTCGGCAATATAATCGAGGTTCCCACTGTCAACACAAGAGCGTTGTCCGGTGCCGAACCGCTTATTAATACAAGCAACAAGCCAAATCTCAGATGCCATTAGGAAGGTATATATAATTGTAATTTAGGCAATATAGCCGCTTGATTACTGCCCCAGAATTGCGCCCAACGATTAAGTAGCACCAGTCCTTTTTTTTGTTCGTTCTGATCAGCCGCTTCGATTCCAAGACGATAGATTTGTACGCCATCGATGAAATAACGTTGGTAATTTTTGCCAAGCCTGACATCGATCCCATTGAGAAATGTGGCGTCCACATTAAAAGCGAGCGACATACCAACATCGATACCCGATAACGCCTGTTCGACCGATGCTTTTGTTCGGTCCACACTTTGCAGTTGGCGGCCTGATTGCTCTACCAACTTGAGGGACTCTAGAAAGTAGTCGGCCTGAGTTTTGCTCGTTTGTTGCCCACTGACGTCATCTTTATTGACACTGTCAGGATCATTAGAAGGGGAACAGGCTGTTAGCGATATTACTAACAGCCCTATCCACCAAAATGAGCACAAAAAAGAACGGATCAGAAAAACCACTCGTTATTTTTTTCCCGCTATTTTCAGTCGTAACGCGTTCAACTTGATGAAGCCTTCGGCATCTTTCTGGTCATAAGCACCGAGATCATCTTCAAACGTCACTATGGCTTCATCATACAAACTATTGGTATCAGACTTTCTGCCCGCAATCGATACGCTGCCTTTGTACAGTTTCACTTTCACGACACCATTCACCGTGATTTGAGAGGCATCGATCATTTGCTGCATCATGAGGCGCTCAGGGCTCCACCAGTAGCCATTGTAAATCATCGTGGCGTACTTAGGCATGAGTTCATCTTTCAAATGAGCCACTTCACGATCCAGCGTAATGGATTCAATCGCTCGATGAGCTTTCATCATCACGGTGCCGCCGGGTGTTTCGTAACAACCTCGTGACTTCATACCAACGTAACGATTTTCGACTATATCGAGCCGACCTACACCATGCTCACCCGCGACTTTATTCAACTGCCTTAATACTTCGGCTGGCGTCATTGTTTCACCATCGATAGCGACTATATCGCCTTTTTGGTAAGTTAATTCAAGATAGCATGGCCTATCGGGTGCCAGTTCCGGTGACACAGTGTTGCGCCAAATATCTTCACCTGGTTCAAACCACGGGTCTTCCAGAATGCCACCTTCGTAGGAGATATGTAACATGTTGGCATCCATCGAGTAAGGTGATTTCTGACCCTGTTTTTGTTCGATAGCAATGCCTGCTTTTTCAGCGTAAGCCATCAGGCTCTCGCGTGAATTCAAGTCCCACTCACGCCAGGGAGCAATAACTTGAATATTTGGATTGAGCGCATAGGCACCTAGTTCGAAACGTACCTGATCATTACCTTTCCCAGTTGCGCCGTGGGAGATGGCATCTGCGCCGGTCTCTTTCGCAATTTCAACCAAACGTTTTGAGATTAATGGGCGCGCAATCGACGTACCCAATAGGTACTCTCCTTCGTAAACCGCATTGGCTCGAAACATAGGAAATACAAAATCGCTTACGAACTCTTCCTGCAGGTCTTCGATGTAGATTTCTTTTACGCCATATTTCTCGGCTTTCAGACGAGCAGGTTCTAGTTCTTCACCCTGTCCGATATCAGCCGTAAAAGTAACTACTTCACAATTGTATTCGTCTTCTAGCCACTTCAATATAACCGAGGTATCGAGTCCACCTGAATAGGCTAGAACGACTTTTTTTACCGCTGACTTGCTCATAATTATCCTATCAATCGTAGCCCAGGTTTTAGCACTGCCTGGGAATTTTAAAAAGTACCCTATTGTCGTCAGTATTGTGATAAAAATCCAGCTTCTGAGTATAATCTGACTCACTTAATTACGAGGTAAGTACAATGACTGACAGTGGTTTCAAAATACATGCGCTCGAACTAGGTCCGATGTTGAATTTTGTGTATCTGATAGAAGATATCGCCACTCGACGCACAGCGGTGGTGGACCCGGCCTGGGATGCACCCACGATTATTGCTGAGTCAGAAAAACTCGACTTGAAAATCACCGATATCTTGCTTACCCATAGCCACCACGACCACATTAATGGCATCGAAGGCATTTTAGAACACAGTCATGCTGAGATGCATTTGCTCAAGCCTGAATTCGAATTTTGGGGTAGTGATATCGCCAAACCATGTTTGCATCATGGTGGTGATGATATTGCGCTCGGTGAGAGTCAAATAAAAGTCTTGCACACCCCTGGTCATACCCCTGGTTCAGCCTGTTATCAACTAGGCAATGAGATTATTACCGGTGATACTTTATTCGTCTTTGGTTGTGGCCGCTGCGACCTGAGTGGTGGTAATCCCCAGCAAATGTTTGAAACTTTAAAGCAAATGAAGCTTGAGCTACCCGACGATATGTTGATTCACCCAGGTCACAATTATTCGGTTAAAAAAACCTGCACCTTAGCAGAGCAAGTAGAGGGTAATCCTTTTATGCATTACGACGATGAGGCAGAATTTATCAACTACCGAATGGATGTCCACGACAGAACACGGGATGAACCTTACGATAGTCTCAGCAAGCAAAAACTTAGGATTGCCAACTTGTTATAGGAAGGCATCGATTTCTGAAAACTGTCGTATACAAATATCGGATTCCTTTGGCCAGGCGAAATTACCCGCCGGGTCGAGGTGTATAGTGGCCACTTTGGCATTTCTACCGGCCTGTAAATCAAACAAATAATCCCCTACCATGACAGCATCATTGGGCTCGGCCTGCCAGTCGTTGAGTAAATAATTAATACCATCAGGCGATGGTTTTGGGGTGCAGGAATCTCGATCCAGCCTGTGCTGAATAGGAAAAAAATGGTCGATACCGCAGGCATTCAATGTAGTTTCGACAACAGGCATGATATTACGCGTAAGCAAGCCTAATTTCACACCCCGCGCTTGCAACTTTTCGAGCAGTTCTGGCACGCCAGGCATGAGTGTCGATTTGCCAGCAAAGTGACATTCAAGGTCATTCAGCTTTAACCACAGCGGGACCGATTGCTCATCTGGCATGGCGTTTAACGCCTCTAAAATGGGTTCATTTGATTTCAACCCTAGCTCTTTACGCATATATTCGAAATCATGTGAGCTGATGGTTAGGGTACCATCCATATCGAAAACCCAATGATTGCGCTGATCTAAACGGTGTACTTCCCACATTATTTTTATGCTCTTATTGGTATTACGACATTCTAATTGAAACGCTAAAGGAAAAGACATAAGTTACTGTTATTTTAATCACTAACAATGATGCATGAAGCTTAAATAGTGTATTCTAAACTCTCGCAAAAAATTAATATTACTTAAATTCACGGGCTTAGATATGACTATCAAAATTGGCGAAAAAATACCTTCTATCACATTGCAATATATGGATGCCTCTGAAGTTAAAAGCGAGTCCACCGACGCGTTATTTTCAGGTAAAAAAGTTGCTTTATTTGCACTGCCGGGTGCATTCACACCAACCTGCTCAGCATCTCACCTACCGGGTTATGTTGTTAAATCGGATGAGTTATTCGCCAAAGGTGTTGACTTAATTGTCTGTCTCTCAGTCAATGATGCTTTTGTTATGAGCGCCTGGGGTGAGCAACACAACGCCGATGACCGAGTCATGATGCTGGCTGATGGCAGCGGAGACTTCACTCAGGCGGTCGGTCTTGAATTAGATTTGACTGGTCATGGCATGGGCGTTCGCTCGCAACGCTATTCGATGCTGATCAACGATGGCATTGTCGAAGCGCTCAATATTGAAGCAGCTGGCGCATTTGAAGTGAGTGACGCAGACACTATGCTGGCCAGCCTTTAAAGCAATTGGCATCAGCAACAACGATGCCTGTTGATAAAAAAGGATCCAGTGCATTCGTCAGTCAAGCTTATGGCTTGACTGACGACACAGATGCTCATGTCGACTTTTATCGACAATGGGCAACCGACTATGACCACGAAATGTTGGATAAACTCGGCTATACCTCGCCTCACACAATCGCTAGCTTGCTAATCCAACATCTGCCCGAAATATCGTCTCGCATAATTGATATTGGTTGCGGCACAGGTTTAACCTGTACGCAACTGCATAAGCAGGGATACTGCAATCTAGATGGCATTGATTTATCGCCTGATATGTTACAGCTGGCTGACAATAGAAATATCTGCCAGTCACTTTTCGTTGGTGATTTAAACCTGCCGTTGGACATCGAAAGTAATAGCTATGATGCGGCAGTTTCCTCTGGCACTTTTACCCATGGTCATGTTGGCGCCGAACCCTTAGAAGAGGTTGTTCGAATTTTGAAACCAGGGGCTATTCTAGCGATCACGATTCACCAAGATTTATGGCAATCACATGGTTTTGAAGCCAAATTAAAATCTTTGGTCTCGTCGAATGCTATAGAGTGCATTACGCAGGAATTAGGCCCCTATTACAAAAATGGCGCGCTGGAAGGCTGGTTTTGTGTTTATCGAAAACAATCACCATAGCTCTAGTTTGGTGCTTTGGTTTAATGCTCAAACATAAACTTCAGTGATTAAAATGACTACCCGCTGTTTGATGTATCAATAAAATGTTTGAGTAGCGTTGTAAAAAAACAACCACTCGGCAACGTTACACTTACTGTTAGTGACTGTGTATCAGCATCGTGAATAACATTAAACGCCTGCACCGTCACCCGAGTCGTACGCATTTGTAGTTTTACTTTTTGCGCATCTAGACACTCTACAATCTGTGGGTGCTGATGAAAAATATCGTCTTCTAGCGCTAAAGCCATTTCGGATAACATACGACTCCCTGCACCATACATACTAGCAGCACTGGAGATATCATGCTGCTGGAAGCGATCTAGAATGCTGTCGTCAATTATCTCAGAGAATAGAGAGTGACTGCCTGACAACATAAAAACATCACCCTGCAAAGGCTGATGCCAATGACTTTGCTCGATACGCTGGGATAAAATCTGATTAAACAAAAAACTCCGCAATGCTGATATATATAGACTGCGCTTGGTTCGGCTCAGCTTTCGGGTTCGTCGTTCATTCGTAAAGCTGTGAATCGCGCGCTCAACATTATCTTGCTGAGCACCGAAGCGCTGCTCGCCAAAATAGTTGGCCATTCCAAACTCTTTGATATCATCGATTTGCTGTTGCGTTTGGCTTGATAATTCAGCGACGTTTCTAACCATCACTTCAAAGCTATTAGAGCGATGAGTACCCGCTCGAATTTTTTTATTGTGCCATCCATGTTGCAACAGTTTGTAGTGAGATGGTGACGGTATTTCTGTGCTATTCATTTGGCCCGGCAAATGTACACTAAGCCACTGCTGCGTCACCGCTAGTTTGTCCTTCAAACCGCTATAACCAATATCACGGGGCTTAACAGTAAATTCACGTGCTATCTGCTCTATCAAATCTTGCGTGGTTAAGTTTGTTTTTTCGATGTGAAGAAACAGATGTTCTCCTTCGCCACAAGGCTCGAAACCTAAGTTTTCTATAACACGAAAATCGTCAGCCTGGCTTTTTATGACACCAGTTTGGTGTGGTTCACCGTAAGGGTATTTCAATGGTTTAGCCTCTAGCCAAAGGATTTTTTTTTGATTTTTCAGCCACTTTATTTCGCAGGTAGTTGATTGAAACATGATCAGCCGAAACAACATCTCCGTTATCAATGGCCTGCTGAGCCAGTTTTAGTAAAGCCACCGAGTCGGGGAACAATGCTGAATCTAGTCTAATTTCCTGTTCTCCCAAAAATGTCTGACGCCAGATGGATTCACCTACAGTCCAGCCATGCCCTGTCCCACAGGCTGGTATAGCCTGTAAAAACACATCGCCTAGTTTACTGAGGTTTTCCTTACCTTTGAGTAAGGCTAGGCCTGTATCATCTCTTTCATAAACTGCCCAATAGGCTTCGCCCATGCGGGCGTCCAGGGCTACCAAAACATCGGGCAAATCATACTTATCCAGGCTTGCCTGAGCCAATACTGCCAGCGATGAAATCGGCGCAATAGGAATATCCAGAGCTATCGCTATACCCTGGGCAGTCGATGCTGCAATTCGTATACCGGTGAAAGCGCCGGGCCCATTGGCAAAAGTGCAATGAGAAATATCACGCTTTGACAACTGCGATGCCTTTAGCACAGCGTCCATCATCTGTGGTAATAACTTAGTATGCTGGCGCGGAGCAATTTGAAACTCACTGAAAATCACGCCATCAGCGCGCAGTAAGGCAGCAGAACAGGCCTCGGTAGAGGTTTCAATGGCTAGAATATTCATACGAGTCGAAGATTATATTGATTTAAGTTAGATTATATTAGGTGAGCAAGATTGCTGGAAACGAACGATCTATCGCGCTAGGTAGACTCATGGTCAGTCAGCGTTTAAGCCGATAATTCTGCTATAACCTGTTTAGCGTCGTTTGCTAAAGGGTGAGTCGGGTTTTCATCTAAAAACAACTTCATGATATTGATCGAGGTTTCAGATTCACCAATACCGGCAAGACTAATACTCATTGCAAACAAGGCATTGGGCCTTAAACTGCTACTATTATATTGCTCTAGAAACTTCTCAAAACCATTAACAGCAAGGCCCAGCTTACCTTTGTCGAGCTGTTGTTGTGCCTGACCAAACTGTTTCAATTCTGCCTGAAAAGCCTCATCTTGAGTTAAGTCATTTTTCCAATAGGGCTTTAATAGGGTATCTGTGGCTTCTGCCCCCCTGATACCTGCCGTATAAACTTGGTTAGCCTTGGCGGATTGTTTTTGGCTCGGGTTAATTGCCTTAAGTTTACTCCAAATCGACAGAAAAATACCTTTGAAAACACTATGAGTGCTCACTTCCTTCACTGTATCATCTTGTGATATAGCGGGTTGGGTTATCGATAACCCGCCAATAAATAGCATGAGAATGATTAACTGTTTCATTGTATATCTTCCACTAATTCGGTCCATTAATTCAGGGTTACTGGCTCAGTAATTTACTATAAGCCAGATATTCCTGCTCCAAAGCAGGGCTTAGTTCTGTTGCTTTGGTATAACTGGAGGTTGCTTGTTTCAATTTCCCCGCCTTATAGTACGCCATCGACAGATTGATATGGATGCCACCGTCTTCATTATCAAGAATACTGGCTCTCGTATAGTTTTCAATCGCCTTTTGGTAGTCTTGTTGCAGGAAGTATAAATTTCCGTGATTGGTTTGCACGGCACTATCATCGGGTGCTAACTCATTTAATGCTTCGAATGCGATTTGTGCATCTTCGTACAACCCAAATCTAGCGTAGAGAATTGCTATTTGTAATCGAGCCGCTATATTTCCTGGATTGCTCGTCACCATGGTTTGATAGGGTAGAACTAGTCGATCAATGCTCTTTGCAAGCATTACCGTTTTTTCCTGCTTCACTAGATTATGCGTGCGCTTTGATTCGGGCAATGCGATCGAGTAGTTTGCTTTGCGTAAAGTAACTGGCTTATATTCTTTCCAGGCTTGCCTTAAATCGATAACCCCAAGGTTGTCTTCGGCTATAGCTTTGTGATATTTACGAGCACCTTCAGCCCAGGCTTCGGTAAAACTGGTGTTGACCATGGTCGCTTCTAATGGAATCCAGACGTTGCCATCCTTAATCGCAAGCAGGCTACTATTTTGACTAATGAGTCCGGAGTCATCACTGGATATGCCGGTATCAAACATTACGAATAGATGCCCTGGCACCTCAATAAATGAAGTTTTAATGCCAATATTTTCTAAACCAGCACTGATTAATACTGATAGATCATCGCAATCGCCACTTTTTAATCGCAGCGTTTCACGCGGGAACTGAACGTAATCAATTTGGTCATCTAGTAACTCTGTGAATGGTGTATTAGGATCGATAATGTAGTTAGTGCCCAATGCGGTCAGACTACTAAAATATACCATTGCTGAGACGAGTTTATCATTGAGCGGACCGGCTTCTGGCTCAAATTCATTGACGACCTGACGGACATAATCTCGCAAGGTATCATCTTTCGGTGTTACGAATGATCCGACCATTGCTGGATCACCCCATACCAGTGCATTTTTACCATAGATGGTCATCGGCTGGGTTAGCGTTATATCGTCTTTTTGACCATCCCTCAGATAGCTTAGCTTTACTTCTACCTGCACACCAGTATCTTCATCCACTTCAAGAATACGGTTATTGAAAGTCGCGTTAATATCGATTTTTTTTGTTTGATTACCTTCTAAATTGGCAATATCAATCGTCGTTGGAAAATCCATAAACTCTTTGATTTGAAATGATAATTTTAAATTCCCATAATCGGTTGCACTCACATTTTGAAGATTGACACTGCCAATGGGCTGATTCAAATATTTTTTATAGGCTGATGAAAACACAGTTTGTAAATTAAGATCGGACAACAATAATTGAGGGGCATTATTTTTAAACTCTAACGACTTCTTTCTCTCGCTAAAGGCAATATTAAGTACGGCTCTATTTTCAGCTGAAGGGTCCAGTTCAATCGCTTTTTCATATGACCCAATCGCATCGTCAAACAAACGACGCTTTGAAAATAGATCACCAAGCGCGACATAGGGAATGGCCCAAGCCGGGTTAATACTGGCAGCTTTTTCTAAATGAACACGAGATGCATCGAACAGATTGGCATCCTGATACACCCGCCCAATTTGATACTGCAATTCAGCCGATGCGGGTTCAAGATTGATAGCTGTTTTCAAAAACTCTATTGCCGATCCAGTTTTGCCCTGCTGATTAGCAATGTCGGCTTGTAAGGTGAGGACATCGATGTCTTTAGGCGCTATTTCAGCAGCAAGCTCAGCGTAGGTTGCCGCTGATCGATAATTACGAGTCGCAAAAAGGCCTCTTGCGTATAATTTTTTTGGCATTAATAAATTTGGAGAGAGTTCGACAGCCATTTTTAACATCGAATTAGCTTCCGGATATTGCTCTCGCTCTAAATGTATCTTGCCCGCCAATTGATACAAATCACCAGCCTCAGCATTATTTTTTAACCCTCGCTGTAACGCTTTTATGGCTTTCGGTAGCTGATTAATACTGGCATACGATTGCGCTAGTGACAGCCAGGTATCAACTTCTTTAGGCTTCACTTTAGCGGCACGGGTCAGGCGTAATACAGCTTCTTTGTGTTTACCTTGTTTAGCAGCAATCTTGCCTAATAAATAATAGCCTTCACCTTTCGTTATTTTTTTGCCTGATAGCTTAACCGCAATTGATTTTGCTTCATCATCGCGATTGAGACTGAGCAGGGTTCGGGCTTTGCCAACCGCAGCAGCGCCTAGCCCTGGCTGGGCACTAACAATAGCCGTAAAATGGCCAAGTGCATCATCGAGATGACCCAGACCATACAAATCACGCGCTATCTTTAGTCTTGTTACATGATCACCTGGATTATTGTCTACAATGATTTGGTAAGCTTCTAGACCTTCTTCATTCAACCCTGCTTCAATATAAGCACGACCTAGTAGGTAACGAAGCGTTACATTATCTTTATGCAACTCTAGGCCATCCTCGGCACAGGTGACGGCACCTATCGCATCGGCCAGCTTTAGACTCAACCGGGTGCAAATCAAGTAGGGTTCAATCTCGGTTGGGCCTGACTCTAGAACTTCATCAATGAGCCCTTGAGCATCGAGGTATTGCTCTAGCTCAAAATAAGCTTGGACTTGATAATTGATTGCCTTATTTTTATACGGTGGAAATGATTCTAACTGCTTATATATGCCTATGGAGCCAGCATAATCTTTCAGTTTATACAAACTAGAGGCTAAAAAATCCATCGCATCAGCATTGCCCGGAGAGATTTTTAAGAGCTTGCGACTCAACTTGATCGCGTCTTCATATTTTTTTGACTGATATAAGGCTTTAATTTGCTGAAATTGATTTACTTTAGGCGCCGAAGGGTTACCACGCAAACCAAAACCGCTGACAGAAACTACTCTAAACCATTTATATGGTTCAGTTTTACTAACCGTCATTTCACTTTTAAATTCAATACTACTGGTCAGCTTTTTATAGGGCCCCTTTTGATTAGAGGCTCCTTGGATTTCATATTCTGCAATAAGTGGTGAGCGTGAACTACTCCACTCAAAATTGACTTGTTTGTTATTTGCCGCAATTCTTAGCCCAAAAGCGGGGTCTGGAAATTCGTGCAAATCGTAGCGACTAAGCTGATTCAATTCGACATCATTAAGGAAGACGCTATTGGTTTTGCTCGAAACAACCGACATTGAACTGACTTTATCAAAATAAAACTCAGTACCATTTGCATCACCCGCCCCAAATGTCCTTAATAATTTATAGTCCTTGAATATCTGTATTTGGTATGGATTGAAATCAGTAGACGCCAGCACGTACAATCTGTCTTGCTTATCGATATCCAAAGCTTGAACTGTCTCGATTTTGTGAATTGAACTACCTTTTCCACCACCTATACTAGTTACAAGAGATCTCGCTTTATCGATCACTCTGATAGAGCCTGAGCCGTCTTTATCGGCTAAGTAGAGATTTTTTTTACTGTCGATTGCAATTGGGCCAACCTTGCCGAATAATTTCGAAGCTGACTTACCCGCCTTTATTTCCTCAATAAATTGGCCGTCAGCTGAAAACACTTGTACTCGATTATTACCCATATCAGTCACATAGAATTGGCCCTGAGCAATAAAGACATCTTTAGGGTCTTTAAATGCCCCTGCTGATATGCCATACCTACCGATTTCAAACATATTATTACCATCGGAGGAATAAGTATGGAGTTTATTGCCTTGCAAAAGAGCAACACTTTTTTGGTCGCTATGAATTGCCGTTGGATTCTTTATCTCAGCTGCAAATGGGCGAAGCTCCTTGCCATCTGCAGATAACACAACCGTACCTTTCTTATTTCGTTTGACGCATAGCAAGGTACCTTTAATAAAGCTTTGCGTGAGTCGGCACTTGGCGTTCAGGGTTACTGCAGCGCGTATCGTGTCATTTATGACGGGTGCTTTGAAACTCGTTTGGTCTAGTTGAAAGATTTCAATTTTTTTATTTTTGGTATCAAGAATAGCAATTTGTCCATGGCTATTGACTGACAGTTGACGGATACGGCGATATTGAGCTCTAGATTGACCGAGTGCACCAAACCGTTGAACCACTTCTTTTTTACGCCAATCGAATATACTAATTTGATTGGTCTTATTGTCAGACAGATACAAGTTGCCGTTTAGATCCGCTGTCATAGCACCGAATTGAGGGATGCCATCGAATTGTATTTTTAAGTCTTTGTTTTTGAATCGTTCTATCAAGTTGCCGTGCAAATCAAAAATAGAAAGTCGTTCTTGACCTTCCAGCACGTAGATATTTTCATCAGCATCAATACTGATATGGGTAGGTTTCAGGATATCCTTCCCACCAGAGCCATGGCGTCCAAAACTATGCAGAAATAGCCCTTGATCACTAAATACAGAGATTTGCTTGTTTCCGCGATCGGCAACGTAAATCCTATTATTAACCGAAGCCGTTAGTGTACCAGGTCCATCCAGCTCACCTGGGTCACTACCTGATCTTGAAAAAAGTTTGATTGGGGTCAGGTCTGGTGAAACGATTGCAATTTTATCTGACCCTCTATTAGCGATCAGCAAATTACCATTGTGGAGAGCATTAATACCAGCGAGATCTGAATCTTTGAATATCGATGGATTTAGATTTATTACTTCAATATTACCGTCAGTTATTTTAAGCAGACTACCTTTATGTGTACTAGTAACATAAACGATACCGTCATTCGTAATCTTAAGCCCTTTAGCATCTTCTAGATAATCAGAATATTCCTTACCTTCAATGAAATGTAGCATTTCGAGTGCGATTACCGGCTGACATGCGCCGGCGAAAAATAAACATATACCTAGGACTTTACCTAACATATTCATCAAATATCCCTCATATTTGTCACGTTCACATTACCCTTTAATTAAAGTCTGTATAAATACCTTATTACACTACCAGACCCAATCGGCCAATAAAGTCGATTCGGTCGGATTATTGTGCAATGCCTCTTTTACTAGTTTTAATAAAATTAACAAACTCAGCAACTTCGGGGTGCTTGTCGCACAATGGCTGTAACTTTTCAAATGCCACTTCTTGCGTAACTTTTGATTTTAGTAGCACTCGGAAAGACTGATGCAGGGCTCTAATTAAGTCTGCGGAAAAACCCTTTCGTCGCAATCCCTCTTTATTTATACCAATGGCTCTTGCACGATTGCCAGCAGCCGTTGTAAAAGGTGGTATATCCTGGGTCACAACAGAGCCTTGGCCACAAAGTGACTTGCCGCCTATCAGGGTAAACTGGTGCACTGTTGTAAAACCACCTAGTATTGCGAAATCACCAACCTCTACATGGCCACCTAATGAAGCCGAATTAGCAAATACTATATTATTGCCAACGATACAGTCATGAGCGACATGACAATACGCCATAAACAAGTTATCGCTGCCAATGATGGTCTCGCCAATACCATTCACCGTGCCTCGATTGAATGTGACGTATTCACGAATAACGTTTCTGTCTCCAACAACAAGTGTGGTTGGCTCGCCATTGTATTTTTTATCCTGCGGTGCTTCACCAAGAGAACTAAATTGAAAAATTTTATTCTGCTCACCAATACGGGTTGGCCCATTGATTACGACGTGTGATGCAATCTGTGTTCCCGCCCCAATTTCAACGTCGGGGCCAATGATACTGTAAGGGCCTATAGAGACATTTTCGCCAAGCTTAGCGCTTTCATCAATAATCGCTGTGTTATGTATCATTTGTCTTTATCCTGTGCGGAGCACATCATATCCGACTCCGCAACCATTGATCCATTAACAAATGCCTGGCATTCAAACATGCCGATGCCACGCATATTTCGCGTCAGACGAACTTTGATTTCTAATTGATCGCCGGGTATCACCTGACCTCTGAATCGGGACTTATTCATGCCCACTAACATATGCAACTTTGATTCAGGATCTTCGGTCATCGATGAAAAAGACAATAAACCAGTCGCTTGAGCCATGGCTTCGAGGATCAAAACCCCAGGCATAATTGGTTTACCCGGAAAATGACCCTGAAAAAACGGTTCATTAAAAGAAACATTCTTAATTGCAGTAAGAAATGTCTTATTGTCCGTATCGACGACTTTATCAATTAACAAGAAAGGGTAACGGTGAGGTAATAGCTCCATCACTTTACTAATATCAAAACCCGGCATAAGACCTCTATTTTTTATAAAAAATGGCTATTTATTCTTTTCTAATAAAGCTACAGACCTGGCTAATTTATCCAGACCTTTGTAACGCACATTACATTTGTGCCAATCTTTGTTCTTCAATAACGGCGTACCCGATGAATAAACACCCGGATGTTTAATACTTTTACTCACTAATGACATACCTGTCACTATGACGTGGTCAACGATATCAAGATGTCCTGCGATGGCAACACAACCTGAAATCTGACAATGGCGGCCAATAGTAGTACTACCAGCAATGGCTGAATGAGCCGCAATCGCAGTGTGGGCACCGAGTCGAACATTATGCCCAATCTGTATCAGGTTATCTAATTTACAGCCTTTTTCAATCACCGTATCGTCAAGAGCACCTCGGTCGACCGTTGTATTGGCGCCAATTTCGACATCATCTTCTAGTATGACCGTCCCAATTTGCGGCACTTTGTGCCACTGATCTTCGTGCATAACTAAGCCAAAGCCATCACCACCCAGCACAACACCAGACTGCAGAATGCAATTGCTTCCAATGACTACCTGACGGCATAAAGTAACACGACTATGCAATAAGCAGTGATCGCCCATTGTCACACCCTGCTCGATAATACTTCCAGCGCCTATAGACGTTCCTGCACCAATTATCGCATTGTCACCAATCACCGCAAGCGCACCTATTGACACGCCTAAACCTAATATGGCGCTGTCAGAGATTTGGGCTGACGGGTGTATTGACGTTAAAGATGGGTTAGTTAGTTCTGGCTCTAATAAGTGAAGCGCCTGAACAAATGAAAACTGGGGGTTAATCGAGAATAGCAATTGCTTATCGATTTGAGACGAATCAAAATTAAGCGGAACTATTGCTGTTGAGCAATTACTTCTGGCTAATCGTTTTGTATATTTGTCATCGTGAATAAAACAAAGATCACTCGTGGTAGCGTTTGAAAATGATCCAACGCCATGAATTATTGATTCGGGGTCACCTTCAAAATTGAGATCGAGACTAGCTGCCAGGCTTTGTAGGGAAAGACTCATTAGCTTTAATCTTCATATTATTGTTTTAAAATCCTTTTTATTTCAAAATCATACTGCCTGGAGTCCTAGACCTTGACTAAAAAGGTGAATATTAGAAACAACCTAAATTAAGCAGCACCAATATAGATATTACTGGATATCTTGCGTTATTTCCGGCAATTCTTTAAGCATATCGATCACTTGCACCGTAATATCAATTTGATTAGACACGTAGCTCACGCCTTCCGTCAGTATCAGATCAAAACGCTCTGAGTCACCTAATTTCAACAGGACATTCGCAATCACTTGCTGCAAAACGTGAATTTCTTCGTTTCTTCTTAAATTTTGATCTTCTCTAAATTCCTGTTCAAGAAATTTTAACTGACTAACTTTGAGTCGTATTTCTCGTTCAAGTTTGCGCCTTGTTTTTACAGTAATCTGAACTTCAGTCGATTTCAGCTGTTCTTCGATATTCAGTACTTCCTGGCGTTTCGACTTGAGCTGTGCTTCGCGGGGTTCGAACTCGGCTTTTAATCGCTCCTCAACTTTACGCGCCTGCGGTGCTTCTTTTAAAACGCGTGAAGTATTCACAAAGCCTATCTTGTAACTGTGATTATCGGCCATTAATGCACTGCCACTACTACTCAATATCAGCATCAAAATTAGCAAGTATCTTTTCATATCGCTCTTCAGAATTCTCATCAAAATGACGCACCCAATGCAAACTGAAAGCTTCGAGTATCGTCACCTGGTCGATCGTTAATTGGGAACGCGTAACTAAACTCAAGCGGGCCTACCACTGAGAACCACTTAGCAGAAATACCTGCTGACTGGCGTAAATCGCGGCTTTCAAACGCATCCCTATCGTTAAATACATTACCTGCATCTAAGTATAGCGCAACACGGAAAGTATCTGAACTGCCAAGTGATTCTAGAGGGAACAATAGCTCCGCTGTCGTAATGACCTGAAAATTACCGCCAAACGGGTCGCCCCGACTGTCGAGTGGTCCCAGGCTATTTCGTTCATAACCTCGAACAGAACGGACGCCCCCCGCAGTGTATTTATCAAAAAATGGAACGTCAGAGGTATCACTATAGCTCTTGCCAAGCCCGATACGGCTGCGAAAGCCAAAAGTAATTTTATCTGTCACAGGAAAGGCCGACTGATGACGATAAGAGACTTTGTAGTAGTCAAGATCACCATTAAACATTTCTAGTGAAACTGCATTTAGGTGTCCTGAATCGGCAAATATTCGCCTATTCCTGGTATCGCTTGAGACACTCACCGACCCAAAAAGGCTATCATAACTGTCACCGCTAATGCTGGCCCTGTCGGTATTCTGGTCAAATTCACTATTACTTTCGATAATAAAATCAACGACCTCAGTAGAAGCTGAACTAGATATTCGTACATCATTTCGAACAGCTCCAAGGCTAAAGCTAAACGAATTAAATTCGGACGTAGGAATGCTGTATACGACAGACAGTTTCACTTGGTCGAGTAAAAAATTGGTAAAATTATCTTCTGCCGAATCTGTTTCTTGAAATGATAAATTGAAACCTCGACTGACGCCATCAGCCGTATAATAAGGATTCAGATAACTAAGCACATAGCGCTTAGTTGAGGCTGAGTTATCGAACGTAATGCCAACTGTATTGCCCGTGCCAAAAATATTGTCATGGTTCAATCCCATGTTCAATAAAACACCCTGTGTCTGAGAAAATCCAAGACCTACCTGAAAGCTTCCGGAGAAACGTTCAACAACGGTCACCTCCAAATCGAGTAGATTCTCATCATCTTTTACTGGAACAGTAACAACATTGACCGACGCCATAAACTTAAGGCGCTGAAGGCGAATGCGCGACCGATCGACCTTACTGCCCTTATAAACAGCACCCTCAAGTTGACGCATTTCGCGCCGTAGAACATTATCTTTACTGCGATCATTACCAATAAAGTTAATTCTTCTCACCGTCATCTTGCGACCCGGAATCACTAAAAACTGTAAATCGATGGACTTTTCTTCATCGTTAACATTAAAAGAGGTTCTGACATTAGAGAAAGCATAACCATCTTCGCCCAGACGTTTATTGATAAGACTAACAACTCGATTCATTTTTTTTCGCGAAAAAACATCACCCTCTCGAAAGGTTACCAGCGCCAGTAGTTCTGATTCATCGACAACAGACTCACCACTGATACCGATACTATTGATGGTATGCTGTTCGCCCTCGGTGACGTTGACTGTTATATTGATATCCTTACGGTCAGGACTAATCGATACCTGGTTCGAGTCAATTGCAAAACGCACATACCCTCTATCCAGATAAAACGACCTAAGGCTTTCCAGGTCACCGGTTAATTTTGAGCTGGCATATTCGTCAGAAGCAAACCAACCTGAATCAGCCGTTTCTAACTCGAAAGAGTCGAGTAGCGTGTCTTCGCTAAATTCTTGATTGCCGGTGATATTGATCGAATGTATGAGAGCGACTTCGCCTTCAGAAATATCGATATCAATTTGCACCCGATCATCATCAAGATAACGCCAATCGGTAGTCAATTTAACGGCATATTTGCCGAGAGAAAAGTAAAGTTGCTGCAACTCAAGCTCTAACCTTGAGAGCTTTAACTCGTTGAAAATTTTACCTCGAGTCATGCCAATCTGGTCGAGCGCCTGCTCGAGATTTTCATCTGAGAGTTTATCGTTGCCCTCCACATTAACTTCAGAAATTGAAGGTCTTTCATTCACTTTAACAACCAAAGTGCCCGCATCACGCAGCAATTCAACCCCATCAAAAAAACCAGTGGAGTAGAGCTCTCTGATAAAATAAGGAGCTCGCTCGCTATCGAATACCTCACCAACATTGATTGGTAGGTAATTCAATACTGTGCCAACAGAGATTTTCTTGGCACCTAAAATTTCTATCTGCTCCACAGTGAAACTATCTGCGCGAACAGTAGAAAAAGAAAACAACAGTGGCAAAACACAGAGCCAAACTAACGCCTTCAAAATTATCCCACCAGACGAAGTAAGTCGTTATAAATAGCAATCGACATGAGGCCAAAAAGCAGCACCACACCAATTTTCTGACCTACCACTTCCGTTGTTTCTGATACCGGGCTTCCTTTCAGCATTTCAATCAAATAATAAAATAAGTGCCCTCCATCTAAAATAGGAACAGGCAATAGATTCAATACACCTAGGCTAATGCTAATAATAGCGAGAAAGGTGATGAACTGCTCGAAACCCACTTGTGCAGAAATCCCAGCGTACTTAGCGATTGTAATTGGGCCACTCAAATTTTTCACACTGGCCTCACCAACCACCAATTTACCGAGCACTTTTAAAGTTAACCAAGACATCCGCCATGTTTTCTCTATCGATTCACCGAGCGCTTCGATAGGCCCATAACGTTCGGTAACCAACATTTTCTGCCGCACATCGTCTGGTATTTCAATTCGATTCATGACACCAATGAAGCCATAGCTTTCGCCTTTATCAGTGCGAATTCCTGGGGTAATTTTAAGTGTCACTTGCTGATTGTCTCTTAGCACAAGGACATCAAGAGATTTTTCTGGATTAGCCCGAATTAATTCAACCCAACGATGTACATTCGGTATCATTTCACCTGCTAGCATGACTATTTTGTCGTTTGCCAACAGACCCGCTGCTTCTGCTGCTCCTCCTGCTACAACATCATCAATAACGGGAGGAATATTGGGGCGCCAGGCTGAGAAACCCAATTCACCTATTAGATCTATTTGTTCTTTTTTTAAAAGCTGCAGCTGGCTAATGTCAACTACCGTTTTCTCTATTTGAAAGTCAGCACGTTCAACTTCAATCTCAATTGACTCAGCACCAACCGATTCTTCAAGCAATGTAAAACGCGCTTTTTCCCAACTCAATGTTTTAATGCCATTCACAGAAAGGATCGTATCCTGTGCCCGGATACCAGCATTGTAGGCAGGACTAGGATTAGTGACTTCACCGATAACTGGTTTCACGCCGTCGATTCCCATCATGTAAATTAAGGAATAAGCGGCAATAGCGAAGAGGAAGTTAAACATCGGTCCAGCAGCAACAATGGCAAAACGTCGCCAAACGCTCTTTCGATTAAATGTTCTATCAAGCTCGTTTTCAGCGACGTCACCCTCACGCTCATCGAGCATTTTCACGTAACCACCTAGCGGAATACAGGCTAAAACGTATTCAGTCTGATCGGGGCCGGCTTTTTTTGTCCACAACGGTTTACCAAAACCGACTGAAAACCTGAGCACCTTGACGCCCATTTTGCGAGCTACCCAAAAATGTCCAAATTCGTGTATCGTCACTAAGATACCGATGGCAGTGATAAATGCGGCGATACTGTAAAGAACCGAAATGAAGCCATCCATCAGTGATTTATCCGCCGACTATAAACCTCAGACTGTCGACCCGCAAACTCGCGAGCACGTCGATCATCATCTAGAATAATGTCCAAATTATGTGCTGCATTTGATTGGATATTTTGTAATGTATTGTCGATCAATTTTGGGATACCAGTGAATTTTATTTGTTTGTTCAGAAAACTGGCGACAGCCACTTCATTAGCCGCGTTCAAAATGGCCATACTAGTACCGCCTTGCTTAAAAGCGTCACGTGCCAATTTAAGGCAGGGGAAACGCTTATCATCGGCAGTTTCAAAGTCTAGTTGACTGACCTGAATCAAGTCTAATGGTTCAACACCAGAGCTAATTCTATCTGGCCATGCTAACGCACTCGCAATCGGCGTACGCATATCAGGATTACCCATTTGAGCCAACACTGAGCCATCATTATAAGCTACCATTGAATGAATAATACTTTGTTTATGCAAAACAATTTCAACATTTTTTTCGTCAATATCAAATAACCAACAAGCCTCTATTAATTCTAAGCCCTTATTCATCATAGTCGCTGAATCAACCGAGATTTTGGGGCCCATACTCCAATTAGGATGAGTAATGGCACGCTGCGGCGTCACTGCATCAAATTCATTCAGTGGTAATTCACGAAACGGTCCACCTGAACCGGTGAGTAGTAGTTTATTAATGCCTTTTTCAGTTTGGTTCGCGGCATAATCTGCAGGCAAACATTGAAATATGGCATTGTGTTCGCTGTCTACTGGAATCAGCAATGCTTTATGCTGGGCGACTTCTTTCATGAATAAATCGCCCATCATCACTAGCGATTCCTTATTCGCTAACAATACCCGTTTGGCGCTGCGGACAGCTGCCAAGGTAGGCATTAGCCCGACCGAACCGACAATTGCCGCTATGACAATATCGACTTCATCATGACTGGCTACTTCGAGTAGGCCTTGTTGCCCATCAATGACCCGTGTAGCCAAACCTTTAAGCAATAATTTGAGTTGTTGCGCACTATCTTTATCGCTCATAACCGCATATTGAGGTTGATACTGCAGGCAAATCGATAGCATCTTCTCGACATTGGTATTCGCAGTGACTGCATAAATCGAATATTGCGTTGGGTGCTGCGAAATGACATCGAGGCTACTTGCCCCTATCGACCCCGTCGCTCCAAGAATAGTGATCTGCTGCATTTATATTGCGCCTACCGCGTATAGGCCCAGAATAAAAACTGGAGTCGCTGCGATCACGCCATCAACTCTGTCTAAAACACCGCCATGCCCGGGTAAGAGTGTACCGCTATCTTTCACGCCAGCTTCGCGCTTTAAAATACTTTCATACAGGTCACCGACTACCGAAATCAGCGAAGCACATAATCCAATACTGATAAACTGCCACAATGCCATGCCCCAGCCACCACTAAGCCAGAATACGATGGACATCCAAATCATATTACAAACAATGCCACCAATAACACCTTCGCGCGTTTTACCCGGACTAATTCCGGGTGCCAGTTTGTTTCGACCAAATCTCTTTCCGGAAAAGTAAGCCCCAATATCTGCAATCCATATGAGCGTCAGGGTGTAGAACAGTATTAAACCGCCGGCATCAAAGTGGCGATGTACAAATAAAAGACCCGTTCCACATATCCACAATAAAACTAAACCCATGAGCAGATGCAGCCATTTTGTAGGAGTAGCCCATTGACCACTAAACTGGTAGCGAACCATAAAAAACAAAATACCAACCCAAAGTAATGAGCCAGCAAAAGACAAATAAAAGTTAGCGCGAATGCCCGTCTTTAAGTTGAACAGCCAGAATAGTGAGGCAAATAGTATAGCGATGAGTGTTCCAAGTGTCTTCTCAGGCTTTATAGTGAGTGCAAACAATTCACGTGCAGCGACAAATAATGCGAGCGAAAATAAAACGCTAGCCCCAGCGTTACCGGTGTACAAGATGGTATCTACAAACACTAACGCCAACACGGTAGCGGTTAATATACGTTTTTTGAGCATTACTTAGCTTCCACTATCTGATCACCTGTTTTGCCATAACGTCGTTGTCGCTTTGCATAATCATCCAGTGCTTTTTGCATTTCCTTTGAAGAAAAGTCTGGCCATAAAACATCGGTAAAATAAAACTCCGTATACGCCATTTGCCACAGTAAGAAGTTACTCACTCGATGCTCTCCACCGGTTCGGATAAAAAGGTCTGGATCGGGCGTATTGGCTAAAGAAAGTTCACTTTCGAGCATAGTTTGGTCGATAAGCTCTGCCGAAATTTCGCCTTGCTCTACTCGTGCAGCCACTCTCTTTACCGCATTCAATATATCCCACTGCCCACCATAATTAGCGGCAATATTTAATATCATCTGGTTGTTATTCAGTGTCAGCGCTTCAGTTTCTGCGATTTGACTCTGTAAAATTTGAGAGAATGCTTCACGTTGACCGATAAAACGAATGCGAATATTCTTTGAATTTAATTCAACACTGTTGTCTTTTAATGATCGAAAAAACAATTCCATTAACGTGCTGACTTCTTCTTCGGGGCGATTCCAGTTCTCGCTGCTAAACGCAAAAAGCGTTAAATGTCGCACGCCCGCTCGAGCAAAAAACTCAATCGAATTTCGAGTAATGGCAACCCCTTTACGATGCCCAAACGTTCTTGGCATGAGACGCTTTTTGGCCCAGCGACCATTGCCATCCATAATGATGCAAACATGTTCTGGTATCGATTGGTCCTGTATCGATTGCTGCGCTGTTACTAATGAATCCATATGAATCGATAGATCCTAAATTACCATTAGCTCTTTTTCTTTAATCTGTAACAGCGATTCGATTTCATCGGTAGATTGATTAGTGGTCTGCTGGACTAAGTCTTGTCCCTTGTGCTCTTCATCTTCAGAAATATCTTTATCTTTCTCAAGTGATTTGAGATCACTATTCGCATCACGCCGAATATTTCGAATGGCAATTCGAGCATTTTCAGCCAGCTCTTTGACCACTTTGACGAGTTCTTTACGTCGTTCTTCGGTCAATGGTGGCATTGGTACGCGTATTACAGCACCCGACGTCGATGGGTTTAAACCCAGGTCAGACTTCATAATTGCCTTTTCGATGACAGACACCATGCTCTTATCCCAGGGTGTTACGGCTAACGTCCGAGCATCTTCAACCGTCAGATTGGCAGCTTGCCCAATGGGTACTTCACTGCCATAGAAATCCACCGAAATATGGTTTAACAAGCTGACATGCGCACGGCCCGTCCGAATTTTTGACAACTCCACTTTAAACGCTTCGATGCTTTTGTTCATTCGACTCAACGCATCTTTTTGTACATCATGAATCATTTTTATGCCTCTTTCCGGGTCACTAACGTGCCGATAGATTTACCTTTTGCCAGTTCGAGCAAAACTCCGGACTGACTCATTTCACAAACAACCATATCGAGCGCATTATCATTGCATAGAATCATCGCTGCAACATCCATAACGGCCAAACGCTGATCAATCGCCTGATCATAGTCGAGATGATCGTATTTTACTGCATCTTCAAACTTGACTGGGTCTTTATTATAAATCCCGTCTACTTTGGTTGCCTTAACCATCAAGTCAGCCTGAATTTCGACTGCTCTTAAACTAGCGCCTGTATCGGTCGTAAAGTAAGGGCAACCGGTACCTGCAGCAAAAATAACAATGCCACCATCCGCTATCCTTTGTCGAGCTTCGCGTTGTGTATATCGATCACAAACCTGAGGCATATCGAGCCCCGACATAACGGTTGCCGGTACGCCGCGCCGTTGCAAGCTATCTCTTAATGCAAGCGCATTCATTACAGTCGCGAGCATACCCATGTGATCACCAGTAACTCGATCGACACCGGCCTTAGCCAGTTGAGCGCCTCTGAACAAGTTACCACCACCAACCACTACACCTAATTCGACACCCGCTTGCTGCAAGTTATCTAATTCGCCAGATAACTGCGCTATAACAACCGGATCTATACCAAAATCGTATTGCCCCATGAGGGCTTCACCACTGAGTTTAACCAATAAGCGCTTGTATTTAAGGTCGGTCATTTTTCACTCATATATTTATACATTGCGTCGAAACTAAATACCCTATTTATGAAGCTTTAGCCGTCAACTTAACCAAGTCAGTTCGCACAATCACAGTGTACATCAACAACCCGTGGATTGGAGTACAGGACTAAAAAAACCAGGCACCACTATCACTGCTATCGCGGAAAGTGCGGTTTAAGACGCCCATATAATAAAGGCCGCAAAAGCGGCCTTTATGTTAGCTTATAAGCTTTTAGCTTTTGAGCTGAGATGCTACTTCTGCAGCAAAGTCTTCTACTTTCTTTTCGATGCCTTCACCCACTTCGTATCGAACAAAACTAGTGACTGATCTACCAGCATTGGACAAAAGCTTGCTCACTGTCTGATCTTGATCCTTAACAAAAGGCTGATCCAGTAAAGTGATCTCTGCTAGAAACTTATTCAAACGTCCCTGGATCATTTTCTCGATGATTTCAGGAGGCTTGCCACTGTCTTGTGCCTGAGCAATTAAAATGCCTTTCTCTTTTTCGATGAATTCAGCAGGTACTGCTGACTTATCCACATACTGTGGGTTAACCGCAGCAACATGCATCGCGATATCACGAGCCATATCAGCCTCGGCATCCGATTCAACCAATACGCCAATACGTGAACCATGCGAATATGACGCAACTCCTTGTGCAGACTCGATGATTTCAAACCGACGAATTTGAATATTCTCGCCTACTTTTGAAATCAATGCCTGACGAGCTTCTTCGATTGTCTTAGTATCATTAATCGACAGCTCAGCAACGGCTTCAACCGATGTTGGTTTATTACTTAAAATTGCCTTGACGACGCCATCAGCAAATGCCTGAAAATTACTGTCTTTCGCGACAAAGTCGGTTTCAGAGTTAATTTCAAGAATAACAGCTGTATTGCCTTCGACTCTGACCATAACCGCGCCATCTGCAGCAACTCGACCTGCTTTCTTATCTGCTTTTGCCGCACCCGACACGCGCATCAGCTCTGCTGCAGCTTCGATGTCACCATCGCACTCAACCAATGCTTTTTTACATTCCATCATTCCCGAGCCAGTACGCTCGCGAAGTTCTTTTACTAAAGATGCTGTTACAGCCACTTCAATGCCTCACTAGTTTTAACTTGACTTCCTTAAGCATAAAAACACTAAGACTAAGACAAGCCATCAATTCGTTTTTAATAAGTCTCTTAAAATATCCGAGCTAAATGTCGGCATTTTTTTTAAGAGGATAGCTCCTCAAAACCAGATTCACTTCTTCGTAAATCTGGTCTTGAGATTGGTATTACTCTTCGCCTTCAGCTTTCTCTGCTGCAGGTTCAACTGCCTTTTTAGTTGCAGCTTTTTTCACAGCAACTTTCTTCGGCGCTGCTGCTTCTACTGCGGCTACTTCAGCCGGTGCTGCTTCTACTTCAGCTGGCGCTGCTTCTACTTCAACCGACTCAGTGGCCGCTGCTTCGTCTACAGCTAGCTCTTTAGCAGGGGCTTTTGCAACTTCTGCTCTCGCTTTAATTTCACCGGCGATGCTTTCTTTGCCAACCAAAATCGCATCAGCTGCCATTTTGGTATAAAGCTTGATCGCACGCATCGAGTCATCGTTACCTGGAATAATATAATCAATGCCATCAGGAGAGTTGTTTGTATCAACCACACCAACGACAGGAATACCAAGCTTAGTTGCTTCCTGAATTGCAATATTTTCGTAACCGACGTCGATAACATAAAGCACATCAGGTAAGCCATTCATTTCCTTGATGCCACCCAGTGTCTTTTCTAGTTTTTCTTGCTCGCGAGATAATTGTAGAATTTCTTTCTTGCTGATTTTCTCGTAGGCATTGTTTTTTGCCATTTCTTCCAGTTCTTTTAAACGCTTGATAGAAGCACGAACGGTACGGAAGTTAGTCAACATACCACCTAACCAGCGATGATTGACGAAAGGCATACCACAACGCTCAGCTTCAGCCTTTACTGGCTCGCTTGCAGCACGCTTAGTGCCAACAAACATAACCTTACCTTTGTTAGATGCAACCTTCCCAAGGAAGTTAAGCGCATCTTTAGCCAACGGCATGGTTTGCTCGAGGTTGATGATATGGATTTTATTTCGCTCGCCAAAAATAAAGGGAGCCATTTTGGGGTTCCAGAAACGAGTTTGGTGACCGAAGTGCACGCCCGCTTCCAACATTTCACGCATAGTGACGTTAGACATAGTTATCTCCAGATATCTGTCTTGAGTAGTCGGCTATTCACAATGACTACTCGGGGTTAAGCCTCCACGAATCCAGCGATTACGACCTGTTTCTCTGGTAAAAAACAAGCACCCATAATCGAGTGATGATACGCGTGTGTATTTTAAATTTTTAAGTTAATTTCACTTAAATTTACTCTGATGTTGCCGAGAGCGCGCGCTTTATACCATAATCCCCCTTTACCAACAACAACACAGCAGTGATTTATGGGCGTCTCAATCAAAAATAGTGAAGAAATTGAAAAAATGCGGATTGCAGGAAGGCTTGCAGCAGACGTTTTGCGTATGATAGAGCCATACGTAAAACCAGGCATCACCACTCAAAAGCTGAATGACATATGCCACGATTATATCGTCAACCATCAGCAATGCATTCCAGCACCACTCAACTATCGAGGTTTTCCGCGCTCAATTTGCACTTCGGTCAATCATGTTGTTTGCCATGGCATTCCCGCAGATAAGAAACTCAAGACAGGCGATATTATCAATATTGATATCACTGTGATAAAAGATGATTATCACGGTGATACGAGCCGTATGTTTATGGTCGGTAAAGCCACCATCCAGGGTGAGCGTTTATCACGTATCGCTTATGAATGCATGAAACTCGGCATAGAAATGATTAAACCTGGCGTTCGTTTAGGGGATATCGGCTATGCCATACAAACCCACGCCGAAAAAAATAAGTGCAGTATCGTGCGTGAATATTGCGGACATGGTATCGGCAAGGTCTTTCATGAAGACCCTCAAGTTTTGCATTATGGCAAACCAGGCACTGGGTTAGTACTAGAACCAGGCATGACTTTCACTATTGAGCCGATGCTTAACCTCGGTAAACGTCACGTTAAATTACTACCCGATGACTGGACTGTTGTCACCAAAGACCATAGCCTATCAGCCCAGTGGGAGCATACTAACTTAGTGACAGAAGATGGCTTTGAAGTACTCACCGAACATCCTGACAATCCTTTATAATCATGGCTAGAGAAATGTCCAACGAAAACCACATCAACATTATCCTGGCAGATAACCTGCCAGATAGCTTGCTAGATATGGTAGTTGAGATTGATCTCTGCCTATCACAAATAAAAACGCCGCAAGGGATTATTGCAAAGCCAGTCACAGACGGTCTCAATCGAACCGATGAAAAACTCTTTGCTGCCTTCGACCAGGGTGTGCCAATCCAAACACTAGTGCGCCAAAAGTCTGAAGTCATCGATCATGTACTGAATTATTGTTTCGACAACTTTATTGATAACAATCGTGAGTGCAAATGTAGTCTGGTCGCAGTAGGTGGTTATGGTCGATCAGAGTTACTGCCAGGATCAGACATCGACTTGATGATTCTGATCAGCCAACAACCCGATAAACAGCTAGCAAACGAATTATCATGTTTCATCACATTTCTATGGGATATCGGCCTTGAAGTAGGTCATAGCGTACGCACTATTGAAGACTGCACCGAACAAGGCAAGGCAGATGTCACAGTCATAACCAATATGATTGAAGCTCGCTTGATTTGCGGTGATGAAGGGTTATATGAGCGTTTTCAACAAGCAATTGACCCCAGCCAAATGTGGTCTTCTCGCGAGTTTTTTGAAGCTAAACTGGAGGAGCAACATAACCGTCATTTGCGCTATAACGATACTGCGTACAATCTGGAACCTAATATTAAAGAGGGGCCCGGTGGATTGCGCGACATTCAAATTGTCGGATGGGTTGCTAAACGTCACTTCGGTACCAGAACCTATCTTGAGCTCATTGATCGAGAGTTTATCACCACAGATGAGTACGATCTGCTAGTACAAAGCCAGCGTCATTTGTGGAAGGTGAGATTCGCGCTACATCGCCTTGCGAAAAGACGTGAAGACAGACTCCTATTTGATTATCAAAATCAAATTTCGACTGACTTTGGATTTGAAGCCGGGCCACATAATCTCGCGATAGAGCAATTCATGCAGCAATACTATCGAACCATTATGGAACTCGAGCGCCTGAATGAAATGCTGCTGCAGATTTTCAAAGAAGAAATTTTATTTGCCGATACTAAAAAGCAAGCCAACGTCATCAATGATCGTTTTATGTTACGAAACAGCTTTATCGAAGTTAAGCATGCCGATGTATTTAATCAACACCCCCCTGCCCTCATCGAGCTGTTTGTTTTAATCTCGGCCCATGAAGACTGCAAAGGCGTTAGCGCATCGACCATCAGATTAATTAGAGAACATCTTTATTTAGTCGATGATAACTTCAGAAACAACGATGAAGTTAAACGCCTGTTTATGCAATTGATGAGCGCACCTAATGGCGTCACACATCAAATGCGCAGAATGAATTCCTATGGATTACTGGCTGCCTATATCCCCGCTTTTGGAAAAATCACGGGGCGTATGCAGTATGATTTATTTCATGCCTACACGGTCGACCAGCACACCATTTTTGTAATTCGAAATCTGCGTCGTTTTGCACTCCAAAAACATGAAGATGAATTTCCGTTTTGCAATTTGGTTTTCAGCAAACTGGAAGACCCTAAATTGCTCTACCTTGCGGCATTATTCCACGATATCGCCAAAGGACAGGGCGGCAGTCACTCCGTTCTGGGCGCTGAAATCGCCACTCAGTTTTGCTTACAGCACAATTTAAATGCCAAAGAAACCCGCATCGTATCTCAGGTGGTACGTAACCATTTATTGATGTCTGTCACTGCACAACGAAAGGACATAAGCGACCCCGATGTGGTACGCGAATTTGCTCAGCAAGTTGGCAGTATGAACATGCTTAATTATCTATACCTTCATACTGTGGCAGATATCCGCAGCACCAATCCAAAGCTGTGGAATAACTGGAAAGATGCTTTGTTCAAACAGCTTTATACCGCAACAAAAAAAGTCATTAGGCTCGGCATTGAAAATGCCCCTGATATCGAAGAGATTATCCAGGAAGATAGAGATGCTGCATTTGAGTTAATGACAGACCTACCCTACGACAAACAGGCTATTATCGATCAATGTGATCAATTACCTGGTGACTATTTTTTACGCCATCATCCGCTCGAAATTAAATGGCATGTCGACACCATACTGGGCAGTCCAGAACAGTCAACTCTAGTCAGAGTTCGTCAGGCAACCTACACTAAGACAACCAAAGTATTTGTTTACTGCGACGAAAACCCCAATGTTTTTTCTCAGGTCACCGGTGCCCTTGGTTCACTCGGGTTGAGCATTTTAAATGCTGAGATATTCACTACAAAAAACGACAAAATCATGGATACATTTATTATCCAGGATCAAAACAGCAAATCAGTTACAGAACCATCAATCGTGAAACAAATCGAAGACGCTCTGATTAAAGCGTTTAGGTCAAAAACCGCTTACAAACCTACCATCAGTAAACGCAGGCATCGTCACCAAAAAGTTTTCAGTCATCCAACTCAAATTCAATTTGAGCAGGACACTGCACACCAACGTACTGTGATGGAAATTAATGCCATGGACATGCCTGGTATACTGTCTACGATTTCACATGTTATTGCCTTAAATTCGATCAATATTACCCATGCAAAAATTTCTACCTTAGGCGAAAAAATTAATGACATTTTTTATCTGAGCACAACTGATAACAATGGCATTGTTGAGCAATCAGCCTTAAATAAACTTGAGTCTCAGATCCTTAAGGCGATAGACGCCATCAGCCCAAAGTAGCTCACTAAGCAGCCCCCATAATTAGTGGGTTTTCTTGGACATCATTAGAAATCGGCTATTTTTAATGATGTCCAATTATTAGATTTGGATAAAAGGATTATCTATTGACTTACTAGGTTCAGTAAACCAACGCGGCCCACTGTCAGAAATGTAAGCATGATCTTCGAGTCGAACCCCAAATTCACCATAGCTACAAATCATAGGCTCGATCGAAAAGCACATGCCGGGTGCTAACGGTAAATCATTGCCTTTAACTATATAAGGGTGTTCATGAACATCAAGGCCAACACCATGACCGGTACGATGTGGTAACCCAGGGACTTTATAATCGGGGCCAAAACCAGCAGCGGCAATGACAGCACGAGCAGCAGCATCGGGTGCCGAACAAGCGGCTCCAATTTGCGCTGCATTAAAAGCGGCCTGCTGTGCCGCATGCTCTAACGCCCAAATTTCCCTCTGTCGCACATTGGGCTCACCGAATACATAGCTTCGCGTGATATCAGAGTTATAGCCGTGTAAAGTAGCACCAGTATCGATTAGCACCATATCATTTTGTGCCAAGGTTTGCGGATACGGCACACCATGTGGATAAGCTGTCGGCTCTCCAAACAAAACAATCTTAAAGGTTGAACGACCATCCATTCCGCTGACAATATGCGCTGCATCCAAAAACGACTGCACATCACGCGTATCGATACCCGTCTCAAGAATACCAGCCACTGCTTGCTGCACATTAAGTGTGATTGCCTTGGCCTGAGTTAATAATGAAATTTCAGCTTGAGATTTGATTTGCCGACAAGGCCATATCAAACTATCAGCATTGACGATGGTTAATTTTGACGATGATTTTTGCAACCCATCAACAATAAAAAACGGTGTCTGTGGATCAACGGCTAATTGACATGAATTTGCTTTGGATCGATCTAAAACAGTTTTAACGACAGCAGCCATAGGGTTGTCGTGCTCTTCCCACAGCAAAAACTCACCTTCAACTAACATGCCTGTCTTCGTTTTTTGCTCTTCAAAGGTCGGGCAAACGTAAATCAAATCACCCGATGCCGTTATGATTGCACCGTGTAATCGCTCACTCGCATAACATTGCATGCCAGTGAAATAACGTAAACTGCTGGTAGCATCCAGATAAAGCGCATCGATGTTTGCCTGCAACATAAGTGACCGCACTTTTTGTAAGCGCGCTTGATACTCATCGAGCTGAATAGGCTCCGCCTTATCTTTCGCTGAGGCTTGCACAGAAGTTAGCCTGGCTAATTCTATTTCGGCACTGCTACCGCCAATTCCAATTGTCATTAGTGTCTATCTCGGGTTGGGTAATGCCAAATGTGATTGGCACCAAACCTCTATTGTAACAAATCAGTTTACGGGGGTGGTACGGATAAATCACAACCACCGAACATTGACTTCACCCTAGGGCAAATGTTCAACCGTTTGACCAACTATATTTTTCAGAACATCGGTCGGATAACCTGCTCGAGACATGACCTGAAGGCCGGTATAGATAGCAAGCAATTGCTGCGGCTCGGAATCCGCAGCGTTAGGTTTAAAGCCTGCTGACTGGAGCAAGTTTGAAAAGGCCTGCTACAGGGGGTCGAGACACGCCCGTGCCTGACTGGCAATTTTCAAATCCGAAGCACCAATATCCAGCGCCGAATTACACAGCAAACAACCCAGCCTATTATTGCTGCTTGAGATTCGACCCAGAACAGTATTCAGTAACTGCCGAACCAAAACACTGGGCAGACCGCCTTGTTCCAATATCACAAACGCGCCAGCCACTTCGTGCTTTGCATAAAATAGCAAACACTGGATATACAGTGCTCGCTTGCCACCAAAAAGATTGTAAAGGCTACTTTTGCCTAGCCCGGTCTCAGTAATTAACTGCTCTAGTGACGTCGCTTGATAACCATGCTGCCAGAAAGTGAGCGCGGCTTTTTCGAGCACATGATCAATTGCATATTTTATTGGCCGAGCCATCGAGCAGAGATAACCTTAAATTGCCTATTTTAAGTCAGTTTCACCTAATGAAACTGAATATTGATCACACCAGATGTAGAATTTATCATAGTCTGATGGGTCCAAATCAACGGGAACAACATAAGTTTGAGCACCCGTATTTGATTTCAACGCTGAAATAATGACAGGATTCTGTCCACTCGCTACAAACGCTACACTGGGGTCAGGCGCATTATCAAGACTAAAGTTTTCACCGAGTTTGATGACATGACCGCCATTCATTTCAACAACCATTATATCGCCTTTAGTTGTGTGCCCATTAGTACCTTTAAAAGAACCACTAGCAACAACATCACCATTCGCAGCGTTCACTTGCATTGACAGGCCGAGTGCTAAGCTAGAAACAACCAACCCTAGTGATTTTAAAATTGAGATTTTCATATTTTTCCTTCGTTTTAAGGGTAGAGATAACTCAATTAAGTTATCTTATAATGTTAATTAACAAATAACGATCGTGATGCTGCTATTGAGAAGATAGGTTATATACCAATTAGTTCATAACTATTTCAAGTTTTGAGAGGGCTATCCCTAAGGTCGAAATTGAACTGAAAGACCAGTAATTCTAATCTTCTTATAAAAGACTCATAACAAGTAACCTGAAGGTGACTTATGGGTGTCGATTTTAAGTCTCGACTACTATAAACTCGATTGAAACGACAACAATCACGGTTCCGTTCAATGGATTTAAAACGTTTACTCACAAGCCTTAGCTCACAAATACTAATCCAACTCGCAATTGCCGTGGGTTTAACCGTCATTGGCATTAGTTGGAATTACGAATTTATCTATTCGTTTTACTTCCAGAACCAGCAAACTCAAACCGGCATAATAATTAATAGCTCAATTTTTGCGCTATTCTTTTTTGGCATGCTCAATATTGTGTATCACCTGATTCGTTACAGATACGAAGAAAAGGCAATTTCAGGGCTCGCCAATAATATTGAATCACTCAAACCAGACCTGATAGATGGTCTGGCTGCTGGCTCGATTGTAGCCAAACGATACTGGACTCTGCGATCAATTCAAAAAGCCAATGGTGAAATCAACCACAGCGCTTTGTCTGCCATGTTAACCGCCGATGAAGGGACAAAATTTGGTTTAATACGGTTCATCAATAATATTCTAATTTTGACTGGCGTTTTTGGCACCATCGTATCACTGTCAATCGCGCTACTCGGCGCATCGGATTTAATAGATTCTGCAGCCGGTAGTCTCGGTGGCATGGGACTTGTCATTCATGGTATGTCGACAGCCCTGTCTACCACCATTACAGCTATTGTCAGTTATGTCTTATTTGGATATTTTTATACACGCCTGAATGATGTGCAAACTCACTTTCTGAGTGGTGTCGAGCAAATTACTTCAATTTACCTATTACCTCAATTTGTATCCGGTAATGATGACATTGTGCATAAGATGACCGACTTGATAAAATCAGTCGTATTCGCTGCAAATAATTTAAAGCAGACCCAGGAAATTTACCATGCCTCAGCGTCGTCATTGCAAGAAACGATCAATATGAATCGAACACAAATAGAGAACCTTTCGACCGAACTACAAGATATTAAGTCAATTCTTCGCGAAGGCTTCCGTCTGCCACCCTTGCCTTCCAATAAAGACTACGAATAGGTCTGGAAATAGTTGTGAATTCCAGCTTTGCACCCATAGGACAAAATCAAACCAGTCATGCCGTTGAAGGCAGTTTCTGGCCATCATTTACCGATATTATGATGGTAATCACGATGATTTTTCTGATGGCTACCAGCCTCTTAGTCGTGCGTAATTGGCAACTAGTCGCTGAGTTACGTGAAAGCGTAGAAGCAGAACAAATTGCATCACAAATGATTAAGTCGACTTCCATGGAAAATTCAACACTGGAAGAACGAGTCGTTAATGCTGAACAAAGCAATTCAATCTTAAGGCTAAGATTACTCAAAAAAGATGAAGAACTTCAACTCAGTAAAAACTCTTTACGCCAACAAAAATTTTATATCGATGCCATCGAAACGGATAACGAAAGACTAAAGACCTCGCTCGGCGCATCACTCACTGCACTCGCTCTGGCGAATACCGAAAT
Organism: uncultured Acidimicrobiia bacterium; assembly: GCA_964195315.1. Classification (GTDB taxonomy): domain Bacteria; phylum Pseudomonadota; class Gammaproteobacteria. The sequence continues at coordinate 5,659 of CAXMOZ010000146.1, read as the reverse complement.
TGATACGGTTAAAACTCAGCAACAAACGCTTGATATTAAAATATCAACACTCCAGCAACAGTTATTATCAGCAGAAGCTCAACAGGTGAAACTCGCATTTCAACTAGCAGAAGCTCAATCAAAAATATCAGATCTAGCAGAATCAAAACAAGCCCAGCAACAAAGTATTGACGATCTAACACAACAAAAACAATTGCTCGCGCGAGAAATAGACGCCTACAACAAACAGCTACTCTCATTAAAGGGCGACTACGACATTGTCAAAACAAAATATGAAGACCTGATCAAACCAGCTCGCTCGGCCAAAGGCAAATACATCGCAGAGGTTTATTACATCAGGGGCGCCGGTGGCGAAGTCATTCGTTACAAACAACCAGGAAATAGTGATTTTATTGATCTGTCACTGGCTGAAGTCGAAAAGCGCCTAACAAAACTAAAGCAGGAAAAAGGCAATGACCTGTATGTCAAAATCATCATCCCAACGGACAGCGGGTTAACCTATAACGAAGCCTGGGAATTCATGCGCAAATTGCTCGCTAAATACGATTATTACTACCAGGAAAACTAATCCAGCTGATACAATCAGATCATGCTGTCCCCGTAGCTCAGCTGGATAGAGCGGCCGCCTCCTAAGCGGCAGGTCGGATGTTCGAATCATCTCGGGGACGCCATTTTTATTACTTATCAAAGGGTTACAAACTAACCTTTAATCAAATATCTGTCATGTATAGAGACATGCCAATAATATGCCAATGCTAGAGTTCTAAAACTGCCATGGTTTTTCCTGACGGCCTTATCTAAATAGCAAAGTCGATCAAGCCATGACATCATAGATCTATGAAAGGGCTTATCTTATTAATTACCTTACTCCACGGAATTCCAGCTTCTGCTGACTTCCTCAATTGCCCGTGTAAAGTCGTAGAGATCACAGGCGGCGATACTGTTCACGTACTCGATCAATCTACAAAAAAGCATAAAATAAGGCTTGGCGGCATTGATGCGCCGGAGAAGAAACAGCCATTCGGCAATCAATCCAGGCAAAATCTTTCTGGATTGATTGCAGGCAAGAACATTGAAATCGAATATAATAAACGAGACAGGTATGGTTGGATTATAGGCAAATTAATTTATCAGGGACAAGATATCAACCTGCTTCAAATTAAACATGGCTATGCCTGGCACTATAAGCGCGACCAATCACCTTTAGATAGAACCCTGTATAGCTCAGCCGAGATAGTTGCCAGGGCGCAAACTATAGGGTTATGGTCTAGACCTGCCATTCCGCCATGGAAATTTCGGGGGAAATGAAAAATCGACCAGGAACGTCCATAAAATACTACTTTACGGCAACGACCGCAGAGGTCAAATTGGCAGTCGCTCCCTCATCATCTGAAACTGGCTCTTCACCGCACCTAGCGATCATGTTACCGCATCATATTGCTCATCAAAGTAGCGGCTAAAACACTTTAGGTGAAAGTGAGCGATTTTCTCAATCGGATTTTATCAGCAAGGTTTGTCCATCTGAATAGGAGGGCACGGTATAGCACCATATGAGCAGAAGACACAACAGTGACCGGCTAAAGGTTTTAATAGTGATTTACAGCCTTTACATTCGTAATACCATTGACAGTATTCGGTTGGCATAGTCTCGTTCTCGCTATATCCACAGTGAGGGCAAGTAATAGCCGATTCCAGTATTACGTTATCATTTTTTTCCATAGTCCAACCAAGGTAATAATGATAAGAAGGCCATAGCAAGGAACAGGATTGCGTCTAAGTAAGCGGAAACTGAAGTTAGACCAATAACAGACAGGGATAACCAGTATTGGTGTAAAGCAACGTATCGCAGATATTACGGTCACAAAGACTCCGGTCGTTAACCAGTTAGGCTCATGTTTCATCATGTTATTATCAACCCCACAGTAACTATGAGGTCAAGCATGCGAATAGGAATACTAGCAAAGTCAGCAAACTGTCATGTTGAAACAGTTAGATACTACGAAAAAGAAGGACTCATTCCCCCGGCTAAAAAAATGTCCAACGGTTATGGCCTTTACTCGGATAGCCATTTAAAAGTTCTACGATTAATTCGTAACGCGAAAAGCTTAGGTTTTTCTCAAGTCCAAATTCGCGAACTGAGTCAATTAGCATTACTTCAAGATCATCCTTGTAATGAGGTCTATCAGTTAACAAAAAACCAGTTGATCACCATTGATCAGAAACTAAAGGATTTAAAAGTGATAAGAAAATCCCTGAATAGTTTAGCCGTTACCTGCGAAAAAAATTCGAATGAAAATTGCCCTGCACTAGAGCGACTAGCCTCAAAATAATTTAATTATCATGACATTAAAGTGACCTCATTTTTATATGGTTGCTTTAATCTTGATAGTATTGAGATGTAATATTCCAGCAATGGATGGAGCAGATCATGACTTTCACTGGGTATTATCTTCCGCCATGAATGTTGATAAGCAACAGGTTCAACAGATAATTAGGACAGGCCTGAGTATTGATGTTGTTGATAACCGTGATCGCTCGGCTGTATTGCTCGTGATTATGCAAAACAATATTGATGCACTTCAGTTACTTAATTAAACAAGGCTCTGATGTGGATTACTAAGATAAAAATAAGTCCGTTGATGACATTGATCAAACTGTTTTTACTGTATGACGTTGCTATCGGAATGAATGAAGCGCAGACACTCTTCATAGATGCTGGAGCGAAGCCAGATATTTATAATTATATAGATTCTATGCTACTTCCTATAACGCTCATTACAAAAATGACTGATAGCAGATCGTATCGAATCGCTCCGCTGAACGCCAACGGTAAATATAGACACTCACCACCATTTGAATCTCTTTATATGGATAGCTGCTCTGGCTATAATAGCTGAATCTAAGAGTGTTATGGTAGGAGTATGACACTGTCGGGCCATATACTTTTGCGGCTTCACTTTACGTTGTTCCTTCCTCCCGCTTTGGCTAGAGAGAGCGCTTCGTCTGCAGATTTCATTAAATCAGCAGATGAAGAAAAATTTTCATCTGAGGTGGAAATACCGACACTTATGGTTAGTTTTTGACCATTTCTCTTAAAAAACTTACTCGGGAATGTCTCAAATACTTCTCGAATACGCTCAGCCATCATCTGTGCTTGGTCATGACCCATTTCAGGCAGAAGAACGATAAATTCGTCACCACCATAACGGGCTATGGTGTCACTATCGCGCACAATTTTTTTATGTGTGTAGACAGATGAACCAAAAAATCATCACCAATGCTATGGCCATAGGTGTCATTAATTGCCTTAAAATTATCAATATCAATTATCAGCAGGGAAAATGAACTTTTATAGCGTTGGCTGCGGTTAAACTCCTGATTTAGTTTATCATTCAAACTCCGCCGATTATCCACACCGGTTAGATAATCCAATCGCGCCTGGCTTTTGAGTTCGAGCTCCAGATTTTTTATCCGTGTTATGTCGATAAAGGTCCCGATGAAACTCTCAGCCTGATTGTTTACATCCCAAGTAAAAATCTTATCGCGTGATAGGCACCAAACCCAGTCACCGGTCTTCTTTTTAAATAAGTATTCAATCTCAAAATAAGATTCATCTAGCGCATTCACAACATCGTCCATGTGTTTAAATACAGCTTCGCAATCTTGTTCGTGGAATAATTTTACAAATTCTTCAGGCGAAAACTGATTCATATCGTCAATCGTATAACCAGTGATGCCGGTGTAGCCGTCACTAACAAACTCATTTTTCCCTTGATGGATATTGTAAATATAGATACCTGCCAGAGAGCAATTAATAGTTCGATCAATAAAACATTTTTCCATTTCCTGCTTAACCTGAGTGTTTTTCCGGTCGGTTATATCTTCAACTATAGGAATAAAATAGACTGGATTATTACTCGGATCTATTAGCAATGAAACGGTTAAGTTTACCCAGATAATGTTCCGTTTTTATGAATATAGCGCTTTTCTAATCGATACGAATGTCTTGCTCGTGTAATCATCTGTTTGACCATTGCCAGTTCTGGCTCCAGGTCATCGGGGTGAGTAATATCCTGAAATGTGAGTTGACGCAGTTCGTCGGCGCTGTAGCCTACTATTTGGCAAAACTTTTAATTTACACTTAACCAATCTCCTTCTATCCCAACTCTGGCAATACCAATTGCTGCGTGGTTAAAAACCTCCGCCAGTTTTATGCCTTCGTCAAAAGTCGACTCGAATTCTTCCATAAATAAATAATCCACAAAAACTAAGTTACCTAAGTACAGGATCAAAAAAACGCTATTTATTCTATACGACTGAACTAAATTAAGAAAATACTAACTTTACCTAACTGGAAACGGACTGTTTACACTAGAAAAGCCTCACAGGCTGCCATAGGCGCAAAATAGTGGTTAAAAATAGAATACAAATCAAATTACTTATGAACGTTATGGGTTCACATGCCATTTAAACCTACCCATCAGAAGGTTCGCTTCAACACAGACTCCGTTGGCATAGCAACTCATGAAGTTCAGCAATATACCGACTCCGGCAGTTATTCTACCGATTGCTCTGGGCAAGTTAGAGGCTATACCAGTTAACATGACTACTGGTTTTTCACGGCACCTTTCCGTCATCGCCAGATCGACTCATTACATTGTAAATGACGTTATCGTTTTGCATTCGTAATAGTTTTATCATGATTAGCAGGGCGAAAATCATTGATATAGAACTCACCCAGCTAACATTTTTTTAACGCTATTAAGGACAGCTGCCTCTAAAATTGTCTTGAGCATAAAAGGCTCTCGGAGCTTTTCCTATTAAGTAGATCGGTTCATACTAGTTAGTGCACCCGATAAGAATTTGAATTATGAAACAGGAAACGACTTCAGAACCAAAAGCCAAATCAAAAAGTGTCTCTAGTGCGGCTGCAATAAACACACTGACGATTGTCGGTATCGGTGCATCTGCCGGCGGTCTGGAAGCACTGGAAGAGTTTCTAACGCACGTTCCTGCGTCACCTGGTGTTGCCTTTGTCGTCATCCAACACCTCGACCCGACCCACAAGGGCATCATGCCAGAGCTACTGCAACGGGCAACTCCGATGACAGTTAAGCAGGCAGAAAATCGCATGAAAATCAAGCCGAATTGCGTGTATGTGATTCCACCCAACAAAGATTTATCGATACTGCACGGCTTGCTGTTTCTGATGGATCCAGCTGCTCCGCGCGGTTTACGGCTACCGATCGATTTCTTTTTTCGCTCCCTGGCAGCTGATCAGCGTGAACGTGCGGTGGGTGTCATTCTCTCCGGCATGGGTTCGGATGGTACGCTGGGCTTGCGTGCCATCAAAGAAAACGCCGGTCTGACAATGGCACAGTCGCCCGAATCAGCCAAATTTGACTCGATGCCACGCAGTGCCATTAACGCCGAGCTAGCCGATATTGTGGCACCTGCTTCAGAATTACCGAAACGGTTACTGGCGTACATCAATCACTCGCCTCGTGGCATTAGTCCGGTAGCAGAACCGTTAGCGGAGACTGAATCTCACAGTGAGCTGGAGCAGATCGTCATTTTATTGCGCGACCGTACCGGCAATGACTTCTCGCTGTACAAGAAGAACACCATCAATCGCCGCATTGAGCGACGCATGGGGCTG
>CAXMOZ010000145.1:0-36442 GCA_964195315.1 uncultured Acidimicrobiia bacterium | reverse complement strand
TTATCGATATCACCAAGCGCGAGCAATCTGATGCGACAGTACGCGAAGCGCTTGCAGTCTTACATAACCGCTATAATAACCAGTCGACCGAGCTGGACACCGCCCATACGCTAGAAACGATACTCAATAACGCGCAGTCAGTACTGGAACAACGTTTCAAAGACCAAACTGCAGAGCCCGGTGAGGCGAAAGCAGATTTGCAATCTAAGAAAAGAAAGAAAAATTAATGACACCGCCTAAAACCGACGAACTGCGCCGCAGTGCCGAAGCACTGCTGCAAGTCAAGGCTATGCCAGCCTCTAATCTGTCGATGCAAGACCCTCACAAGGTGCTTCACGAACTGAAAGTCCACCAAGTCGAACTTGTGATGCAAAACGAGGCACTGCGAGAATCCAAGAGTGCCGAGGGGCAAGCGCTGCATCGCTATACCGAACTGTTTGATTTTGCGCCGATAGGATATTTTGTTCTTGACCCAAGCAGCAAGATTACACAAGTCAACTTGCTGGGAGCGAGCTTACTAGGAATTGAGCGGTTAAACTTAACTGATCGACGGTTTTTAAGCTATCTGAACCAAGAATATAGGGTGGCGTTCAGCGATTTTCTAGCAAAAGTATTCGAGACAAGTGGCAAGCACAACTGTGAGATATTGATGCAGATTGGCAACCACGCTTTGTGGTTTAGTCTCGAAGCTAGTGTTGGGGTAACCGCGACGGACTGCCTCGTCGCGATGACTAACATTACCGAACGGAAACAAGCTGAAGAAAAGCTGATACGAATGGCTCACTACGACGTACTGACCAATTTACCTAATCGTGTATTACTGGCAGATAACTTAAGCCATGCCATGGTGCGGTGTCAACGTCACAATCAGTCATTAGCCGTTGCCTGTATGGACTTAGATGGCTTCAAAGCAGTCAATGATACCTATGGCGACGATGTCGGCGATGAACTAATCATTACAGTGTCACAACGTATCAAAGACACTTTAGGTGAGGATGATATTCTGGCCCGTATTGGTAGTGATGAATTTATCGCTGTTTTAATTGATTTGGATAACATCAAAGAAAAAAAGCACGTATTAGAACGTCTACTGAAGGCGGTTGCTCAACCAGTAACCATTGGCGATGCAGTAACGCAGGTTTCAGCGAGCATCGGTGTCGCCTTTTATCCACAGGACGGTGTAGACGCAGACCAACTTATGCGTCGCGCCGACAAGGCCATGTACGGCGCTAAACAAGCAGGCAAGAACGGTTATCAAGAGTTTGATATCGCACAAGATAGTGCGATCAAGATTCAACTAAAAAATATCAGTGATATGCGTTCAGCTTTGAAGCAACGAGAGTTTGTGCTGCATTATCAACCCAAGGTGAATATGCACACTGGCAAAGTGATAGGCGTAGAAGCTTTAATTCGTTGGCAGCATCCTGTTCGTGGTTTAGTCCCACCTTTAGCGTTCTTACCTGCGATAGAAGGTCATGCCATTAGTCTGGAGCTAGGTGAATGGGTCATAGACACTGCATTGATTCAAATAAGCCAATGGCAAAACATGGGATTAAACCTTCCTATCAGCGTCAATATTAGCGCTTACCAATTACAGCGAGCTAACTTCACCACTCGCTTAACAGCCTTGTTGGTCGCTCATCCCGAAGTGAACCCACACAGTTTAGAATTGGAAATACTGGAAACCACAGCGTTACATGACATAAGCCAGGTGTCTGCCGCTATGAAGACTTGCCATGAACTTGGCGTGCGCTTTGCATTAGATGATTTTGGTACGGGGTATTCATCGCTCACTTATCTTAAAAACCTGCCAGCAGGCTTAATTAAAATCGACCAGAGTTTCGTGCGCGACATGTTAGAAGATACCGACGACTTAGCGATTGTTGAAGGTGTCGTAGGCTTAGCTAAAACATTCGATCGTGACGTGATTGCTGAGGGTGTCGAAACCATAGAACATGGCGTAGCACTGTTACAACTAGGCTGTGAATTAGCACAAGGTTATGGCATCGCAAAACCTATGCCTGCTGATGATATTCCTGAGTGGGTCTCTAGCTGGAAAGCTGATGACTCCTGGCTGACATAAAGCCGTATTAAGACTAACCAGTCTTAGCCTTTTAGCCTAACTAAGTTTGCCCTTGCAAGTATGCTGGGATATGACGGCCTGTAAACTTAGCCATCAATTGAACACCCTAATTCGAATCGAATATATAGAAGTTTGTCTATATTTTTGTCAAATCAAACCTTAGCTAATCGAACTTATTAACTCGATATTGGTTCTTCGTTACAGATCTTCAAAATTGGTTTTTAATGTGAGGCTTAAGGATATTAATCTTTTCCCGTTCGGCTCGACTCATGCCAAACTTACCTAGCGCGATCATTGCCCGGCTTGCACTATCGGCAAAGGTCAATGACCGGCATCGGAATGCTGGTCATTTTTATGTTTCAGGATAGCAACCTGAGAGGCAATTACCTTCAGCATTAAATGTCATAGTACGGCCACTTAATGGCACATGCACCGGCACTTTACTGGCTTTTATAAATGCGGCACTACGGGTCACTTCCATCACTATTCCACCTTTGGTTCAAGGTTGATTGGCATACGACACGATCACCGACGCCGGTTTAATTAGTGCATTGAGAACCCAGGCAACCTCGGAAGGCCCCGTTGTAAAAGTATCACCAATATTTATCACTACCAGTTTGGCTTTATAGTGATTTTAAACCACGGTCTCCTGCTCCGCTGTATTGCCTGTATCATCTGACAAATACGCCACAAGGTCATTAGAGAATGTCAGCACATAACCCGTTGGTGGCCCCGCGTAGGCCGTAATGCCGGCAGCATTTAGCATAGCGCCCAAATCACCATCGATCATATGACCGGAAATTCCGTTTGAATGCACCGCAGGTACGGTCGTGATCGTGACACCTCCGGCTTGGCGCGAGGCACCAAATCGAACGAGTTGTGAATTTTTCGGATCACCACCGAGCGCCTTGAGTTTATTGCCAAAGAATTTCGGCATTTCACTACCAGTTATAATTTTAGCGTTATTGGCTAGAGCGATATTGACGGTATTGGTATTAGGCAAAACGTTGACAGGAAAACTGGTTTTGCCACAGTCGCTGCGGCCTAATTTTCGATATGTTTATCGCCGACATGATCGCTAGGCATATGGCTAATGAGAATAACATCAATCGAGCCCAGCCAGGGATCATCAGCGCCGGCAACGGTACGACCCGCGTCATACATAATGCGAGTCTCATCCGGGTCTTCAAAGATCATGGCGCAGTCGAGTTGGCAAAATTCACCCGCCTGGCTCTAGGAGGTGATATTTTCACATCATCGGCCAGAGCGAAATGGCCAGTCAGCATAAGCGAACCAATAAAAGCGCTTAGATAGAATTTTAATCGAAGTTTATTCATGCGCTGCTTCCTCTAATTTTATTCTAATCGTTTTCTAATGTTCATTAGATAATATTAGTCAGCAGTTTTAATCCAACGGCCATGCAAAGTGTACGTCGCTCCGAAGTGTTTAAATAAGTAACAGGGGTTATTCATCGCTATAGGGGAATATCGAAAAATTAGAGTATTGAGGTCAATAATCAACGATAGTTAAAATTTGTCGAATACGCCCAGTCGTGTAACCATTAAGCGTTGTAACGAACAATGAATTATTCCGAAACTTCAACAAAAAGCTTTCTGCAATAAAATTAAGGAAGAAAATCATCAAAACACTGATCGACATTGCCAAAAAGCATCGATGGTATGCATCATTCATAAGCGCTATCTCGGTCTATGCGCTACTGGGGTTTTTTCTCACCCCTTATCTACTGAAAAAGACCCTGGTAGAGACGATGCACCATGATTTTAATGCTGAGCTGCGCGTAGAGAAAATAGAACTCAATCCATTCGCACTAAGTCTGCGCATTACCGGACTTGAACTCGACAATCCTCAGGGCGCACCAACCGCCCGCATTGGTGAAATCTTCACCAATTTTCAGCTTAGTTCATTATTCAGGTTGGCATTGACCTTTGATGAGGTACGGCTGTCGTCAGCAGAATTTTTCATTGCCCGTGACAAGTCTGGCAAAATGAATTTCTCTTACCTGCTGCAATCGACATCTGATGAAGCCGAAAATAAAGTAGCTGCTGATTCAGAAGTTGTTACCGATTCAATAGACACTGGGCTGTTACAGGCTCTTGTATTTAAGTTCATTATCGAAGACTGGTTTGTGAACTGGTCGGACCAGCTCCCAGCGCAACCCATTGAGACCCGCTTAGGGCCCATTAATATAGCGATCAATGAACTCAATACGCTGCCCAATCGAGCAGGCCAGCAAACCGTCGTCATCGTTACAGAAAATGCCGGAACCTTAAGCTGGACCGGAGATCTTCAGCTAAACCCCCTTCGCTCTTCGGGCCGTGCCCTGCTAGAGCAGTCTCGCTTTCCACTCGCCTCGGCTTACATTCGACACCAATCTGGCCTAGAGATTGTCGATGGCTCGGCGGATCTCGAACTCGACTATGAAGTTTATGAAGCGAGTACCGGGCAAATTAAAGCCAATGTCGATAACTTCAATCTGACCTTCACAGATATTGTCATCAACAGTTTTGCCGACGGTACAGGTTTCGATTTTGCCGGCAATGATCAACAGATTCTGAAGCTGCCTAAAATTCAACTCACCGATGGACAGTTTCGCTGGCCCGAACAAACCCTGTCATTGCGATCGGTATCGATCGACAACCCACAACTCAGTTTGATTCGTGATGAGAATGGCGTGTTCAACGTCGAACCCAGACAAATAGGTAATGTTGAAAAAAATGCTATTGCCTCCGCTAATGAGACCGTGGCTAAGGGAAATGATCCCAATAAAAACGATCAGAATAACCTCGAAGATCAATGGCAGCTATCAGTGGGGAAATTTGCGGTCAATGATCTGGTGCTGGACCTTCTGGATCAGACAGTGACGCCAGCGGTTAAACTCGGTTTTTCCGACTTTAACCTGAATATCAGCGATATCAGCAACCTGCAGGATAAACGCTTCCCAATCAGCCTAAATTTACAAGTTCTCAGTGGCGGCAAGTTGTCACTCAAAGGTGAAGTGTCTGTTTTACCCCAACCACAGTTAGATCTAGAGCTAACCCTCGATGCTCTTCAGCTGGCTGTGTTAGACCCCTACATTAAACAGCACGCAAACCTAAGTATGGATTCGGGCGCCATCAATCTGTCTGGAAGCGCCAGCAGCTCGGCCGATGAAAGTCTACAGTTCAATGGCGATCTCGAAGTTGTTGATCTTGCTATCGCAGAATCGATAACCCAGCAGCGCCTCGCTAGCTGGAAAAGCTTTCGTGCCAGCAAAATAGCCTTAAGCCTTGCTCAACAAAAGCTCGATATTTCCAGACTCCAATTTGACAGGCTTTATGCCGACATCCTAATTGACAAGGACAGCAGTCTGAACATTGGGCAGGTGCAAAAGGCCGATGCGGACATAGCTACTTCGCAGTCCACCGAAGTAGGCACTGAAGTCGACAGTCAAGAGGGTGGGGCCGCTATGAAAGTCAGGATCGGCGACATTGTGCTGGCTAATGCGTCCGCCGATTTTGAAGACCTATCACTGCCTTTACCCTTTGCTGTAAAAATTGACGCGTTGAACGGAAAAATGACCACTATATCGACCGAGAGCAACCAACCTTCCGACGTCTCGCTTGAAGGTAAGGTCGATGAATTCGGTCTTGCCCGCATCAACGGCACGGTCACTCCGCTTTACCCTACCAAAAACACCGATATTCTGGTTTCATTCGAAAACATTAGTGTTCCAAAGTTTTCTCCCTACAGCATTCCATTTGCCGGACGTGAAGTGGCCAGTGGCAAACTCGATTTGAAACTTGGGTACAAGGTGAAGGACGGAGAGTTGGCAGGTGAAAACAGCATTATCCTGCGTGATTTTGAACTCGGTAAGGAAGTGCCTCATCCAGATGCGATGGATTTGCCTCTGGGCCTTGCAGTTGCCTTACTAAAAGATGTCAACGGAAAGATCGACATTGACCTGCCGGTACGTGGCAACATCAATGAACCCGAATTCAACTATGGCGGTTTGATCCTTAGTGCACTCGGAGATCTACTGGTCAAAATAGTCCTGTCACCCTTTACCGCGCTCGGTAACTTGCTCGGAATCGAGTCCAACGAGCTCGAGCACGTCAAGTTCCTCGATGGCCGATTCGATCTGACTCCGCCGGAATTGGAAAAGGCTGGAAAACTGGCAGAAGCACTGTCGCTCAGGCCTGAACTGCAATTAAGCATCGCTGGTGTATCAGACGCTGTAGCGGATAGCCTCGCCATACGTACTGTCGAAGTGGATAGAGTTGTGGAACAGCGCATCAGCGAAGTCGCCGCCACTAGCAATCCGTCAATTCAAACTGTAGATTTGCGCGCAATCGCACTCGAGCGGTTATTTAGTGAGCAAACGGATACCGCAACTGCGACCCAGTCACTGGAAAATTTGCTAGTCCAGTTCACCACCATGGTTGAAGTAGAAGGCCAGACTGAACTCGTTGCCAGTGTTGATCGCCTGGCCTTAGCTGGCGAGATCCGCAAACAACTCATCGATGCACAGGTCGTTGATGAGCAAAAGCTGAATGAACTGGCAACTGCTCGAGCCGAAGCATTGAAAACTGCTTTGCTTGCCATCGACGCAGATTTACAAGATCGGGTTTTGATCGCTGAAAACGCCACTGTCACGCGGCAAGACGGAGAGTCAATTGAAATGCAGATAACACTGGGTAGCAAATAGGCCCAATCAATCCGTAACGAATGACGGGATAAAAAATGACTTCATGCCAGCCCTTTAAAATTGATATCACAGACGAAACGCTGGAAATGGTTCGTGCACGTGTTGCTGCTTATCCCTGGCACGAAATGCCCGACGATGGTGGATGGGGCTATGGTACTAATCTTGATTATATGAAAGAGCTAGCGGATTACTGGGTCAATCAATTTGACTGGCGCAAACAAGAAGTAGCTATTAACCGTTTTCCACAATTTATGGTCAAGGTCGATGGCATCGATATGCACTTTATCCATGAAATTGGTAGTGGCCACTCGCCTAAACCGTTAATTATTAGTCATGGTTGGCCTGGCACTATTACCGAGTTCTTAGAAATAATCGAACCACTGGCTCACCCAGAACGATTTGGTGGGAACATTGAAGACGCGTTTACGGTAGTAGCGCCCTCTCTACCAGGATTCGGCTTTTCCGGTCGCCCGCCTCGACCATATGGGCCGCGTAAAATGGCCGAAGTGCTCAATTCATTAATGACTAATGTGCTTGGGTACCAAAGTTACATGGCACAAGGCGGTGATTGGGGTGGCACTATATCTTCGTGGTTAGGACTTGATCACTCCAAATCCTGCCGAGCAATCCATATTAATATTTTGACGTTACGCCATCCCGATGGTCCGCAGGGTGAAGAAGAGCAAGCCTGGGCAGAACAATTCGAGCGTGATCAGGAAATGGAAAATGGCTACAGAACGCAACAGGCCACCAGGCCACAAACCCTCAGTTATGCAATGATGGATAGCCCAGTTGGCATAGCCGCCTGGATTATCGAAAAGTTTAACTCATGGTCGGACACGGTTGGTGATGATATCGAAAGTGCATACACTAAAGATCAATTGCTGACTAACATTATGGTTTATATCGTCACTAGAACCTTTAATACTGCATCATGGATTTACTACGGTCGACGAGAAGAAGGTGGACGTATTTTTTCAGAGTCAGGCGCGAGAGTCGAGGTGCCTACTGCTTGTGCTTTATTTCCAAAAGAAATGTCAGCCTGGCCACCTCGCAGTTATGTCGAACGCATGTTCAACGTCCAGCATTGGACAGAGATGCCCCGAGGTGGTCACTTTGGGGCAGCTGAAGAACCCCAATTAACGGTGGATGACATACGCGCATTTGCTCGCAGCTTACGCTAATACAGCTCTGATTATTTCTACCAATTTAAACTGGCGACTCGAGATGATCCACAGCTGTATTACTAAATTTTTCCCTTGCAACATCAAAGATTAGGTTGCTGCTTTGAATGTCGCTGAAACAGCACGGCTCACTATCCGCAGGTTAACGCTTGCCGACGCAGCTTTTATTTACGAGCTGGTGAATCAACCATCCTGGTTAAGATTTATCGGTGATAAAGGTGTTAACAACCTTCAAGATGCACAAACATATATTCAATCTATTTTGGATGTGTACACAAAATACGGCTTTGGTCTATATCGAGTGGAAAAAAATTCAAGTGGTGAAGCAATCGGAATTTGCGGTTTAGTCAAACGCGAATCATTGCAGGATTTTGACATTGGATTTGCATTACTATCACAGCATGAAGGTAATGGTTACGCTTTTGAATCGGCCTCTGCCCTACTTCGACTAGCCAAAAATACATTCAAATTGTCGCGTATTGCAGCGATATGTACCCCCGATAATCATTCATCAATTAAATTAATCGAAAAACTGGAGTTTCATTTAGAGCCATCAATCTTGCTTGATTCAAATCAAAAACCATTGAAGTTTTTCACAATAACCTTCAACAGATAAGCGATGAAAAATATCCCTAAATCATTCATTTTAATGTTCAAATAACGATGATTATAATTAGCTATTGCAAACCTCGCCGACTGTAGATATCGTGAAACCTACTGAATAACAATAAAAACAGAATGGATGTTAGTCAGAATTCATCTTAGAAATACGTTTTTATTTAAAAAAGCGTTGTTCATTAATCATCTTCATCGTAACTAAAAGGGGTATAGATCTATGGGTACAAAATTAGGCGCTTGCAATTTACTGGTGGCTGCACTTTTAACGGCGACAGGTAGCGCTATTGCGGCTGACCCGTCTAGCTGTAAGGCTGTTAATTTATCAGATGTCGGTTGGACCGATATTACAGCGACAACGGCAGCTACTAGCCTTGTCCTGCAAGGCCTGGGTTATAGCCCAAAGGTGAATGTTCTATCTGTTCCCGTTACTTATAAAAGTATGGAAACGGGTGATATTGATGTATTCCTTGGTAACTGGATGCCTACTATGGAAGGAGACCTTGCGGCTTATCGCGATGCGGGTACTGTCGAAGTTATTCAACCTGCCAATTTAATGGGCGCTAAGTATACCCTTGCCGTTAACAAGAAGGCAGCGGATGCAGGACTGAAGAGTTTTGCAGATATCGCAAAATTTAAAGATCAATTAAAAGGTGAAATTTATGGCATTGAGCCAGGTAATGACGGCAACCGTATCATTCTCGACATGATCAATGATAATGCCTTTGGACTTAAAGGTTTTAAGGTGATTGAGAGCTCCGAGCAAGGTATGTTGTCACAGGTGTCTCGGGCTGAAAAACGCGACAAAATGGTTGTTTTTCTTGGTTGGGCGCCTCATCCGATGAACGCCAACTTTGAATTAACTTACCTTGCAGGCGGCGATGACTTTTTTGGCCCAAATTTTGGTGGTGCGAATGTATTCACCAATACTCGAAAAAACTATTCTTCTGATTGCCCCAATGTCGGCAAGCTACTGACCAATCTTCAGTTTTCACTACCGATGGAGAATGAAATCATGGGCTCTATTTTAAATGATAATGAAGAGCCCGACGATGCGGCCAAAAAATGGTTAAAGTCTAATATTAATGTCCTTGATTCGTGGTTAGATGGTGTCACCACAATAAGCGGTGGCAATGGACTAGCAGCTGTTAAAGCGAGTTTAAAATAACCTTTTAAAACTGCTCCCAACAAGGGCTAACGACATCGTTAGTCCTTACTTTTTTCTTCAACTAAAAATCACAATCAAACAGGTTCAACATTATGGACTGGATTGAAAACAATAAAATCCCTGTCGGTCGCTGGCTTGCAGATTTCGTCGATTTTCTTAACGATTATCTGTATTGGTTTTTTGATGCCTTCACGATCTCGTTAGAAACATTATTTGAATGGACAGCCTGGGTTTTGGTTACGACTCCAGCACTTGCCATCATCACAATAATTTCGGGTGGCGCTTATTGGCTGCATCGATCCTGGAAAATATCGCTATTCATTGTCTTATCGTTATTGTTTATCGTCAATCTTGGTTATTGGCAGGACACGATGGAGACCCTTTCACTCGTTATCTGGGCGACACTATTATGTGTTGTTCTTGGGGTGCCAATTGGAATCGCTGCTGCCCATCGCCCTAAGCTTTGGGTTTCTATTCGCCCAATACTAGATATGATGCAAACAATTCCAACATTTGTTTACTTAATCCCAGCTTTGACGCTATTTGGGCTTGGCCCTGTACCAGGTCTGGTGGCGACAGTTATATTCGTTTTACCTGCACCCGTGCGCCTCACTTACCTGGGCATATCAACTACACCCGAACCCTTGATTGAAGCAGCAGAAAGCTTCGGCGCAACCAAAAAACAATTGCTTTGGCTGGTTGAAATTCCTTGGGCTATTCCAAATATAATGGCAGGCTTAACACAAACTATTATGTTGTCGTTGTCGATGGTTGTTATCGCTTCAATGGTTGCCGCACCGGGACTTGGCATACCCATTCTTCGTGCTATCAATCAGGTCAATCCAGCCAAAGGTTTCGAGGCAGGACTGGCTATTGTAATCGTCGCCATTATTATGGATCGTGTCTGTAAGTTACCCGAAAAGCGCAGGCAGAAAAAACTATGAGCGATACACCAGCTAATAAAGACTCAAACGTTGCAGTTTCATTTAGGCAGGTTGATATCATCTTTGGAGATGAACGAGAAAGAGCAACAAAACTACTTGATGACGGTGGCACACGAGAATCGATACTAAAAGAAACCGGAGCTGTATTGGGTGTTGCTAATGGCAATATTGATATTCATGAAGGTGAAATATGCGTCCTGATGGGGTTATCAGGTTCGGGAAAGTCAACTCTGCTCCGAGCTGTCAACGGATTAAACAAAGTCACTCGTGGTGAAGTATTAGTTCGTCATAAAAAGGGCCATGTTGATATTGCCAGTTGTGATGCCACGACTCTACGCGAAATGCGTACTAGTCGGATAGCAATGGTATTTCAACAATTTGCATTACTCCCCTGGCGCACAGTGGAAGAAAACGTAGGGCTTGGGCTCGAACTAAAAGGTATGGATAAGCAGCAACGTCAGTCTATTGTCAATGAAAAATTAAAATTGGTCGACCTATTTCAGTGGAAGACAAAATATGCCCACGAACTCTCTGGTGGTATGCAACAACGTGTCGGATTGGCTCGCGCATTTGCGACTGATGCAGACATTTTATTAATGGACGAGCCATTCTCAGCATTGGATCCATTAATTCGAACTTACTTACAGGACTTTTTATTAGACCTGCAAAGAGATTTGAAGAAGACCATTATTTTTGTCAGCCATGATCTCGATGAAGCATTAAAGCTAGGTAATCACATCGCGATAATGGAAGGTGGACATATCGTGCAATATGGCGAGCCAGAAGAAATAGTACTCAATCCAGCGAATGATTATGTCGCCGATTTTGTCGCCCACATGAACCCATTGAATGTACTGCAAGGTAGTTCATTCATGACGTCCATCAATAACTTAGCTAGCGATGACAACGGTAATATCGCACTCGATAGCCAAAATCGTTATACAGTCAAAGTTGATACCGAAGGAAAACTGGTTAGCGCTACTGTCGATGGGCAGCCAATTAAAATTTTTCATTGCGACGAAAATACTGATTTTGAAACGGTAAAATCGAATGTCATTTTTTCTGCGCCAATGAATTTAAAAATGCGCTGGAATATTGAGGCTAGGTACCACACAGGCGCCCCTGTTCTATTAATTGATGATGGTAAGCTCACTGGCATTATTGGCGATGATGAGATATATCGTGGTATTTTACGCCAGACTAATTTAGCCGAAACCTAACCTATGCCTTTAGGGCATCTCTATTTATTGTGGGTAAGAGAGATTGAGAGTCAAAATATTCAAAATCAAGGCGAAAGTCGCACGTAATAGCTAGCTATTGCGAAGACTTTCAACGCAGAGTTTGTGTGTTTTGGCCTCAAGATTTCCATCCATCAATTAATAGAGATGCCCTTTGGTTTAAAGAAAGCTATACGCGGCTAATATGGGGATATTGTATTTCCAATAGTCAAAAAAGTAGAACACAAACTGACCATTAAGAATAAATTCGACTAGCCCAACGAGTTAAACCGGAGGTAACACTGCCAAAGTGATCCCCGATAATAATAGGTGTTTGCGAAAACTGATGCTGCAAAAACTCATTAATTACCGGAGATTTCGCCGTACCACCGGTAACAAATACGATATCGGGTTGGCAGTTGGCTTGTGTTATTGCATCCTTCATCAATTCAGCAATACTGCTCAATTGACGGTGGCAGGAGGATGAGAAATCCTTTCGCTCAAGCGTGATTGATAGCTCTTCATCAATATCAAATAAATCGGTTTGATGCTGATCTCTATCTGACAGAGAAATTTTGCTTTGCTCTGCGGCATTGACTACTCGATAACTCAACCTCTGTTGTTGAATCATTAGTAATCGAGATATTAATGCGGGTTGCTCAGCATCACGAATCAGTTGCTGTAAAAATCGACCGTTGTTTGCGCTATAAAAATCGGTTTGATCGTTAATATTGTTGATCGACATTGCTTGCCAAAAATTATTAACGGGCACTGGGTGACCAGTTTTCAACCGGCTGTCTAGTCCAAAACTTGGCATAAACCCTTTAAGTGCAAGTGCAATATCAAAATCATTGCCACCAACACGTTCACCGCTGTGGCTCAACAAGTGTTTATTGCGATCAGTTTGTATGGCTTGTTCAGGTCCCATGAGCAACATCGAGCAATCGGTTGTACCACCGCCGATATCAACCACTAAGACTTTGGTTTCGGTGGTTAAATTGGCTTCATATTCAAAGCCTGCAGCGACTGGTTCGAATTGAAACTCCACGTCCTGGAAGCCTACTCGTTTTGCCGCGTTAGTTAATATATTGATGGCCTGGTGATTGCTTTCTTCGCTTCGTAAACCTTGAAAATTGATCGGACGTCCGATCACCGCTTGCGTTATTGCGCGCCCTAATGTCGCTTCGGCGAGTGACTTCACATGACTCATCATAGCGGCCACGATATCTTCAAAAAATTGGATTTGCTGGGATACTAAACCACTGGCACCCAGAAACGATTTAGGTGACTTGATGTAGTAGCCTTCGTCCGGTTCTTGCAGGTATTGCTCTAACGCTTGTTGACCAAAAGATAGTTCAGTTGAATATCCATCAAGCGTCAGCCCCCTAACAATCTTTTGCCCTCTTTGTAACTGGGTTTGGCGTTGTTGTTGACAGTTTGTCTGTTCGGCGCCAGTCAGATGCTTGTGCAACCAATTGACGATTATATCTCGACTTGGTGCATACAGCGTAGAAGCCATATAACGACCATGATCACCCAGAGGCAAAATTTTCGGAACGTTATTTTCCATTACCCCGACAGCACAATTTGAAGTACCGTAGTCAAAGCCGATCATAGATAAAGCTCAATAAAAAAGGTCGCGTAGGTTAATGGGATATTGAGTGACAGGCAAGGACTGAAGTAACAATTTACTACTTACAGCAAACAATCTTGAAAGGCTCCTTCTCTACAACGTTTTTTTACTTTTGACCTAAAGAAATCAATCGTCATATTACAGACTATGAAATTTAACCTTTGATTATCTGCGGCCTAATAAACCGTTGATTTTTCTATCGAATCTCTTGCTGTTATCTGACCAAAAAAGTCAAATTACAAAATTCTACCGCTAAGTTATGTACTTATGAGTTTAACCCAGGCCTCATTGAACAAGGTATTGTCTTGGATTAATCAGTAAATCAAGATTCCCCTTTGCGCTTTCTAGTCGTAAACTGGGTAAGCAATCAGACTATGGATTCATCATGCTCAGTTTTGAACGTTTGATACTCGGTTTATTATTGATATTGCTTTCAAATGCAATACAGGCGGGCGATATTATCCGTGTCAATTCGATGAATTACCCAGCCTGGGTCATCCGTAATCATAAAATATTAGCACTGACACCCGGCTACCAGCTCAGCGATAATGATTTAATTCGTACCGGCAAAAAAGGTCGAGTCTTATTACAACTGGCTGACGGCAGTGCCATTAAACTGGGCGAATCGGCGCGTTTTTTAGTCGAATCGGCGAATATAAATTTGAGCCAAAATAATTCTATACTGACCTCTACTCTGCGGGTACTAAGAGGCGCATTTAGATTCACATCATCATTCTTTAACCAGGAAACCATAGAAAACGATTTAAGCATCGGTGTCGGCGCGATCACCATTGGCATTCTTGGTACCGATATTTGGGGTCGAAGTGACGTCGAAAAGGATTTGGTCGCACTTATTGAAGGCAATGTAACCGTTAATACCGAACAAGAACCCGGGATAAACCTGGGTGAAGCATTAAACTATGTTGTCAAAACTAAGGGCGAGGCTATTTTATACGTCGAACAGGTAGGCCGCGATCAGCTCAACAGCTGGGCCTTCGAAACCGAACTCAGTGCGGCTCAGGGTATTGCGACTGCCAGTGGAGAATGGTCTATCGTACTAGTATCTCTTAACACGCTAAACGGTGCCAATCGTGCGTTAAAAAACTTCCACCAACAGGGCTTCGCCGTTAAACGAAAGTCAGTCATACGTAATGGTAAAACCCTACACCGATTGTTACTACCTGGGTTCAAATCAGTCAAAGATGCGATGAATGCGCGTGGTATGGCTACCGACCTACTCGGAATTGATGACGCCTGGGTTTGGCGTCAAGGCTAAATAATTAGGCTTCCCCTGCCTTAGGCATTAAAAACTCAGTGCTTTAACATTCAGTATTTTAACTTCATTACCAAAACCCAGAAGTGATTACTTTAAACCTGGAATAAAACCGACCTTGTTGACTCAAAAAAACTTCAAAGTAACCGCCTATTTCTGCAGTCCAGAAAGGTTCTGGCAAAATTATTAGTCTATTTCATATCTAAGCTTTATATTTATATAATATTACGTAATCTATAATTTCAAATTAGGTCGAACACGTCTGGTCTGCCCTACTTTACACCCATGCCTATCTTCAACTTTCTGACAAAGGTAATCATTGCCCAATGACGTGCCTGTTTGCCTGATTTTTCGAACATCGTCTAAATAAGCAACAGCAAAATCTATCCATCTTGTCATGTTCACTGGCCTGTTCCGCTAATCCTGCATGTAGATTAAAACCTGTTTCTTTTTCGCCAACTGCGCATATACATCATCCTCTTCAACAGCTGGCAGTGTCTGTAGTGTGAATACCTTACGCCCCTGTTGCGGACCAGGTATTGTTTGCCTATCAAAGCTCGCTTTGCGCGATGCTTTTGAAAAAGGTCGACTCATAACTTTAAAAACACCTTCTCGTGACTTTAATCGTCAACTCTACTTTATTATTCATCAACAAAAATATCGTAGTGTTAGTGTGCAACCTTGCTTGAAATTGTTTATTGGATTAGTAGTTGAGATATGGAGTCAGCTTAAACTTCGTCGATCGGGCAGGGTCTAGCGATGCCATAACCTTGGGAGTAGTCCACGCCGATTGTTCTTAGTTTTGCTTCCACATCACTATTCTCAACAAATTCAGCAATCGTTTTTTTGCCCATGACATGGCCAATTTCATTGATTGATTTAACCATAGCGTAATCGATAGGGTCATTAGCAATGCCTTTGACGAATACACCGTCAATTTTAAGATAATCGACGGGTAAATATTTGAGGTAAGCAAACGATGACAAACCTGTTCCGAAGTCGTCGAGTGCAAACTGGCATCCTTTATTTCTCATGATTTCAATAAATGAAGTGGCATCAGCTAGATTTGTAATAGCGGCGGTTTCTGTTATTTCAAAACAAATTTTCTGAGGTGGGATGCCAAATCGATCAAGACTGTTGGTCACTTTTTGTTGAAAGCCCGCAGCGGTTAGCGACGGCCCCGAGAGGTTGATGGCACAAACCGTTAAGCGCTGTAAATGCTCAGGGTGTTCAGAAAGATAGCGGAAATGAGTCTCGATTACCCAACAATCTAACATCGTTACCAGATGATATCGCTCAGCGGCAGGCAGGAACAGCCCGGGAGCAATGATGTCTCCATTTGTGTCAAGCATGCGCAACAATACTTCGTAGTGAAGCTCTGGCTTGTTGGGTGATGCTATCGATTGGATCTTTTGAGCGTACAAGCAAAATCGATCCTGTTCCAGAGCCAGGTTGATTTTTGTCGCCCATTCCATGTCACCGTGAATTTTTTCAAAACCGGTACTATTTTCTTCATAGACACGTAAACATCTGCGACCAGCATCCTTAGCGGCATAACAGGCAATGTCAGCATTTCGGAATAAATCGGTGATATTGATAACTGTTTTGGTAATCGGGGCAATGCCGATACTGGCACCCACATAATAGGCCTGGTTATCCCAAATGAACCGGTAATCACACACTTTATCAATCAGGTTTTGAGCCACCTTGCTGGCCTGGGCTACATTACAATGCGCCATCAAAATACCAAACTCATCCCCACCCAGACGGGCCAGTACGTCGTGATCTCGAATGTTTGCTTTCAATAAATTACCCAATTGTCGTAGCAATTCGTCTCCCGCTATGTGACCACAGGTGTCGTTGATAATTTTAAACTGATCTAGATCGAGATAACAAAAAACATGCTCAGCTTGTTCTGTTTGATGATTTACCATTGCTTGGAGAAGGTAACGTTCAAAACCACGTCGGTTAATAAGTCCGCTGAGAGAATCGTGATTAGCCTGGTAGGTCAATTCCTCCTGGCTGGCCCGAAGCGCCTGTTCGCGGGATTCCCGTTCTTTTATATCGCTGGAAATAACTGATAGCATACGATTTATGTTATCGCCCAGTTCTACTAGTTCCGTTTTTTTGCTGTGATTTACTTCGGGTATCCTACTTTTGCTTGGGTTATTTAAATCGAGTTCCCCTAAGGCTGTACTGATGCCAACCACTTCCTTTGTCATGGCGTAATAAAATACGAAGGTGAGGATGAAGGCGAGCAGAATATTACGTACCAAACCTGATCCCAATACTAACAAAGATCGGTCAATAAAACTTTCTGAAGCCAGTGCTGGGTTAATGTGTATAGTTAATTGACCGACTTCTTCACCCGTTTTTAAACGCAATGTTTGGCTAAAATCACGGATGACACCAAGTACATTATATCCAGGGGAGTAATTTGGATCATCTTCGGGGAAAGAAGATAGTTGAGCGAGAACGAGTCCATTCTCATTTGAAATAGTAACGCCAGTAATGGCGTTATATTGCAATATACCTTTTGCCAATTCTTCAGCGGCGGGGGCATCAAGATGAAAAGTGGCATCAGCCGCAGCAAATTGATTCGCCGCCAATATTTCCGATGAGAATTGAATGACAGCATCTTGCTCACGCCAAAAGTCGAGCGTTATCTGAATAGCACTCAACAACAGGCCAACCACAAGCGTAACAAAGACGCAATTTCGAGCAAGAATAAAAGATAGGCTGTTAGTTAACGGGCGTTTCTTTAACTTCATTCAATATTCGCTGACTGATTTTTGATGTGTTGATTAGTGAGCGCTTCCTTCCATAATATATCCATTCCATTTCTGGTTCGTCTGTCGAGTTCTGGCATCAGCATGATGGATGCTTCCGCATCATCAAATGATTCAGCATAAAAAGCCTGCTTTTGTTCCGGGGTTGATAGATCTGCAGTGACTTGATTCACTGGATGAGTTCCTAGCGCTTCGACCAGAACCTTCGCTTGAAATTCGACACTGATGGTGTAGTTGATCCACTCTTCGGCAATTCTTTTTAATATTGGTTTATCCTTCAGAGAGTGGCTGATAACATGATTATCAATCCATCCAGGTACACCTTCGACAGGGTGTGCCCAACTCCAGAGTTCTCCACGCGACTTCAACTCGGGCAACGCAAATCCCCATGATGATGCCAGAGTCAAATTCTGAAGGTCATCGGCACTATCAACACCCACCCAAAGGGACTTAGCATTGGCGACCAGTGCGCCCAATTTATCTCGAAATAGTTTGTTATTTAGCTTTTCAAAGTTACCAATATCGTTGATTTCATAACCAAGGGCCAGGGCAGTAATATAGATATTAATTTCACCATAGTCCGCAATACTGAGCTTATTGTTAAAGTGTGCTGCCCACAGGGTGTTCCAACTACTGGGTGGTGTTTCAAACAGCTTGGTATTATAGACCAGACCGTAAGGTCCCCAGGCAAAAGGTAGACCATAGTGCTTTCTATTTTTTACAAGATGGGATAGATGTTTAAAGGATGGATTTAAATCTTGGTAATTGGGTATGTGATCTAGATTAATTGGTAGTATTAAACCCAAATCAATCATTCTGAAACGTTTGTCATTTATTCGGTTGTGGGCCGGGCTGACAATATCTGCCTTTTGTAACCGTAAGGCTTCAAATCCATCTTCAGCAGTGGTGATGTAATCTACCTCTAGCTTTAAATCGACTTCATATTTAGCAAGAATAAAATCTTTAAATTCTTGGCGTTGTTCTTCCGGCGCATAACCTTCCCAAACCAATAAACGCAATAAGTGCTGGTCGCTAGCTATCGCGTATGATGAACAGAAAGAATAAAGCAGCAATATCCACGCAGGAGTAAATTTAGAGGATCGATCAAGCTGCATTGCACTCTCTACTTGTCTATTAAAAAATTATACCCAAAAAGCATTCAGTACCATTTGGCAAGGCTAAATTACAAACAATTATTTTCTCTGGCGACTCTACCTCTAGAGATAATCGATAAGTAGTAACATAGTATAGGCAAGAATAGCTCTAATGTTGGCTAAATCGAATGATATTAGCCTTAACTAATTTGCCACGCTAATTTGATACTTATGGCCTGACAAAGTAAGGGTGTAAGAGCGAATGATTTCAATAAATCTATCTGGCGATGACGTTTATATTATTGGTTGTCTGATGGAAAAGTCTATCACCACATCCGATCAGTACCCACTAACGTTGAATGCATTAACCAATGGCTTTTAATCAGAAATCGAAGCGCAGCCCTGTGTTGTCAATGTATAAGGGCACGGCCCGCCAAAGCCACATCACACGTTAACATTATAGCCACGGAGTTAGTAGCTGGCAAATGGCTTTATCATTAAGGAGATGTGCCTCAAAATGTCGAAGCCAACAACTGGGCTTTTGAACAAACTAATTGGAAAATCAAAAAATCAACGAGTGATATTCTTGGCAGGCATGGTGAAAGTATAAACGGAATAAAAGGAGCGCTTAAACAGCCTCACATGAATGACTGCTTTAACAAAGCAGTCATTAGGCCCTATCAAAAGAATTACTAGATTTTTCTCAAAAGCAGCCTTCTAATCCAAATGTATTACCCTCTTCTGGGTTGGCAGAGTGTGTGAACTGTATTTTTGTATCCTGCTTTCAGTTCAATTATTATTTTCAACGATTTTTCTAGAACCATTGACCTTATCAATTTGAAGCTAATGTCATTGAATCAGGTTATTCGTTTCTGAAAAGGCAGCAAGATGATAAAATTATTCCGTTAAATTTTCATTTACTATCGCCAGCGGATACCTCATGCCAGTTACTCATTTCATTACACATCAAATTAACAAAGAAGCACAAAAACCGGCGGCTATGGTAACGGTCAATGCGAATGAAGCCGAGGTTGATGATTATTGTCATTTGGTGATGAGCCAACTAAAAGGCATCTTTGTTCAGCGTGCTAGCAGACGCTATGGTTGCTTCAACTCAGAAGTAACAGGCATCAAGAGTCTCACCTTAAATTGGCTAAACGATCAGCAGAGTTTTTTATCCTGGTCGAGCAAGATCAGTGAACAGTTCTCCGATATGATGAAGAATACCGAGCTCGAGATAGACGGCTACCTTGCCTTCGCAACTGAGGAATTAGCGGGTACTGAAAAGTTTTATATCTTTCACTTGCGTGAAAAAGGCAATCTCTATTTAAGCGCCGACATGCGGTTAAGCGAAAGTCGAGTTCTAGACTTTTCAAATACCGGCTTTGGCTTATGTATCGATATCAGCGCGCTAAAAAAAGAGCAGGAAGAAGGTCTGGAAAAAGGCAAGCACAGCGAAGATAAATACTTCACCTTTAGCTTCGGCCGTGGCGATAAAGCCATTCAAAAATTGTTCTCCGATTTCACCGGCTTTATCGATACCCTCGATTCCGAGAAAGAGACTCAGGAATTTTTACAAATCGTTGAAGAATACGCACAAACGTTGCCAGAAAATGAATCCGCTGAGACTAAAACTAAGGTTATTGAATACTGCATGGAGCAAGATAAACAAGGAGAGACTGTCGAGTTTAAAACGCTCTCAGGTCAACTTGATCATAGTGCTCCCGAAAAATTTGAACAGTTCGTCGTGCTCAAAAAACGTGAGCGCCTCCAGGTACGTCCAATTTCCGAATCTTCTATCGATGAAGATGCCAGCCAAGATCAGCTCGCCGGTGGCGAAAGTGTGATCAAAACGGAACTCATTCCTGACCGCAAGAGCTTAAAAAATTATTTACGCTATAGCGGTAAAAATAGAGAGGTGACGCTTAGCTTTGCTGCAACTGCACTTGGCACTGATATCAGTTTTGATGCCAACGAAAATAGCTTAACCATCAAGAACTTGCCTGGCCGCTTATTAAAGCAGCTTAAATCAGATAATAACTAGGCAGCTATCCATAAAGGATTAGATATCACTAGGTTTCAGACCAAATACTATCAATGAGTTAGGTTATTTTCACCCAGGTAAAACTGCATTGAAATCGGCACCAAATGCAGATTTGCACCAGTGATCAATATTAAGAAGTAGATTTTACGAATGGCTCCTGTATTGGAAAGTAGTCATTCATTACCTCAGTGACATATTATGTAATCTGACAGGCCGTGCTTCAACAACACGAGGCGGCAGAAGGGGCTGAAACTGGCATTATTGGGCTACCAACTAGCTTATTGATCGGGGACGCAAGATAAATCTAGCAAGTCCTTAACTAGTATTTGAATCAAGCGTATTTAGACATCCAACTGAGGGTATCTATAGTTGGACCGACAGGTTTGTACTCCGCACCCAGCGGAGCGTTATATCCCAACTGAGAAATAATGCTGAAAACATGCTCAAAACTTATTTCGCCATGATCAGGTGAACCTCGGTCAGGAACCGAAGCAAACTGAATGTGGCCAATAATCGGCATTAGTTCTGACAGCCGGTGACTCAGATCACCTTCCATCAATTGCACGTGGTAACAATCAAACATCAGCGCTATATTATCAGCGTTAACCTCATTGATAACGCTACGAGCTTGCTCAGTCGTTGTTAAGAAATACCCTGGCGCATCGTAACGATTCAGCGGCTCTATCAGTATCTTGATGCCATGAGGTACTGCAACATCACAAGCGTATTTGAGATTACTTATAAACGTTTTATGTGCTTCAGGCCCACTAACAAAACCAGACATTACATGAATGCATAGTGCACTTATTTCAACCGCATAATTGACAGCCTCATCTATAGCAGCACGGGCTTCTTCAACACGTTCTGGTATAGCGGATAAACCATTCTCACCATGGTCAACATTACCACGGCGGGTATTCAGGCCTAACATAACAAGATCTGTTTCTTTAAGAGCAGCGTTCACGTCGCGGGCTGGGACATCATAAGGCCAGTGGCACTCAACGGCGTCAAACCCAGCCGATTTTGCTGCGCGTATAGCATCTGGTAAATCGAGTTCATTCCAGAGAAAGCCAAGATTGGCAGAGAATTTCGTCATTTATCCCACTCAACATCAAAATGTGTAATCAAATCGCTGACTTGTGCGGCGCTTAACATACGTGCATTAATACCTCGCATCATCATTGCTAGCCTTGCAGTGTCTTCTAATTCTTCGATAGCATTACAGGCGGCTTCAATGTCCTTTGCTGCAACCACTGGGCCATGATTTGCCAACATAACAGCACATCGTTTTCCCGCAAGGCCGCGCACTGCTGCTCCCATAGCCGGGTCTCCGGGTCTAAAAAAAGGCAATAATTTCACCTTACCTAACTTCATGATTGCGTAAGGCGTTAACGGCGGAAGAAAATTATCCTCGTCGGCATCGGGCATCATAGATAGCGCGACCGAATGACAGGAATGCAAATGCACCACCGCACCAGCAGTGCTGCGAGTATCATAAAAAGCGGAATGTAACGGCATTTCTTTGGTCGGCTGATCACCGCTAATCAACTGCCCGGTGCTATCAAAACGTGATAGCCTGGCAGGGTCTAGTCGACCAAAACTTGTGCCAGTGGGAGAAACTAATAGTCCACCATCAACCGTACGTGCAGAAATATTCCCAGTTGAACCACCCGTCAAACCACGATCGAACATGGATTTAGCCAGTGTACATATGAGTTCTCTCAGAGCAGCTTCTGTCATTAAATCTCTCCTATATCTCTAGCCTAGCGCCCCTGGCCTAGCACCCTAGCCGCTTTTTGAAAATAATCAGGGGCACCAAAATTACCTGATTTCAAAGCAATGACTAAATCACTATTAGCTCGCAATGCTGGCACGCCAGGATCAATCTCGGGGCCAATTTCTAACGTATTCAATTGCAGTCCTTCGACAACAGCCCCAGATGTCTCACCGCCTGCTGTTAGAATTTTTGTTACGCCACCTTTCACTAGTTGACGAGCAATGTCAGCAAAAAACGATTCCAAAGCTTCGGCAGATACTTCGCGTCCAAATTGTTTTTGTATTGCTGCAACGGCGGCGGGTTCTGCAGAACTAAAAACTAAAGGAATACCTTCCGCAGTGAGTAACCAGTCTACAACCATCTTCGCCGTTAGCTCACCTTGAATAACTTTAACAGCGTCGATTTCGTAAGATGGGTGAGTTTCACTGTGCAAAGTAACTTGCGCCCGTGTTGCTATTGAACAAGAGCCAGACAAAACAATACATTGACCACTTTGACCCTGCCACCTAGTTTGTTTAGCCACTATTTTTCCGCGTCGCGAAAAGTTAGCCGGCAGGCCGAGTGCAACACCGGAACCACCAGTAATGAGTGGTAAACCATCGGCGGCGACACCAATTTCCATAAGATCGGCATCACGCAACGCATCGACAACAATCAGCCGTTTGCCTGCTTCGTGTTCTTTATTTAACGCTTGTTTAATTTGCTCTGCGCCTGCTAAAACTGATTCTGCATTGACATGACCAATCGCATTATTCGATTGCAGCGCCAGAAATCGCCGAATATCTGGGTCTGTCATCGGTGTCAGTGGATGATTCTGCATCCCACTTTCACTCAGCAAAGTGTCTTTGACAAACAAATGCCCTTGATAAATAGAACGCCCAGTACCAGGGAAAGCAGGACAAACAATAACGCTGTGAGCGTCTAATGCGTCAGCTAGAGCATCCATCACTGGACCAATATTGCCTTCTGGCGTTGAGTCAAATGTTGAACAATACTTAAAAAATATCTGCTCACATCCTTGCTCCTGTAACCAGGCCAGTGCTGCTAGCGACTGATGTATTGCCTCGGCAGGGGCAATTGAACGTGATTTCAATGCAACAACTCCAGCTTCAACATCAGCGACGGCTGGCACTTTCGGAATGCCCGTATACTGAACTGTTCGCATGCCTTGCTTTGATAGCGTGTTGGCTAAATCAGAAGAACCGGTGAAATCATCACCTATACAGCCCAGTAACATCAACCGACTCCAGGTAGTGTTATGCCCGCATTGCGGGCATAAACCTTAGCAACAGCAGAATCGTCTTCACCGCCTAATCCAGAGCCAGAGGCCGCTAAGAATTGCTGTAGAGCGGCTGCCGTTAATGGTGCTGAAAACTTGGCTGACTTTGCAATATCAAGCACAATACCTAAATCTTTTGGCCAAATATCAACTGACGAATATGGCGTATAATCGCCTGCCGCAACGTGAGGTGCTCGATTCTCCAGCATCCAGGAGGTACCTGCACATTTGCTGATTACTTCAACAAATTTGTCAGGCGACACACCTTGGGTCATGCCGAAAGTGAGTGCCTCAGCCATGGCTGCAATATGAACACCAGCCAATAATTGATTAACGGCTTTCATAGCTGAGCCCGCACCGGCGCTATCGCCCAATTCAAAAACGGTTGCAGAGGTTGCATCTAAGGCAAATCGAGCTGCCGTAAAGGCTTCTGATGTGCCAGAAGCCATAATGCTTAGCTCACCAGAGGCTGCCTTTTTCGACCCACCCGAAATCGGCGCATCTAAATAATGGACACCGACATTTTCACAAGCGTCAGACAAACTACGCGCAAATTCTGGTGCTACTGTGGCACAAGAAATAACCACCGCTCCTGGTTTTAATAAAGCGACGACCCCATTTTCACCAAACAAAACAGCTTCGGTTTGCGCCGCATTAAGGACAACAACCATAACAGCATCAACTGTTCCAGCGATATCAGCCAAACTACCTACGTTACCACCTTCGGCTTGAAATCGAGCGGTTGTATCGGGGTTTATATCGAAGCCATAGGTATTATTTTCTGCTTGTAGCAATGACTGTGCTATGCCAAATCCCATAGATCCAAGTCCAATCACGGCTATTGAATTCTTAGTTGTCATGTTCAATTCTCTTAGTCTGTTTTGTTAGTATTTAGAGGGTTTGGGCTGCGTCTCGGATGTTGGTACGAACACGCCAAACGGTTTCGGATGAGGTGATGAACATATCCGTTCCGTCTTGCCCACCGAAACAAAGGTTAGAGGTCTGGTGTGGCAGACGAATCTTGCCCAGGCAATTGCCATCGCTATCCAAACAGTGGATTCCATCCATCGCACTAGTCCAAACTCGCCCTGACGTATCAACGCGAAAACCATCTGACACACCAGGCTCTATAATGGCGAAAACACGACCATTAGATAGCGTAGTGCCATCAACATCAAAGACGCGAATATGATGTGGTAATGAATAGTCAATACCAGGGAAGCTAGCCCCTCGAATGGCACCTGAGTCGGAGATATAGAGTTGCGTTTCATCGGCTGAGAAAGCGAGACCATTAGGTTTATCAAAATCGGTTGCAACAGCGTGAAGCGAGCCATCGGCTAAGGCACAAAATACGTAACAGCCATCGATTTCGCTTTCGGCTGGGTAACCTTCAATCGCTGAATTAATGCCGTAAGGTGGGTCAGTAAACCAGATAGAACCATCAGAGCGCACTACAACGTCATTCGGTGAATTCAGCCGTTTTCCCTGATAGTGCTCAGCAATCACTTCAACTGCAGAGGCATCTTCTGGATCAAGTCGACGTATTACACGACGGCCACCATGCTCACAAGAAATCATTTGGCCGTTTGTATCTAGTGTGTTGCCATTAGCAAATTCACTATTTGCCAACGCAACACTAACACCCTCATTTTCTCGCCATTTCATCATTTGTTTGGTAGGGATATCATTAAAATAAAGTGTATCGTTCAGCCAAACAGGACCCTCTGTCCAAGTAAATCCATCGCCTAATAATTCCCCTAGTTCACTAGTGTCAATTAGTTCATCAAAAATGGGGTCAAAGGTTTTGTAAAATCTGCTCATATTAAGCTCACTTTCTGCGTAAAGATTGGAACAACAGCATGATGATGATGATCGCGCCGAAGGTTATGTTTCGCCATGCATCAGAAATCTGCATAACCGACAAAATTGAATTCAGGAGAGTAATAAAAAGTACGCCACCGATAGTCCCAGCAAGACTGCCCCGACCGCCTAAGATCGACGTGCCTCCGATCACAACCGCCGCAATCGTGGGCAACAGGAATGGGTCTCCCATCGACTGATAAGCTTGATTGGCATAACCAGCGAGTAAAATGCCCCCCAAAGCTGAACAAACTCCAGCAATAGCAAAAGAAGCTATAATAACTTTGGGTGTCGAGACGCCTGATAAAAACGTTGCTTTCTCGTTATAACCGATAGCAGAAACGTAGCGACCAAAAGCGGATCGCTTGAGCAGAACACTGATTGCAAGCGTCATCACCATCCAAACACAAAACGCTAAGGGCACACCGCCAAATTCACCAGTGGCTAACGATATCATCGTTTCGCTAGCTTCACCTCTAGGATTGAAACCACCGGTAATAACAACCGAAGTGCCAAGTAACATCGAGTTCACAGCAAGTGTCCAAACCATCGAAGGGATTCGCAGAATAGCGACACCAAAACCATTGATGACGCCAATACCAGCGCCAAATAGCACGGCAGTTGGAATTGCCAGTAGTGATAAGGTTGGATTACCAGAGCCAACGAGTGCGGTTGAAATAATGGCCGCTCCGCCCAGCACCCACGGCACCGAGAGATCGATATGACCAAGCAGAATTACCACCGTGGCGCCCACTGCGAGCAGACCCAAAAAAGCCGCTATCTGCAGTTGCTGTGATAAATAATCAAGACCCAATATTTGTGGGTATATAAAACTACCTGCCAAAATTAAAATAACCGTACCTGCGTAAGGTATTAAAACGTCTATTTCGGGAAGCCTACGTTTAAAGGTAGTCATCGTCCAAATACCTCTAGTCGATTTTTCACCCGCAATACATCGGCGCCACCAATGGCGATTGCAGCCGCTAGAATGAGACCTTCAATCAGCGGCTGAGCCAGAGGCGGCAAACCAGAAAAAAACATTAACGCGCCAATGGTCTTGAGAATAAACGCACCGGCTATCGCACCAGTTAAAGTACCCACGCCACCGCGCAATAGTACGCCGCCTAACACAACTGCCGCAATTGAATTCAGAGTGTAGTTAGGGCCGATACTGGCATCTCCAGTAGTGGTGACAAAGCTAAAATAAAGCCCTGCAAGGCCTGCAAAAAAGCCACCAAGCGCAAAAGAAGCAATTCGAATGGTGTTAACCGAGATACCTGATTGAAAAGCGGCTGATTCGGAGGAACCGACGGCGTAAAGACCCATGCCTAAGCCGGTTCGACGCAAAGGCATCCACACAAGTCCGATGATGACAGCAGTAATAACCAGCGCCGTTGGAATGCCCAGAACATCAAGCGTGATTGCATCAGCAAGGTCATAATCGATAACACCGCCTGGTGTTGGGCGCAACAGCAAGGCAATACCGACAAATAAACTTGCCGTCGCCAGTGTTACAACGATGGGCTGAATACGACCATAAACCACTAACAAACCATTCACCAAACCACAGGCAACACCAACCACTAGAACAACAACAATGCCGCCAGCCATTTCCATACCAGTGCCAATTACTAGATAAGAGGCAACGCAGTTAGTCAACGCCATAACAGCTCCAACCGACAAATCAATACCGCGAACAATGACAGCAAAAAATTGAGCAATAGCGGCCAGGCCAAGGATCAAACCCTGGTTCGCCCAAATAGTCATGACATAGGTCGAGGGGCCGCTTGGATGGGTTGCAAAGTAAAATGTTACCAGTACAAGCAAAACAAAAACGGCCATGACTTCTCGCTGATTTGAACGTAAAAAGTCAGGCATGATGGCTGGTCTCTCCTGCTTTTATATTGAGTGACGAAGCAATAATGTTTTCTGCTGTCACATCCGCTCCATCTAAATGACGCACCACTTGTCCATCATAAAAAATATGAGTTTCATCACAGAGGTGAATGAGCTCTTCAAAGTCGGTCGACAACAACAATATGGCAACACCACTATCAGCGAGTCGGCGCAGCAAGGCATAAATTTGCGTTTTTGTTTTAACATCAATACCGCGCGTTGGATCAGCCAACAACATGCAGCGAGGTGCTAGCGCAAGCCATTTTGTGAGCGCAACTTTCTGTTGGTTACCACCAGACAGCTGAGAAATAGGCTGTTGAAGGCTGTCACATTTTAGTTCTAATGCATCTAAGAATGGTTCATAAATCGATACATCTGCAGCATCAATACCTTCAACTCCGAGTGCAGCTATTTCCAAATTGCGCACAATGCTCTGCTCTAAGACAAGGCCTTCAGTCTTGCGATCTTCGGGTACTAGTGCAATACCCAGTGCAGGTGACTTAGCGTGTTTAGGGTGTTTAACACCGACTTTTTTACCGTTAATACTGACCTCACCTGATGTGTTTTTTAGCAATCCAAATAATCCGAGTAAAACCTCACCTTGACCTTGACCATCTAGACCACCGAGGCCGGTAATTTGGCCCTTACGTAACACCACTGAAACGTCGCTAAAGCGATCAGTCCAGCCATAACGCTCAAGTCTAAGTACTTCTTCGGCATCAGGATTAACCAATGGTTTTTCTGGAAAAACATCATCAATACGCTGCCCAACCATTTTGCTAATGATCGAGCCATAGTCATAGGCACCATTATCGAAGGTTTCGACATGGCTGCCGTTACGGAAAATTGAAACTCGATCAGCCAAGGCTTCAATTTCATGAAATCGGTGTGAAATAAACAAAACGCCGACACCACGATCACGTTCTGCTCTGATTAAACGAAAAACTTTTTCAACCACTGACGCATTCAATGCAGAGGTTGCTTCATCTAAAATTAATAGCCTGGGATTACGTGTTAATGCTTTGGCAATTTCAACTTGTTGGCGTTCGGCTAACGTTAAGTCCGCAACTCTTTTAGACAAACGGATAGACTCACCATCAATTTGGTCAAGAATAGATTTAGCTCGGGGTACTACGCCCGAATTCAACCAGCCTAAACCAGTGCCTGGAGCGCCAAGCATCAAATTTTGTCGGACAGTTAAATCGGGTACCAAAGACAATTCTTGGAACATGCAAACCAGACCACGAGCAACAGCTTTCGCTGGACTGACAAGAACACTGATTTCGCCATCCACCTCAATACGGCCTTCAGTCGGTTGAATAACGCCAGATATCAACTTTATTAAGGTCGACTTTCCAGCACCGTTTTCACCTAAGATCGCATGAATCTCGCCGCCATAGCAGGCGAAGTCGACATTTGAAAGAGCCTTGGTAGCACCATATATTTTTGATACTGCAGACAGTTTAACCACTGCTGTTCTATCTATAACCATATTGGAGTCCACTTTCTATATTGTCACCCCGGCGACTAGAAATATTACCGGAGTGACAACTGTCACATTAAGTGTTATCTGCGCTTTGACCCAGTAACTCGTTAGGTGTGAACGGTGTAAAGCAGGTTGGAAAACCAGTGCCTGTATTGAATGACTTAGGTAGTTCTGGAAAGTAATTAACACCCGCTTTTAAATCAGCAGCATTTACCTGTGGTATTGGCAAGAAGACAGTTTGCGGTAATTGCTTACCTTGTAATAATGCAACAGCTGCTTCTAAGGCGATGGCGGACATAGCTGGCGCTTGCGCTGCTGACACACCTGGAATACCCAATTCAGCCATGAGCATACGAACGCCATTTTCCCCATCAACACCCATTGGGACGATTGGATGATTCGCAGCTTGCATAGCGTTAATGGTGCCCGCTGAGCCATGTTGAGAAACAACAGCATCAAACTGACCATGTGTTGCCAAGGCATCTGCTACCACTTTTTGACTAGTGCCTGTATCCCAGTTTCCGACGACTTCAATAATCTCAAGTCCGTCAATATTTTCTAGAACACTCATCATGCCTTTGCGGCGGTCACGGTCAGTAGCGTTACCAGGTAAGCCATTAACCATCAGGATTTTCTTAGCTGTGCCACCAAGCTCATCCATAACGGTCTGTGCTTTAAGGCGGCCAAGCGCAAACTGACTTTCATTGATTTGAACAATTTTATCTGTGTCCAAAACATTATCAAAAGGTACAAGAACTGTTCCAGCACGTGCTGCACGACGGATCACTGGCTCAAATGCACTTGGATTTACAGCGATAAAGGTAATTGCGTCGTATTCTGCTGCAATAAAGTTATCAATTGCTGAAATCTGCGCTGCGCTGTCATTACCAACAGACACAATAGTGAATTCTTCGATGTTACTCGCATTTTCAGGCCGCGCAGCCCAAGCCTTGGACGCCTGAATAGCGGCAATTCTCCAATCGTTACCGGCAAAACCATTTACGAAGGCAATTTTATAAGGACCTTCTTTCTCCGCACTTTGGATCATGCTCGTTCCAGGCGCAGGAACAAAACACTCTGCTCGATAAGATTCTGCAAAAGTAGTTGTTGATGCCATTGTTGCCATTGACGCGATTGACAGACCTAGTAATAGTTTCTTCATTTTTTCCTCTCGGGTGAATTATTTTGCTTATATGTTTACGTTACCACTTATAAAATACCTGTTAACGTTAACACAAGTCAAGCAATTAAAATTTGCCAGTTGGTTTTTGAGTATTTTAGTGTGAACATACCGCGTGGATTTTTGAACAATGGAGCGATCACAATGAAAATGAAAAAGGCGACAAACCCAACAATGGGTGACGTTGCGAGGAGAACAGGCGTAAGCCAAATGACAGTTTCAAGAGTCATGAGCCGCAATGGCTATGTTTCAGATGATGTCCGTCAAAGGGTCGAGGCTGCTGCTCGAGAAATTGGATATGTGCAAAATCGCTTAGCGCACGGGTTACGTTCTGATAAAACACATCTGGTTGCAGTGGTGCTGCCATCACTTAGCAACACTGTATTTACAGATACTTTGAGTGGCATAACAGATGCTGTTACCGAAAAAGGTTTCAGGCCAGTTTTTGGTGTAACAGAATATGCACAAGCCCAAGAGAATGAACTGGTGCTTGACCTGCTATCTTGGCGCCCCTACGGAATTGTTCTTGCCGGCCTAGAGCATACAGACGAAACAAGGGACGCCATAATGGCATCGGGCATCCGAGTCGCCGAAATTATGGATATAGATGGCTCGCCAATGTCCGTTGCCTTTGGACTGTCGCAAAAAAAAGCAGGGGAAGTTACGG
Source organism: uncultured Acidimicrobiia bacterium (assembly GCA_964195315.1). GTDB lineage: Bacteria > Pseudomonadota > Gammaproteobacteria. Next base: position 5,548 of record CAXMOZ010000145.1, on the reverse strand, counting down.
CTAAATACATGCTTGAAAAAGGGCATCGCCGTTTCGCTTATATAGGCAGCTTGGGCGGAAGAGATCTCCGAGCTGTAAAACGATTCGAAGGATTCCTGCAAACTTTAAAAAAAGCAGGTGCAACCCTTATATCAAAAGACGTTAGCCAGTTACCCTCTTCTATGACGGAGGGTGTGAAGATGACGGCTGAATTGCTCTCGCGGCCAGATAAGCCAGATGCAATTTATTATGCCAATGATGACTTAGCTGCCGGCGGAATCATGCACTGCATGGCCAATAACATAAAAGTACCAGAACAACTTGCCCTAGCAGGCTTTAACGGACTTCCTTTCTTAGAAGCCTTTCCGATTCAACTAACCACTATTCGTACTCCAAGATATAAAATGGGGTGGCAAGCAGGCAAGTTTTTGGTCAGCTCAGATCAAGATTCATCAGATCAACGATCTATCGACGTTGGTTTTAAACTCATTCACGGCGAAACCTGTTAAAAACAGCGGATGCTTAAGCGAAAACCATCAGTGTAGGATCCTTTACCATTCCGTAAGGCCTCTTAATACGAGCCTTGTCTTCTAGACAGGTTTTTTAAACCCCCAAGACTGTAAGTAGTATTTTAACGACCCTATAGATAATTACAAAACAGAATGTGTTACTCACAATAAAATCAAAATTCCTTTGGCTTTTAGAGCTCTCTTAAAACCCAAAAGTGCCCCACCATTCGATGCACCCTAATAAAACCACATGAGACCAGCAGACATAAAAAACCGTAACCACTAGGCTTACTAGCTTCCTTGAGCATTATGTTTATTGACTTACAAAATTGCCCCTGGTAAGCAATAAAAATTATCTTTATATAAGGCTTTAATGATGCCGAAGTGGGTCAAACTACATGCTCTTCAACAGCTATCGGCAATGACCGCTAATTTGCTCATAGCCACCACTCGAGGCTGGATTAATAAAGCTAAAATTTAACTGATCTGAATGGTAGCAGTATTGTCAAGGAGTCATTCAGATTGGTAAGTTTAATTGGCGAGTGAATACCCATAATCGTCACTATCGGCTGCTAAAAAGGTGTTCCTATTCAGGCGTATCACCTATCAGATATCTAAATATATTGTTCGACATCAAATACATGATAACGGTTTTTACCTGCGCGCTTAGCAACATACATAGCTTGGTCGGCATGACGGATGAGTTGGTCTGCGTCTGCTCCATCTTGTGGATAAAAGGTAACACCAATACTCACTGAAACTTGCATCACCACATCACCCAAGGTAACAGGTTGAGCAGTCGCCCTTAGTAGTCGTTCTAATACGAGATCGCTATCCTCGACTTTTTCTAAATCAACCATAATAGCGATAAATTCATCACCGCCAATACGGGCTAGCGTATCACCTCCACGTAATGCTTCTTTCATATACTCTGATACTGCGATGAGTAGCTCATCCCCCACACTATGGCCATGCGTGTCATTGACAGCTTTGAAGCCATCTAAGTCCAAATAGGCAACCGCTAATACCTCACCGCGGCGTTGACATTGCACCATGGCATGGCTTAAGCGGTCAGCCAACAATACGCGGTTAGGCAGATTAGTCAGTACGTCATAATGGGCAATGCGTTCCAGTTTTTCGTAGGCTTGTAGCAACTCATTTTGAGAATCTCTGATCGCGGTCACGTCCCGCCCTACCGATTGAATCTCAATCAGAGATCGGTTTGAATCGAATATCCCGTGATCGATCCACTCGATTATTCTTCGTTCCCCGGCAGCACTTACCATTGAGTTCTCGTGTGTTTTTTTGGGTTCTTCAACACTGAGTTGAGACAAGTTCACTTTGACTATTTCTCGCTCGTTGGGAGGTATATATTGATAGATAGAATGTCCTAAAAGCTCAGATTTGCCGTTACCCAAGAATGAAATGTACGAATCGTTGACAAAAGTTAATGCTCCATCTGCGGTTAACCGACAAATTAGATCCGATTGTGAATGCACTAGAGAGCTAAATCGCTGTTCACTCTCATGCAGCTTCACCTCCACTTGTTTACGAGTGGTGATGTCCATGAACGTTCCAACATGGGCGACTACTTTACCAAGGTTATCGAGTTGCGGGTTGGTATTAGCCTCTACCCAAGCAATACTTCCATCGGGACGTTGAAAACGGAATTCATCTACCCATGGCTCCACACTTGTAATATTTTCCAGCCATTTCTTTTTAACGCGTTCTCTATCTTCCGGATGTAATTGCTTATCCCATAAGTCGCCAGTTAACTGCTTATTTGAGAAGCCTGTTATATCAGTCAATGCTTTATTAGCGTAATAGGCGATGCCATCGGATTTATTGAAGACAATTCCAATAGGGGCTTCTTGAGCAAGAATATTATATCTATCTTTTTCATCACTTAATCGTTTACTCTCAGTGATGTCCTGAATGGTTCCAAACGACTGTGATGGCTCCCCATCATTATCAAACACCAACTCACTGCGTTCATAGACGTTTCGCGTATCGCCCGATGAAGTGATGATCCTGTATTCACCCTCAAACACCTTAGATTGCTCGTGGCTATCAACTAAGGCTTGCCTGTAGTACGCCTTGTCATCTGGGTGAATTAAATCTATTTCTGCTTCAGTGCTATTGAAATATTCGAGTACTTCGCTTACGGTCATACCGTATATCCGAGCATACTGATCCGAGCAGGAAAGTATTTTACTCACCTTATGGTCCCAGAAAAAGTGACCAATGTTGCTCATGGATTCCGCTTTACTAAACAGGTCGTTGCTTTTCCATTGTCTTTCTTTAGTTGCTTTCTGCTCACTTCTGTCGGTCACTATGGCACCAAAACCATCGACTCGTTGGTGTTTTTTATCTAGGGTTGAATCGATGGCTGAAAATAACTCTTCGGGAGAATAGGGTTTTTTGACATAATCTAGAGCGCCCAGTCGCAGCGCTTTGCGCACAGAGTCAAAGGACGTTTCGCCACTCACTACGACGGTGGCAGTATTGATGCCCTGATCAGCTATGAAGGCCAGCACGGCGAAACCGTCAAAGTCACCCATATTTAAATCAAGCATCACTAAGTCATAGTGATTTTTCTGAAATTTTTGGCAAGCCAGTTTGCCACCAAGCGCAGTCTCTACTTGATAGCCTTTATACTTTAGCAGGACCTCGAGGCTTCCGAGCATTCGGGCCTCATCATCTACCACTAGCACTCTGACGTTAGACGCAGACTGTCTTGCCTGCAATTCGGCTAACTCGGAATTCATAGAACCCTATCCAATAATGTGAATTGCCGTAGGTAATTATTACTTTTTGACTAGTATTTAGTTTTTAAAGAAATATATTTTAAATTCAGTTTTAAAGGCCGTTCTTAATATAGGCGGCAACAATGGTTCGGCACTTATATAAAAGTGTCTCTGTCATTTATTCCATTCTATCAAACAAATGCTCATATGAGCACCAGTTTGATTGCTTCACATTAACAGATAAATACACTTCCCCCCCGTATTGACTACGGGGTTTTAAAACTATTTTGCAATTTTCACTGATTTCGAGTGCTTTGCTGGGTAACTAGAGTGGCTACAGTGCTGTCAAAGCAGTCGTTCACAATAGTATGTTAATTGACGGGGTCGGCGGATTGTTGACTCGCCGTGTATGCACTCACTTGAGGCATTGAAGCATGGATTTCTTCACCTAAGCATTTATCAATCGATTTTATCAGAGCAGATAAATTGATTGGTTTGCCACAGACATCATTCATGCCCACATTCATATATTCGGAGATATTACCCGCTGAAATATCAGCTGTCAGAGCGATGATCGGAATATTTGACTTGGCATTAGCCATTTCGCGGATAGAAGTAGTTGCCTCTATGCCATCCATTACAGGCATTCTCACATCCATCAATATAACGTCAAAATTACTCGCGTTAAGAAGGTCAATCGCGCACTGACCATCTTTCGCAATTACAACTGAGTGATCTAATTTAGTTAAAATAGTCCGTATGATATTTTGATTAGCCGTATTATCTTCAGCCACCAATACTTTCAAGGCCCGAGACGCCACCCATCGATCTAAGGTGACCCTCCTATCCTTTACTACAACAGCTTTTTTTGCAGGCTGATAACAAACCGTAAACCAAAATGCTGAACCGATACCCTTTGTACTATCGACACCAATTTGACCACCCATCAATTCCACTAGCTGTTTGGAAATTGACAGACCTAACCCCGTGCCACCGTAGGTTCTAGAGGTTGAGCTGTCTGCTTGAGTGAAGGCAGTGAAGAGTTTATCTTGTTCCTTGTCAGTCAATCCTATTCCGTTATCGGTAACAGTAAATCGAAGTGTTAATTCATTCAGCTTATTCGGTTCTAGTTTGACAGCCACCTCGATGCCACCTGTATTAGTGAACTTCAATGCATTGCTGAGAAAATTAGATAACACTTGACCGATTCGCGTTGAATCAGCATGAAGAGCATCAGGTAAATCGTCGTCCAACTTGATGTCCAGCGTCAAATTTTTCGACGCTATACTAGGACGAAATAGGTTGATATTGTCCCGGACAAAAGAGGGCAAGAGAAAATCTGTCGGCGAAATTTCGAGCTTACCTGCTTCTAGTTTAGATTGATCAAGAATCTCGTTCAGGATCAACATTAAGTTATTACCTGACGACTTAATGCTGGTCGCCCAATCCAACTGCTGAGGTGACAAATCCGTATCCAGTAGCAAATCAGACATTCCGATAACCCCCGCCATTGGTGTTCGGATTTCGTGACTCATGGCGGCGAGGAATTTAGATTTGGTAAGGCTCGCCTCCTGAGCAGCTTTGGTTACCTGGATCAGAGCCGCTTCTTTCTCTTTATCTTCCGTGATGTCGTGAACTGTTCCAAATAATGCTGATGGTGCACCATTATTATCGTATTCAAGCTCACTATGTGCATAGATGTGGCGAGTATCGCCCAAATGGGTGATGATCCTATATTCAGCATCAAACTGTTTAAGTAGTTTGCTATTGACATAGTCGGCCTGTCTGAATATTTCCTTGTCATCAGGGTGAACTAAATCTAATTCTGCTTCAGCGCTTATGAAATAATCGAGTGCTTCCGGTACGGTCATACCATAGATTCGTGCAAACTGATCAGAGCAGGAAATTAATTTATCTTCCTCGAAATCCCAAGTCCAGTGACCCATGTTGCCCATTGCTTCCGCCTGGCTAAATAAAAGGTTACTTTTTCGCAACTCGTTTTCGGCTTTTACTCTAGCCGTGATGTCGGTAACTATTGCACCCAGTCCATCGACCTCTCCATTGGCATCGAATACTGGAAACTTTATTGTTGAAAAAGTATGTGATTGATTCTCGTTAACCAATTCGACTATTTCTTCACGGCACTCGGCTTTCCCTGAATTTAGAACAGATTGATCATGCTCTCGTGTAGAAGCAGCTAGCTCTGGGGCAATAATATCCGCTGGGAGCAACCCAATTTAGAAGATCATTTTTGGTTTGAGTCAGGCTTTGAAGTTCTTTACGGAGGTTTTCATTTTCTAAAAGCAAATCGTG
>CAXMOZ010000144.1:0-63371 GCA_964195315.1 uncultured Acidimicrobiia bacterium | reverse complement strand
AGTTTTTAATCAAAACAGAAAGCATCAGACCTTGAAGGCAAAGCCCGATCAGGTTTACTATGAATCCATCAAGCTGCCAGAAGCGGCCTGATATCGTGGAAAAAACTCCTAAGGGCGTTGTCCGAAAAATGGGGACCACTTTTGAGGTCACCACATAATTTAATACACATAACCCATAACGCCTCTTTGACTCGAATAACCAGCCAAGCCAGCATTCACGGTCACGATCACGAGCAAATTTGAGTAGAAACTCTTTTTTGTGACAGCGGTGTGTAATGTGCCATAGAAAGCCAGGTAAAAAGTATCGATTTGAACGAGGCATAGTCTTCTTCCTTAAAGAGGCTGTTTTCCCTATGAAATGGGCAGTTTAAGCGCCAAATCATAGGGTGATATTGACAATAAGTCTATAGTATCAATGGATTAGGCTGGTCCGACCCCATAGGCTACCCGATTGAATAAAGGTCCAGAGTAGAAGGCATTAAAAAATCCCCCACCTGTTAAAAGCTATTTCCTTATATAAAGATCACCGGGCTTGTCCAACACTGGATTAAGTCGCGGCTGCGCGCGACCTCTCCTTTTTTGTTAGGTGTAAAATCGAAATTACGCCCATCCTAGCTGTTCTAAGCTAATACTATCGTTCCATATTTTCGTCATATGCTTAATTAAGCCTCCTTCAAATTGCATTGCGTAGACATAATCAGCTGCTATGGTTTTCCCCGTCGGATCAACTGGACCACCAGGTCCTGTTTGTGTTCCATGGAAGACCGCAAAAGCTGTTACACATTGATGCTCTTGATCTTCTGAAAAACTTTTTAATTCATAATGACCATCGGGAATAGGAGTGAGAAGATTTTTCATCCATTCGGTATAACCTTCTAGGGTATCAATTCCTGCTAATGCACCTGTTTGTGCTGAAAAAATAGCTTCGGAATTACAAAAAACCTTACATTCTTCCCAGCCTTTTCCAGTTTCACACGCTTCAAAAAACTGCCTTGCTTTTTCAATATTATTACTCATTTTAACTCCCCCACTTGGTTGTTGTTTAAATTAATACGTATAAAATAAATCTTTCAAGGCAATTAATTGCACCTAACGCCGCCAACACCGGAGGCAAAATCGTAGCGAACGGAGGAGCGAAGATTTTGATTTCTGAGTGATTGGCATTGTTAGACGATTTTGTCATCAGGTTGCAAATCTTTCTCAAGTAGCAATGTATACGGTTGAAACCCCTTCGAAAGGTAGATGCTCTTTGCTGTTTCATTTGAACTTAACACTTCGATTCTAAGCCATTTGACATTTTCTTTTTTAGCTTCACTTTCAGCCGCCTTCATCAGTTTTCCACCCAAACCCATTCCGCGGAAATTATCAAGAATAATCAGATCCCGAATGAGTCCGAACTCCATATTACCGTCTGCAATTGAATCACTTTTAACTTTATTCAGGATGAGAACATACCCTCCAACTTCACCATTCACATCTGCAACTAAAATTTTCCCTTTGGATTGCTCGCAGCTATCAAAAATATCTTGTTTGTATTCTTCGGCAATTTCTGACCCTTGGATCATTCGTGGGTCAAGGCTTCGTTCGAAATCTTGAATCGAAATTATACAATTTAATAATCCCTCGTTGTCGGTATGAGAATTGAATTCACGAATGATCATCGTATCGCCTAACGCCTGAGTTCAGCGGCATTTGAGGCGACGCCTGTTTTTGCGGCAGCAAAAATGGGTGGCGGGTCAAATGTCCGCTGCAACGATTTGTTAGGCGACTGATCCACCACCCTCGAACCATTTGGAATGCGCAGCCACACCGACCTCACGCAGCCGTTCAAGCAGTACGTTTCGATCTTCGTAAGTCATTCCTGTAGTTGAAATTGGCGACAAGTACCTGATAGTGATTCTGCCTGGGCGAATCTTCCATGTCCCTGGTGCCAAACAAGCTCTGCTACCGGCAATGTAGATCGGATGAATTGGGGCCTGAACAGTTATTGCCATGACAACTGGGCCTTTTTTATAGTGGCTCAATTGACCATCGAAACTTCTCTGCCCCTCAGCAGATAAGAACACCAAGCCACCATCTCCAGCGTATTTCGCCGCTTTCGCGATTTGCCGCTTCGATTGCGATGGGTTTTGCCGCACGATCACCCAACCAAGAATAAAAGACACCCAGCCAAAAAAAGGAATTAGTGCGTACTCGATGTTCCAGATCGCGTTGACTGGTTTATCCCACGCCGCAAACCCGACTGTTGGATCAAGGAGGCTCTGCTGATTCAGCCCGACAATTACCCCGCCTTGTTCCAACTGCTTAGGGCTGCTTTGGAATTCCACTTCGAAGGATACGCCAAATATCGAAAGAAAGGCCTTATTCCAAGCACGCACCATGCGCCTAGCCTGGAGGGAGGAGAAAGGAGCGACAACCAAGGCGCCTCCCAGCAAGGGCACCATTAGCGCGCAAACCAAAACATACCGCGCGATTTGTGAGGCATTGTCTAGCATAGTCACATAACGCTTAGTAGACGTCAAAACGACGTGTTATAACACACCAATTTGACGTATAGTCCTGAGAAGTTTATGTCAGTGATTGATTTACAAAGTACTGATTGTGAATTTACGTTACTTTGATGGAATATTACATTAACTCTCAAGGATGATCCTTTCATGACACAAGCCCCTAGTCTGCTAGAAGTCGTACGTAATAATATTCGAGTCAAACATTATAGTATTCGAACCGAAAAAACGTACATCCATTGGATTCAATAATATCTATATTTTCATTCAATGCAACACCCAAGGAAGTTAGGTGCCGAGCATATAGAAAAGCACCTGACTTCTCTCAGTCAATCGCAATGTTAGCGCCTCAACACAAAATCTAGCTTTTAGTGCTTTATTGTTTCTCTATAAGCAAGTTCTGGACATTGAATTACCTAAACTAGATGGCGTTACTCGTGCGAAGCCGTCAACGCGGGTTCCCGTAGTGTTCACTGTTAGTGAAGCATCACAGGTCATCCAGAATCTTCAGCCACCTTTTTCCCTCATGACTAAATTACAATATGGTTCGGGCCTGCGTCTAATGGAATGTGTTCGGCTGCGGATTAAGGATATTAATTTTGAATACAAAACCATAACTGTCAGGGATGGCAAGGGTAGCAAAGATAGAGTAACGCTTTTACCTGATTCGGCAGCGGTCGATCTTAAGTTTCAATTGGCTAAGTCTAAGGAGCTTCATGCTTTTGACCAGGACGCTGGATTTGGCGCTGTCTATTTGCCATTTGCATTGGAAAGAAAATATCCCAGCGCCAAACAGGAGTGGGCCTGGCAATATGTCTTCCCTGCGAATAAACGATCTATCGATCCGAGTTCGGGCATCGAGCGACGCCATCATTTGGGCGAGCAGTTATTGCAACCCGCCGTCAAGCAGGGGGTTAAGAATGCAGCTATTCCTAAGCAAGCCAGTACGCATACGTTTCGTCATTCTTTCGCCACACATCTTCTGCAGGCGGGTTAGGGTCAGTTTTTTGCTCCTGTAAAACCGACATACACTACATCCCTGTAGCTAACATTAGAACTGTTCAGGAGTTGATGGGGCACAAAGATATTCGAACTACGCAAATTTATACCCATGTGCTGGAGCGTTGTGGTAATGCAGTTAGAAGCCCTCTCGACTGTGTCGATATTGACCCAAATAAAAGGGCGTGCCATCGAAAGTTAAACACCGAAAAATAATTTTTGCCCGCTTTATAGACACTTACATTTAGTCGAACAAACCTAGGATGGCAGGTATAATTTACAGCTCATTTTTGCAGGTTGATCTAATATGTCTGACTCCCCTCTTATTGTCGAAACTGGTTCTGGTACACCCGATAGCTGCGTTATCTGGCTACATGGCCTTGGTGCCGATGGGCATGATTTTGAACCTATCGTGCCAGAACTAGGATTGAGCCCTGATTTAAATATTCGCTTTGTTTTCCCGCATGCGCCGATGATTCCGGTGACCATTAATCAAGGCTTTGTGATGCGTGCCTGGTATGATATTGCTGAGGCTGATATTGCGGCTCGGCAGGATGAAGGCGGCATTCGTGCGTCACAGGCGTTGCTGGTTGAGCTGATTGAAGCCCAAATGGCTCAGGGCATTGATAGTGCTCGAATTGTGTTAGCTGGATTCTCGCAAGGTGGCGTGATTGCGCTACAGACCGGCTTACGATTCGATAAACCGCTTGCCGGCATTATGGCGTTATCGACTTATCTGCCATTGGCCGAATCACTGGCCGACGAGAAAAATAAGGTGAATGCTGGACTACCGATTTTTCTCGCGCATGGCTCTGCAGATTCGATTATACCGGTTGATCTGGCTTACCGAACACGTGGGCATCTGGAAAAACAGGATTATCAACCGAAATGGGTTGAGTATGATGGTATGGCACATAGTGTGTGCGCTGAGGAAATCGATGATATGAGCCAGTGGCTTGAATCTGTGTTGGAGAGCGGTTGAAGCACCTATGGCTTGTTCTGTTTTGCCTCTCTGGCGTCCAGGGAGGCAAAACATTAAAGCGGATTAAGCTGCGACTATTTTCGCCTCTACCGCAGCCTGTAGGAATCCAAAAATCAAAGGGTGGACTTGTTGTTTAAGCGCCGACCTTTCTGGCTGGAAAGCGGTGCCTATAAAAAACCGATGATCGGGTAATTCTAGTATTTTGGGTGCTAGTAATTCGTCGCGCCCAGTGAAGCATAAATCGCTTCCATCAAATATAAACAGATAGTCAGGATTGAGACCAAAACTACAATGGTAGTCTTCCTCAATTTTATCCGATTGATAGAAGGCAGATACTTTTGAATCTGCCTCTAGGTTGATCGAGCCTGTTTGTTCTATTAATTTACAACTGAGCGCGGAAATAAGCGGCATTTCTGTGTCTGGATTTTGCTCAACACTCGCTGCTTTTTCAAACCCCAGCACGTGTCGCGCAAATTCAAGTATGGCGTGCTGATAGCCGCCACAGGTGCCCAAAAAAGGGATGTCGTTACGGCGCGCAAACTGGATAGCCGTTAAAGCACCGTCGATGTTTTTGTAAGGGCTCGCAGGCACGCACCAAATCGCGTGAAACTGACTGAGCTTTTGTGCACTGACCGATTCGGTTGGGACCCATTCGATCGTCGCATCAATTTTAAGTGCCTCAGCAGTCAGGCCAATTGCCAATGGTATGGCCTGATGCGCTATGACGGACTCGTCGTGATCACCAATTAGTGCGATAGAAATTTTCATAGGAATACCCTGCTCTAGTGTCTAGTTGAAATCTCACCTTTTACTATCGACGACTAACGGCTTAATTGCCAGTAATCATTTTACGACAAGCGTCTACCTGAAAACGCACCTGCGCAGGTGCGGTTCCACCCAGGATATTACGAGCATTGACTGAGCCTTCAAGCGATAGCACATCGAATACATCATTTTCAATACGGCTATCAAAAGTCTTCATTTCGTCGAGGCTGCATTCGCTTAGGTCTTTACCTTGCTCTATGCCGTACGCTACGGCGCTGCCGACGATTTCGTGGGCATCACGAAATGGCAAGCCTTTATTGACTAAGTAATCGGCCAGATCAGTGGCGGTGGCATAACCTTGTTTGGCTGCGGCGTACATGCTGTCGCGGTTTACTTTCAGGTTCGGCACCATATCGGCGAATGCGCGTAGGCTGCCTTGCAGTGTGTCGAGCGTATCAAATAATGGTTCTTTGTCTTCCTGGTTGTCTTTGTTGTAGGCCAGTGGTTGCGATTTCATGAGTGTTAGCAAGCAGACCAAATGACCATTCACACGGCCTGTTTTACCCCGCACCAGTTCAGGTACGTCGGGATTTTTCTTTTGCGGCATGATCGACGAGCCGGTGCAATAACGATCAGGTAGTTGAATGAAGTTAAACTGGGCGGTTGACCAGGTCACCATTTCTTCTGCCATGCGCGACATGTGCGTCATGCAAATAGCGGCAACGGCACAAAATTCAATCGCGAAGTCGCGGTCGCTGACGGCATCTAACGAGTTTCGGCTGGGGGCATCAAAGCCCAATAATTCGGCGGTATAGTCGCGGTCTAGTGGGTATGAGGTGCCGGCCAGGGCGGCTGAGCCAAGTGGCATGATGTTCATGCGGGTTAAGCAGTCTTGCAGCCGGCTATAGTCACGGTCGAGCATTTCGAACCAGGCCAGCATGTGATGGCCAAAGGTGATCGGTTGGGCCACTTGCATGTGGGTGAAACCGGGCAATATGGTGTCGGCTTCGCGTTCGGCCAGGTCGAGCAAACCGGCCTGAAAACCGCGCAGTTGCAATAGGCATTGATTGATTTCGGTACGTAAGTAAAGCCGAATATCGGTGGCGACCTGATCGTTACGTGATCGACCTGTATGTAGCTTCTTGCCGGCATCACCTACGATTTGGGTGAGACGTGATTCGATATTCATATGAACGTCTTCTAGGCTGACCGACCATTCAAATTCGCCATCTTTAATTTCTTGCTGAATTTGCACCATGCCACTTTCAATTGCGGCGTGCTCTTCATCATTCAACAAGCCAATTTTATGCAGCATTTTGGCATGGGCGAGAGAGCCCTCGATATCGACCATGGCCATACGCTGGTCGAAACCAACTGAGGCGGTGAAGGCTTCTACGAAGGCGTCGGTGGGTTCATTAAATCGGCCACCCCACATGCGGGAATCTTGTTTGCTCATAATTAACTTCTTTTGTTGGGTGTGTGACAGAGCCTGCGCGTCTGTTCGGAAATTGCCTATACTACTTATTGTTGTATGCTTGCAGCGCAGGAAAAACAAATCAACTCTTTATGCTAAATTCATCTGAAAATAATTCACCGCTCACGCGAAAAGGCAATTATCTGCCTAATTTTTGTAATGCCGATGTGTTTTTGCGCGTTGTGTTGGTGATCGAGTTAGTTGCGATTGTGTTTGCGCTGGTCAGTTATGACACTGACAGCCTCTATATTCACGTCGCTCTACAGTCTGTTTTCATGCAATGGATAGGATTAACATCGGCCGCCGTGTTGTGCCTCCTCTCGCGCTGGGGCGTCATGCGCAATGTAGTGCCAACCACGCTGATTGCGTTTGCTGTCGGGTTGTCGGTCACGCTTGCGGTGACACTGTTGAACGTGCACATGACTGAGATGATGCGGCTCTCTTTAGGCAGCGCATTAGGTAATACAAACACTAGTTTTGAAATCATTCGAAACCTGTCCGTCACGGCTATTTTGATGGGACTGGCACTGCGCTACTTTTATTTTCAATACGAATCCATGATAGTGCTCGACACTCAGGCACAGGCTCGGTTGCAAGCATTGCAGGCTCGAATCAGGCCACATTTTTTATTCAATAGCATGAACACAATTGCCAGCCTAACCCACAACGAACCAGATCTCGCCGAGCAAGCGATTGAAAACTTGTCGGACTTATTTCGCGCCAGTCTGGCTGCTGAAGACAGTGTTTCTTTACAGCAAGAGCTCGAATTAACCCGCAGCTATATTCAGCTCGAAGCATTGCGTTTAGGGGATAGACTGACCATCAATTGGACAATGCCAGATGGCAACATACCACTTTGGTTGCCAGCTCTGACATTACAACCGCTGGTTGAAAATGCCATTTACCATGGTGTGGAACCATTATCCAAAGGCGGCACTATCGACATTACTATCAAGCAGGTTGAGGATATGGTTCACATCGTCATTTCCAACCCACTGCTAGAAAATCGAACCGAGCAACACCGCAAGGGCAACCAGATGGCAGTCGACAATATTCGTGAACGGCTGCAAATCACCTATGCTGGTGCAGCCAGCATGCAGCAACTCGAAGAGCATAGCCGATTCACGGTAACCCTCTTATTACCCATACTAGCCGACAAGCCAACCGACAAGCTAGCCAGGAAAGTCTGATGAAAATTTTGATCGTTGATGATGAAAAACCTGCGCGCGACCGACTCAACAGAATGATCGAAAGCCTGCCCAATTGTCAGGTAGTCTCGCAGGCAAGCAATGGTAATGAGGCACTGGCAATGGCAACGTCTACCGAACCAGACATTGTGCTAATGGATATCCGGATGCCTGGCATGGATGGTATTCAAGCGGCACGGCACCTATTTAAAATGGCACATCCCCCCGCCGTGATTTTCACCACAGCCTATGCTGATCACGCATTGGAAGCATTCGAAGCCCATGCCGTTGATTACTTGCTCAAACCGGTTAAAAAAGAACGATTACAGGCCGCCATCGAAGCTGCAACTAAACCCAATAAGGCACAGACATTACAGACCAACCAGCAACTTGACGATATCGAGCCACGCCAGCATATTTGCGCCCGTGTCCGTGGTAGTTTAGTGCTAGTGGCGATTGACGACATTTACTATTTTAATGCCGATCAAAAGTATGTCACCGTACGCCATAGTGGTGGCGAGTTATTAATCGAAGACGCGCTAAAAGCACTCGAAACCGAATTCGGCGACCGCTTCTATCGTATCCACCGTAATGCGCTCATTAGCCTGGCTCGTGTCAATGGTTTAAGGGCTGAGAATGATAGTCATCAAGTCAGCTTTGACGGTATCGACAATACCCTCGAAGTCAGCCGTCGACATTTATCGGGTGTGCGGAAGATTATTAAAAAATTGTAACTTTTGTTTATGGGTAGCTTTATTACGTGTTGCGCTCAGTAGTCACAAAATTTTATAATCTTTAGATGAAAACATCCCTCACTGAATTACGCATCGCAACCCGCAGTAGCTTGCTTGCATTATGGCAAGCCGAAGAAGTATCTCGCCGCCTTGCCCTATTGTATCCTGATCTTAAAGTCACATTGGTCAAGATGGTTTCCAGAGGTGATGTATTGCTTGATTCTCCTCTCGCCAAAATTGGCGGCAAAGGTTTATTCGTCAAGGAACTAGAAGCTGGCATGCTCGAAGGAACCGCAGATATCGCTGTTCATTCGATGAAAGACGTACCTGTTGCCTTCCCGCCAGGATTGGAACTCGCCGTCATCATGGAGCGTGAAGACCCTCGTGATGCTTTCGTTTCTAATCGGTTCAGCTCGCTGGCCGAGATGCCAGCAGGCAGTATCGTTGGCACTTCTAGCTTACGTCGCCAATGCCAAATCCTTGAAACCTACCCACAGCTGACAATCAACTGGGTTCGTGGCAACGTCAATACGCGCTTACGCAAGCTTGACGATGGCGAGTATGATGCGCTTATCCTCGCCAGCGCGGGTCTGAAACGACTGGGATTCGAATCAAGAATCAAAACCGCTTTAGCACCCGAAGAATGTCTGCCGTCGATAGGTCAAGGCGCCGTCGGTATCGAAGTACGCAGTGACGATGAGGCCGTAAAGCAATTACTAGCACCGCTAGCCGATGCCGATACGACCAGCCGTATCACCGCCGAACGCGCTTTGAATGAAGCACTCAATGGTGGTTGCCAGGTGCCCATTGCTGGATTTGCACTGTTAGATAATGGGCAGCTCTATTTGCGCGCTCTGGTCGGTGAACCCGACGGCAGCGTGATGCTACGGGCTGAAAAAACAGGCCCTGTCGAACAAGCGGCCAACCTAGGTATTCAAGTTGCCGAGGATTTAATCGCACAGGGTGCGGGTAAAATACTGGCTAAATTGCACGAATAGCTAAAATACCCCAATAATAGCAATGGTCCGAAAAACGCCTTCATCATCAACATTAGCCAGGTCACAGCGACTCAGCAAGCAAGTCGTGCTCAATACGCGCCCAGCGCATCAACAGGCCGTTTTGAATACTCTACTGCAGTCGCAGGGCGCGACAATGTTGAGCTTCCCCAGCATCGAGATAGTCGAATGCGACGCCACTGAGTTCCACCTTAACCTCGGCCAAAGTATCAACCACTATGACATTGCGCTATTCGTCAGTCGTAATGCAGTTGATGGGGCTTTTCGGTTTTTGCGAACGGATCAACTACAGTCTCACCTGGAGTTTGGTGTTATTGGTGAGAGCACTTACCAGGCACTGGCAACGCGAATAAGTAACTTAACAACCCGTCTCATTCATTGCCCCAGTGACAGCAATGCGTTATTCAATAGTGAAAGTTTACTGGCCGCAGCCAAACTTCAACAGGTAGAGGGTAAAAACATCATTATTTTTCGGGGCCAACAGGGCCGTAATCTACTCGGCGATGAACTTCGGTCTCGTGGTGCTAGCGTGAGTTATTGTGAAGTTTATCGCCGTCAGTTGCCTCATTATGACGCTGATCATTATCAGACACTCTGTCATAGTAATGCCCCAACGCTCGCCGTATTTACCAGCACCGAAGGCATGCAGAACACAATGAAAGCAGTCGATAGACTCTCGCATAGCCGACTATTAAAGACGCCATGGCTTTTGATCAGCGAAAGAATGCGTGAATCGGCCGTAAAACTGGGACATAATGCGAGCATCATTATTGCCAACAATGCGAGTGACCAAGGCATTCAACTGGCGATTACCGAATGGACCAGCGAGCTAGCAGTCGGAAATCTATGAGCAAAAAAAAATCACCTAATAAAGCAAATTCACCCTCTGCTGAAGAGATTAAGACTGATCAGGCCATGCTTGATGGCGTTAAGGTCGATGAAGTTGAGAATGATGCGATTAAAGACCCCGTCATTGCCAATGCCAATGCCAATGAGACCACTGTGATCGACACATCTGCCAGTCAAACTTCGGCTCAACCTGACAACGACAGTGAAAAAACAGTGTCATCCAAAAAGTCAGCCCGTTCGACAGAGGTAACAAAGCCAACCGAAAAAACAACGGCCTCCCAGCCTGACAATACCAAGCAGGCCGACACAGCAGCAGTAAAACGAGGCTTTCCTTTTTTGGGGCTGCTCAATTTACTGTTAATCATTGGCCTTATGGCTGCCGCCTTCTACTACTGGCAAATGCAACAAGACAGCGAAGCCCAGAACCAAGCCTTGCTTTTGCAATTACAAACTCGAATCGATAAAAAGGTCGATTTAACTCAAATTCAAGCAAAGGTACAAGCCGAGTTCTCACCGCTGAAATCAGACATTGACAGCTCAGGGTCGCGCATCGATGACTTAAAACAACAACAGCAAGTACTGCAAGATTCGACCAGAAAATTATTCGATCTCTATGGCCGTAGTGATAGCGACTGGCAATTGTCAGAAGTAGCTTACCTGCTGCGTATTGCACAGCATAAACTCGCGCTCGAAAACGACTTTGAAGGGGCCGCGCTAACTTTGCAGGCCGCCAGCGACAAGATAGCGACAACCGCCGACCCTGGATTTTTACCGGTTAGAGTATTAATCAGCGAAGAAATCGCCGATTTAAAAACCCGCGCCAGACCAGATCTAGTCGGCATGACGTTATTACTATCGCAGCTAAGCCAACAGATTCAGGCGCTTAAGCCTGGCTATAAGCCAGTCGTAAAGGCCACCCGCACCCTTATGGTGTCAACTGAACCTCCAGCCGTCGATGCAACCATAGAAGAGACAGTCACCTCATTTTTCACTTCTCTAGTGACGGTTAAACGCAACACTGATAAGCCAACCAAAACCGAAGCGCTCATCGTCAATATTGAAGCAATTATGGAAGGTAATTTAAAGCTCACACGCTGGACAGTGCTTGAGCGTGATGAATTTCAATACCGCCAGTTAATGCTGGAGAATATTCGTTTGTTCAAACAATATTATGATCTTGACGATGCCGCCAATAGCGACTTTTATAGGCAATTATTGCAGCTTCAAAAATCTGTCATAAAACCAACCAAGCCAGCTATCAACGGATCATTGCAATTGCTTAATAACATCATTAGCCAACGCCAAAATGCACCAAAGGCCGCAGCATCGGACGCGGTATCGCCAGACCAGATAAATGAGGCCGCCGACAATGTTTAAATTTTTGATCGGATTACTCATACTCATCATTGCTGTACTTGGCGCAATTTTATTTATTAAGGACGATCCTGGTTTTTTATTAGTCAAATACGGCGATTACTCGATAGAGACCAGTCTGGCGTTTGGCATTATCGCTGTGGCGATTACTGCGTTACTGGTACATTTCATTTTTAAATCCATCGTTGGAATCTGGCACATACCTTTGTCAGTCAAGCGTCAGTCACAGAACCGTCGATTCACAAAAAGCCGAAAGCTACTCAATCAGGGATTGATCGACCTCGCCGAAGGCCGTTTTTCACAGGCTGAAAAAAATCTAATCAAGCTGGTTGATTATAGTGAAAACCCCTTGCTGCATTATTTAGCTGCCGCCAGAGCCGCACAGCAACAGGGCAAACATGACGCGCGCGACAGTTACCTAAAAGCGGCCCATGAAGCAAAACCAGAAGCCGAAATTGCGATAGGTGTGACACAAGCTGAGCTACAGTTATCGCACCATCAATCAGAACAAGCACTGGCGACGCTAACCCATTTGCGCAGCATTGCCCCCAGGCATGACTACTTAGTGAGACTAATCGCTAAAGTTCATTACCAGTTAGAAGACTGGCGTGCGCTAACTGAACTACTGCCAGACATCCGCAAGAAAAAACTGTTCGAGGAGGAAAGGTTGAAAGCCATGGAAACAGTCGCTTATCGAGGCTTTCTTGATATCAGTGCCGATACTGGCACGAGCTCTATTCTCGATTTGGCATGGGACAACGTACCAAAAGTGGTACAGGCAAATGCCGACATTTTAATTCACTGTGTCAGGCTCTATAACAAAGCAAACTGGCAACTTGCCGGTGCAGAGCAGTTGATAGTTAAATCGCTCGACCGACAATGGCATGATGGATTAATCGAAGCTTATGGTGAACTCAGCTCCAGTGACGCCACCCACCAATTGAAACAAGCGGAGAAATGGCTGGCCGATTTCGGCGAAAACGAGCACCTGCTGCTCGCACTGGGTCGCATCTGCATCCGTGCGAAATTATGGGGCAAGGCTCAAGGCTATCTTGAAGCTAGCATCGGTGTCAACGCAACGCCTGCGGCCTGCTTTGTATTGGCTGAATTGTTTAGCGAACATTTACAACAACAAGATAAATCCTCTGGTTATTACAAGCAGGGTCTTGAATTAAGCCTTTAGAGACGCCCTTTGATGTCTTGCACCGACAATGAGCTAAACCGATGGTCATTTATGATAAAAAAGCAGCCCAGGACATCGAGCGCAGCTATCAAACGCCCGAGATAGTTCGGCAACGAATTCATACACTAGAAGCGCTCGCATTACGCGCAGGTGAACAGGTACTCGATGCCGGCTGTGGCACCGGCCTGCTAGTGCAAGGTATGTCCAGCACAATTGGTTCGCAAGGTCGGATTACCGGTGTCGACCTTAGCAATGACATGCTTGATGTGGCTAGAAATCGCTGCTCCAAATTGGATAATATTGAGTTACAACAAGGGTCAGTGACCGAGCTTGACTTCGCTGACAATAGCTTCGATGCAGCTAGCTGTATTCAAACACTGTTGTACGTCGATGACGTCGAAACCGCGCTGTCCGAATTGTATCGAGTACTCAAGCCTGGTGGACGTATCGCAATTCTCGAAACCGACTGGCGTGGTGTTGTGCTCAGTAGCCCTGATAACGTCATGACACGCAAAATCCTCGGCGCCTGGGACGCTACCGTCTCTAGCCCTAACTTACCGGTTAAACTCACTCCCCTGCTCAAAAAGCTAAACTTCGGTGCAGTTAAAACAACCGCTATCCCTATTCTAAATACAAGCTATTCAGACGCTAATTTCTCATCTAGCATGTTGGAAAATTTCTCGGACTGCGCTGTTAAACATGCAATTATTACAAAAAATGAAGCTGAACGCTGGATGACAGAAATCCAGCACCTAGCTAAAAACGAGGCTTACTTTTTTTGCGTTAATCGGTTTTTATTTACAGCCGTTAAGGTTGAGGTTTAAATAAAAACTTTTAAAACTTAGAGTAAGAAATGATAACTCATCATGTAACGTTACGCATGCTAGGGCACATGCGAGTAAACCTTGGTTGCATCGACGAAGTCGATAACTCTAACCTAGAAATGTTGATATTCGACGGTAAAAATTTGCTAGAGAGTCCGATCTTACTTTTAGGAGCCAACAGTGAAATACGTAAAGCGAAAGAAGCAAAATATTCTGGTCATTATGGCGGATCAGCTCACGGCTCTAGCACTTGGCTGTTACGGGAACCCAAGCGTAAAAAGCCCAAACATTGATAAATTGGCGGCACAAGGGGTTACTTTCGAGTCGGCTTACAGCAGCAGTCCACTTTGTACACCGGCCAGATATGCTTTTATGACGGGACAAAATATATCTCAATGCGGGGGGTACGATAATGCCGCTTATATGCCCTCGACAATGCCAACCTTTGCTCACTACCTTCGGCTCATGGGTTACAAAACATGTTTGTCAGGCAAAATGCATTTTGTAGGGCCAGATCAACTTCATGGATTTGAGCAACGCGTCACTACCGACATTTATCCCGCCGATTTCGGCTGGATACCCGACTGGACAGACCCCGACGAGCGCATTGATTTATGGTATCACAACATGTCGAGCGTTCAGCAGGCGGGGGTATCCTCCATCACCAACCAATTCGCCTATGACGATGAAGTGGGCACTCAGGCACAACGTGTCATTTATGATCATGCGCGCACTGAAGACGACAGGCCGCTTTGCCTGGTAACCAGCTTTATACATCCCCATGATCCTTACGCCACTCGTCAAAAATATTGGGATTTATACGATGATGTTGACATTCCAATGCCAACGGTGCCACGTCCACCAGCTCATCAACAGGATGCGCACAACAAGCGACTGGAAAAAGTTATCGACCTTGACGCCATCGATGTCAGCGATGAACAAATCATCAATGCTAAGCGCGCTTATTACGCCAACGTATCCTATGTCGACGAATGGGTTGGGCGGCTACAGGACACACTCGAAGAATGTGGCATGACAGAAAACACCACCATCATCTTCACCTCTGACCACGGTGATATGTTAGGTGAATTCGGACTCTGGTATAAAATGTCTTTCCGAGAATCATCCTGTCGCATTCCGATGATTATTCACAACCCGAAACGCTTCGACTCACGCCGAGTATCACAACCTGTCGCCCAGGTTGATGTCTTACCAACACTAATCGACATAGCCGCAGAAGGCACCGGTGCAATCAAACCGAATGCTATCGACCCTCTGAATGGCCGATCACTAATACCCTTATGTGATGGTGATACAAGCAACGACCCGAATGCCTGTGTGAGTGAATATCTGGCGGAGGGTACTGGTGCACCGATGTTGATGATCCGTCGCGCGCAGTATAAATTTATCAGTTGCATGACCGACCCAGATCAATTGTTTAATTTGGAACTAGATCCTAACGAACTGAATAACTTTGCCGAAAGTGAACCCTCACAACTGCTAGAAGATTTTCGATCAGAAGCACAATCTTACTGGAATGCTGAATCGCTACAGCAAACAGTCATTCATAATCAAGCACGACGTCGGTCGGTTCACGCGGCTCTGCGAGTTGGGCATTATCAAGATTGGGATTACAATCCACCAAGCGATGCCTCGCAACAATATACGCGGAGCCACATGGACTTGACGAAGTTTGATATTACCTCTCGGTTTCCCAGGCCTAAGCCCTTCAAGCCACGGTAATTGGAGATAGACCAACCCTAATTTGTCGAGGGGTTTCAACAAACTCTTCATCAAAGACTAAGAGTAACGATGCATCAAGTGTGAAAATAGATTGAGCCTAGGATAGTAACGAAAAAATTATGAAAATATTGGCCATCCTACTCTGTTCATTGTTACTGCTTTCATGCGGTAATGAAGGTAACTCTAACTCGGCCATTGGACCCGTTTTTACCGAGGTTCCTGATGACCCAGAAACACCGGGAACCAACGAAACAATAGAGCAGCAAAAAAAATTCGTTCTCGATGTAATGAGCCACTATTACCTCTACTACGATCAAATACCCACTATCGATTTACGTAATTATGATACACCCGAAACGGTATTAGCCAATCTTGTCGTTAATCCGCCGGATCGCTTTAGCTATATCGGCAACCGTGTTGTTCAGGAGAATTTCTTTGAAGCGGGCACTTATGAAGGTATTGGCTACGGAAGAATAATCGGTGATATTGACAATACCGAAACCGTGACTTATGTTTTTGATGATTCCGCAGCCGGCCGTGCCTGTCCAGGCTCATTTAGCACGCAATCATGCCTGCGAAGAGGTGATGTCATTCTTAGTAGTTCCCCCTCCGGAAATGACATCAGCTTTGAGGTAGATCGAGACGGTAGTCTATTTAACGTGACCTTAACCACCGGAATCGTGAAAATTAACTCCGTGCTCACAACAGATATTCAAACCCGAAATGGTGTCGCTGTAGGCTACCTTGCCCTATCTAACTTTTTAGTTCCGACCATTGCCGAACTGGACACAGCGTTTGCCGATTTTAACCTAAACAATATTGATGAGTTGGTTCTCGACTTACGCTACAACGGAGGTGGTCGGGTAAGTACGGCGCAGGTACTCGCTTCTTATATTGCAGGAACCAATGGCAACGGATCAGATGTTACTCGCCTCGAATGGAATGCTCTTAATACACAGCAAAATGGTATCTTTCCGTTTTTAACTCGCAACAACCAACTCGATCTAGACCGACTCTATGTTCTCACGCTCGAGGGAACCTGCTCTGCTAGTGAGCTGGTTATTAATGCAATAGAGGGGATCAGTGGCGCTCAAGTTATTACTGTTGGCCAAGTGACCTGTGGTAAACCGGTTGGCTCAGTCAGTTTTAACTTTGGCGATAAAGTACTGCAACCTATTACTTTTAGCGTTGTAAATGACCTGGATAACGGTGATTACTTTAATGGCATAGAAGCAACTTGTTTTGCAGAAGACGACACTACTCATGCTTTTAGTGACCCGGCTGAGCGCATGTATGCCGGAGCCCTCTTCCATATAGAAAACGGCAGCTGTGAATTTATGGTAACAAGGCCATCTTCAGCAAAAATACCAAGCTCAACGTTTAATCCAAACCCAATGGCTAACTTGTTTTAATTATAGAAAAATAGAGAAAGTAAAATAGATCAATATACGGACATATCGGTAGGTTGGTTTGAAGAACGAAAGCTACAAGTCCCTCCAATCTAATTAAACCCGCTCAATTGACCGACGAATTCAAGCGCCTGAAGATGCCTCTGCATGAATTTGAACCCATCAAATTTGGCGACACACTTATTCTTAACTCGCTATTGCCTCTTAATCCTCGAGACGAGCTATCGGTTCAACCTTATCTTCAGTTATTTTGAATGAATACTCAGTAAATTAAGATTGACTGAGTATCAGGGGTCTTCTATCTTAGGGCAGAATTGCACTAGAATGCTTATTAACATCCTGTGACAAACCTCAGAGAGAAAACATGACTGATAACAACTACAACTTTATTGCTGGCGAGTGGATTGCTGGTGCTAGCGAAGTCGCAAATATTAACCCTTCCGATCTTTCCGACACCATTGGTATGTATGCACAAGCAGACAAGTCACAACTTGACCTCGCACTAGATGCAGCCCAATCGGCTCAAATCGAATGGTCGAAGGTCGGTCTCGAAAAACGCTATAGCATCTTAATGAATATTGGCACCGAGTTGATCGCGAATTGTGAAGAACTTGGCGCGCTACTGGCACGTGAAGAAGGCAAAACACAACCTGAAGGTAAGGGTGAAGTGTATCGTTCTGGCCAGTTTTTCACTTATTACGCGGCCGAAGTATTGCGTCAAATGGGTGAAAATGCTGAATCTACCCGTGATGGCATCGAAGTCGATATCCGCCGCGAGCCGGTTGGCATCATTGCTATTATTTCTCCCTGGAACTTCCCGATGGCGACAGCAGTATGGAAGATTGCTCCAGCACTCGCGTTCGGCAATGCCGTTATCTGGAAACCCGCCAATATTGTTCCTGCGTCTGCCGTAGCACTGGCTCGCATTATCGAAAAACAGGGTTTACCCAAAGGCCTGTTCAATTTGGTGATGGGTTCGGGTAGCCAAATTGGCCAGCAATTAATCGAAAGCCCAATGGTAAATGCCATCAGCTTCACTGGCTCTGTGCCAGTGGGACGCGAAATTGCAAAAACAGCCGTTGGTAACTTTACTAAAGTTCAGCTCGAAATGGGTTCTAAAAATGCATTGGCGATTATGGATGATGCAAACCTTGATACCGCTATCGCCTGTGCGCTAGGTGGTGCGTTTGGCAGCACGGGTCAAAAATGTACTGCTTCGTCTCGACTAGTAGTACATGAATCCATTCATGACGAATTTGTTGAGCGTTTGGTTGCTGGTGCCGAAGCCATGGTGGTCGGTCATGCGCTGGAAGCAGGCACTCAAATTGGGCCTGTTGCGAGCGAAGCTCAACTCACTCAAAACCTGGTGAACGTAGAATTGGCTAAGAAGGAAGGCGGCGAATTACGCTGTGGTGGCGAACGTGTTGAACGCGCAACTGAAGGTTACTTCATGACTCCGGCGGTATTCACAGGTACTAGCAATGACTGGCAAGTTAACCGTGAAGAGTTATTTGCACCAATGGCCTGTGTTATTAAAGTTGGTTCATATGAAGAAGCAATCAACACAGTGAATGATACTCGCTTTGGATTAACGGCTGGCATTATTACAACCAACCTGGCTCGTGCGACGCACTTCCGCCGCAATGCCAAAACGGGTTGCGTGATGGTTAATTTGCCGACTGCAGGCACGGACTACCACGTACCTTTCGGTGGTCGTGGTGAAAGCTCTTACGGCCCACGTGAACAGGGCTCATATGCGAAAGAATTTTATACTCACGTAAAAACTTCTTATATCAGTTCAGGTGTACCTGAGTAAGCGTGACTGGATAAGTAACAGCTTCTTTAATATACAAGTTGGGAGTAAGCATGAGTGACATAAGCTATCGTATCGACGGGTTACAATACGCCAATTGGTCGGAAGAAATTTTTAGGCAAATGCGCGAAGGTGGTGTCGATGCGGTTCATGTCACAATTGCTTACCACGAAAATTTTCGTGAAACTGTGGCTAATATAGAACAATGGAATAGTTTTTTTGAACGTTTCCCTGACCTCATTTTTCAGGGCCGAACGGGTGATGATGTGCGTCTGGCACGTGAAACTAATCGCACCGCTATATTTTATGGATTCCAAAACCCATCACCGATAGAAGACGATATCCGTTTAGTCGAAATATTACACACCCTCGGTGCTCGGTTCATGCAACTCACCTATAACAATCAGTCGCTGTTGGCCACTGGTTGTTACGAGGCAAATGACACAGGCGTTACCCGTATGGGCAAGCAAGTGATCGAAGAGATGAATCGAGTTGGGTTGGTGGTTGATATGAGCCATTCAGCTGAGCGCTCGACCCTCGAAGCGATAGAGGTCAGTAGTAGACCTATAGTCGTCACCCACGCTAACCCTAACTTTTGGGAACCGGCGCTGCGCAATAAATCAGACGCCATATTAAAAGGTCTGGGTGAAACTGGCGGCATGCTTGGTTTTAGCATGTACCCACATCATTTAAAGGGTAAGGGAGACTGCAGTTTGCAAAGCTTTTGCCAAATGATAGCTGATTGTGCGGATGTAATGGGCGTTGATCATATTGGAATAGGGTCAGACCTATGTCAGAACCACCCCGACTCAGTAGTCGAATGGATGCGCATTGGTCGTTGGACTAAAAAAATCGATTACGGCGAAGGCTCAGCTGCAAATGCAGGATTCCCTGACATGCCGCCCTGGTTTAACGATAACCGCGATTTCTCGAATATCGATCAGGGTTTACTAGAGGTCGGTTTTAATGCCCAGGATACAGCTAAGATCATGGGCAATAACTGGCTGCGGTTCTTTGATGAAAACTTCGGACCATACTAGACTTGTTAGGTAGATCTGTTTAATAGGCTTTTCAGTCAGTTTTTCAATATAGAAATAGGCGGTAGAAAAATGAATTGTGCCGATCAAAATCCAATACCCGAGGCAGCTCAGTATAGACGCCCTCCTGAAGTAGTCATGCGACTCGCGCGGATGGGCAGCTTTCACCAGACGCGTTTATCGTTTATGCGCACCTTGTTGCGACGCTTAAAAAAAGAACAATGGACCTTTGCTAAGCCCGTTTGGGAAATCGATAGCGACGGCTACGGCCGCGCTGTTTATAGTGTTACTGGCCCAGTTAGAACTTACTCCCTTGTTGCCTTTTCACACTACCTGCCAGATGAAATGCGGTCCGATCGAGTCATCGCCACTGCCTGGGATGCCACCTTTACTTTGTTTGATGGTATCCCCACCACAGACGAGCTTGACCGTTTGCAGCAAAATGTACCGAAGCAGGAAGCTGGGCGTATTAGCGATTCCGAGATAAGCCTGTCTCGCGCCAATCGCTCAGTGCGACTGTGGAAACATGTCATCGATAAACTTTCGGTTGGTGAGCAACCTGACCGCAATCAGCTTGAGTCGGTTGGTTATCTGGTTAGAACAACTGCCGTTTATGGCTCAGGAAAATTTGGTGCTGCCGATAGACTAACGATTTGTGATAGACCCGAACTCAAAGGTCCGTTTCAGGCCGAGTTATTGTCAGTCTGGTTAATTCGCGCATTCGCAATTGACCTGGTGGAGCATATCGCAAAATCTATCGGTGGCGATAAAGCTGTTGTTATTGAGCCGGATCTTAGAAAACGTATTGGCGTCGGCAATTCTACTGGCCTCGGTATGGCCCCATTTTTATTTAATCACCCAGCCCTGATCAATAACTGGATGATGGCCCGTGAAGAAGCCATCGCTCGAGTGCGAGCTGTTAATGAAGCCAGTGCCGCAGAAGTCGCAGAATTTCTGGCCTGTTTTGAGCGAGCTAAATTTAATCTTTCGAATTGGCATACAACACATGAAATCCAGTTAAAAAAATTAGCTATGCTCGGTGATGACCTCAAAAAAATGTCGGCGTATATCAGCACTGAAAACCTGAACCTTGATCACCCCTGGGATCGGCTTTATGAGTGGGCTGAAATACAACTCAGCCTTGAAGGCCAGGAGCAATTAATCTCATTGATACTCGAGCCTTACGGTGAATTGGTTGATGGCCTGACGGACTGTATGGATGCAGATGAACACCTCAGTTTTTTTATTAATGGCTCTATGACCGTTTCGGATACATTCAATATTCTCAACTCTCAGTGCCAATGGGCCCTGTCAGTAGACTTTGATCAACCTCAAAATCGGGCACGTTTTTGGTACACCTCAGCTGAAAAACTTGAACCAAGAGTGGGTGAAAGATTTGATGAACCAGGTGAGGAATATGAATCACCCTATGCCATTGGCTATTACATTCATCAACTCAATGAAGCGTTATTGGCCTGGACAAAATACCATTCAGAGCAAGATTCGATTGCCGAGTTTTTATTGGCGCATCCAGAACATCGCCATACAATGCGAAGGATACAGAACTTAAAAAATCGGCCCTATGCAGAAGTACAGGACAACGTCATCGCTTCCGACATGCTACCGATAGACCTCCTTCGTTGTAAGCTGTCCTTTTTTGGTGCCACCAAATTCGACCCTCGCTCAGATCGTTGGGTCAGAATTTGCATGTATCAAGATTCTCCTTTCCCAAATGAATTACTAGAGCACACAATACCAGTTTCCGCCTCATAACACAGATCAAAAAATGAAACAAAAACAGACGCTGGTTGAAATCGAAGGTTACTTCCGAAAAGTCGCTAGAGCCATTGACTTACCCTGGGGATTGGCAGAAGAAGCGGGTAAGGCTTCGCGCTGGTTAGCCGCGTTTAATTTACCTGGCCCCGAATCGATGCTCAGGCACTTGCAGAATATTGAGGGTAAGGATTATGAGCAATACAAACCCATCATTGGAGCAGATGCCATCAGTGAACTCTGGCAGGCCACTGGTCAAACACTATGCCCAATAATCACCGGTGCCGCGATTGCTGATCGAGTCAAATTATTGCTTGATGGTCACACCATTAGTTTAGGGGCAGTTGCCTATCCAGTCCTACTGGCCGCAACCATTGGTCAAGCTTCGCGTTGTCATAATATGATTATTACGACTAGCTGGGCTGGTGTAAAACTCAGTTGCTACGGTAGTGGGATTCGAATTGAAGGTAATAGAGATGATCTGTGGTTAGATAACATTGATGCCGTCAGCTGCCAGCAAACGTTTGGCACATCACCGGAACACATGCCTTCGACCCTGGCTTATGCCATTGATAGTGACGTATGGCAATTAGTCGACGAGCTTGCATTTAGGACTTATGCGCCCGCTACGGCGCAATCTAGGGCTGGTGCTGGCGCAGGATTGAGCGATAACGATTAATGCCTGGGACTAGAGTTTCAGCTCTTTAAATGACAGGATGCAGTCACTAAGAACAGGTTGAGCCGAATAATTTCGGTCCAACCTATAACACTCGACTAGCTTAACCGCGCATACGCTCCGCTTTTGGATCGTACTGAGCCGCCAAACTAGCTTTTGCTGCGACTGGCTCACCGCCAACATCGATTTCGATCTTGCCAGATGCCAGGTAATCAGCCGTAATTTCATCTTCGACTTCGATATACCCTAACCCGACCGACCCCCCTAGTGTATGGCCATAGTTACCAGAGGTTAAATGACCAACTATTTTGCCATCACGTAGAATCGGTTCATGCGAGTAAAGCATTGCTTCAGGGTCTTCGAGTAAGAACTGAACGAGGCGCTTTTTCATGAACGAACGTGATTCTTTTTGCTTTAAGATCGCATCACGCCCGATGAAGTGCTCACTCTTATTTAGATCACAAACAAAGCTCATGCCACATTCTAATGGCGTATCTGTTTCGGCAACGTCATGACCGTAATGGACAAACTTCTTTTCCATTCGGCATGAATCTAACGCATGCATTCCAGCGAGTGTTAATC
This sequence comes from uncultured Acidimicrobiia bacterium, assembly GCA_964195315.1. Lineage (GTDB taxonomy): Bacteria > Pseudomonadota > Gammaproteobacteria. The sequence continues at coordinate 40,444 of CAXMOZ010000144.1, read as the reverse complement.
CATGCGACCGACCTTTATCCCAAAGGGTGTCGAAGCCATGGCGAGCCTGGTCAACCGGCACATAAAGCTCCCAACCCAGTTCACCAACATAAGAGACGCGTGCCGCATAACCACGAGATGAACCAAGTTCAATTTCCTGGAATGAGCCAAAACCAAAATTTCCCGTTGTCATGTCGTGGTTAAGTGTATCGGTTAGCAGAGCTCGACTGTCTGGCCCTTGAATACCAAAAACAGCCCAGGCATTGGTGATATCACTCACACAACAAAATTCGTTATCGGCAATGTTTCGATCCAACCAATTAAGGTCTTTGATGGTTTGTGAAGAGCCACTGACAATCCAATACTTATCTTCAGCCAACCGGGTCACGGTTAAATCAGCTTCGATACCACCTCGGTCATTGAGCCAGTGGGTATACACCATTCGGCCTGATTCAACGTCGACGTTTGCACTCGAAATTCTCTGTAATACTTTGCAAGCATCTCTGCCTTGAACCAGGTACTTTGAGAATGAACTTTGGTCAAACAGTACGACTTTTTCACGCGCTGCTTGATGTTCAGCTGCACTGTATTCAAACCAATTTTGTTTACCGAAACTATATTCATATTTAGGCTCGACACCTTTCGGTGCATACCAGTTTGGTCGCTCCCAACCCGCGCCTTCGCCAAAACAAGCATTATGCGAAGCAAGCTTTTCATGAATAGGCGAATGACGAATATCACGTGATGTGGTCATTTGTCGATAAGGATAGTGGTTTTCGTATAGTAGACCGAGTGACTCGGTGACACGCTCTTCAATGTAGTTTTGGGTTGACTGGAATGGGAACATGCGACGGATATCGTTACCCCATAGATCCATCGGTGCATGACCTTTGTGCATCCATTCGGCCAAGGCGCGTCCCAGGCCACCGGACGTTTGGATTCCGACTGAATTCAAACCACAGGCAACATAATAGTTTTTTAGTTCTGGTGCTTCACCCATGTGAAATTGATCATCTGGGGTGAAACTTTCTGGTCCACAGAAAAATTGTCGCCACCCGACATCTTGCAAGAATGGCAAACGCGCCATAGCGTCTTCCAAAACAGGCATTAACTGCTCATCCATGTGACCTTCGAGTTCTTCAAAAGCAAAATCTTTCGGTACGCCATGCTGACCCCAGGCAACTGCATGTTTCTCGAACGCACCAACTAACAGGCTGCCGGCATCTTCACGATAATAGGCACAGCGGTCATGGTCTCGTAGCACCGGTAAGTCACCTGGAATATTATCTTGTTTTTCGGTTATTGCGTAATAATGTTCACAAGCGTGAAGTGGAATATTAACGCCAGACATTTTGCCTAAATCTCGTGCCCATAGGCCACCACAGTTCACCACAAAATCAGCCACTATTGGACCCTGGTCAGTCATGACACCGGTCACTGCGCCATTTGCCGATGTAACATCAGTGACAGTAATGCCTTCAATACACTTAGCACCACGTCCACGCGCGCCTTTAATAAAAGACATCGTAACATCAACGGGGCTGGCTGTTCCGTCTTGCTCAACCCAGCATGCGCCGAGTAAATCGTCTGACTTAAGGAATGGGTAAATCACCTTGGCTTCTTCTGGCGTCACCATATCAACTCGTGTAATACCAAACGCATTATTCATCGCAGCAATGCGCTTTATCTCTTCGAAGCGTGCTTCACTATGAGCTATCGTTAATGACCCTACTTGTTTGAAGCCAGTCGATTGTCCGGTTTCTGCTTCAAGCTCTTTTAATACCGCCATTGAATATTCACATAGTTTGGCATGTGACTCATTTGCTCGCATAGTGCCGACCAGACCAGCAGCATGCCAGGTGGTGCCACAACTAAATTGCTTACGCTCTAGCAGTACAACATCTGTCCAGCCTTGCTTGGCCAAATGATAGGCAACACTGGCACCAATAACACCACCACCAATGATAACTGCGCTAGCACGTTCTGGAATGGGAGCTGACATGTTTCAATCTCCTATAGGCTTTATTAGATAAGCCTGTTTATCAAATTATTTGATTTATTAAGTTAATGGGATTATTGATTTTTTGGGGAGGGGTGGGCTAATCAACCTATCCGCCGACCCGTCATAACGCGAGTCGGCGGGAGTATCAATACGAACCTAGTCGTAGCTAATTTGGCTAATGCAGAATGCTTCAACCATGCCTTTAATGGCATTAAGCGCTCCTTCCATATGCTCTTGGTTGAGGCGACCAATACAACCAATACGGAAGCTGTTAGCGACGGTTAATTTACCTGGGTAAATGACATAACCGAGATCGCGTAAACCATCATAGAATTTATCGAAATTAAATTCTGGGTTAGTCGGCATGTGAAAAGTAACGATGATTGGTGCTTGAAGCTCGTCGGGTAATAACGTTTTAAAGCCCATGTCGCGCATGCCAGAAATCAATATGGCATGGTTATTACGGTATCGACCACCACGGCCTGTAACGCCGCCCTCTTCTTCAAATTCTTTGATTGCCTGGGCAAATGCCAGAATCACATGTGTTGGTGGTGTAAAACGCCATTGCCTGGTTTTTTGCATGCCACGCCATTGCTCATAAAGATCAAGCACTAATGACGGAGAGTTGCCTTCCGTTTTTACCATCGCTTCTTCACGTGCAATACAAAAACCTAGTCCAGGCGCACCTTCTAAACATTTGTTACTAGAAGCAACCACTGCGTCGAATGTAATTTCTTTGGAGTCTAGTGGTAGTGCGCCAAAGGCACTCATAGCGTCGATTAAAAAACCACGTTTATGATTAGCGACAACATCGGCAACTGCTTTCAGCGGGTTTAAAATGCCCGAGGTTGTTTCACAATAAACCACAGCAACATGTGTAATGTCGGCATCAGTAGATAATGTCTTGTCGAGCTGAACAGTGTCAACAGGCACATCTTCTGCGGATTCCTGAATAATGTAATGACGTTTATAATAATCACACATTTTTGCAATGCGCTGGCCATAAGCGCCGTTGACTAGAATCAATAGCTTGCCATCAGCGGGTACAAAGTTGCCAATCATCGCTTCAACCACGAACGAACCGCTGCCCTGCAATGGAACACTTACGTGCGTGCCTTGGCCATTTACGATATTGATCAAGCTGTCAAGCATGTTAGCGTTAAGCTCTATAAATGTGTTATCTCTTGACCCATAGTCATGCAACATGGCTTCTTTCACTGTTGATGAAGTCGTCAATGGGCCTGGAGTTAAAAGGTATGGGTCACCTGTAGGTGAGCTCACTTTTTTTGCATTTGTCATTTTTATTACCGAGTTTTAGCCTTAAACAGGCTGCCAGTTAAATTCATTTGCCATTTATACCGCCCTTGACTAGTATTCATCAAATCGATATATCATATGGTTGGAATAGGTTTTGCCGATATCACACGCTCATCTACGGTCGTTTCATGCCGTCGCAACGCATGGTAGTTTTACCAACGCCGCAGAAGCCCTCCACATAACCCAACCAACGCTTTCCGGGCAAGTGAAAGAGCTGGAAGAACGATACGGCATAAAGTTATTTGTAAGGTTAGGCAGACGCATCGAACTAACCGACATTGGGCGATCAGCCTACAACATTACGCGACATTTATTTCGATACGAAGAAGAGGTCGAGTTACTATTGCAGTCTGCTCGTGCTTTAACATCGGGCCAATTGATGGTCGCTGCCGACTCCCCCTATATAGTCACACCTTTATTAGCGCAGTTCCAACGTCTGTATCCCGGTATCAATATTTCGATTCAATATGGAAACTCCGCTCAACTGATGTCGTGGTTGGAATCAAGGCGATGCGATATCGCAGTCTTACCCAATATACCTGAAGGTGATACTCGACTGGACTCGATTCCACTTGCACCCGATAGATTATTGGCATTTGTCAGTAAAGATCATGCCTGGGCCGACAGACGCTCCATCACCATGGAAGAGCTGCTAGGACAGAAAATAATACTACGTGAAAAAGGCTCTCGTACTCGCTCAATTTTTGAAGAAACAGTCGCACTATCGGGCGGTGTACTCGACAAAGTGATGGAGATCAGTGGGCGCGAAGGCGTGCGTGAAGCCGTCGCGGCTGGCTTTGGTGTTGGTATCGTTGCTGAAACCGAACTGCTCGCCGACTCACGCTTGCGTCCTTTGACAGTGAGTAACGCAGACCTGACACTCGATGAATATATAGTTTGCCTCAAAGAACGACGCGGTTTACGTGTCACCGACGCATTTCTGGAAATGATTAAGTCAAGTCGAAAAGAGTAAAATCGATTTTAATGATTCAGCTAAGACATACGGCATATTACGCTTCGCTAATACTTCCTACAGTTTTGTCTGCGCCGCTATCTACGTAGAAGGCCTTATAAGCCAAAGCGCCGTCAGGCGTGACCAACTGAACTATATCCAGGAAGACGCTTACCTATAGGTTTAGCCGATATAAATCATCCATTATATCGATTAATCTGATGCAAAATAATAGGATATAGTCCCAGCTCAAATTTATCTTAACGAGTGGAAATAAGACTCATGAATTCAACCAAACCTCCAGTTAACGTCAATGGACGAAACTACCAATGGCCAAGTCGACCACGTGTTGTGGTTTGTGTCGACGGGTCTGAACCTGATTATATCGAAAAAGCTATAGAAGCTGGTGTCATGCCCTGGACAAAGAAAGTGGTCGAAGGCCTCGGTTCTGATCTGCGTGCGCATTGCGTTATCCCTAGCTTTACCAATCCTAACAACATTTCTATCGTGACGGGTGTTGCGCCCAAGGTTCACGGCATTTGTGGTAACTTTTATTATGACCGCGAAAATGACAAAGAAGTGATGATGAACGAGCCACATTTACTGAGAACGCCGACTATCTTTAAAGCTTTTCAGGATCAGGGCGCTAAAGTGGCGGTTATTACTGCAAAAGACAAACTACGCCGTCTACTGGGTAACGAGCTCGCTTTTGGCGAAGACGGTGCAATTTGTTTCTCTTCAGAAAAATCTGACGACGTGACTCTGGCCGATAATGGCATCGAAAACGTAGTTGCAATGGTCGGCATGGAAGTGCCTTCTGTTTACAGTGCTGAACTATCTGAATTCATCTTCGCTGCTGGCGTTAAATTGATGGAAACTGTCCGCCCTGACTTGATGTACTTATCAACCACTGATTACATTCAGCACAAATTTGCACCGGGCAGTGATGGCGCCAATTCATTCTATGCGATGATGGACAGCTACTGGGCTAAACTTGACGAGCTGGGCGCGGTTGTTGCATTAACAGCAGATCACGGCATGAACGCTAAGCATGACGAAGCTGGCGATCCTCAAGTCATTTACCTACAAGATGAAATGGATCGTATCCTGTCACCCGCTGCCGCTCGCGTTATTCTGCCAATCACAGATCCATACGTCGTACATCACGGTGCTTTAGGTTCTTATGCCACTGTCTACCTGGCTGATGATGCTGATGTTGCACACATCGTATCTGAACTGAAAGCCATTCCAGGTATAGAACATGTATTCACCAATAAAGAAGGTTGTGATGAATTCGAATTAGCTTATGACCGCATGGGCGATCTGATTCTAACCTCTGAAAAGAATACTGTTTTGGGCACAACTGCTTCACGACATGATCTTTCAGGCCTGACTGTTCCTTTACGTTCGCACGGTGGTGTGACCGAACAAACGGTTCCTCTGGTTTTCAGTCGTCCTGCGACTAAGCTTGATGCAAGTCATCAGTTAAGAAACTTTGATATCTTCGACATCGCCCTAAATAACGTTGAGTAACTTACTAACTGCGAGTTTTACAATTCGAATACCTGAAAAAAATAAGTAGGCAAATAAATGACTATTAGACACGAAAAAATGCGTATCGCCGGCAAACTGGTCGATGGCGACTCAGAAGGGCTGATCGAAGTATTCAACCCTTTTAACAATGAACTAGTAGGTACCGTACCTCGCGCCAGTCGCGCACAAGTGGCCGAAGCGTTTGAAATCGCAGCGGCTTATAAACCAACACTAACTCGTTACGACCGTCAGCAAATTTTAACTAAAATTGCGCATACCATTGTCGAGCGCAAAGAAGAGATATCTGACTTGATCACGGCTGAATGCGGATTAAGCAAGAAAGACAGCATCTACGAAGTGGGACGCGCATTTGATGTTTACTCACTAGCGGGCCAACTGTGCATCAAAGACGATGGACAGATTTTTTCTTGTGATCTGACTCCACACGGCAAAAAACGTAAAATCTTCACGCAACGTGAGCCTCTGACCGCTATCTCTGCAATCACGCCTTTCAACCACCCATTGAATATGATCTCGCATAAAATTGCACCTTCAATTGCGACTAATAACTGCATGGTCGCCAAACCAACTGAGCAAACGCCGCTCACCGCTTTGTTGTTAGCGGACATATGTTACGAGTGTGGCTTACCCCCTGAAATGTTATCCATCATCACCGGTATGCCTTCAGATTTTGGCGACGAAATGATCAACAACAAGCATATCTCTCTGGTGACTTTCACTGGTAGTGTTGGTGTTGGTAAATACATTGCTGAAAACGCCGGCTACCGCAGAACAGTTTTGGAACTTGGCGGTAATGCACCTCTCATTGTAATGGACGATGCTGATCTTGATAAAGCAGCAGATTTAGCCATTGCGGGTGGCACTAAGAACTCGGGACAACGTTGTACTGCAGTTAAACGCGTACTGTGCATTGATTCAGTTGCAGATGAATTTGCAGCACTGGTTGCTGAGAAAGCAGCTAAGTTAAAGTACGGTGACCCGATGGATCCTGATACTGATGTCGGCACTGTGATCAATGAAGCGTCAGCAATTTTATTCCAAAACCGTGTCAACGATGCCATCTCTAAAGGCGCGAAATTACTTTATGGCAATGATCGTCAAGGTGCGGTTTATTCACCAACAGTTCTCGATCATGTACCGGCTGATTGTGAATTAGTGATGGAAGAAACTTTTGGGCCTCCGATCCCAATCATTCGTGTTCGCGATATTGACCACGCTATCGAAGTCGCTAACTCTACTGCATTCGGCCTTTCTTCAGGAGTTTGCACCAATCGCATGGACGACATTATTCGTTTCATCAACGAGCTCGAAACGGGTACCGTTAATATCTGGGAAGTGCCTGGCTACCGTATCGAAATGTCACCTTTTGGTGGCATCAAAGATTCTGGTTTGGGGTACAAAGAAGGGGTTATTGAAGCGATGAATAGCTACACCAACGTAAAGACATTCTCTTTACCCTGGTAGTCTTAATCTTTGCTTATTAACCGATTAAGGGCCTGAATCTCAGACCCTTAATCGGCAAAAGCATTATTCAGTAAAGGCGCCGTTGCGCATCATACTCTAATGTAAATAATGTGCTTTTCGTCACATTTCTCCTTGAAAAATAAACATCTTCTACTAACATCTCTACCAACATTCTGGTGAAGGCAAAACAGTCGGGTTACTTGAACTGCAAAAAGTAAGGCACTTGTAGTTTTTAGATATCAGTGCCGTGCATTGAACCTAGCGCCCATGGTTTCTTAAACATTACGCCCTCTCAACTTGTAATTCTTTAATTCTTTTTACTAGAGCCAATAGGCTAACAATAGTTAGTCACTAGTTACCTTATCAGTGGGACGTTTTAGCAATAGCCTTTTATAGCTAATCCAACTAATTTCATGTTTGTGAGAAATTCGACTACGTTGCACTCAACATTTAAATACCTAATAGCAGTTGTAGTTCCTATATTATTTCTATCCGGCTGTGGCACCGCAAGCGATAGCAACGAAGAATCGATAACAATTGGCTCACCCTTGCTAAGAGTCGACTTAGCGTCAAACAACACATCTATAACTTATAACGGCAGTGTGACGCTGTCTTGGTCTACTAGTAATGCTGACAACTGCACAGCATCAGGTGACTGGAGCGGCAGTAAAGGTACATCGGGATCACAAATCATCAGCTCACTCACTGCTAACCGCAGCTTTACTCTAAGCTGTGAGGGTAGTACAGAAACAATAAGTAATACTGTAAATGTTAGCGTGACCTCCACACCAACGCCGATAACTGTCAATCTCTCATCAAATACCACATCTGTAGCTTTTAACGGCAGTGTGACGCTGTCGTGGTCTACTGGTAATGCCGAAAGCTGCACAGCATCAGGTGACTGGAGCGGTATTAAAGGCACATCGGGATCTCAGGCACTCAGTTTACTCACTGCTAACCGTAGTTTCACTCTAAACTGTACAGGTAGCAATGGAGTACAAAGTAAAACCGTCAATATTAGTGTAGCCCAAGCTCCAACTCCAGTAACCATCAGCCTCAGCTCCAATATCGCATCCGTGGCTAATAATGGAAGTATTACCTTGTCCTGGTCTTCAGGTAATGCTGACAGCTGTACAGCATCAGGTGATTGGAGCGGTAGTAAAATCACCTCTGGCTCGCAAACCATAAGCTCCATCACTTCCAATAGTAGTTACGTACTGAACTGCACAGGAACCTCAGGTACGTCAAATGACACCGTTAACATAACAGTAATTAACTACACTGCGCTATTGGCCTGGACTCCACCTACGGAAAATACTGATAACTCTGCCTTAACCGATCTTACCGGGTATAAAATCTATTACGGTACAACATCAGGAAGCTACAGTAATACGGTCACTTTGGCCGGTACAACACTTACTAGCTACCTAATTGAAAATCTTTCTGCTACTACCTGGTATTTTACGATGACAGCATATAATTCATCTGGTGTCGAAAGTTCATACGCAAATGAAACCAGCAAAACATTAACTAACTAGAGATTGGTTACTTGTCAGATACAGTGACACTTAAAACCAATAGTCCTGTGCATAAGAAATCATATTACTGAGAAACTTGTTTAATATTCACTCGTTACGTACTTAAGCACTTCAACTACTTGCTCTGGCGTTTGTGCCCAGGCCATGGCGGCGCCATCCACTTCTTTTAGCGGATGGATAATGTCCTCACCATGCAAAGTAATATAAGGCGTACCCAACGCTGCGCAATAACCTGCATCGAACGCTGCATTCCATTGTTTGTATTTATCACCAAAACGGATCACGGCTACGTCACATTGTTCGAGCATGTTTTTAGTTCGAATGGCATTCACTTTGGCTGATTTATGATCGCGCCAAAAACTATTAGGTTCGGCACCGAGGCCATCACCTGCGGCATCGCTGGCTTCGTGATTGGTCACTGCGGAGGTAAAGACAACTGGCAAATCAAGTGCTTTTGCACCCTGCTCGATTTGTTGACGCCAATCGCTGTGTATTTCGCCTGAAAGGTAAACGATAGTTTCCATAATGCTATTTTGCCTCTAATATTGAGTGGTTTGTAAAGGAAAACGGTCAGTTCTTGCAAACGGGTATTAAGAAATTACTTTATTAACCATAACACAGTCCATTTCAATAACTGACAACGTCTCTTTACATCGAGTAATTGGATAAAAACCGGTTACAGAAAAACCCATGCTTTCGTAGAATTCAAGGGTTTCAATATAATATGGCATACCATCATAAATTGGGATTAGGGAAATCTCTGACAATAGACAGTGAATATAAGGTATCGATTTTTTCGCACCTTTCACCACTTGCATATCAAAGCCTTGTGTATCCGTTTTCAGAAAAATGCGTTTCGATTCGAAGTTTGGGATGTCACTTTTTAAAAAGTTATCAACCGTATTAATATCGACCATCTCGGTATATTCCACCGTATTTTTCTTGAATCGAGCCTGGCCATACTCGCTAGGCTTTAAAAACGAAGCGAGGTCAGAAGCTTTAGTCACATTTACCGACGCCTGCCCCTGCTCATCCCCCATCGCGAAGTTATGCACAAACCATTTCTGATCGGACTGGCTTGTTTTCTCTAATTCGCTATAGGTTGCCTTCACTGGCTCAAACGAATGAATATCTCCTTTATATCCTTCGTTCCGTAAAGAACTGGCAAACTGCCCCTTATTTCCGCCGATATCGAGAACGAGGTTTATCTCATGTAACTGGATAAGATCCATGATGTGAAAATTTAACGAAGGGCTTCCATCCCGGTTGATCAATTCATAGCCTAGAGATTTGGCAAGCACTTTGTATAAGTTCATTCATCATACCTCTTATAAATGTGCGAATAGTTTATGACTTAATCGATACAATGAAAATGGCTTATTTAGATTTTCGGGTAAATATTGAACCCATTTGATACTATTCAACGATACCTTAGCTTTAGGAGATAATCATGGCATTAGGAAATTTATTGAAGTCTTTATTCGGTGGCGATTCAAAATCAGCCGAACCTGCAGAAATTAGTTGTGACGCCTTCGATTATAATGGCTTCAAAATCGAACCAGCACCCATCGTTGAAGACGGAAAGTATCGGACCGCAGGTTACATTAGTGGTGAACTAGAGGGTGAGACCAAACGTATTCAATTCGTTCGCGCGGATCAAAATGGTGATCAACAGCTAGCCATTGATCACTCCATATCTAAAGCAAAACAAATAGTTGATGAGCAGGGTCAAAAGTTATTACTCCAACAGCGACTTTGAGACTAAAAACTAAATCTTGTAATTAGCCAGCAGAGTCAATCACTGCAACGGATATATGAGGCTTAATTTAATTTCAGTCGTCAGCTGATTATCCCTACTCATCACTAGTGAAAGAATAATAATGACAGAGTGAACCACTGTCGGAAATCCCACGTATATATTTTAAGACACACACTGTCTTGATTTACTATTGACCTAAGTCGGTCGATTTCATTAAATTTTTTCTTTATAACTGTGGGGATACAGCCGTGAAAAATACTATTGTCAGCGCCTTCGCGCTAACCGCCATCCTGACTGCCAGCACAGCCTTCGCCGGCAGTTGCCCGAGAGATATGGGCCAGATCGATGCGGCTATGGCTAGCTCGACACTGAGCATGACCGATTTGGGAAAAGTCAAAGCACTTCGCGCCATGGGTGAGAAACTGCACAAGTCAGGTGACCATTCAGCCTCTGTCGACGCACTTAACAAAGCCAAGAGCATGCTCGGTATCTAATTCCGGTTCTTTAAGTCTTCGTTTTTTAATCAGCTGCGGAAGCTAATAAGTTAGCTTCGCCCAGCCCAATTAGCACGTAACTCCTTTTAGAAAACTCATGATGGCATTCTTTAAGGAGCATGCCGGTTGGCTACAACTGGGGATTACAATCACAATGGTTGGTGGCTCAGTACCGCTATCTGACTAGCCCGCAGGCTCAGTTCCTGATACCGATGGGTGTGAGTCTCGGCTTTGCTGTCTGGGTTCATGGTGTTATTTGTTACACCTGCGGTCGCGTTGATTATTGACGACTTGCGTGAACGGTCTCGATCGAATTGAAGAGCGCTTTGTACGCAGAGAATATGGCTAACTATTGAAAATTTAAGCCGTGAACGAACCTATTTATTCTGTTCATTCACGGCAAAATTTGTCTATTAACTGCTATTTGTTGCCTAGTATCTATTCGCTAACAAAAACAGTTTAAGTAATTGGCAGAGTTGGCACATGGATATCAGACATTTCATGCATCACTTGCACAACCTGGCAACTATATCCAAATTCATTATCGTACCAAACGTAGAGCACTGCACGATCGCCATCCACTATGGTTGCCTGTGAATCAAGTACGCCTGCATAACGAGAACCGACTAAATCAGTCGACACGATTTCAGTTGATGCCGTGTAATCGATTTGATTTTGCAGTTTTGAATTGAGTGAAATTTGACGCATGTAATCGTTCAATTCTTCTTTATCAGTGGCCTTATTTAAATTCAAATTCATGATTGCCATCGAGACATTCGGTGTCGGTACACGTATTGCGTTACCCGTCAATAGCCCTGCTAATTCTGGCAATGCTTTCGCCACCGCTTTAGCCGCACCCGTGGTACTAATCACCATATTCAATGGCGCACTTCGCCCCCTGCGTGGAGCCTTATGGTAATTATCAGTCAGGTTCTGATCATTGGTGTAAGAGTGTATTGTTTCAATATGCCCATTGCGTATTCCAAATTTATCATTCAATGCTTTTAAAACAGGCGTAATGGCATTAGTAGTACAGCTCGCGGCTGAAACAATCGTGTCTTGCGCTGAAATCATGTCTTCATTAACACCATAAACAATATTCTTAATATCGCCTTTTGCTGGCGCAGTAAGCAGTACTTTCTCAACCCCTTTTGATTTCAAATGTTGACCAAGCCCTTCTTCATCAGTCCAAATACCCGTGTTGTCTACCACTAATGCGTCTTTTATTCCAAAGGCTGTATAGTCAATTTCAGCAGGTGACTTTGCATAAATAACTTTTATGAAGGCGCCATTCGCTTTAATAACATTGTTTTCTTTATCGATTGTTATGCTGCCATTGAATGCGCCATGTATTGAGTCACGCCTTAAAAGGCTTGCACGCTTTTCTAAGTCATCTTTTCCGCCGGGACGAAGAACAATCGCACGTAAATTTAATAATGAACTAGGCCCAGCCCGTTCAATCAATAGCCGAGCTAATAAGCGCCCTATGCGACCAAATCCGTATAAAACAACATCTTTTCTCTGTTCAACATCAGGCGCCTTACCAATGGTTACCAGTTCTTGCTCTAAAAACTGCTCTATTGAGAGACCGTTGGCTTTACCCAAAAATAAGTAACGATAAGCTAATTTACCAATATCAACTCTTGCCGGAGCAAGGTTCATTTCACTTAGCGCTTTTACAAAAGGAAAGCTCTCACGCAAGCGAAGCTTTCTTTCTTCATGTAATGCAACTGATTTATGCGATTTAATAATGTCGATTGCTGAAGCATTGACCAACGGTTTACCATAAATAGAAATTTCGATGCCTTTGTTTCTAAATAGCTGCCCAATAATTGGCTGCATGTTCTCAGCAAATGTTTGACGTTCTTGCCAGCTAGTTTGATATTTTTCTTCGAGAAGAAATGTCATAAGTTAAACCTTATAATCCAGTCAATTGAAAGATAGTCTGTTAAATGGCCACTCATGATTGGTGACGTTTATAACGGGCTAGCATTATATAGGTATCAACAAGAGTTTTACATTTTATACTGCAAAAATTAAACATCACAAAAACTTCAATACGGATGGTTACTTTGTTATGCACTGGCAAATTTTAATCAGAATGAATTAGCTCAGTTATCTCTAGAAATTTGACTAGAATTAATCAGCGTCATTTGAAACGTATACTCGATATTTCTATAAGTTCAGCTTACCTTTCGCCCAGCAATCGATAATATGTTAGTGCCACCTAAACCGTTGCTTATCTATACCCTATTCTGAGGTCGACTTAATTATGAGCAGAGCTGCAGTTCCTTTTCCCGACAGTTCACCCGATGGCTATGAATGGTTCTGCGATGAAACCCTATTTGACCCATCCATTCATTTAGCTCTCGAGAAACCAACTCAAATTCGCTATCTAGAGGAATTTGGATATAGCGAACATGAAATAGCCAGTAAGGCAACTGCGGTCGCGGTCACATCACCGTTTAGAATTCTTTCTGATGAAGGTTCGCGAGTGATGCTGCAAGTGACTCGGTCGTTACGAGCACATGCGATTAGCTGTGAAAGAATCGAAAACATGGTCCGTGGTGGCTGTTACCGCTCGAAATTTCTGCGTGATCTGTGTATCGAACCATCCGTTACCGACCTACTATGTGACGTCTATGGCGTTGATATTGCGCCCCATACAATGCCACTTCACCTTGGCCATATCAACTTCAGCCCAGATGATTTGAATAAAGCCGTCGATAAGTGGCACCATGACACATTACCACTCGATTACGTGATGATGGTGAGTGACCCGGCGACTTTGAGCGGTGGCAAATTTGAATACTTCGTTGGCACTAAACAGGAGATGGCAGAGCTTGCTAGCCGTGGCGAAACTCCGCCGCGGGACAGAGTTGTAGCGCCCTATTTCCCTGGACCCGGTTATGCGATTGCCTTACATGGAGACATGATAGTTCATCGTGGTGGCAGCCTACAAAAACCAGGTGAGCGCATCACTATGGTGAATGGTTACGTGTCGACAGATACGCATGGCGATGACCAGCATCGTCACAAAGATTTAACATTGGTAGATGACCCTCAAGTGCTCTATACCGAGTGGGCAAAACATGCGGCCTGGCGTGCCCGTGGCCGTCTTGATAATTTGCTTGCAGAAATTCCCTTCAACCCCGATGCAAAACAGGTCGCCATGCTATTGGAAGAGGCAATCAAGGATGTATCTCAAACCATCGAGGAAATGCGCAATGATGAGGAGCATCAGATGCATCATTATGAGCGTTCAAAAACTAAGCGGGCTGTCTGAAAAATTGTTAACCACGGCTACATTTTAATTGATGAATATCGCAGCGTCTAAGGGTGTGCTGGTATTATTTTGTCGTTCCAAAGCGGCTCGCAATTTCGATTGGGTCAAACCAGCGCTATCAGAAAAACTGCAACGCCGCTTCGGTAATAAAATTCAGTTCGTTGAAATTTCGACGCCAAGTGAACTAGTCAATAACTTGCTCAATCCCGTCACCTTATTTGATATTGATGAGGTACACCTTTTAGCGGAATATGAACCAGGCAGAGTTTTAATTGACGCGGCTAATGATAGATTTATCGAAGCGGGGAAAATAGCGCAGGTTAAAAAAACGAAAAAAATGGGCTTGGCAGGTGGCCAGTTATTAACCAAAGCTACCATTAAGCTTTGGTACTTATCAAACTCTGACAAACCGAACATGGCTATGTTAAACGAGTGGTCACGCTATTTTGATCGCCGAATTAACTTCCTGCCATTTATTCAACTAAAAAAACAACTTACACCACAAGTCAAGAAAACCACGCCTCAAAAGAGCTCGCCAAAGGCCACGGTAAAGCGAGCCAGTTCTGCGAAAAATTCTTTTTCAGGTCATCTATCAGTGACCAAAATAATTATGATTCTGTGTGTTATTGGTGGCGTCAATCACTTCGTTTCATATCAATCGGAGCAGCGTGAATTCGAAAGCACTTATGACCAGGTTGTGGACTATGAAGACTCTTTTTACGAGATTGAGCTCGCGACCAAAAATCTGCAAAATAACAAGGGCGATTTAATAGAGCACTCCTGGGTTTTTCAGCGAACACGCTGGGACTTTTCATTTTTTGTCGCGCGAGAATGGCTTTACGCTTCCGACAAAGAGTTAGATGCCGCAGCTGGTAACCGTGACAGCGGCAACAATTACTGGGCGACAGTTTACCAAAGGCTGATCAAAGCGAATGACGACCGGCTCAGCAACGTCGCCGACGCTCTAAAAAATCAGGGTCAAAAGCTCAATCTCAACAATCACGATATGGCCACCTTCGTATTATCATTTGTGCAACATATCCCTTATAAAATCCCCAATAATAACCTCGAACTATTGGCTCCTCCTCAAACCGTGAACGAAGGTTATGGCGATTGTGATTCTAAATCACTGCTCTATGCCTTAATCATGAGGAAACTCGGATACGATACCGTGATGTATATTAATAGTCGGCTCAGACATGCCATGGCCGGCGTCAGCACCACCTCGACCGGTCAGTTTCTAGCCAGTCGAGGTGTTAGATATTACTTTGCAGAAACAACCGCTATAGGCTATCGCATCGGCCAAATGCGGGATAGCCCGAGTGGCTGGCAACTGATCCCGCTTTAACCCCACACCAAGTACTTGGAGTATTGATGAATTATTTTTTATTTTGGAATGGCCTGTTCAGCCTGATGCTAGCGATGGTGATGGGCATCATAGCTATTTATTTGGGTTTCAATGCCTTTAAGCGTATCAACCATTCGATCGATGAAGAATTTGAGCTGCGTAACAATAATATTGCGGTAGCTTTGGTCAGTGGCTCGTTTATTATTTCGCTGGGCATTTTAATGAAAAGTGTCATCGACCCCATTACACAGACCGTTTTTAATCTGGTTTATCAGTACCAACAACTCGGTATTGGATTTAGCGATGTTTTTTCAACCCTGGGTATCGTTTTATTACAATTCAGTGTGGCTTTGATTTTATCGCTAGCAATGCTCACACTCGGTACCCGGTTGTATATGAAGTTAAACCGACAGACTGACGAAATTACAGAAATCGCAAATAACAATATCGCGGTGGCGATCGTGGTCGCTGCCATTACTATAACGCTTGCGATCATGTTATCCAGTGGTATGGAAATCTTCCTCAATGCCGTTGTCCCGGCACCGCTAAGCCTGAATGAAAACCTACCTTACTAGGCAGTGCTAGCGCAGTATTAAGTTGGTATATCGTGCAGATGTTGTTTCCAGTTCTCGTGCTCGCAGAAGTCACTAGTCATCCAAACTTATAATTAGTCCGTAATTATAGAATGGCCTGTTGTATGCCATCACAATTATTAGGTTACGTAAGAGGATTTTCAACATGCCTGAAGGCCCAGAAATACGGTTAGCTGCCGATCGAATAGCGAAAGCTTTGGTGCAAAAAGACATTACCCACATCCACTTTAGTTTTGAGCATTTGCGTCAATTCGAGAAGATGCTGAGCAGTCTAACGGTCACTTCAGTTGAAACAAGGGGCAAAGCAATGCTGACCTATTTTGATGACGAATGGGTAATTTACTCTCACAATCAACTCTATGGTCGATGGCTTATAGTCAATAAAGGCACAGTGCCAGATACTAATCGACAATTACGCTTAGCTATCGAGACCGAATACAAAGCAGCACTGCTATACAGTGCTACTGACATCAGCGTGATGCGCAAACCTGAACTAAGCAATCACCCTTTTTTAGCGCGAATTGGTCCCGATATTTTGTCGGAGCGACCCGACATTGATGCCATCGTGGCTAGGCTATTGTCGCCGGCTTTTTCAGGAAGACAATTGGCGGCACTATTGCTGGACCAAAAGTTTCTGGCGGGGCTTGGCACTTACCTTTGTGCCGAAATCTTGTTCTTCTCTCAATTAAACCCAAAAACTAAGGCGTCAAAATGCACCCCTGCGATGCTCAGAAAGCTAGCCAGTAACATCTTAAAAATAACCCAACAATCTTATAAAACACAGGGCATCACCAACCCCCCAAAGCTTGTTGACCAGCTAAAATCATACGGAGTTATTGATAAGGAAGGTTATCGGTTTAGTGTTTATGGTCGAGCTGGAGAAGCTTGTTATCAGTGTGGCAACTCTATCGAGAGAAACAAACTCGGTGGTCGACCTATATTTCACTGCCCGGGTTGCCAACGACTCTAGTGGTCAAGAGTGCCGCGGTCATCATCTCCTGTAATAATATCGTTGTGTTCGAAATCAGCGCCGCAGAAACGCAACCCAGCGCCAGAAATTAAGTAACGATGCTAGCGATGCCGCGACGTATGTCCAGGCCGCGGCACGCAATATAGAACGCGCCGCTGGAATTTGCCGTTCCGTCAGGTAGCCCGTCGACAGCAGAGGTAGCGCTTTTTTAAAGCTAGCGTCGATCTCGACGGGCAGCGTCAGCAAGTGCATCAACAAGGCGAAGCCCATGATCAGCAGTGCGCCGGTGATATTCAGCATAGCAGCCGATGGTAAGCGCGTTATCAGCACGCTAAATGGGGCGGCGAACAATAACAACGAACCGATACGCTGAGCCCATACTGCGCTTGAAGCAAGTCGAGTGCGAATTAGAAACAGAGGCTCTGCGGCAGCGTGCTGGTAGGCGTGCCCACATTCATGCGCGGCAACGGTAATGGCGGTCAGCGTCTTACCGTCGAACTTGTCCTGCGTTAGCCGTACCGCGCGCGCCATGGGGTCGTAATGATCACCTAGATCGGTCACTTCTACCTTGACCTCCTGCAACTCGTAACGATCAAGCAGGTGCCGCGCCAGTTCGCCGCCAGTACCAGGGAAATTATCTTCTGGCACTCGATTATATCGGTTCAGGACAGAGTTAATCCATAACTGCGGGGCATAGACCAGAATTAAAACAAGGACAAAAGTGAGCACGTAAATCATTGCTAGACATTTTAATCTCTCATTTTTAAAAATGCCAGCAGGGTAAGCGCAATTTTTCAACCTCAGGCAAAATGGCTAAGGATCTATTTTAATCAAATATTACTAAAGAGACCTATCCAGCAAAAACTACCCGTGGAATTGGCTGTTTAGGCCCTCTAGTAGTCTTTGACTTTTGCAGGATACCAATATCAAACCAGGCCATGAATCTTAGCAAATGGGTCCCAACTTGCATCTTCATGCCAGTCATATTCTGCCCAGATGGCTGACTGCTTTGCGGCCTCTTTACCTAGCACTTTTTCGATCAATCCAAGTGACATATCGATCCCTGCTGATACACCGGAGGACGTAAAAAACTTATCGTGCTCTACCCAGCGAGCTTCCTTCACCCAATTAACATTGGGCCCTTGCGACATAACAAATGAAAAGTTCATTTTATTACCTGTTGCACGCATGCCATCGAGCAAGCCCGCCTTAGCTAGTAGTGCGCTGCCTGTACATACTGATGTTACATATTCAGCAAGCTTAGCTTGATCAGTTAACCAGTCGAGTAAAGTAGAATTATTCACTTCGACTCGGGTACCCTGACCACCCGGTACAAGTAAGATGTCGTGTTGGATTTCATCAGAAAATAATCGGTCGACTTTTGATGCGGGTCCTTGGGCACTAGCGACGAATCCTACTTGCTCGGCAACCATAACAATATCAAAAGTCTCAGGGTACATTCCAAACATTTCAAGCGGCCCAAAAACATCAAGCAATTCAAAACCATTGAATAAAACAACCGCTATCGTCATTACTTTTTGCATACTGACTTTCTCTTCTAGTGCTGTGATTTTCTAAAGACAATTGGTGGGCGAGTTTTTGCCCCGTAGTTGACATTTAGTAGGATTTTTTTGTTAGACGCTGCCTGCCGCCTCGACTACCAAAATTCTCGCCTCTCCTTTTGGATGGGCTACGTGCTCTGTGCCAACAGAAGCGAAAAAAATATCGCCAGCATTCAATATGCTTGAATGCTCTTTACCGTGTTCTCTGTAGAACACCTCAACGATACCATCTAATACCGCAAAGACTTCTTCACCATCGTTCACATGCCATTTGTAAGGCTTGTCAGTCCAGTGCAATCTGGCAGTAACCCCATTCATATTAACAATTTCCCTGGCACCCCAAGCACAAGATGCTTTGAAATCTTTGCTTCTAATTATTTCCATGAGCACCTCGACTATTGATGTGTAATTTTTGTGTATAACGCCGCGCTTTGCGCAGAACCAGTACAGCGAGTGAGTCCGGCACGAGTTGTTTGCTAAAGTAAGTCTTTTACTGCTGTCGCAACAGCTTTTATCTTCCCGCCAAAAGGTAAGGCAGCTGCCTCATAAATGGTTCTTGCAGGTCTTCTGCCCTCAGGAAATAAGTGCATAAATATGTCATTAACAGATTTAAGCTGGGATAAACCTGAAAATGCAATATCTATATATACGATCTCGCTTCTATCAAATCCAGAGGCTTTTGCTGCTGCAAACACATTATCGAAAGCTCGTTGAGTTTCTTCTTCGATTGTTCCCAGAATATAATTACCATCGACACTAACTGATAGTTGACCACTAATGAAACACATGTTGTTAACAACTACAGCATGGCTAATAGGATTATCACATTGCGGCAGTCCTTCACCATCTGTAATAAATTTTCTATTACTCATTGTTTCCAGTTCTCATATTGATTGAGGATCTAACTATGAAATGAAATACTTTGCTTTGAATTAACCAATTACCTTTTGCAATGACGTACCAAATCTCTGTCGATACACCCCAGGACTTACACCCAGTTGTCTCTGAAATAGCCGACGCATGACTTCAACTGACTTAAAACCACACTGATCCGCTATTTTTTGCAGAGACAGCCTACTTTCTTCCAGTTTTCGACGCGCATGCTCAAGTCGTGACTGTTCTACATAACGCGCTGGTGTCAGGATGATTTGATCTGTGAAACGACGGTTGAAATTTCTTTCACTCATCGCGCAACGTGCAGCAAGCTTGGCGACAGATAAATCACTTTCTGGATTAGCATCAATCCATTCCATCAAACTACGTAGCTGAGTATCCTGAGTACGTTGGAGTTTAAGCTGTGCCGAAAACAGTGCCTGACCACCAGCACGCATCATGTAAACCACGAGCTGGCGCGCCACACGTAAAGCGACACGGCTACCGTGATCTTCCTCAATTAACGCCAGTGTGAGATCGATGCCTGCTGTTATTCCAGCAGAAGTCCAGTACTGGCCGTCACGAACATAAATGGAATCGATATCCAGCAATACGTCTGGGTATCTCGACTCAAATTGATCCGAATTATCCCAGTGCGTTGTTGCCCGCCTACCATCCAGCAGACCCAACTCAGCTAATACATAAGCACCAGAACAAATGGATACTATTCGCCTGGCAATCTTCGAAGCACGAGCCACTAAACTCAATAAATCTTTATTCTTGAGTGCTTCTGTTACACCATTGCCGCCCGAGATGATCAAGCTATCCAGTGAGGCAAGTTCATCTTCATCTATCGACGCATAGTCGCGGTCCACCGTTAAACTAACCGCGCCACTAGTATTCACTCTGCCAACTTTTGACGATACCAGCGAAATCGAATAGCGGACATTTGAACACGCATTACCTAACGCAGCATTGGCTTTCTCGAGCGCCTCCACCGGTCCAGACACATCCAGCACCTGACATTGATCGAAAACTACAACAATGATGTTCCGAGTATTTTTATTATTTTCTGGCATGCAGCATAGTCTAGCGATTCGGTATTTTAAGCAAAGGACAATAAACCCACGATTTGCGCCAGACTCATTTGAATTTATTATTTCGATAAAACTAGTAATATAGTTTGACAAATTATTTTGTGCTGCTACCTTGTCACCATGGAACTTGAAACAGCAGCCCTCATCCTTAGTAAAATCGGAAATCCAACCCGATTGAAAATTGTTCGTCTATTAGTTAAAGCGGGTTCGAAAGGACTTCCTGTTGGCAGCATACAAAAATCACTCAAAATTCCTGGCTCGACTCTGACTCACCACATCACCCATTTAAAGAATGCCGGCGTGATACGGCAGGAAAGAGAACAAGCAACCTTATTTTGTAAAATGCAATACGAGGTATTAGACCATTTAGTAAAATACCTGACTGAAGAATGTTGCATCGATGAAAGCCACGGAGCTCGTTCCACAAAGAGCTGAAATTTTTTTTAACTTATTATTTCGAGGTTACTAGTAATATGGGTAAAACAACCAGCACAGAAAAGAAAATGAAGCCCAGTTTTTTGACGATAGCAGCCAATATTGCCAACCAATTATTTCGAGACAAGGTAGTCATAGGTATTATGCTTATCATCCTAGCGCTCGCAATTACTGACCAGCCACAAATTTTTCAAAGCCTACTATCCACCACAAGCTCTCTCTGGGAAATGCTGCCTTTCTTTATATTGGCCATCCTATTCGCTGCCTATGCAACAGCCACCAATGCCAGTGCACTGATTGCTCAGGTTTTTACTGGCAACCCAGTCCGAGCCACTGTTGTGGCTGCATTTGTTGGCGCACTATCTCCATTTTGCTCCTGCGGTGTGATTCCGCTTATTGCGGCTATGCTCGGCGCCGGCGTACCACTAGCACCCGTGATGGCTTTCTGGATAGCCTCACCCATTATGGACCCTGAAATGTTTATTCTGACTGCCGCTGGCATTGGATTAAATTTCGCGGTCGCCAAAACAATCGCAACCATAGTGATGGGGTTATTGGCAGGGTTCTCTATTTTACTGATTCAGCGTTACGGCTTTCTATCAAATCCACTGCAACAAAACATATCGGGTGCGTGCAACACCGCTTGTGGGCCGGCTATAGACCCAACCGTAAAATGGCGTTTCTGGCAGGATGCTGATCGTAAAAAAGTATTTTTTGATGAACTTTTCTCGATAGCCCGATTTCTCGGCAAGTGGCTAACCCTGGCATTCTTTCTCGAAAGCCTGATGCTGGCTTACATATCATCAGACTGGATTGTGCAATATGTCGGTGAAGACAATATCTTCGCCATTCCTTTAGCCGCCATCGTCGGTGCACCATCCTATTTAAATGGCTACGCTGCGATACCGCTTATCTCAGGTTTACTCGAAATTGGAATGACACCTGGCGCTGCCATGGCATTTACCACAGCAGGTGCGGTGTCATCCATTCCAGCCGCTATCGCAGTATTTGCTTTAGTAAAGAAACCTGTTTTTGCGCTTTATATATTGCTAGGGCTAATAGGTTCGATTTTTACAGCGTGGTTGTATCAGTTATCGGGTGGCCTTATCTAACATGACATTAAACAGATTCAGCTTCACGAATGCGCTCTAATCGACTCTGCTCTTCAATAAAGGCCTGTTTGATTTCTTCCAAAACGATATCGACGTCAGCTGACTCGGTGTTTTCTTCAAACTGCCCTGTTAGCTCGGTATTGGGGTGTAAGTCGCCCGCTTCAAATAAAGCCCACATTTCGGGGGCATAGTGGCTGTTGCTGAGTTCTGGTGCGAATTGAGCGTAGTAGTTGGTAATGTTTTCAACATCGCGACGATGCATGCTTTGTGCATTATTATTGGCGGCGGCATCAACCGCTTGCGGTAGGTCGATAATGACTGGGCCATTATCGTCAATGAGCACATTAAACTCCGACAGATCACCATGCACTAAACCAGCGCAGAGCATACGCATGACGTCATGCATGAGCGTTTTATGATCTTCCAGCGCTTGCTCCTCAGTCATAGTGACATCGTTTAGACGAGGCGCCACTTCATCACCGTCATAGGTGATTAGCTCCATCAACAATACGCCATCGAAACAACCATATGGTTTTGGCACACGAACGCCGATATCGGCCAGTTTGTAGAGCGCAGATACCTCTGCCGATTGCCAGACTTCTTCTTGCTGTTCGCGACCAAATTTTGAGCCTTTTTCCATTGCGCGCGCTCGACGGCTGTTGCGAACTTTTCTGCCTTCCTGGTATGTTACTGCTTGCTTGAACGCTCGCTTTTCAGCTTCCTTGTAAATTTTTGCACAACGGATCTCTGACCCACAGCGTACGATGAAGACATCAGCCTCTTTACCGCTCATTAAAGGTCGGATCACTTCGTCGACTAAACCATTTTCAACTAGCGGACGTATTCGTTTCGGGATTTTCATATCGGCCTTATACATGAGTTAAACCGCGGATGGAAGGAGAGAGTCAGTCATCTAGCATTTGTAGTTAGGGCGCCTCTAAAAAATAGTGATTTTTCTTCGCATGCAAGGAAGCACCGCGCAGAGAACCGCCGTGTACCGGTATGACGCGAGGATCGACTGGACTGACACACCAGCACAGATCCGATGCCGCAGTCGTAGGAAAAGCGTTTTTTTAGAGATACCCGTTAGATTGTTTCCGACTTCCCCGTTACACTGCTTTGAAAAATGGCAATGTTGACCATTGCTCACTGAGGAAATTCTGTGAAAAAGCATATTTTAAATTCTTTAAACCAAAGCCAGGACATGCTGACCGCGTTTCTTTCCAATGCTGACAATATTGCTAATATTGAAAATGGCGCTCACCTATTGATCGATACACTAAAGAGTCGGGGATCAATCGTAAGCTGCGGCAATGGCGGTTCTATGAGCGATGCGATGCACTTCGCCGAAGAATTATCAGGCAGATTTCGTAAAAATCGTGGCGGCTTATCGGCAACTGCAATCAGTGACCCTGGGCATATTACTTGCGTCGCTAATGACTTCGGCTATGAACATATTTTCTCTCGATACCTTGAGGCGAATGCCCATGCAGGGGATTGTTTACTCGCCATCAGCACCAGTGGCACCAGTAAAAATGTGATCAAGGCTATCGAGTATGCCAAACAAAATGATATTAACGTCATTAGCCTCACTGGCCCTGCCAATACCGCTGCGGGTAATCTGGCTGACTGCGATATCCATGCAGGGCCCAGCGACTTTGCTGATCGCGTGCAGGAAATTCACATCAAAGTGATTCACACCCTGATTGAGTTAGTTGAGCGCGAATTCTTCCCCGAAAATTATCGTTAACAGCCTTGCATTGAGTCGGTCGGCCTTATCAATGGGCATACCAATCGTGGTGAGCAAGTGTTCGCGGTTTTAGATGATGCCGTCAAATAAAGGATGGTATTTAGACGCGTAGGTATCTGAATGGTGATTCAGTCAGCCATCTTCGAATTAACACTATCGATTTTGTCCTGCATGGTCTGAACGCGATCCGTTCGAGTACCAATTTTGATAGAACTACTAATTCTCGGTGCACCCATGTCATGTAGTTTTTCATGGCATTGTTTTACTGCGGCCATTACTTCATCCCATTCACCTTCAACATTAGTGCCATAGGAATGCATTTGATGGCTTAGCCCCGCGGCCTTAAATATTTTCTCACATGCCACGACATATTGAGAGACCGAGACACCAACACCTAAAGGAATGACGCAAATATCGATCAGTACATTCATGATTTTTCCACTGATTTATTGAGAGGCCTATAGTATATAGGGTAATGAATCTGCTGAATAATCATAAGGCCACCTCTAAAAATGCACTTTTCCCGCGATTGCCGCGTCAGCTCCGCGCTGGTGTACCAGCCCAGTCGATCCTCATGTACTATCGTACACCTCGGTGCTCCGTAGGGTGCTTCTTTGCACTCACGAAAAAAAACTATTTTTATAGGCACTCTTCAGTCCCTAAGTAGCCCGACGATTAATTGACCAAGTTATGATCCAAAATCAAGATCAATCGCAATCTTTGCCTATTCGGAAGCCTATTTTAAGGTAAGATTTGGTAACCGCTCGGTTTACCGGCGCATCATAAATATTGAGGAGTCTAAATGTCTTATTCTATAGAAAATCTTGCCGAAATTAATTTACTGATACTCTATAAATCATCCGCTAGTCTGGAGGGTATCAAAATCCATAAAACAGCAGACCCTTCCGTCATTGCGGCGGCTCAGCGTTTATTTGATGCAGGCTTTATTACTCAGGCCGATGGCGGATATTTGACCCCACTAGGGGCAGAGGCTGAAGAACACGCCCAATCGTTATTGATGATGCTGAGCGCATAAAAGATAAGTTATGGTTGAAAAAAGCTGCCATCATTTAACCCAAGGCTCAGCACCTACACCGAAGTCTAGCCACTGTGAAGAATGTGGTAAGCTTGGACAAACGCCTGTTGAATTACGTATCTGCCGCACCTGCGGCTTTGTCGGTTGTTGTGACAGTACACCTGGGCAACATTCTACTGCTCATTTTCAAGCCACCGGTCATGCCACGATGCAATCGTTCGAGCCTAATGCTAGCTGGGGTTGGTGCTACGTGCACGAACAGCAGCTCGGCCCTTTGCCTCCGGCCAAATAAACGTTACTAGCGAACTGACATCAGTATGAAAGTAATCTTCTCTCACGGTAAAGAAAGCGGCCCCTGGGGTTTTAAAATTAAACGCCTTGCTGCGATTGCAAAGGAACATGGCTGCAGTGTTGATAGCATTGACTACACCAATCTGATGGATCCAGATCAACGTGTAGAGCGATTAATTGCTGCTTTAAAACGGGAAGATGAACCTTGTGTTCTGGTCGGCTCTAGCATGGGGGGTTATGTTTCTCTGGTTGCATCTGAATGGGTTGATAGCAATGGCCTGTTTCTGATGGCACCTGCGCTGTACATTCCCAATTTCGGGAAACAACAGTACCATTCAAAGTCACCTCTTATAGACATAGTGCATGGCTGGTCAGATGACATTATCCCTGTCGACAATTCGATCCAGTTTGCCCGACAGGCCGATTGTGCTTTGCATCTGATTAGTGGAGACCACCCATTGAATGACGTCGTCGAAGAGGTTGAAGCACTTTTTGTGCGGTTTCTGACAAAGGTATTGAACAACTAGCCCGAACACCCTCAAATATAATGCGAGTTAAGACCTTCAATGACGCTTTTTTGTTGCTCAATAATTCCGATCAAAAATTCTCGGCAAACGCGCACTCGAGCAGTGGCTCTGAGGTCTACATGACTGAGCACCCAAACACCCCAGGTCGAAGGTGTTAAAGGTACATCTATTCGATACAGGTCATCAGTCGTCTCACCGATATAACAGGGCATTCTCGCAATGCCCATATGATTTCGGACACAGCTCAACATCGACGTCACGTCATCAGTACGAATAGAAACATTTGCCTTCGAGTAATGCTGTTTCATCCATTCTGGATGGTTTGTCTCGTCGTTCCATAAGATGACATCATTGGGGTTTGGATTTTCTGAGAGATATTTCTTACTCCCATAAACACCATGCCTGAGTGGCAATACCTGCTTCCCAATTAAGTATTCGGGTGGCTTCGGTGTGAGTCGCAGAGCGATATCCGCCTGTCTAGCGGCCAGGTCGGTTAAGCCTATAGAACCTAATAGTTGTAAGTCGATAGCTGGATAGGCTCGTTTGAAAAGGCCCAGCTGCGGAATGACCAGACGATCCAGTATATCGTAAGAAGCGGTGAGTTTCAGGCTGCCCTTCAATTGCAAATCCAAACCAAACACCTGACGATCGACCGCCTGAGCTTGCTCCTCCATAATCAGGGCATGCTGATACAGATTCTCTCCAGCAAGTGTCATCGCATATCCATCGGACAAATGATCAAATAACCGGCTGCCAAGATCCGTTTCCAATGCTTTAATCCTGCGCGCAACTGTGGTGTGCTTTACCGCTAGCTCTCGACCTGCTGCACTAACGGTTCGTGCTCTGGCGAGCGCGAGGAAGTAACGTAAATCATCCCAGTTCAATTAACACCTCATAACCAAAGGTAGTTTCGACACGTTTATTATTGCACAGCTAGTGTGCCTTATTGGCTATTTACGAACAATTTTCGACGCAATAGCATAGCGTCATCGTAATTTGGAACTGAAACAGGTGATCTATGTCGACTAAACAACAATACTCTAACCAAAACAGTCAGCTGACTCTTATTAGCCATGCGCTTTGCCCTTATGTGCAACGGGCTGTGATTGCGCTAGAAGAATTAGACATGCCTTACAAGCGTATCGATATCGACTTGAACGCACCACCTGAATGGTTCCTGCAACTGTCACCACTGGGTAAGGTACCTGTACTCGTAATTAACGACGACGTGGTCTTATTTGAGTCGTCTGTCATCGCCGAATATATCAATGACATCACTGAAGGGAACATGCTATCTGGCGTACCTATAGAAAAAGCGCGTCAAAGAGCCTGGATCGAATTTGCCTCTGCCTCGCTTGATAATATTGGGCAAGCTTATAACGCTGCATCAGAAAAACAGTTCTTCAGCGTGATAAGTCAGCTGGATAACAAGTGGCAACAACTTGAAAAAAATAGTACGCCGGGTGAATACTTTGGAGATGATAAATTCTCGCTAGTTGATGCTGCCTATGCACCTGTTTTTCGATACCTGGATTTATTTGAACAGTTGGTCAATATCAACTTTTTACAACACTACCCCAAAGTAGCAAAATGGCGCCAATCGTTATCTAAAAGAAGCTCGGCGATTAATGCAGTACAATCTGATTACCCGACCTTACTCGCTAACTTTATTGCAGGACGAAAGTCGTATTTGGCTGAAAAAGCGATAACCTATCTTACCAATCAAGTCGCAGCGTAAGTCGACTGTCCAACCTATTGTCAATGAACCAAAGGTAAGCAGATGAATTTTATAACGCTTGGTAATGCCCTTTCGCACAACGTGCGTGGATGACAATAGTGCACAAGGACATTATTTTGACACTATCGACGTCGACTCTTACGACAAGACTGAATCGAGGCTGTTAATATCACGCGGTGCCGCCATGGTGCCCGTTTTGATTCAAGCGAATGATAATGGCGGTGAGACGACGATAGCCGAACAAAAATACTGTATGGATCAGGTCAGTAATAAGATTGCGCCTTACTTCTATTAATTTTTAAAAGCGGTCGAAGCAGACCAAAAGCAAACACTGTCGAGAGATAATATGCTGGCAGGCATGCTTACTTTTAGCGAGGCGATGGATCACGAAGGTCCCTTCTTTAATGGGACCGAATTGTCAGCTGTCGATATCGCCTTCTTCCCCTTTGCGTATCGAATAGACCGTTAAATCGGCCAGTACCGAAATTTTAAAGTGCCAGCCAATAAGGCCTTTTGGCAACATTACCATCAGTGGTATAAAGCGGTTTTAGAACACCCTACGTTTAAGACCACTGCGACCGATCACGAGAATTATACCAATCGATTGATCGAGCACTATTTGCCCTATAGTTTGGGTGGTGGACAAAAGGACTTGACCCCAGACTCCTAGCGTAACGCTCTGGCTCTAAAGCTGCGGCCTTTAATTTTACCTTCAGTCAAAATACCCAACGCCTGTTTCGCGACCTGACGCTCGACAGCAACATAGGCTATTTTATCAAAAATATCGATTTTACCGATGAGCTTACCCGGCAAATCGGTGTTGGCCGTGAGCGCGCCCAATATATCACCCGGGCGTATTTTATCTTTACGGCCCGCATTGATAAACAATGTCGTCATGGGCGGGCTGAGCTTGAAGTTTTCCCTCGGGCTGAGAGATGATAGGTTTTCGATATTGGCTGGACTATCCTGATATTTCGCGATGGCATCCACTCGGAACTGCTCGCCTGCCAAAAATAAACTCACTGCTAATCCGTCTTTACCGGCTCGACCGGTACGACCGATACGATGGACGTGTATCTCGGGGTCTGGCGTTATTTCATAATTCACCACGGCGGCCAGTTCTTTAATATCAAGACCTCGTGCAGCCACATCCGTTGCGATTAAAACCGAACTACTCCTGTTGGCAAATTGCACCAATACCTGGTCACGATCAAATTGTTCTAAGTCACCGTGCAAGGTGCAGGCATGAAAACCATGTTTCCAAAGTTCATCACACAGGTCTTTACAGGTTTGTTTTTGATTACAAAATACCAGCGTCGACTCAGGGCTGTGATGTTCCAATAGTGCGACTAATGCGGCTGTTTTTTCACCGTGCCGAACTTCGTAAAACGCTTGTTTGATCTGTTGGTTGTGATGCGAAGTCTCGACTCGAACCTCGACTGGGTTTATTTGCACCATACCACTGATGTGCTTAATTTCATCAGGGTAAGTGGC
This sequence comes from uncultured Acidimicrobiia bacterium, assembly GCA_964195315.1. Classification (GTDB taxonomy): domain Bacteria; phylum Pseudomonadota; class Gammaproteobacteria. Next base: position 11,273 of record CAXMOZ010000144.1, on the reverse strand, counting down.
CGAGAACAGCAAAGTTTGTCGCTTACGCGGCATCTTGTCTGTGATAAGCATGATGTCTTCTAAAAAGCCCATGTCGAGCATGCGGTCCGCTTCATCTAATACCAGCGTGTTCAGGTTATCGAGATTTAAAGTGCCCTTGAGCAAATGTTTTAAAATTCGACCTGGCGTGCCAACCACGATATGTGGATCTCGCTCTAGCGATGCGACTTGCGCTCCCATTGGCTTTCCACCGCACAAAGTGAGTATCTTAGTATTGGGAACGGCGCGAGCGATTCGTCGAATTTCGTTACTCACCTGATCCGCCAACTCACGGGTCGGACACAATACTAATGACTGGGTTTGATAGGTACGCGCCTCTAGCTTATTGAGTAACCCAATACCAAATGCTGCGGTTTTACCACTACCAGTTTTGGCCTGAGCAAGCAGATCGTCACCCTGTAATAAAACAGGCAAACCCTGCGCCTGAATCGGCGTCATTTCTTTGTAGCCTAATAGCTCAATATTAGCGATTAGTTCAGGTTTGATTGAGAGAGATGAGAATTGGTTGGTCACAGTTTATATCGCCAAAGATGCAAGGCGCGCATGATAGCAGATAACATGCGGCGTTAAATGAATCCGTCAGTTTACAGCAACAAATACCCTCTTTTAGATCAGACGCTGTCTTAAACCAGGCGATGCCCACCTACGCTTTGATCGTCACTCAGTAACTTTCTAGCCGCGATGGTTACCTTCCCTGGTTTGCCATCACCAATAAGTTTTCCCGCCACTTCAGATATTGGTAACGCATTAAGACTGGTTCCAATCATGAAGGCCTCTTTTGCGTCCATCAACTGGGCTACTTTATGTTTTGATTCTTTCATTTCTCTAATGAGCCCGAGATTCACTAATTCACCTGACAACTCCTGCAATCGAAGCAATGTTGTGCCCCGAAGTGTGTGGTCAAAACTGGAGAAAACCAAATCGTTTTCCGCCGTCAGAAAAACCATGTTCTCAGTGGCTCCTTCGCCTAAATAGCCGTCATCGGTGACATTGATTACAAAGTCATAACCGTTATCTATTGCCTCTTTAGTCATCAAAACATTGGAAATATAATTACAGGTTTTAACTTGTGACATTCCACCACTTTTAACAGCGACTTTACTAAAACCTACTTTTACACCCATCTCATAAAGGCTTTCATCAGGGTGATGGAGGCTAGAAACAATGATGTACATTTGCGGGCCAATTGAATCATAAGGGTTCGGTGTAAATCCACCCGGACCACGCGAGGCATATAACCTGAATAACGCATTCCTGAGCCCACAACTATCAATTAGCTGCTGGCATATGTCTTTGATTTCATCTTGACTGTGCCTAAGATCCAATTCAATAGCCTTAGCGGATCTTTCAAGTCGATTCAAATGGTCATCGAACAAGTGAACCCTGCCGTCTAGCATTTGAAAAGCCTCAAACACACCATCACCACGATGAACCAAATGATCATCCACGGGGATCATCATTAGCTGCGGGTTTGTCGTAATACCTGAAAAAATACTAGAATACATAGCATGATATCCAGCCTGGGCATTGTAAGCAGGCATTGCCTCTAGAATATCATCCAGACATTTAAATACGGGTAAGTTCATCGTTTTTCTTCACTCAATATCTGTAGGGAAAATAACACTAGTAACAGGTAACAAAATACAGTAGAAGCCTATAGTAATAAATCAGTTTTTATCGGGTTAAAGATATTGGCTGCGTTGACCAGCGAGTTAGCCGTCAGCGCTGGTACGCCATAGACTTCGGTACTAACATCAAAACTACGCCGTATTTCCAGCAATAACAAGTCGAAATCACCATCACCCGACAGCAGTACAACGCTGTCGACATCCTTAGCTGCCTGCATAATGTCGATGGTAATACCCACATCCCAGTCGCCTTTGGAGCTGCCATCACTTCGCTGAATATAGGGCTTCAACTTTATAGCAAAACCTATCTTTTTTAATACGTTTTGGAATTGAACTTGCTTTTGGTCATGCCGGTCAATCGCATAAGCATTGGCTAAAACTATTTCGCCTTCTGAACTAACGCGCTGCCAAAGCTCTCGATAATTAAACTGACGACCATAGGCTTGCCGGGTGGTGTAGTAAATGTTTTGGACATCAACGAAGATCGCGATTTTTTTCATTTATGGGTCAATACAGGAAAAGGCTTGCGGCAGCATAAAGCAGTGCTTTTTTTTGTCTATCCTTATTCTAAAAACGTCTAGAGAAGATATTCAACAATAAAGCTACAATTAATACTGTGTATTAATTGTTGGGTGCTCTCTGGCCTAACCCTTGTCATCATATAGGCTCGCCGATATGATGCGTCGGCAATCAATTTTCTATTTCTGATTATTATTTGTATTTTATCCCTACCATTAGTATTTATTATTAACGAGGCTTGACATGAAAGTTTGTGTACTAGGTGCCGCAGGTGGAATCGGGCAACCCCTTTCTCTGCTATTGAAACTACAACTACCCGCTGGTAGTGAATTATCACTTTACGATGTCGCACCATTTACACCGGGTGTTGCAGTCGACCTTAGCCACATCCCGACGGATGTGTCTGTTGCCGGATTTGTTGGCGATGATGTCGAAGCCGCTATGGTTGATGCCGACATTGTTGTCATACCAGCCGGTGTTCCGCGTAAGCCTGGCATGACTCGTGATGACCTATTCAACATGAATGCCGGTATCGTGAAAAAATTAATAACCGCTGGCACTAAGGTTTGTCCGAATGCTTGTTATGCCATCGTCACTAACCCAGTTAACTCGACTGTGGCTATTGCTGCTGAGATTTTGAAAGCAGCGGGTGTTTACGACAAGCGAAAGTTGTTTGGTGTTACCACACTCGATGTTATTCGCTCTAATACTTTTGTTGCTGAACTCAAGGGCATGAGTTGTGATGATGTTAATGTCAGCGTCATCGGTGGACACAGCGGCGTTACCATTTTGCCATTATTATCTAGCATTGAAGGTGTTGAATTAAGTGATGCCGAGATCGAAGCACTAACACCCCGTATTCAGGAAGCTGGAACAGAAGTTGTCGAAGCGAAAGCCGGTGCGGGTTCTGCAACCTTGTCTATGGCTCAGGCCGCAGCAAGATTTACCACCTCCCTGGTGGCGGCCATGAATGGCGCTGAAGTAACCGAGTGTTGTTATGTTCAAACCGGTGAAGATACTGATAGCTTCCACGCCCAACCGGTAAAGCTGGGTAAAAATGGTGTCGAGTCGATTCCTGCTTTACCAGCCTTGAGTGATTACGAGCAAAAACTAATGACCGAAATGAAGTCTGTTCTAGATGGCAACATTGCTAAAGGCATCGAGTTTGCCAACGCTTAAAGCGGTTAGCGAGAACCTTCCCTCGTAACTTCAGGGCCTGTTTAGGCATTAAAGGCGCAGCTTTCGGGCTGCGCTTTTATTTGGCTTTGGCTATTTAATGACTAGCGCGAAAACGAGTCATTGCAATGCCAATTAGAATAATAATCAAAGCCACAATACTCGACCATTCGACTGGCTCTGACAATACATAAGCTCCGGTAAAAAATGCCACTACCGGAATCATGTAGTTAATGGTCGATAAAAAAGTTGGCCCTGCACGATCTATCACAGCGAACAACATCAATGTTGCAATCGCGGTTGGCCCAATGCCTAACCAAATTGTCGAGCTTAATGCCATGGTTGAAATCTCGGCACTGCCGGCCGGCACTACAAAAAACCAGATCGGAAAAACCACAATCGTCGCGGTAATCAATACACCCGAAGTATTAATGAATGGATTTAGCTTTGGCAAACGCCGTACCAGTATTGCATTCACAGCATAACTACTCGCAGCGATAAAAATGGCGATGCCGCCATAAGCAGCCTGACCACCACCTTCGAATACTGGACCGAGTAATATCGCAATGCCGCCAATGCCAAAAGTAAACCCGAGTATTTTATAGCGATTTAAGTTTTCGCCATCGACCAGATAATGCGCCAGTATCATCGTTATCAGCGGCATAGTCGCCATGATCATGCCGGCAATACCTGAGTTAACCGATAACTGCCCCCAGGATATGAGAAAAAAGGGCAGAACATTACCGACTACTCCCATTGACAGAAAGGCCAGCCAGGCACTAACGGTAAAGGGCAACCTTAGACCTTTTGCATAAACCACAACAGTCAAAATCAAAGCGCCGATAAGTACTCGGTAGAACACAATCGTCAGTGGGTGCAGGCTCTCGACTGAAATCGAGATGAACATGAATGATGTGCCCCAAAGCAAAACCAAACCCATTAACAACAGCCAGTTGATGAGCGTTATTCTATCGGACATAACAAAACTTCCTTTTTGAATAGCTGGCGTCGCAATCGCGGAACAAGCGCATTTTTAGAGCTGCCCTGGGTTCAATCTACTTGCAACTCGGCTATAGCTCGATAAAGCTCGAGGGCTTGCGGATTCGCCAGAGAGTGAATGTTTTTGACGACTCGATTATGAACAACTTCGCGAACTGCGAGCTCAACTATCTTACCCGACTTGGTACGAGGAATTTCAGCAACCTGAATTACCTTGGCAGGCATATGCCGGGGCGTGCATTTCTGTCGGATGGTGAGCCTGATTGTTTTGATCAAAGCATCATCCAGTGTTAAGCCTGGTTGCAACACGACAAACAAAACCACGCGCACATCTGAATCCCAGTCCTGCCCGATCACAATGCTCTCAACTACTTCTTCCAGTTGCTCAACATGACGATAGATTTCGGCTGTGCCAATTCGCACACCACCCGGATTAAGCGTCGCATCCGAACGACCATAAATAGTGACGCCGCCATGGTCATTGAGCATGACGTAATCACCATGGTGCCAGACGTTATCGAAGTGAGCGAAATAGGCGTTATGATATTTTTCACCCTCGGGATCACCCCAAAAATACACGGGCTGACATGGGAAGGTCTGTGTACAAACTAACTCGCCCTTTTGATTTCTAATTGATTCAGCATTGTCATTAAAAACATCGACTGCCAAGCCTAAACCACGACATTGGCTCTCGCCTCTATAAACCGGCAGAATCGGACAACCCAATACAAAACACGAAACAATATCAGTACCACCTGAAATGGACGACAGACAAATGTCTTGTTTGATACTCTCATAAACGTAGTCAAAGCTTTCAGGTGCCAACACCGACCCAGTCGACCAGAGCGTGCGCAGTGAACTCAGGTCATAATCTGATCCTGGCGCTACTTTATTCTTTTTAAGTGCGTCGATATACTTCGCCGAAGTGCCAAACTGAGTTAACTTAACCGATTCGGCATAATCCCAAAGCACATTGCCATCAGGATAAAAGGGGGATCCGTCGTATAGCACCAACGACGCTTTACAAGCCAGCGCACTCACCAGCCAGTTCCACATCATCCAGCCACAGGTTGTGAAATAGAATGCACGGTCACCAGGGCGAATATCACCATGCAACATTTGCTCTTTCAAGTGCTGTAACAACACACCACCAACCTTGTGCGTAATACACTTAGGCTTTCCGGTTGTGCCGGACGAATATAGAACATACAGGGGATCGTTGAAATCGCAGGGTACGAAGTCGATGGTGTCGACAGATTCGGCGATAATATCATCCCACTGAATGACTGATAGATTATTTTCTAATCCCGCTAAATTAACCTGAATCGTATTTTTCAAACTCGGCAGGGCCGCAGTAATAGCTTTAACCTTAGCCGACAGATCGATTTTTTTACCATTGTAAAAATAACCATCGACAGTGAATAGAAATCGCGGCTCGGTTTGACCGAAGCGATCAATCACACTCTCCTCACCAAAGTCAGGTGAGGTCGAAGTCCATACCGCACCTAAACTGGTTGCCGCCAACATCGCTATCACTGTTTCCGGCATGTTAGGCATATAAGCCGCGACTCGATCACCCCGTTTCAGGCCGTTACTACTCAACCAATACGCGACACTGGCGACCTGGTCATAAAGCTCTCGGTAGCTTAAAGCGGTTTCGATTTGATTTTCGGCTCTAAAGTAAATCGCAGTTTCATCACTTTTATTACGCAATAGGTTTTCAGCAAAATTCAGCTTGGCATCTGGAAACCACTGCGCTTTCTCAATATCATCGCCATCGATTAAAATTCGCTCACCTTTTTCGCCGACAACTTCAGCGAAGTCCCATAACGCTGACCAGAAACTTTCCTTCTCGTCGACGGACCATTGATAGAGTTCATCAAAGTGTTGAAATGAGAAACCAAACTGTCGGTTCACGTCGCCCATAAACCGGGTAATTAACGCATCATCAACGAGTTGTTCATCAGGCTGCCAAATCGGCGTAAATTGATTCATATGGGTGACCTGCCAGAGAAAATTCTGCTGCAAATCTTAGCACCTTAATGACTCGATTGGATGGCAAATATGCCTAAATTCGGAGAATCAAACACAGACACCAGAATAGAGATATTTAAAACCTTCAGAAATCAATGAAATGATTACCCGCTTGATCTACGTCAAGACCTTGCGACCCGAAACAGGCGTCTAATACGAACATGAAAATGGGCTTATCAGCGCATTTAGATGATCAGATATGAATATGTGGCAGGCTGCTCTCTGACAATGAAATCATTTCAAAAACCAGGATTAGATGGCTAATGGAATACAAAGATTATTATCAACTACTTAACCTAGACCGCGATGCCACCCAGGCGCAAATAAAGAGTTCCTATCGTAAATTAGCCCGTAAGTACCATCCCGATATTAGTAAGGAACCCGAGGCTGAAGAAAAGTTTAAGGCCATAGGCGAAGCTTACGAAGTTTTGAAGAATGCCGAAAAGCGAGCTGCCTATGATCAACTCGGTAATCAATGGCAAGAAGGCGAGAACTTTCACGCACCACCAGGCTGGGATGCCGGCTTTGAATTCAGCGGTGGACCCGATAATGCAGGGGCAAACTATAGCGATTTTTTCGAGTCCATTTTTGGCCACGGTTTTGCTGACTCGGGACAAGCCTCTTCAGCTCAAACGCACTCACAGGCGCAAGATCACCATGCACGAATTTACATTTCGATTGAAGATTCCTATAAAGGTGACACTAGAGAGGTTTCACTGCATACCCCATCAATAAATAGCGACGGGCGAGTCACGACTCGTCAGCGAAGTATCAATTTGAAAATCCCCAAGGGCGTGCGTGAGGGTCAAAATATCCGATTAACTGGGCAGGGCATGCCCGGACAAGGCGATAGTCCAGATGGCGATCTCTATCTACAAATTATTTTTCAGCCGCATGAGCTTTACCGCGTTGATGGTCGAGACGTTTACCTTAACTGCCCTATCACACCCTGGGAGGCAGCACTAGGAGCCAAACTTAAAATCCCAACACCCAATGGCATTGTTAATCTGAATGTACCGAAAGACTCGCAAACAGGCCGGAAATTACGTTTAAAGGGGCAAGGTATTCCAGCTAATCCCATCGGTCACTTCTTTGTCACTCTAAATGTTATTTTACCGGTCGCGGAAACTGAATCAGATCGTGATATCTATCGTGCAATGGAGAAACAATTCGACTTTAACCCTCGCACCAAACTGGGAGTTTAGTGATGACGTTACGATCAGACAAGCCAACGACTACTGGCGTTATCATCGACGAATTCGTCGAAATAACAATAGACGACCTATGTCGCAGCTGCCGGGTAGATCAAACAATGATCATCGGTTTAGTCGATGAAGGCATCGTCGAACCGCACTCCGTCAGTGAAACACCGTGGCGATTTAGCGGTGCTGCATTGCCAATTGTGAAACGTGCATTAAGATTACAAATTGACCTGGAACTGAATCCATCAGGCGTGGCATTCGCTCTGGATTTACTAGACGAGATAGAGAGATTACGCCACCAAATCAATCTATTAGAAAATACAGCTGATAACAAATGTCAGTGATTTGGTCAATGCGATCTAATCATCAATTTTGATTCAATTTTGATTGATCTAAATCAATGAGCCCCAGGATTGAAAGAGCACAATAAATCTAACATTAACAAAAACCGTGAGGCTCAACATGGCTATCAAAGACATCTTAGTGTATCTCGACAACGATACAAACTGTGCTAATCGCATTACTTCCACCGCAAAATTATGCAGCAAGCTCGGCGCTCATCTAGCTGGGTTATACAGCTATAGAATGCTTAAAGTACACCCATACCCTTATACCTATTTGCCAAACTCCGCGTTCGATACTATGGATGAAAATGCCAGGCAGCAGCACGAGGAAACAAAAGCATTATTTGCAGATAATACGGCAGCCGAAGACATTGCAGGAGAGTTTCGAAGCGTCAATGATCAACTGTCGAATGCTTTAAGTATACAAAGTCGATACGCAGACTTACTTGTTGTACCCGGTCGCTACGGTAATAATTCAAACCTAAATCAAGATTTTGAGCTGGCAGAGATTTTGCCAATTTCGGCTTGCCCAGTACTGGTATTGCCCGAGGATCAACCAGCACCGACTCAGTTACCAAAGCGAGTATTGGTCGCATGGAATGGCAGTCACGAAAGCGCACGTGCATTGAGCTTAGCCATGCCTATTATAAACCAGGCCGAACAGATCGATCTCGTATCGGTTGCATCTAATGAAGCTGAGGCGAGCGATATTGCTAAACATCTTACCCACCACGGTATCAACGTGAATGTGCATTTGGTTGAAGGTAACAGTACGAATGCTGGCAAAACAATACTCAATCAAGCCATTACATTAGAGAGCGAACTAGTTGTCATGGGTGCCTATGGCCATTCTCGATTTCGCGAACAAGTACTAGGTGGGGCGACAGAATACATGATCGGTCATTCCAGCTTGCCTGTTTTATTTTCCCACTAGTCGGTCACTTATAGCTTAAGTGATTTAGCTGTCGACCTATATGATCCCGCATAAAATCGTAGTTCTTAAAAGGGTTTTATGCGGCGCTTAGACACACGACGCTGAGCCATCTGCAACATGCTTAAAGTACTAACCTACAATATTCACAAAGGATTTAGCCAATATAACCGCAGCTTTGTCTTACATGAAATCAAGCAGCAGCTCGAGAACACAGATGTTGATATCGTTTTTCTACAGGAAATTCATGGTCAGCATCAAAAGCACCAAACTCAGATAGATAGCTGGCCGCAGGCATCTCAGTTTGAATTCCTGTCCGACCAAATCTGGCCCCATTATGCTTATGGCAAGAATGCGATCTATGATCACGGCCATCATGGTAATGCCATATTGAGTAAGCATAAATTTATACACTGGGACAATATAAACCTATCTCGATTTCGACGCGCCAGCCGTAGTTTACTACATGGCATTATTCGAATAGATGATAATCATAGTCCGTTACATTTGATCTGCATTCACCTCGAGCTTCTGGGCTTTGAGCGCAGTCGACAACTCAATATTTTGAAGGAATACATATCCAAATCCATTCCCGAATCTGATGCTATTATAATTGCAGGAGATTTTAACGACGCGACTAGCCGCACGGGGCGTCGTCTTGAATCGCAGCTTGATATGCACGAAGCCTTCCGAACCAAATTTCACCAATACGCTAAAACCTTCCCCTCCCACTTGCCACTATTACGCATGGATAGAATTTATTTCCGCCAGTTACAACTGCTCGACTGTGAACGCCTAAGCGGCAAACCCTGGAACAGTCTGTCAGACCACTTACCGCTTTCTGCCAGTTTTTCCTGGTGAGCAGAGTTAGGATTCGCTAAAAGCGCATTATTTTTGAGGCACTCGGTTAGCCTTAATCCAGCTGGCTGCCAAATTTTTTATAAAACAGTCGAAGCCAGAATGGCGTAAACAATGTTGTGTAAGCAATCACAATAATAAGTGTTGCGTAAATTTCATTATTAAGTAAGCCCGAGGAGCGCCCTAATTCAGCAAATATCAACCCGACTTCTCCCCTCGGCACCATTGCCATACCAATTGCTATTTTCCGGATGAATTTTTCACTAATGAGTAGTGCAGCACCAACCTTCGACAATACTGCGAGCACTGTTAATGAGATCGAAAAGTACCAGAAAAATTGCGACCCCCAGTCTATCGAACTTAGGTCTAGCGTGAGCCCTACGGATACAAAAAACATCGGGGTGAACAACTGAATAATCGGCTTCATTTGTTCATGTACATGATTAGAAAATTTCGGCTCTGCCCTTAAAGCAACGCCAAATGGAATAAAGAAACGTCGCGATAATGCCAGGCCTGTGACGAAGCCGCCAAGTAGTTCAGGTACACCGATGGCATGCGATAACCAGGCAAGGAATAGAACCAGCGATACGATCGTGGTCGGCACGATACCGGGAATCAGGCTTTTATGCTCGAAACGGAGAATGAGAAAACTAATCGCCTTTGCCAGTGCCGGAGCTACCAGAAAAAATATCAGCATAAACAGCAGTATTTGAGAGGTACTCTGTAAATCAATCCTTCCGTTAGTTGCAAAATCAAATAGGAATACCAGTAACAAAACTCCAAGAATGTCATCGATCACGGCGGCTCCCAGAACGATCTGACCCTCTTTACTCTTTGCCCGACCCAGGTCACCTAACGATCGCATGGTGATGCCGATACTGGTTGCAGTCATGGTGCCTGCAACCAAAAGCGACACCAGTGTACTCAGTTCAAACCAGTAATAACTAAGACTGAAACAAAGCACAAAGGGAAATAGAAAACCCCCAATAGCAACAACAGCCGATTTTCGCCCAGCATTAACCAGATCGCCAATATCGGTTTCTAAACCTATTTGAAACAATAACAAGATAATACCAATTTCGGCCAGGATGCGTACCATGCCATCTGTTTCTATCAAACTAAATAAGGTTGGACCTAACAAGATTCCGGCGACTAATTCGCCAATCACTGGTGGCACGTTTAGCTGCGCAGCTAACTCACCCAATACTCGCGCCGCAATTAACATGATTGCGATGTGCATGATGATGGTTGATGTATCCATACGCTTTTAGGCTACCGAGACATATTCACCCGGCCAACCGTTATCTCGCCTGCCGCAGATAGCAAATCCAGTACACCAAAGCCACCAGACCGCTGCCTCCAATAATATTACCGAGTGTAACGGGCAACAAATTTTGCAGTAAATCTATGAATCCAATACCACTACCAGGCTGAAATATGAAGAGACTGAAAAAATACATGTTTGCCACCGAATGCTCAAAGCCGAGTGTCACAAAAGCTGAAATAGGGAAGATGATCGCCATGATTTTCCCCGATACCGTAT
>CAXMOZ010000143.1:0-1568 GCA_964195315.1 uncultured Acidimicrobiia bacterium | reverse complement strand
ATGGATCATTTATTTAGAAAATAGCAAAACGTATGAGAGCATCCACAAGCACCTATCAATCGAGACCAAATCCAAAAGGATCTCAGTTCCCAAGGATGTACTCGAAGCCTGGAAGAGTGAGGCGCAGCAACGATCTAAAACTTTATCGAATTATATAGTTGACATGTCCGTACAACCTGATATGATGTCCGTACATTAACTAACACGAGACACGACATGACTATATCAGACCACCAAATCGAAGAAGCTTCAAAAATGGGCGCAAAACTTTTAGGAATGACGACCATTTGGAATCACCGCTACAGCAACCTTAACGGTGCTCGAACAAATGCTTTCGGACTTGCAACTCATTTATTGAACACCTACCAAAATGTTAAACGTGTAGTTGCAATCGTTGGCGCCAAAGGTCGATCGCAGCATTCAGCCAGCCAAGTAGTTTTATTTGATGTGACTGGTCTTGATGAAATGATTGTCGCTGATTTGTCCTTCTTATATAACAATCATGATTGTGCATCATATGAATTAAATGCTCAGGGTAACACCGAAAGCCTTTAACTAACCACCAACCGGAGATTTAAAATGCATTTAGAAATACTCAGTAGAAAGCGCAAAGATGGCAAGTACAAGATCAAGTTATCGTTTGATGGCGCACCAAACGCATTCGGCGGTTTTTACCCCGGTAAGAGTTTCACCAAGTTGTACACTGCAGAGCGCATCCAAGAAGTGCTCGACAACCCAGCACTTAAAACCACTTTCGGGATTGGATTATATGAAAACTAGTAGAGTAGAATTAAGGCTGGCACCCGGCATGAAGCAGGAGTGGCTTGATGCCGCTTCTGCAGCTAACCTAACCCTGAGTGAATGGATGATCAGTAAGATCAAACCTACGTTCACTGGGTTAGCCATAATCGATGAGAACAACGAGGTGTTGTATCAAGATGTGGGTGAGTGCAGTCTTGGATTGTTCGAGATTGTAAATTTTCGCGATCATGATGGTAAAGGTCGCATTGTCAAATGGGCACAATCAGATGGTCCCATGGTATTCGAGGAGATGAAATAATATGAGTGAGTCCTGTTTTAAAGATAAGCCAGAGGTAATGCAAGATGTTACCCCTGAAATGTGGTTCGGTTTACAAGACAAAGTAACTGAACTTGAGGCTGACTTGTTAACTGCGGGTGAAATAATAATCGATTTAACCAACGCATCAGAAGCCTTCAATGAGGCCATCCAATTTGCTTTGGAGACTGACAAACCTAAAACCTTTCTGAGCTACTGGAATGAAGGTGAATGGGCCGTACTGCGTAGATATTGGTCTGAGTTTACAATACATAAATCACTAAATGAGGAGCTTAAGTAATGTTTGAAATAATAGAACAGTATCATAATAGTATTGGACGCAAATTTACAATCACTATATCCCCAGGTGTGGTTAAATTGACTCGAGAAGCTGGATGGTTTGATAAATTTGCGGCTTGGTTATTCAATGATAAGGAGATCTGGAGTCGCCTTGGTACTGAGATTTTATTCTTACATGATGCGGGTGGCACTGTCACTGCCACCGCAAATG
>CAXMOZ010000142.1:0-2037 GCA_964195315.1 uncultured Acidimicrobiia bacterium | reverse complement strand
TATGGTAAGGATAAGGATAAGGGGTCAATCGGTGATGAAATTTCTAACCTATTGTAGCCTTTCTAGGTGCCAAGACCAATTCGAATCAATTTTGAAAATGCTTACTACCATGTAATGAATCGTGGCAGTGAAAATTTAGCTAGATGGGCTGCGCTCTATTTATGCCGTGAGTTAAGTCAGATCAGGCTAAAAGTGATTGCAGATGAGTTTGGAATGACGCATATTTCTGGGGTCAGTAAGGCGGTTGGTAAACTCAAACTGAAGATGGGTGAAAAAACCAGAATTAAGACCTCACTAGAGTTATTATATCAACAGTTGAACCCTTAATTTCGACCTGGTTTTGAAGATGAACTGCAATCAGAACCTGAATATCAATTACAGATCAAAGGCGAGTCATGCTCATACTTAACTGCACCAAAGCTGCTGCTGATTTTTTTAGTAGAACCATAAAAGGCAAAAAAATATCACCGCTTGAAGCTGCCCCTAAACAAACCATTGCTGAATCAATAACGGATTCAGTAGCCACAACCAATGCTCCGCGACAATGGCAGTGGTTGGTGCATGCCATAAAAGTAAAAGGTAAAAACGTGTTAGTAGTGATGGACTATCAGAGTCGGTTTAGTATCACGTTATCCGCGTTAAAAAAAGGTAATGATGCCTGCTTTCTGAATAGTTTTGAACACCACCTCACGGTTCATGTATATGAAATGATGGCCGCCATCAATGCCGACTCGAAGGCAATCGATAGCAGCCTTGAACGCTATCGTCATCAGCACAATAGCAGTGCCTTTTACCTGCGCGGAGATCGAAGTGTGCAAGCGCATATTAATGACGTGGTCTGGCATTTTCGTAGCTGGGCCGATGACAGAGGCGCAGTACCCACAAAGGTTGATTTGATAGGCCAGGATTTTTTTGTCAATCAACTGTTAAGAAAACGCAAGGCTGAAAAAGACTACTTCACCCCGCAGAATGAATTCCTGCATGCCTGGTTAACACACTATGGTGAATACAGTATGGCCCAGGCAGATGAGAGCATTGCCAACCTTAAAGCCAAAGAGCGTGCCGACTTCGCTGCCAAACATCCAGACTTGTTTCCTTCAAGGGAGCTGCAGAATACCTCGGTGCCATCAGACGCTGATACCGGCTTTGGCAATAACGTCATATCACTTGATGCGTATAGGAAGAAATAGTGCTTGAGCAATGAGCCAGTTTTAGGCGTTTCTATTTGTCGGCCTGACTGACTGCGATATCAACACTTACCGCCTTACCCTTTAGATTGCCAAATTAAGTCATGCACTAAATTGAAAATGACTGCTGAATTGCTGCTAATTCAATCGGGTGAAAGGGGCTATCGGTTTAGCGGGCAAGCAATGTTGGAACAGGCCACTTTTGCTGAAAAAAAGTGGCCTGTTCCAATGTCTTTCAATCGATATTGAAAGACATTTATGGTTAGACGGGGAATTTAAAGTGCTTTAGTTTAAATATCCGAGCGCCTGCTCCATATCTGCAATGAGATCTTCGATATCTTCTATTCCAGCTGAATATCGGACCAGACCTTCGGGAATACCGGCGGCGGCACGTTCCTCGGCACTGCATTCAACATGACTAGTGGTAACCGGAGGGCCAACCACGGTTTCAACGCAGCCCAGGTTTGCTGCCATGTGGGCATATTTAAGTTTGGGCAAAAATATCTTAATGGCATCAAGCCCACCTTTGACTGCAAAGCTCAACATGCCACCGTATCCGCGCATTTGGCTTTTAGCAACATCGTGATTGGCATGTGATTCAAGGCCCGGATAATTGACCTGCTCAATCATTGGATGTTTCTCAAGCCAGCGAGCCATTGTCATGGCATTATCGTTTTGCCTTTCGACCCGTAGTTTTAGAGTTTTCATTCCGCGAATAAAGCTGTAAGCATCCATCGGAGACAGAGTCGCACCGTTAATTTCACGATAATGATAAACCTGCTTGACTAGATCCTTATTGCCACAAATGACACCACCGAGCGCATCGGCGTGTCCACCAAGATATTTTGAC
>CAXMOZ010000141.1:0-27214 GCA_964195315.1 uncultured Acidimicrobiia bacterium | reverse complement strand
ACTCTAGCCGTGATGTCGGTAACTATTGCACCCAGTCCATCGACCTCTCCATTGGCATCGAATACTGGAAACTTTATTGTTGAAAAAGTATGTGATTGATTCTCGTTAACCAATTCGATTATTTCTTCACGGCACTCGGCTTTCCCTGAATTTAGAACAGATTGATCATGCTCTCGTGTAGAAGCAGCTAGCTCTGGGGCAATAATATCCGCTGGGAGCAACCCAATCAGGTCTTTATTTTTGACTCCAAATAATTTTTCAAATTGCTTATTGACCCTAATATAACAACCTTCTCGGTCCTTCAGGTACACTTCTACAGGTGCGTTTTCTAATATTGCATCAAGTTGATGCTTATAGATTAGAAGATCATTTTTGGTTTGAGTCAGGCTTTGAAGTTCTTTACGGAGGTTTTCATTTTCTAAAAGCAAATCGTGGGTATTTATTTTTTCATCCATTTAGGTAATACCTTGAGTCATTAAGCTTGATAAAACCGCTATTACTTGCAAGAGTAGTTGAATCTGAAGTTAATTCCAATGATAAGAACCTAATAAAGGCCTTCGTGATTTTATTCAGCAGTCACCACTTCAGGCAGATACCTATAAGTTAGGACTCTACCGCCCATGACTTCAATGGGCTGTTTCCCCACACTAATCACTAACGCCCTGAACAACTGCTAATTTGCTTATAGCAGACGTTGAAATAAATTAATAAATTGTATCTTTTACGGCGATTGGGAAGATACACAATAAGCCCCTGAATGACTTCAACCGAAAACCTAGTTTTAACTTAAAAAAATTAATTTTGACTGGGTTGCTACCCTATTTGCTGACCTTTTAATCTTCGCTAAAACGAGTTAATGCAATGCTGTCTATTTGTTGATGCTCACAAAAAAGCCCCGCACAAGGCGGGGCTTTAAGTACTACTTGGTACTACAGTTCAGGCAAGCCCGAACGGATGATTACATCATGCCGCCCATGCCACCCATGCCGCCGCCCATGCCGCCCATATCAGGCATTCCACCAGCTGCGCCTTTATCCGCAGGTGCATCAGCAATCATGCATTCAGTAGTAATCAACAGACCAGCAACCGACGCTGCATTTTGAAGCGCAGAACGAGTTACTTTAGTTGGATCAAGAATACCCATGGCAATCATGTCACCATATACACCAGTTGCAGCGTTGTAGCCGTGATTGCCTTTAGAGGCTTTCACTTCGTTAACAACAACTGAAGCTTCGTCACCAGCGTTAGATACGATCTGACGCATTGGCTCTTCCATTGAACGACGTGCAATGTCAACACCAACAGTCTGGTCGTCGTTGTCACCTTTAAGATCAGCGATTGCAGCGCAAGCACGGATCAGAGCAACACCACCACCAGCAACAACGCCTTCTTCAACCGCAGCGCGAGTAGAATGCAGCGCGTCTTCTACGCGGGCTTTCTTTTCTTTCATTTCGATTTCAGTCGCAGCACCAACCTTGATTACTGCAACACCACCGGCGATTTTAGCCAGACGCTCTTGCATTTTCTCTGTGTCGTAATCTGAAGTAGATTCAGCCATTTGCGCTTTGATTTGAGTAATTCGACCCTGGATATCATCAGCAGAACCAGCACCATCAACAATAGTGGAGTTTTCTTTAGAGATTGTGATTTTCTTGGCTGAACCAAGATCTTCCAGAGTGGCTTTCTCTAAACTCATTCCAACTTCTTCAGAGATAACCTGTCCACCAGTCAATACGGCGATGTCTTGCAACATTGCTTTACGACGGTCGCCAAAACCAGGTGCTTTAACAGCACAAACTTTAACGATACCGCGCATGCTATTAACAACCAATGTGGCTAATGCTTCGCCTTCGATGTCTTCAGCAATGATCAATAAAGGACGGCTTGCCTTAGCAACGCCTTCAAGAATCGGTAGTAAGTCACGGATGTTAGAAATCTTCTTGTCATAAAGAAGAATCATTGGCTCTTCGAGCTCGGCAGTCATAGTTGTCTGGTCGTTTACGAAGTAAGGAGACAGATAACCACGGTCAAATTGCATACCTTCAACTACGTCAAGTTCGTTGTCGAAAGACGAACCTTCTTCAACTGTAATAACGCCTTCTTTACCAACTTTTTCCATTGCTTCTGCAATGATTTGGCCGACGCTGTCGTCAGAGTTAGCAGAGATAGTACCGACTTGAGCAATCGCTTTAGTATCAGCACAGGGAGTAGAGATTTCTTTTAAGTGGATAACGGCAGCGGCAACAGCTTTGTCGATGCCGCGTTTAAGATCCATTGGGTTCATTCCAGCGGCAACGGCTTTCATGCCTTCGCGAACAATCGCTTGAGCTAGAACTGTTGCAGTGGTTGTTCCGTCACCAGCGATATCAGAAGTTTGCGAAGAAACCTCTTTAACCATCTGTGCGCCCATGTTTTCGAACTTGTCTTCAAGCTCGATTTCTTTCGCAACAGAAACACCATCTTTAGTAACAGTTGGAGCACCAAAGCTCTTATCTAATACTACGTTACGGCCTTTAGGACCGAGTGTTACTTTTACTGCGTTAGCTAGAATGTTAACGCCGTTGACCATACGCGAACGCGCATCATCGCCAAATTTTACTTCTTTTGCACTCATAGTGAATTAACCTTTAGTGTGTAAATTATTCAACAACCGCGATGATGTCATCTTCGCGCATGATTAGCAGTTCTTCACCGTCTACTTTCAGTTCAGTGCCAGAATATTTGCCGAAATAAACAACATCACCAACTTTCACGTCTAACGCACGAACGTCACCAGAATCTGTGATTTTGCCTTTACCAGCAGCAATTACTTCACCAGTACTTGGCTTTTCTGTTGCTGAATCAGGAATGACGATACCGCCAGCTGTAGTGCGCTCTTCTTCCTTACGTCTGACGACCAGACGATCATGCAAGGGACGAATATTCATTTTACTATTCTCCAAAATTGTTATGGTTTAAAAAAATCCTTCTAGCTTACGAGCTAGCCGGTTAGAATTTCCTGTGAGTTAGCACTCTCAACAAGGGAGTGCCAATAATAGTCAGCAGTCTTTCTTAGTCAAGCGATATGGGGGATAAAATGAAGAGTTTCAAGCAACTGGTTAAAAAATAAATATTTTGATACTGTTTTGCAAGGCAGAAGTGGGCTCAACTCTTATCAAATGCTAGTCAGCGTTGGAGAAATTGATAGCTTAGCAACTGGAAATACTGAAACCTACACTACAAAATGATAGTTAATCTTCGCGAGTATAATTCACGCCATCGATTACATTGGCATCCTTGGTGGATTTTTGTGTTGTTGATTCGAACGATGGGCCTGAATTAAACGGTGTATTCGAACCTAACGGTGTTTGTACGAATCGTCCTGAACTCATAACTGATGTGGAAACCTTTCTCACCAACCATGCTCGGGTTGGTGGAAATAACAATACAAAACCTACTGTATCGGTAAAAAAACCAGGTGTAAGAAGAAAAGCACCCGCCACCACCAATCCCATTCCTTCGAGCATTTCCTGAGCAGGCATTTGACCCGTTTGCATTTTATTTTGTGCGCGCGCCAGAGTCGACACGCCTTGAATTTTAAGCAATCTAACACCGATGACTGCGGTTAACACTACGAGCAAAATAGTCCACGGCGCACCGATAATGCCACCCACCTGAATGAGCAAAAATATTTCTGCAATAGGGACTAGCAAGAATATTGTGGTGATAACTGGAAACATATAACCCTCGTGATTAGACTGGTAACCTACTTTATTCGCATTCCAAATGTAGGATTCAAAATGTACGATTTAAAATAGGCTACTCTAAAGCATATCTCTATCCATTTTTGGACCGTACAGAGCAATATACACTGAATATATCTATTAATGATGCGTTAATAGAGCGTATATATGATCGCTTTTCGATCCTTTCAATGGCTTGCTTGAAATGACAGTGCATAGGTAAACGTCCTGTAAAATGAAAAATCGAAAATAAATTTAAACATTTTGACCTAAATACACTCTACTATTGTTGAATCAATTAATGTGGATCAGCCTGGTTCAGTCAATACACCTTAACTCAATATGAAACATAACCGATAAAATGATTGTTTTAAAACCTTTCAAAACAAGGCCTATTGTCTGGTTCTTGTCGTCCATATTAATTGCCGTTTTTTCAATCGCGTCAGCCAACCAAGATGATGAACTATTGCGACCCGAGCAAGCCTTTCAGTTAACCGCGAAGGTAGAAGGCAATAGCCTGATTGCCGAGTATGACATCGCGCCTGGTTATTTTATGTATCGTCACGGTTTCAAATTTGATGCCGAAACTCTAGGTCTGCAGTTGGGCGAGCCAGTAATTCCAAAG
Organism: uncultured Acidimicrobiia bacterium; assembly: GCA_964195315.1. GTDB lineage: Bacteria > Pseudomonadota > Gammaproteobacteria. Next base: position 22,867 of record CAXMOZ010000141.1, on the reverse strand, counting down.
GGTAAAATTAAACAAGATGAGTTTTTTGGCGAGGTCGAGACCTATCGCGATAGCCTTAGGATCGAACTGCCGTTACTGACTAAGAACCTCATTAACGACACATCACTAACAACCATTAGATTCAAAACAACCGGACAAGGCTGTGCAGATATTGGTATCTGTTACCCACCCCTCAATCAACTTTTGATTGCTTCGATTGGCTCTAACGAAAAAATTACAGCCATGCCTTATGTGGCAACATCTGCTATAGCTGAGCCCAACAAGTCCAATACAGGACAAAACAGCAGTTCATTAGAAAGTTTGCTTTTGAGTGACCCGATTCAATCAGCACGACAAAGTAGCGCTTTTTCGGCTGATTTAGGATCCAACACAAATACCTTTTCAGAGTTGCAAACACTCGGTGATCTGATTGGTTTATCCGACGAAGAAGAAATCCCACATCCAGACAATGCATTCATGCTAACCGCAAAATTAGCAGCGAATAATTATGTCGATACTAACATTACGATTATGCCAACCGCTTATCTATATCGAGACAAGGTAGATATTAAGCTGGTCGGCGGCAATGGTCACTCCATTGCTGCGATAACCAAACCCCGTGGCGATGAAAAAAATGATGAATTCTTCGGTTTAACAGAGGTTTATCACGATAGTTTAAAGCTCTCTATCCCAATATCTTCAGCGGCCAATACCACTCAAAGTTACACCCTGGCTTATAGCTATCAAGGCTGCATCGAAGATCGTATTTGTTATCCGCCTATTACCAAATATCTCGAGGTGAATAGCAGCACTGGCTCAATTACGATTTCAGGTGAAGCGCCCACTACCCCTGTGGTAAGTGAATCTCCGGCAACCAAAACATCCCCCAGTGCTTCCACTGATGAATCTCAGTCTGAGCAAGACCAATATGCCCAGCTGTTACTGCAGGACAAAAGCCTTTTTCTGATTATTGGGCTATTCTTTCTGGCAGGTGTCGGCCTAACGTTCACGCCTTGTGTATTCCCGATGATCCCTATTTTATCGAGCATTATTGCTGGCCAGGGGGGGAAAGTAAGCACGCGCACTGCTTTCAATCTGTCATTAGTTTACGTACTTGCAATGGCAGTTACCTACGCTTTAGTCGGTGCTATCGTTGGTTACTACGGTGCCGAATACAATATCCAAATCTGGTTTCAGGATCCCATTATACTAAGCCTATTTGCTGCCATATTTGTGCTGCTGTCGCTATCGATGTTTGGCTTTTACGACCTTCAAATGCCAAATGCGATTCAGAGCCGCCTCACCGCATTTAGCAACAAGCAGGAAGGTGGGTCACTCGCAGGGGCCGGTGTAATGGGGGTTTTCTCAGCTGTCATTGTGGGCCCCTGTATTACCGCACCTCTGGTCGGCGCATTACTATTTATATCCCAAACCCAAAACTGGCAGCTGGGCGGCTTGGCTTTGTTTGCGCTCGGTATCGGCATGGGTACTCCGCTGTTACTGATTGGCACATCAGCGGGTAAGATTTTACCCCGTGCTGGTGGCTGGATGGACACTGTCAAATCAGTCTTCGGTGTTGTCATGATAGCCATGGCGATCTGGCTACTTGAGAGAATTCTGCCGACAGCGGCCACTATGGCACTCATTGCTATACTCGCCATCACCTCTGCTATCTATATGGGCGCACTAGAAAAACTACCACAGCCATCAAGCGGCTGGCGCAAGCTGTGTAAAGGCCTGGGCGTTATTCTATTGATTTACGGTGCTGTACATTTAATAGGCGCTGCGTCTAATAGCAGTGACTTAATACAACCATTGAAAGGTCTTACCAGTGGCATCAGGTCTGACTATCCATCCAATCAATCGAATGACAATCAGTCCGGTCATATTAATTTCAAACAGATTAAAGGCACCGAAGGCTTAAAAAGTGCTTTGAGCGAATCTGTGGCTGGCAACAAACTCACCATGCTCGATTTTTATGCCGACTGGTGTATCTCCTGTAAAAAAATGGAAAAGTATGCCTTTACCCATCCCAAGGTGCTAGCATCGCTCGACCAGGTTATAACGCTACAGGCTGATGTGACTGCCAACGATTCGATTGACTCGGCCTTTATGAATTCGCTCGGTATTTATGGACCACCAGCTATCCTGTTTTTTGATAAGAATGGCGTCGAAAAACGAAACCGCCGAGTCGTCGGTGAAATGTCTGGGGAAGATTTCGCTGTCCATGTAAACGCCACCTTTAATTAATTTTAGCCGGACGTCACACTTGAATTTTTAACCTTGAATATTTAACCTTGAATATCACATGTGAATCATTATCTTTTGACTAATCAACTATGAATAAAAGCACCCTATTGCTCACCCTGGTCAGTTTTGTTTCACTGTTAGCGGGTATTGGTTTATTTTATTTTTCAGCACCCACCCCTGAGATATCTACCACCGAACAGTATTCAACCGCTCAAGAAATGCCGCACGAATTTTCTCTCGAAGCTGTCCCGCTAACCGACTTAGATGGCAACCAAAAACTGCTCGGGAACTGGCGCCAGCCTGTTCTCGTTGTCAACTTCTGGGCCCCCTGGTGTGCGCCCTGTCGAAAAGAAATTCCTGCATTAATAGCGCTTCAGAACGAGTTTAAGGAACAGGTGCAAATTATTGGTTTAGCACTTGATGGTGAAGAAAGTGTTCGGGAATTTGAATTGGAATACGGCATGAACTACCCATCCTTCCTGGTAGGTAATCAAATATCGATGTATAACGCTGCCTTCACCAATAATATTGGCAGCCTGCCATTTACCGCAATTATTGATCAGCAACGGAAAATTCACTACACACACACTGGAGAAGCCACCTTAGAACAATTACGAGATCATATTACCCCCCTACTTCTATGAAGCCCAGAAACTGCGTAAAACTACTGACTCCCTGCCTGTTTTACCTGGGCTTGTCTAAGTAGTTTTGTCTCAGTAAGAAACATCACGTCACTAAGCATTATCACGACTTAAAAATCTTCCCAATCATCACTAGCATGATGATTGCAGCTGAGACTGCCTAATCTTTGCCATTGCCACCGCACCGGCAAACTGAATTGAGGAAGAGCAAAAATGAAACACCCCTTTTTTAAAACAAAGCTAGTGGCGATTGCACTATGCGCAGCCGCACTCATAAACCCTGCCTACTCAGCGGAAAAAGTTTACCGCTTGAAACTGGCGGAAACCTGGCCCACTAATTTCCCTATCTTTGGTGATGCGACGAAGAATATGGCTGATATGGCTCAGAAAATGTCCAACGGCCGCCTGAAAATCAGCATCGATTCGAAAAATAAGCACAAATCACCATTTGGTATTTTCGACATGGTACGTGGTGGTCAATATGACATGGGACATTCCGCCTCTTATTACTGGAAGGGCAAAGATGCCAATACCCTGTTTTTCACCACCATGCCATTTGGTATGACTGCGCCGGAGCAATATGGCTGGTTTTATTACGGCGGTGGCATGGAGCTAATGGAAAAGGTATACAACAAGCATGGCCTGTTGTCTTTTCCCGGAGGCAATACTGGCAATCAAATGGGTGGCTGGTTCCAGAAGGAAATCAACTCGGTTAGCGATTTGAAAGGCCTGAAAATGCGAATTCCAGGTTTTGCCGGAGAAGTACTGGCTAAACTGGGTGCAAAACCGACCAATATACCACCCGGTGAACTCTATACTGCTCTTGAGCGACGCACTATCGATGCGCTCGAATGGGTAGGCCCTTCATTAGACTTACGCATGGGCTTCCACAAAGTTGCACCTTACTACTATACCGGCTGGCATGAACCTGCAACCGAACTGCAATTCATGATCAATCAAAAGTCGTGGAAAAAACTACCAGCGGACTTACAGGAAATCCTCCGTGTAGCAAAGCGCACAGCCGCTTATGACATGTATATCCAGTCTTACCACGCCAGTGGCGAAAACTGGGCGACGATGAAATCAGAGCTCCCCGACATCAAAGTAAAAACTTTCCCCAAACCAGTGCGCGAAGCGAATGCATCATTGCTCGCAGAAAAAGCAGCGAAGGACCCTTAGCAAAAGAGATTTTAGATTCGCAATCAGGGTATATGAGCAAGGTACGGGTATGGAGTGAAATATCTGACGCCGCTTACTTCAATAGCCAAGCAACAAAATAAGTAACCCAGGGGTAAACGGCTCAAAGCCGTTTACCCCTGCTTACCTTGAGGCCTCTCATGACACTTTTAAACTGTGAAAATCTGATCCATCAATATTCTAAGTGGCTCGGTAGTCTCGCTGCAATACTTCTAATTTTGTTACTAATGAACATATTTTACGATGTCGTTATGCGCTATCTGTTTAACGATGTTTCCATCGGTATGCAGGAATTAGAATGGAATTTCTATGCCTCAATATTTTTATTGGGGGTGCCCTATGCATTAACCCACAACGGTCACGTGCGAGTGGATGTCTTCAATGAAAGACAGTCGATCAACACGAGGGCATGGATCGACATATTCGGTGTTGTCATTTTCTTACTGCTCTTTAGTCTACTGGTGGGTTACTACAGTTTAAATTTTGTCGCCGACTCATATTCAATGGGCGAGCAATCTGGTGACCCTGGTGGATTAACTTATCGCTGTCTAATTAAGTCCGTGATTCCTTTCGCATTCTTTTCTATCGCACTTTGCGGCCTAGGTTTTATGCTACATGCCATCAATACCATTCGTGGTTTGCATAATCATAACAACCAACCCAACCCCGAAACACTTAGTTAACACATCGGAAATAGCCCAATGATTGGTATCGTAATGTTTTTTGCCGCCATGGTACTGTTGCTAGTTGGCTTTCCCGTCGCATTTACCTTTGGCGGCGTTGCACTCATTTTTGGTGTTTTTTCATCAGGGCCAGATTTGTTTGCGTTCATGCCATTTCGTATTTTCTCGATTATGGAAAACACCGTGTTGATGGCGATACCCCTGTTTATATTCATGGGGATTATCTTGCAAAAAACCCGACTAGCAGAACAACTGCTGGAGTCGATGGGCAAGCTTTTTGGCCCGGTGCGGGGTGGCTTAGCCATTTCAACCATATTGGTCGGATCATTATTAGCCGCATCCACCGGTGTAGTCGGAGCTTCCGTTGTCGCAATGGGATTGATTTCATTGCCAGTGATGCTCAAGTACAACTACGACAAACGATTGGCCTGCGGCACCATCTACGCCGCCGGCACATTGGGACAGATCATTCCTCCTTCAATCATTCTCATTATTCTGGGTGATGTGATAGGTATTCCGGTCGGTGATCTATTCAGAGCGGCGGTAGCACCAGGCTCGATTTTAATCGCAGCCTATATCGGCTACATACTGGTTAAAGCCTACTTTCACCCTGAAGTCGCACCGGCTATGTCGATGGATGAAGATTTAGATCGGCGTGCACAGATTATCCCCGCCCTAAAATCGATGCTGCCACCTTTAATCTTGATACTGGTTGTGCTTGGATCAATTTTTGCTGGCATTGCAACCCCGACTGAATCCTCCGCACTTGGAGGCATGGGCGCACTCCTTCTTGCGGTACTCTACCGACAGTTTAGTTGGCAGATGTTGTATGAAGCCTCACTGGAAAAAGTCAAGGTGACTGCCATGGTATTTGCCATTTTACTGGGTGCCACCGCTTTTTTGATGGTATTTACCTACACCGGTGGAGAAGAAATTGCAGAAGCGGCCCTGCTTGGCCTACCTGGTGATAAAATGGGCTTTTTGATACTCTCGATGCTGGTCAATATGATATTAGGTTTTTTCATCGATTTCGTGGAAATATCCTTCATTATTGTGCCGATGCTGTCGCAGATGCGATGGGCATTGCCCCCGTCTGGTTTGAAATCCTCATAGCAATGAACCTACAAACATCATTTCTCACCCCGCCGTTTAGGTTTAGCTTGTTTTACCTAAAAGGGGTCGCCCCACCCTCAGTACGTACGATGGATATCTACCGAGGTGTCATGCCATTCATCATGATGCAGGTGATAATCGTTATCAGTATTTTATTATTTCCAGGCTGGTATGGGCTAAATTAACGCTATATATCTAAAATAGTGAGTAATAACACCCGACTTAACTCAGTAATACTACTTAAATTCAAACCTAAAGATTGCACATCCAGTATATTTTGGCAGGATAGGTTCTGAGATCACCGAGTAGTTGAATCCAAATCTTAATATCACTGAAAACTAAAATATTGTTACTCACCATCCTGCCGCTTGTTTTAGTAACAGGTGCTATTGCATTGATCAATACGAATCAGGCACGCATCCTGTCGAATCAGGAAATAGAAACCTTCGAACAACTCTACTGATATCCAAGAAGCAGGCACTAGAGAACTATATCAGCCTGGCCTTGACATCTACCGATCATATTATCAGCGACTTGAGTCTAGATGAGCAAACGGCCCGTGAGAAAGTGAAACGTATTATGAACCGCCTAACCTACGGCAATGATGGGTATTTCTTTGTTTACGATCAACAAGGAACCAATCTGGTTCACCCCATTCTTAGTGACATTGTCGGACGAAATCTCAACGACATGCAAGATAGTAGTGACAATTATGTGATCCGTAATTTGCTCCAAATTGCGGCTGAAGGCGGTGGCTTTTACCGTTACTACTGGAACAAACCCTCCTCTCACATTGAGGAGGCAAAAATCAGTTATGTCGTTCAACTACCTCGATGGCAATGGATGATGGGGACAGGCCTTTATATCGATGATATAGCCAGCGAAGTTGCCAAAATTCACGCTCAAGTTGATTATAATATCAAAAGCACTTTCTTCACCATGCTCATGATTATCGCCACAACAGTGATCATTATTACGCTCATTGGCATAGCCATTAACTTGCATGAAAGTCGATTGGCAGACATACGACTCAGAAAGCTAGCCCATCAAACAGTGCGCCTTCAAGTGAGTGAACGTCGCCGGTTTTCTCGAGAATTACATGACGGCATCAATCAACTCATGGTTTCTGTCAAATTTCGAATTGAGTCAGCCATTGATCGACTGCAAAAAAATCAGGGCGATGCAATCGAGGAACTCGATAGTGGGCTAGATGTTTTGAATTCAGCGATACAGGAAGTACGTCGTGTTTCTCACGACCTGCGCCCCCGATTACTGGACGATATGGGACTAGAAACAGCCCTCGACAACTTGATTGGTCAGTTCAATGAACGAACTGGAAATACGACCTCACTCAAAATCGAATTTGACGAGGCGTGGTTACCTGAGGAGTTTGAAATCACACTCTACCGAGTGATTCAGGAAGCACTCACTAATATCGAACGTCATGCAGGAAGCTGTCATGTACGTCTTCGCATTAAACAGCGCCGAAGTTCTATTCAGTTATCTATAAGAGACGATGGCTGTGGATTTAAAATAAAGTCTAAACTATTCGAAGAATGTATCGGCCTGCGCAACATGCGAAAAAGAATCGAATTATTAAGCGGTGTGTTTGAGCTACACTCAAGCGTCAATGAAGGTGCACGACTAAAGGCAGACTTACCGATGAGTAGTCATTTATGAGGCAATTGAGATGAGCAAAGCAGAATCTTCAATTAGGCTATTATTGGTAGATGACCATCCACTGGTGATTGATGGCATTAGCGCACGCCTAAAAAACGAACCCAATCTCAATGTTATCGGCACCGCCAATAACGGTAAAGATGCACTTCAACAGGCAAGGCAAATTAACCCTGATGTGGTATTAATGGATGTCACCATGCCAATCATGGGTGGGGTCGAAGCAACCCATCTTTTCAAAACCGAATTACCCGACATCAAAATACTCATATTCAGCATGCACGACGATCACGAATATATCGTCAAATTGATGAAAGCCGGTGCTTATGGTTACCTTTTGAAAGATGCATCATCTGATGAATTAATCAAGGCGATTGAGGCGGTACACCAAGGCAGCACCTATTTCAGCGCGGGTGCATCGCAGAACCTTTTTAGCAACCAAGCCGAAATAGACTTAACCGCCAAACCATCCGTATTGACTAACCGAGAAGAAGCGGTTCTCAAACAAATTGCAGATGGACAGTGTAATAAGAGTTTCGCCAGAGCGCTGGATATCTCAGTACGGACCGTAGAAACCCACCGCATCAACATAAAGCACAAACTAAATTTTTCAACAGCCGCTGGACTCACAAGATATGCGCTAGAACATAATCTTATAAAATTGTCATAAATACACTCTAATCGCATAGGTAACTAAATAGAGTGCCCTCAAAACAAATTAACTTGTCGACAACTTCGCTAAATAGGTAAATAACACACTATAACTGGACTCCATATTCCGACTATGTGAAAATCACTTCATCTTTACAAAAACAAGCGTTTAGACGCATATAAAATTATAAGATGTCAAAAATATTGGTCATACATGGCCCAAACTTAAATATGCTTGGAAGCCGAGAACCTGAGACTTATGGTTCCGACACGCTCGCTAGTATTAACCAGGAACTAGCACAGATAGCAGAACAAAATGATGTGCAGCTAAATTCATTTCAATCCAACACAGAAGGCGAAATTGTCAGCTGTATTCAACAGGCGGTCGACAATCAATTTCAATTTATTATTATTAATCCGGCCGCTTACACACACACCAGTATCGCCATTCGAGATGCTTTTTTAGCGACTCGTATTCCATTCATCGAAACCCATTTATCCAATGTGCATGCTCGTGAAGAATTCCGAACTCATTCTTACCTGTCTGACATTGCCGTGGGTGTTATTTGTGGATTCGGTAAAAACAGTTACCTACTAGCACTCGAAGCTGCAATCCTTTATTGCAATGAAGCTAATTCACACAAATAAATTAAACCCAATAAATGAAATCAATTAAGAGAATTCAATAATGGATATTCGTAAAGTCAAAAAGCTAATCGAACTACTCGAAGAGTCGGGCATCGCAGAGCTAGAAATTAAAGAAGGTGAGGAATCAGTTCGCATTAGTCGTTATTCTGCTTCAGCGCCCGTTATGCAAATGGCCGCACCAGCAATGGCAGCAGCGCCAGTCGCGGCGGCGGCACCAACAGTAGCTGCGCCAGCCCCAGCGGATATCAGTGGGCAGCAAATCAAATCCCCTATGGTTGGTACTTTTTATGCCTCGGCATCTCCGACATCGGGGCCATTTGTCAGCGAAGGCCAAAAAGTCAATGTCGGCGATACACTTTGCATCATCGAAGCTATGAAAATGATGAATCAAATTGAAGCTGACAAGTCAGGTACGATTCGATCAATCATGGTTGAAAACGGCAGCCCCGTTGAGTTCGATCAAGTTCTGTTCATCATCGAGTAACTGCAGATATGATAGAAAAAATCGTTATTGCCAATCGAGGTGAAATTGCACTTCGAATTCTACGCGCCTGCCGTGAAATGGGTATTAAGACAGTTGCTGTCCATTCCACCGCTGATCGCGATCTTAAACATGTTCGGCTCGCTGATGAATCAGTCTGTATCGGGCCGCCGTCGTCTCTTCAAAGTTACCTTAATATCCCGGCTATCATCTGTGCAGCAGAATTGACCAATGCGTCTGCGATTCACCCGGGTTATGGTTTTTTGTCAGAAAATGCGGAGTTTGCAGAACAGGTTGAATCGAGTGGGTTCAAATTTATTGGCCCAAGTGCAGCATCGATTCGCGTCATGGGTGACAAGGTCGCCGCGATTAGAGCAATGAAAGTAGCAGGTGTTCCGACTGTTCCGGGTTCAGATGGACCACTCACTAACGACACCGAGGCAAGTCTGGCGCATGGCCGTAGAATTGGTTATCCAGTTATTATCAAGGCAGCCGGTGGTGGTGGTGGTCGAGGCATGCGCGTTGTGCATGAAGAAGAAAGTTTGCTCAGTTCGATCCAGTTAACCAAGTCAGAAGCGGCCGCGGCATTTAATAACGATATCGTTTACATGGAAAAATTTCTAGGCTCTCCAAGACATGTTGAAATACAGGTCATGGCCGACTCTCATGGCAACGCTATTCATCTCGGTGAGCGAGATTGCTCGATGCAACGCAAACACCAGAAAGTGGTTGAAGAAGCACCAGCACCTGGCATCACGCTAGAACAACGAAAGAGAATTGGTGAACGTTGCGCCAAAGCCTGTACCCAGATGGGCTACGAAGGTGCAGGTACTTTCGAATTTCTATATGAAAATGACGAATTTTATTTTATTGAGATGAATACCCGTGTACAGGTTGAACACTGCGTGACTGAAATGATTACTGGCGTCGATATTATCAAAGAGCAAATTCTAGTCGCTTCCGGCAATAAATTGCGCTACACCCAAGATGACATTCAAATTAAAGGGCATGCAATCGAATGCCGAATCAATGCTGAAGACTCTAAAACTTTTATGCCATCACCAGGTAAAATCACCTTATACCATGCACCAGGAGGTGCAGGTGTGCGCATGGACTCGCATATCTATAATGGTTATACCGTGCCACCTTATTATGATTCGATGATTGGCAAGCTGATAACTTGGGGCAATACCCGTGAATCAGCCATTGCGCGTATGAACGGTGCTTTATCTGAAATCGTTATCGAAGGCATTAAAACCAATATCGATTTGCAGAAAGACATTTTAAGTGACGAGAATTTTGCTGCTGGTGGTGCCAACATTCATTATCTCGAAAAGAAACTGGGTCTCGACTAAACTCAATTTAAGGAATGACCAATGGCCTGGTGGCAACTCAGTGTTCAATCTAGCGCAGCCGAGCTCGAGCAAACAGAAAATAGTTTGCTCGAGCTCGGTGCTGTTGCAATCACGCTCAGTGATGCAAAAGACGAACCCCTTTACGAACCGTTGCCTGGTGATACGCCTATATGGCAACATTCAATCGTAACTGGGTTATTCGCTCAAAAACATTCACTCGAAGCTCTCTATGACGGCCTGATTCAGAGTCTGCCCGAACATCAAATTCATACCGCCAAAAAAACGGTTATTGATGATCAAGACTGGAGTCGAGTTCACTTACAATATTTCAAGCCCATTCAATGCGCACAAAAACTGTGGGTAGTGCCAAGCTGGCATGAAGCACCCGACCCATCAGCGGTTAACATTCAACTTGACCCCGGTCTGGCTTTTGGTACCGGTGGGCATGCCACCACAGCACTTTGCTTGAGCTGGCTGGGCGAACATGACATTCAAAATCAATCTGTCATCGATTATGGATGCGGCTCTGGCATATTAGCCATTGCCGCCTACAAATTAGGCGCTAGTGAAATACATTCTGTCGATATCGATCCACAGGCACTCGAAGCAAGCCGAGAAAATGCTAGACGGAATGATATCGATCCCGCCTTATTGAATATCACCCTACCAGAAGCGTTCAAGTCAGAGCCTGTCGACTTATTAATCGCCAATATTTTATCTGGCCCTCTGGTTAAATTTGTCGCCAGGTTTTCTGAACTGGTTAAGCCGGGCGGTCAGATCTTATTGTCTGGAATTTTGCAAACCCAGGCTAATGATATAAAACAAGCTTATCTGCCCTATTTTGAACTCGATCCTATCTGTGTAAAAGACGACTGGATTCGAGTATCAGGCACAAGGAAATCAAGCACAGGGAATAATGTTTAACAGCTCGCAACTTGGCGACATTATGGAAACCAGTTGTCGGCAGTGTAACGCACGTTATCGTGTCACTGATGAACAACTTAAAATTGCCGTTGGCAAAGTCAAATGCGGTGAGTGCGGCGTTATATTCAATGCACTTTCATCCTTAAAGACCTATATTGGCAGTGATCAAGTAGTAAACATTCAGCAGCCGTCAGTATCGCCCAAGACATCAAGTCCAGCGTACAGTGAACTCAGCCTGCATGAAGCAATGTATGGCGAAAGAAAAGGTACTTTTATTCACTTCTCTCCCCTGCTATGGCTAATCGGAATTTTGTTATTACTGGTGCTTACCATTACTCAGTCAATTTACTATCAACGTTACGAACTCATTAGCAACCCTCGCTACCAGCAACAAATTTTGCACCTGTGCCAACTCGTGCCTTGTGCCGATTCTCAGTTTTCCAGTAGCCGTCAAATTAAACTACTCGAGCGTAATGTATTTACTCATCCAGTGCAGTCCAATGCGCTCATGGTGACGGGCTCTTTTGTCAACGAAGCGCCATTCCCCCAAATGTTACCTAAACTACTTGTCACACTTTTTGACATTCAGGGGAATTTAATTGCCAACCGTCAGTTTGTGCCTGACGAGTACCTTCAATCAGATAGTGATCAGACTTCGCTACAAAGCAATATACCCATTCAGTTCCGACTGGAAATCCTCGATCCAGGTGCAGAAGCGCTAACCTATGAATTTGAGTTTCTATAACCAAGCGGAATTCGCCACCGATATAAGTCACATTAATGCCTGCATCGAAATTAAGTGTTACCTGAACGCCATAACAAGCGGTATATTGGGTGTTGTCCCGATCAGGTAATTTACCTGCTCCGAAAGCTAGTATTACTAGCTAACCAGGTTATTCTCATAGTTGACCAGAATGGATGGACACTATGCGCTCAACTACTCAGTTTAGAGCGAAATATCGTATTGTTAGGTGCATTGTTGAGTGAAAAATAGGTCATGAATTTCCAGAGACGCTTCCTTCGTTTTTTTCCCTTCCTACGCTGGGGCAGAAACCTTAACAAAGATATTGTAAGGTCTGATTTGATCGCCGGCTTAACCGGGGCTGCAATTGTACTGCCACAAGGGGTCGCTTTCGCTGCTATTGCCGGTATGCCACCTGAATACGGCCTATATACCAGCATGATTCCAGCCATTATCGCGGCCATGTTTGGTTCCTCCTGGCACCTTGTATCAGGCCCAACGACAGCTGCTTCTATTGTAATGTTCTCATCATTGAGCACGATAGCAGTGCCCGGCAGCGAACATTATATCTCTCTCGCCATTACGCTCGCATTTATGGTCGGCGTACTGCAGCTCACCATGGGCTTTGTTCGGCTTGGTGCGTTGGTTAACTTTATTTCACATTCTGTCATCGTTGGCTTCACGGCCGGTGCTGCCTGCTTAATTGCAGCGAAACAGGCGAAAACCTTCCTCGGTATAGAAATCCCAGACACCGATCATCTTTACCAAACCGTCAATTACCTGTGGGATAACTGGACATCATTTCACCCACTGGTGATGCTAGTTGCACTGACCACATTAGTGGTTGGTATGATTGCCCATAAAATTAGCCCGAAATTTCCTGGTATGATTTTGGCACTGATAATTGGCAGTATCACGGCTGTTTTATTTAACACTTTTTTAGACATTGAAACCACTGGCATTCAAATGGTAGGGGCCTTACCTCAACAACTCCCTCCCCTTTCAAGCCCTCAGTTTTCACTCGATGTCATCAGGGACCTTGCTCCACTTGCGTTAGCTATGACTCTGTTTGCCTTAACCGAAGCCGTTTCAATCGCTCGATCTATATCGATCAAATCAGGGCAACCCATTGAAGGCAATCAGGAATTTATCGGACAGGGCTTATCTAATATATTTGGTAGTTTTTTCTCAGCTTATGTAGCTACTGGATCATTTAACCGGAGCGGCGCTAACTATGATGCTGGCGCACGCACACCACTCGCCGCAGCTTCGGCCGGTGTTTTACTGATAGGACTGGTTCTTCTGGTCGCTCCTCTTACGGCTTATCTGCCAAAAGCCGCGGTTGCTGGACTATTGTTCCTTGTTGCCTGGCGTTTGATTAACTTCACGCAGATCAGAAAAATTTTACGAGCTGATAAAAATGAAGCACTAGTGTTGTGCGTTACATTTTTTAGCACATTGTTTCTTGAGCTAGAATTTGCCATTTTATTGGGTGTTGTACTGTCACTTATGTTTTTCTTACGCAAAACTTCTAAGCCAAAGTTAGAGCGAAGATCACCTGATCCAAAGAATAGAAAACGCAAATTTAGTTCTGGAAGTAGTTTTCTTGAATGCCCACAGATGAAAATTTTACAACTGGAAGATTCGCTTTATTTTGGTTCGGTTTCTCATGTTGGCGAGTTGTTACGACTTTATCGGGAACATTACCCAGAACAGAAACATCTGTTCTTGCTCGCTCAAGGAGTGAATCAGGTCGATGTTGCCGGTGCTGAACTACTCGTAAATGAAGCCAACGCCAGGAAATCAATCGGTGGTGATCTGTATTTATATCAATTAAAAGACAGCGCAATGAAAATTATTAACCGCGGTGGTTATATTGATGAACTCAATCCTGCCAATATTTTCACCTCAAAAGAAATCGCCATTTCTACTATTTTTTCAAGGCTTGACAGCAGTATTTGTGCTACTTGTGAAAATCGAATTTTTCTTGAATGTGGCTCAATTGCGCCCTCAGATCGAAGACGTAAATCTGACCCGGTACCGCTTGAGGCTCACCTTCCATAACTCTAAACCTGCTTCAGCAGCTGGCATTTCTTATCATTGAGCTATGCATTATTCGATCATCCGGCATATGAAATTGCTGGGGGTGATGTCGAACGAATAATGCTCACTCACTCGCCTCACAGCAATATTATTACTGTGTTGCTGGTTGAAATAACAATTGTTAGCTATAGTCCGCTTCCCAATAAAGCCAGCAGTTCTCTCTATGTCATTTAGTATTGGCCCCTATCAATTTGCCAACTCGTTAGTACTTGCGCCCATGGCTGGCGTGACTGATCGGCCATTTCGACAGCTTTGTCGATCGCTAGGTGCTGGCATGACCGTATCCGAAATGATCACTAGTCGGCCAGACTTAAGAGATAGCCGTAAAACACAATTACGCATGAACCACGAGGGAGAACCAGGGCCAGTTATCGTTCAAATTGCAGGGGGGATCCCTCAGATGATGGCAGATGCGGCTCAATACAATGTCGACCATGGAGCTCAGATTATCGATATCAATATGGGTTGCCCTGCCAAAAAAGTTTGCAAGGTCGATGCAGGGTCCGCACTGCTCAAGGACACGAAGCTGGTGCAAGCTATTCTTACCGCGGTGGTTGGCTCAGTATCGATTCCAGTCACATTGAAAATGCGGACCGGATGGTCGCGCGAAAACAAAAACGCAGTTGAAATAGCAAAAATTGCTGAAGACTGCGGCATTCAGGCACTAACAATACACGGCCGAACCAGGGAAGATAAATACTTAGGTCAGGCTGAATACGAAACTATTCGCAGGGTAAAACAAAACATCAGTATCCCAGTAATTGCCAATGGAGATATTGATAGTGCACAAAAAGCAAAGATGGTCATGGACTTCACGGGTGCTGATGCTATTATGATAGGCCGTATTGCGCAGCAGCGTCCCTGGATTTTTGAGCATATCGAGCACTTTTTAGTGACTGGAAAATTTCAGCAAGAACCCGGTGAGCAGCAAAAACAAAAGTGGCTGAGAGATCACTTAAATAATTTATATGCGTTTTATGGTGAATATCTTGGGGTTCAAATCGCGCGTAAGCACATTAATTGGCAACTAGGACAGAACTGTCAATATAGTGTAAATGTTAAAGCTGCCTTAATGCAGACATCGACCGCAGAAGCCCAACTATCATTGATTGATACCTATTTTGAGCAGTGGAACCAGCAAACACTTGCCTGAATATATTAATTAAAACTATATGTAAGCTAGGGTCAGTCGTTAAATTTGTGAAAAATAAAAGCCAAACAAGCGCGCTACAAATGTCAGTTGAACAGGCGATACGACAGTATCTAGTCGATCTCGATGGAGAAGTTCCCTGTAGCTTATTCGACACGGTTATCGCTGAAATCGAGCACCCCCTGATACAAACCGTACTCAGTCACTGCAACAATAACCAATCGAAAACAGCGAGCTACCTCGGCATTAATCGAGGCACATTACGCAAAAAGTTAAAGCAATATCAGATCGAACATTAATCCTACTCGCAACAGGCAATTGCGCTAAATAAACAAATAGATTGCTAGCTCGATAAAACCCTCAAGGACAATATCTCTCGCATAATCATTCAGCTATAATGCCGTTTTTTGACTCAGGCTCAGCAAAATTATGTCGTCAACCGCACAGCCCGTTCGCCGCGCATTAATCAGTGTCTCAGATAAATCAGGTATCGTTGAACTTGCAAGCCATTTGCACGCTAGAGGCATTGCCTTGCTGTCGACCGGCGGCACCGCAAAATTAATCGCCGATAACAACATACCCGTCACAGAAATTGGCGACTACACCGGATTCCCCGAGATGATGGCGGGCCGCGTTAAAACACTGCATCCCAAAGTTCATGGTGGCATTTTAGCTCGACGTGGTATCGATGAAGACGTGATGGAAGCCAATCAAATTCCACCCATCGACCTGGTGATAGTCAATCTGTATCCATTTCAGGCAACTGTGGCAAACCCAGATTGCAGCCTCGAAGACGCTATCGAGAATATTGATATTGGTGGCCCGACTATGGTCAGGGCCGCTGCGAAGAATCATGCCAGTGTTTGCATTGTTGTTGACCCTGATGATTACCCAACCATTCTGGCAGAGATGGATGCAGATGATGGCAAGATCAGCGACGCCTCTCGGTTTTCACTCGCCATCAAAGCATTTGAACATACCGCTAGTTATGACGGCGCTATTTCTAATTACTTTGGACGTATGGTGCAAAAAAAGGAGGATAATCAGTTCCCAAGGACGATTAACCTTCAATTCAAACATGCTCAAGGAATGCGTTATGGTGAAAACCCACATCAGAATGCCGCGTTTTATGTCGAGGCTGGCGTAACCGAATCAAGCGTATCCACGTCAGTTCAGTTGCAAGGAAAAGCTCTTTCCTTTAATAATATTGGTGACACTGATGCAGCACTTGAATGCGTAAAACAATTTGAGCAACCCGCCTGCGTTATCGTCAAACACGCTAATCCCTGTGGTGTTGCCATCGATGGCACTGTTCTGAATGGTAATATCCACGATGCTTATCAGCGTGCCTATCAAACTGACCCAGAATCAGCCTTTGGCGGCATTATCGCTATTAATCGGACGCTTGATGCGAAAACAGCCAAAGCGATTATTGATCAGCAATTTGTTGAAGTTATTATAGCACCCAACGTCGACGCCGATGCCAACGCAATCATAGCCACCAAAAAGAACGTTCGCCTACTACGATGTGGTCAGTGGCAGAGCGCTGATTATCGACTCGATTACAAACGTGTGAATGGGGGATTACTGGTTCAGGATGCAGACTTACAACTCTATGACACACTGGATGTTGTCACTGAAATAAAGCCAGACCAACAGCAAATGGACGATATGATATTTGCATTACAAGTGGCTAAATTCGTTAAATCAAATGCCATCGTCTATGCCCGAAATCAGATGACTATTGGGGTAGGCGCAGGACAAATGTCACGTATCAATAGCGCTCGCATCGCAGGTATCAAAGCAGAGCATGCCAAGCTTCAGGTGACTGGCTCAGTCATGGCTTCAGATGCATTTTTCCCTTTTCGGGATGGAATCGACGCAGCGCATGATGCGGGGATTCGAGCCATCATTCAACCTGGTGGCTCTATGCGGGATGATGACGTAATTTCGGCTGCCAATGAGCACGGTATTGCTATGGTATTCACTGGCATGCGCCATTTTCGGCATTGATAGTAGAGGCTACTGATATGAAGGTTTTAGTTATTGGCGGTGGTGGACGTGAGCATGCCCTAGCCTGGAAAGCAGCTCAATCACCACTGGTGACTCAGGTTTTTGTCGCACCGGGTAATGCAGGCACTCATCAGGAGCCTGATATCTTTAATATCGCTATTGACGCTGAAAATACTGAGGCCTTACTCGAATTCGCACAAAATGAATCTATCGAACTCACAATCGTTGGTCCAGAAGTGCCACTCGTGAAAGGTATTGTCGATCAATTCCAAACTGCCGGACTACGTATCTTCGGGCCCAGCGCAGCGGCAGCACAGCTGGAAGGGTCAAAAACATTCACTAAAGACTTTCTGCAACGACATAGAATACCAACCGCAGAATATCAGAGCTTTACCCAAATAGAACATGCCATTGAATATGTTAAAAGTAAAGGTGTCCCCATTGTCATTAAAGCCGACGGTCTGGCCGCTGGTAAAGGAGTCATCCTGGCGCACACTGAACAGGAAGCGATTGATTCAATCAAGGATATGCTGTCAGGTAACTCATTCGGCGATGCTGGCCATCGTGTTGTCATAGAGGAGTTTCTGTATGGAGAAGAAGCGAGTTTTATCTGCATGGTCGACGGTGAGCATGCATTGCCACTAGCGACCTCACAAGATCATAAAGCACGTGACAATGGTGACCAGGGCCCTAATACAGGCGGCATGGGCGCTTACTCCCCAGCCCCGATTGTGACGACAGAAGTTGAAGACAAAATCATGCAACAAGTTATTTGGCCTACGGTTCGAGGCATGGCGAATGAGGGCGCAAAATATACTGGTTTTTTATATGCAGGCCTGATGATCAGTAAAGCAGGTGACATTAAAGTAATCGAATACAATTGCCGCTTCGGTGACCCGGAAGCACAGCCAATAATGATGCGGCTGCAGTCAGATTTGGTTGAACTGTGCATTGCTTGTTGCGATGGCAACCTGCTTGAAAAAGAAACTGAGAAAGAAGTACAGTGGGATTCACGCTCATGCCTTGGCGTTGTGCTAGCAGCCAACGGTTATCCTGATAGCTACCTCAAAGGCGACATTATCGAAGGAATACCAACTGCTGATTCAGAGTCAAAAGTATTTCATGCTGGCACCAAAAATGATGATGAGGGCAATATTCTAAGCAGTGGTGGTCGAGTTTTATGTGCTGCGGCATTAGGCGATACACTAGAGCAAGCACAGAAAAAAACCTATCAGATAGTCAACCAAATTGATTGGGATGGTGCCTATTTCAGGACTGATATCGGTTTTAAAGCCTTATAAAACTGATCTTTTAACACTCCCTGCAATTATTTCTACTGCCACTTATGAGCAGCTTTTCAAGTAAAACATCAACTTTACTTTTTAAGCAGTTGAAATTACAGCAACTAATTTATTGATAAAAATATCACCTCACCACTATATATAGTGGTGAGGAATAAACCTATACACAATATATTGTGATTCTCGAAATTAAAGTTATACTATTTTTTATTTAGCCAACGGCATCGACGAGAGTCTCATTATGAAATGTCCCAACTGCAGCTCGTCCATGTTTGTTGCTAATAAAACGGCTGAAGGTAAAAGTCTGGTCACTTTTTTCCGATGTAAAACTTGCATAGGTGAACATGTATCGTCGGAACTCGCAATTGACGATCTGAACTCCCCTACTAGTCGCTTAGAATTTTTTCAATCGGACCTTGTCCAAAAACACAAATATAGTCAGATCCTTTAGCTCAAGGTTTTTACATTGCTTTTGCGCATAGCACAACATGCGTCACAGATCGCTAATAAAAGTATCGTAAACTAAGCTCAGTATAATTGTTCAGGTAGTTGCACCATCAAAGCTCGATAGGAGAGTTGATATGTTTTACTTAGATGCTCAGATCCAAAAACAATTTTCATCCGGCTGGTCTCGTTTAATCAATCGCCTAATTTACCTTCCAGGGGCCGCCATTCTTATATATGGGTTATGGTTATCGGTAACGGTTTAATTCAGGCTAACCCTTATGTTAGAGGCACAACCTGCAGTGATAACACTACCTTCAACCCACTCAAGACAGAAGTTTTGAATTTTAAATTGATATTATAAGATTTAACCACCTCAGCAACGACTGCCAGGCCAATCCCCTGCCCTTCATTGCTTTCATCTAGGCGAGTGCCGCGATTTAATATTCGATCTATCTCTGACGACTTTAAGCCACGGCCGTTATCTTCGATATTCAATTCAATCGTGTCACGCTCTGTTTCAATAAAGTTGATATGCACTTTATCCTGACAATATTTAAATGCGTTATCAAGTAAGTTCCCCATCACTTCATAACAATCACTTTCATCCATTCTGATCAGAATGGAACTGGGCAAAGTTGATTCAAATTGCACGTCTTTCTCTTTATAAACCTTCGCTAGTGCCGCACTTATTTTGTCGATGATGACGATCAGGTCAATGGGTTTATTTATTTTCAAACCGACGACATTGCTCGCTCGCTTTAATTGATAGGACACAATTTGATTCATCCGTGCAGTTTGTTCACGCATCGTCGCCAATTCAATACGCCCTAACGAGTCAACATCTGTGAGGCCATTTAATACAGCCAGCGGCGTCTTCAAACTATGCGCTAAATCATCCATAGCATTACGATAACGCTGGTGTTGGTATTGTTCACGATTGAGTAGAATATTCAGATTATCAGTTAAAGGTGTTATTTCAGTTGGATAAATTTGTTCGAATCCAGTTTGCTTTCGATCTTCGATTGCTTTAATTTCAAGCCCAACTTCTTTAAGTGGGCGTAAACTCCACATCATCACCAGATACATGACGATCAACAGTAAGACAATGGTGATACTAAGCCAGGCCCAGAGCGTTTGCCGAAAGCGATCGAGTTGACTGTAATAATCACTCGCATCCTGCCAAATCACCACGTTGTATCTTTTGAGCTGGTTATTTACATCAGGCCAAAGGATCGCGAACGCTAACCTGAAGTGATATTTTTTATTAAATGTTTGAGTACTAAATTGCCAATCACCAGAGTCGATATTTTCAACTCTGGGGAATCCCTTCCAGACAGCACTGTCACTGCTAGATCGAGAGCTCCATATTTGCTGGTGATGCTCGTTATACAAAAACCCATAAAGGCCAGAGTCTCGCGTCATTAAACGTGATTCGAATAAACGTTCGTTGGAGACGGCGACACTCAAACCATCGCGACTTTGATCAACTGCAGCTAATAGGCTATATATCATTACTTGCAATTTATCTTCTTCAGCTTGTAAAGCACGCTTAACAACTGTTTTTTCGAGCGCAACTGCTGTCAAGATCATAAAGATGACTAGAACAATCATCGACACAAAAGTAAGTCTTGATTTAATCGACCTCATTAAACACCTTTACTCAGCACTGTCTTGGCCAACTCGAGACAATGTCAATCGATACCCTCTTCCACGCAATGTCTCGATTGGTTTTAAGTCTTCATTTGGGTCTAGCTTCTGGCGCAGCCTTCGTATAAATACCTCGATGACATTACTATCATTGTCGGCTTCATCGTCATACAGATGCTCGGTTAGAACTGTCTTTGAAATAACCTCTCCTGCGTGCAACATCAGATATTCCAGCACTTTGTATTCGAAGGCGGTCAAATTAATTTCCCGGTCATCCACATAGGTTCGCTGGGTTATTGTGTCGAGACTCAAAGGCGAACAGTTAATTCGAGAGTCATACCAACCGGATGCTCTGCGTATTAAGACCCTAATACGTGCCATCATTTCTTCGTGGTGAAATGGCTTGACCAAATAGTCATCAGCGCCAGCATCCAGACCTTCGACCTTATCCTGCCACCGATCCCGTGCCGTTAGGATTAAGATAGGCGTATTCTTGCCTTCTTTACGAATCGTGGTGATGACTTCCAATCCTGACATTTCGGGCAAACCAAGATCGATAATGGCAACATCGCAGGGATATTCCTGTAGCAGGTACAAACCCTCTCGACCATTGTCGGCACAGTCGACGGCAAAACCCTCTTTTTTTAAACGATTAACAATCTGCTGCTGAATGTCCTGATCGTCCTCAATCACTATTGCTCGCATTTAAATATTTACCCTTCTTTAGCTATCTGCCAATTGGCCATGTGATCAAATTTCTGACGCTTTACTAATACATATGACTAATAAACAACACTAAGACGTAATTTAATGCGTTTGCCTGGATGATAAGGCATTTCAATATGGTAGCGTTCACCCTGATATCGATAGGTAACATCATAGCCGTCAACAACTTGATCATAACTAACTTGATGCCACACTTCACACTGCTCTTGGTATTCACTATGGGTATAGCGATTGCTCTGGCTTGGCTGCGCATCATCATTCAGGACGTCATGCCCTATGCCAGCACCAATGATAACGCCTAATGCCGTTGCGAGTTTATTACCTCTCCCCTTGCCAACCTGATGTCCAATGACACCACCGAGTATTCCGCCAACCGCCATACCACCTGCCGACTTTGGATAAAAATACCCGTCTGTCGAGTGTAACACCGGTTCGTCCCAGCATTCTCTAATGGGAGTTGGAACTCGCACTTGGCGGTAAACAGGTATCACCTTGATAACCTTAACAGTGTCATAATGCTGACCAAACCTGTTACTTGTATTGTGTTTGTTTTTACTCTCTGCTAAAGAAGCCGAAGAAACAGTGAATAGCATTACTGATAGTGAGACTGCAAATGCGATGGCTAAAGTAGATTTCAAATTTTTCATGCCAATTTCCTATCGTTAGACTTGAGTAATTAGTCATTGATAACTAAATGATGGCGTGAATATAGGCTCAGGCTGCTGAATCAAAGCTTAACGCATCCTGCTCTCGCCCCTTACCTACATATATTAACCCACTCCGTTTGCAAGACATTTAATCGCTGATGTGAGAGTGAAATCATTGCACTCATATATCCGGCCTGTTATTGGCAGATTTTGGCTGCCTGGCCCCGATGGTTATTTGTGCTCATTCTCCTCATCATCCCTACGGCGTTATTATGGCCAATGTAGGTAGCAGGTTTTGAATGAGCCGGTCTGACCTATCTCACCATCCGATCTTTCGTCTTTTGCAACTGTCGTAAGGTTTTTTGCTCTGTCGACCGATAGTTAGTCCATCAGTCTTATTAATTGGCTCAGCTTATAGAGCCACTCGATAGGTTTCTCCTTTGGCCATTATCACTCAGGCGATGCGGGCCATTTTATTCGCCACTGCAACAC
>CAXMOZ010000140.1:0-3720 GCA_964195315.1 uncultured Acidimicrobiia bacterium | reverse complement strand
TAGCTCATGGCCGCTCAGTTTGGTTAGATCAATGGGATACATTTTATTGCTTGCCGCGCCCAACTTTTATATTACCAAAAAACGGTTTAAGAATTACTCCTCAGAATTTCCTGACGCAGTTTTACCTACACTATTTAGTCGAATATTTTTATTAATATGCATGTTGGATATTTTATTTGTATTGGGAATTGTTGTTATGGGCGTATTTTCTTATTTGCCTGGTGCAGGTCAATCTGTCTAACAGAAAAAATATTATAATCCGTTATATCACGATCTTGTGTTTATGTGGTCATTTATGCTGTCAAATCTAGTTTTATAAGTTCTACCATTCCCCAACTCCCTCCGAGCCGACAAGTGGTTTCAGACAATTGTGATTTGAAATTCCTTTTTTGATATGATCGATGGTCAAAACCTACCGATTAAATCTTGAATTCAAAGGAAGATGAGAATGCATTACGCGGACACCACATCAAAAAACAAAGGCTTTACTCTCGTTATGTTAGTTCTGTTGGGGATTGTAGCTTTAGTCGGGCTACAAGGTTGCGGTGGTGGTAGCAGTGGTGGTAGCAGTACTCCAGCGAATCCTGCGGGTTACTATAATGCGGGTAACGCCACGATTATAGACCCTGCAGATGGAAGCTCAGATTTGGTATTAGGCGACCTACAGGGCTTGATCAGTGGTAATCGGTTTATGATTATGAGCCTAAGCGCGGTTGTATTATATGACGGCACTATTACCAGTATCACGGGCAACGATTTTAGCGCCACGGTAAAAATTTATTATGGTATGGATGCGGCAGTTAGTGATACACCGCCGACACCAATTGACACTACCATTACTGGAACGATCACCGAAGGCTCGCAACTCAGCGGCACTATAGCAGGTACCGGGATTGGTAGCGGTAACTTTAGTTTGACCTTTAGTCAGACTAATTCGACCGATGCCGTGATAACCAATGTGGTGAGTAGCTGGACGGGGGGTATCAATACGGTTGACCAGATATCCTTTGATTTTCTGGTATTCGATACTAGCGGTGTTATTGATGTAGACTTATTTCGAGCTGCTAATAACGGTATTTTTGAATCTTGCCAAATGGCGGGCGCCATAGCACCGGTCGCGATTTCTACCGTGTTTACCTTAGATTTGAATTTGACTGATTGTGGTGTCGGCCCATCAAATAATGGTAACTATACTGGTTTTGCCACCACAACCGATAGCAACCATACTAGCTTAGTGATTATGTTTTCAAATGGTACGGTCAGCGCTATGTCAGTGTTGGCAAAGCTTTAGGCAAGTGTCGGCATAACCGTATCGTCTAATATCTTGAAAACCTGGGGACAGTGAAGCGCAAATGCTATTGAAACTGGAAAGGAGTAGGCATGGTAGCATTGATGGTAAATGAACTAAGTGGCGTTACTAAACACCTACAATCAATTTTGGATGATCGAATTCGGCTAGGCTTTAAGGGCTATATCCAGCTTTTCTTTTATTCGTTTCTCTTTATCTATCCTTCGTATTCCTATGCGGGCCCTGATGGTGGCAATATTGTCGGCGGTGCTGGCAGCATCAGCCAATCAGATTTAACCACCACCATCAATCAAAGCACCTCATCTCTGGCGATTAACTGGGATAGTTATAATGTCAATGCCAACGAAATGGTTAATTATATTCAGCCTAACGCTTCTTCCATCGCTTTAAACAATATACTCGGTAATAACGCTTCTGAAATTCATGGGCAAATTAACGCTAATGGTCAGGTCGTGCTGGTTAACCCCAATGGCATTTTCTTTGGTGTTACATCGTCGGTCAATGTCGGTGGATTAATCGCCTCGGGTTTGGCGATTGACCCGGTCAACTTCATGAACGGTGATTATATTTTTAACGAAGTTTTAGGCACCGACGGCACTGTTATCAACACTGGTTTAATTAATGCCGCCCTTGGCGGCAATATTGCTTTACTGGGCAAACAGGTTGTTAACGAAGGGGTTATCTCAGCTCAACTGGGCAGTGTTAATCTGGCTGCCGGTAAAGCGGCGGTGCTAACATTTGACCAACAGGGATTATTGGGCGTACGGGTTACTGAAGCTATATTACAGGATGAGCTAGGTATCGATCCGGCCGTATTGAATAGTGGTGAAATCAATGCCGAAGGCGGACGCGTTTTACTCACGGCGAGCATTAGCCAGGATGTATTTTCACGAGCTGTGAATAGTGATGGCATCGAACAGGCAATCAGCGCAGTGGTGCACGAAGATGGCTCGTTTACTCTGGGTGGCGGGGCTGATGTGGTGAATACCGGCAGTGTTGATGTTTCCTCCGCTAGTAACAATCAGGATGCAGGGCAGGTGATATTTTTAGGTGAAAATATCACTAGTAGCGGCGCAGTTCGAGCAGACAGCGCAACCGGTAAGGCTGGTGCCATTGAGCTGCATGCCAATGATAAATTGATACTGGAGCAAAGAAGTCTGACCAGCGCTACCTCGGGCAGTGAAAATGGCGGCAGTATTAAAATACTCGGTGACAAGGTCGGGCTTTTTGGCGATTCGGTTGTTGACGCCTCTGGCCAATTGAATGGTGGGGAGGTGTTGATTGGTGGTGACTTTCAAGGCAAGAATCAACTCATTCGAAATGCCTCAATTACCTACGTAAGTGAAAATGTCAGTATAAAAGCTAATTCCGAGCAGTCGGGCGATGGCGGTAAGGTCATAGTATGGGCAGACAAAACAACCCGCTATTATGGGAATATTCAGGCGAAAGGTGGCGAGGTTAGTGGCGATGGTGGCTTTGCCGAAGTTTCTGGGAAAGATTATTTAGGATTTGCGGGAACAGTCAATTTGTCGGCGAATTATGGTACCACAGGTACCTTATTGCTCGACCCTAGAGATATCACTATCGAGAATGGTGGCGCTGATGTAGTTGCTGCTAATGATGCCTTCAGTGAAAATACTGGCAGCGACGTTACATTTGATGCCGACTTGATTACCGATATTTTACAGGGTGTTGGTGTATCTGCCGCTAATGTCGAACTCCAGGCGAATCGCGATATTTTTGTCAATGAAACAATCACTGTGACCGATGGCTCTAGTACTACAAGCTTAACTCTGAGGGCTGGAGATGATATTCGAATAAATAATGATATTACTCTTACCGGTGGCGCTCTAAGTATTATATCCGGTGATAGTGGTGGTAGCGGTGGTGGTGGTGCTCACGATATTTCCCTGGGCGCCAACTTGTCGACTTCTGGCGGCGATATCACATTGAATGGTGACAGCCTTGAATTGGTTGGCACCAGTGCTAATCGACAGATTAGTACCGGTAGCAGTACAGTAGGGAATATTGAAATAACCGGCATTGTCGTCAATCCTGAGCAGACTAATCATAATTCGTTAACGCTGGCGGCAGGTTCGGGCAATATTACATTCAATAGTGATATTGGAAGCAGCGATACTGATAACCTGGGTAAGTTACAAATAGATAGCGCGACTACGGTGAATTTGAATGGGGTAAGAGCCGGCACCTCAGGGATTGATATTACTGCTACAACGATAAATTTATCTGGCAGTTTGCGTTCTTCGGATGATGGTGCAGGGAATATTCTATTAAAAGGAGATGTTGTATTGCTCAATAATATCCAGTCTCTAACTGGTGGCGGTAATTTTAGTATCTCCGGAAGTCTCAATGCTGATGCCGCGGCAAATAATAATGGTATTCTTTTGGGG
>CAXMOZ010000139.1:0-2878 GCA_964195315.1 uncultured Acidimicrobiia bacterium | reverse complement strand
CGATGATGTAAAAAGGATTGGATTGCTAATGAAGCGTTTGGCTGGGCGGCAGACACGTTATGTCAACAAACAAGAACACCGTACAGGATCGCTGTGGGAGGGTCGTTATAAAATGAGTATTGTCGAAAGTGATTCCTACTTCCTGCAGTGTTGTCGCTATATTAAACTAAATCCAGTAAAGGCGAAGATGGTTGCCCAACCAGAGCATTATCGATGGTCAAGCTATCGGGAGAATGCAGGTCTATCACCACCCCAGATAATAAATCGCACTGCGTTTAAGAGTTTAAACGACATCAGTGTTGATCATTACCGAGAATTAATCGCGCAAGGCTCCTCTACATCTGAAGCAATGTTTATATCCCAGATGTTTGAAAGCAATCGCCTTACGGGTGGAACCCCGTTCGCCGAGGAAATCGAGCAACGAACAGGAATTAGACTAGAATTCAAACGCCCGGGTCGGCCAGCCAAAGAGCAAAAGATCACCAATTAAATAGATCTGTCCCGGTTATTTTAGTATTTTAGGGTTATTTAATAGATATAGTCGGAGACTCGTCTGGCGGCGGAATCTGACTAGCCTATCTCTTTTTAAGATAGGTTAAATTCCAGGTTCCCCGGGTATTAGTATAATTGTCACCTTTAAAGGTACCTTCGATAACGCTAGACCCATTTACGACAGTCCACTTTCCTTTGCCCTGTCTGTAACTACCACTCGTCCTGAACCAGTCAAAGTTAATGATATTGCCTTCACGACGCCCTTCGATTTTCCCATTTGAATAATATCCACCCGTAAAGGTAGCGGTAATCTTATCACCCTGTTGCTGAATATTGACTGTCATATTGGGGTGCTTATCAAAAACTTTAAAGTAAGAGGGCTTATAAACAATAGCAGCACTATAAATTCCCGATATGTCGCTGCCATTGATTGTCGATACTTTTGCAACCACTGGGCTTGACAGTCCAGCGGGAATTTTTGCTGCAGATATAGACGGAGACTCGTCTGGCGGCTGAATCTGACTAGCCGATCGAAGGCTCAAACTAGCGTTGACAATGCCATCAAGTGCCATCCGACGCATTTCAGGGTCGGTGCTAAGATCGAGTATCGTCTTGTACTGAAATAATGCTGAGTTAAATTCGCCTGTTTTGTTTAGTTGATTCGCATTTTCTAGTATCTTTCGGATCCTGTTTTGTGCCATCTTAGACACCTGATTATTGGACTCAGAGTCCTTATTAGGAACGTTATTTAAGGTGACTTCAAACTTAGATTTTATATCACAGGTGATTAAGCCGGTAGTTGCATCAAATTGGATGTTGACTGATTTTTCCAGTATTTTTATAACGGCATTTGTCTGCTCTTTGACCTTTAGGTCAAAGGACCTTGTTGAAATACCGTTTAGATCGGACTGAAGCATATTGACCTCGGTATTAATTTTTATACCAAGAAACTCTATAGCCTCTTTTTTCGCCATAGCCATCGCACGATCACAGGCTAAGCTTTTAGACTCAGCTGCCATAATACCCTTGCCCTCAACTACTTCACCCGCTAAGACGAAATTAGTAAAAGCACTCATTATTAAAACCGACAGAAATATTAACTTCATCATTTCACTTATAAATAGTATTTTTTAATTTAGGAATTTAATTTTTAAATATAATTAATATTACAATCAACGAGTTAATAATGAGTTTTATGCTTCTCCCAATTTTTTTAATCCTGAAACCAGCTAGAAAATAGATAATCTAGAATTGAGCGTAGTGTCTAAAAAATCTAGTTTATGCAAGCGGTTAAATTACTTGAAAGGTTCAAATTGTAGGAGATTATAGGAATCAAACTATAGGGGAAAAAGACATTTAAGTAAACTTGATAAGTGACAATGTTCAACGAGGCTCACGTAGTGAGGTAGCGCCATAGCATAATACCTCTCACGTTAAATAGAGGGGCAAATGAGATGCCAAGGAAAAAAAGGGGACGCTACCCTTTTACAGTAAACTCAGTTAAAATCACCCAATGCCAAGACAAGCCAGAGCCGTATTTGCCGGAGTGCCTCACCACATAACACAAAGAGGTAATCGTAGAGAAGATGTCTTCTATACAGACGAAGATAGAGAAGTCTACCTGGAATGGCTGAAGGAATATTGTAAGCAGCACAAAGTCGAAGTTTTGGCCTACTGCCTGATGACCAACCATATTCATATAATTGCCCTGCCTAAAACCGAGGCTGGATTACAGTCGATATTCAAACCACTTCATATGCGATATGCGCAGCGATTTAATCGACAACGCGGATGGAAGGGGCATGTCTGGCAAGGCAGGTACTTTTCTTCAGCACTAGATAATCACTATCTATGGGCCGCCATTCGATACGTCGAAAGGAACCCTGTTAGAGCAAAAATGGTGAAAAAAGCGGAAAACTATATCTGGTCAAGCGCCGCTGCACATTGTTCAGGGCAGATAGACGATGTATTGACAGCAAAGGTTTACTGGAAGAAACAGTTTGAATCCATTGGTGATTGGTCTTCGTGGTTGGCAGAAGGAAACACGGAATACGACCAGTCGATAATTCGACGAAATATTGATAAAGGGTTACCCTGTGGCTCTGATAGGTTTATCAAGAAATTAGAAAAACAGATTGGCCGGGTGTTGGAATATCGGCCACTCGGTAGGCCGGTGAAGCAAGAGAATGAATAAAAAGGGAAGCTTTCCCTTAATGCTTTATGTACAAAAAATCTACATGATGCAGGCTTACTTAACGAAGTAACCATGCGTGAATTCGATGCGCTATGCCTGCCACCCGTTAAAATATATAGCGCTATGCAGATCAAACACATCAGACTAAAGGGCACCTCTTAAAATAGTGATTTTTTCGTGAGTGCAAGGAAG
>CAXMOZ010000138.1:0-2034 GCA_964195315.1 uncultured Acidimicrobiia bacterium | reverse complement strand
ATTCACATATGCATATTTGCCTGTAGCGTTCACACCTCTGTTCTGTCACTGTGAGTGTTAAACAAGTACCTCAGTTAATCTGTTTACATTTTACATGCAAAGAAAAGTTCAGCGCTATATTTTCTCATTCCTGGTGTCGATCCATTCTCATTTTTTCTATCCCGCCAATATCCGACACATTTTCCGGTAGTACACTGAGCACCCTCACTGAAACATTTTGCCTGGTCTCTAAAAAACTTTAACGCCACTCCTGGCGTCGTGGTGGGTGTACCACCACATTCGATTTCTACCTTTTGTGGCGTAAGATTTTTACACATCAACATATTCATAGAAATCTCCATTTAATTCAGTTTTCTTCATCAAGAATACTCGATACATCTATTAGTAAATATGCAATGTTAAGAATAAAAGAAGTGGACCCCATTTTTTGGACAGCTTCCTTAGGAGTTATTTTCCACGACATCAGCCCACCTCTGGCAGCCTGATGGATTCATAATAGACCCGATCCGGGGTAGCCTTCAAGGTCTGATGTTTTCGACTCTGATTGTAAAACGCAAAGTATTTTTTCAATGACTGTTTGGCATCGGCCATGGAATCATAGGCATTTAGGTAAACCTCTTCATATTTCACACTGCGCCATAACCTTTCGACAAACACGTTATCCCGCCAGGCACCCTTGCCATCCATGCTGATCCGAATCTCATTTTTCTTAAGTACCTTGGTAAACGCATCACCGGTATATTGGCTACCCTGATCGGTGTTGAATATTTCGGGCTTACCATAGCGGTGTATTGCTTCTTCCAGGGCATCCACGCAAAAACTGCTATCCAGGCTGTTTGACAGGCGCCAGGAGAGGACTTTGCGACTGAACCAGTCCATGATCACCGTGAGATAGATAAAACCAGTTTCCATTGGGATATAGGTAATATCACTGGCCCAGACCTGATTACCCTGGTCGATGCTCAGGTTCCTCAACAAATACGGATAGATCTTATGTTGGGGGTTTGGCTGAGTGGTCTTTGGGCCAGGATGTATCGCCTGGATACCCATTAGCTTCATCAACCGGGATACTCGCTTGCGATTCACCAGCTGCCCGTGATCACCTAACGCATCTACGATACGACGCGAACCCCGAAACGGTTGTTTGGTGTGGATCCTGTCGATCAACTTCATCAGTGCCAGGTCATCGTCTGATACCGGTTTAGGCTGGTAATAACTCGTGGATCGAGGAAAACCAAGCAATTCGCATCGCTGTGTTCGGGGCAATGGGTGATTCTCTTTGACCATGTCTTTTTTACGTGCCCGGTTTAGTGACCGAGCACTTTGGCTAAAAAATCATTTTCCATGGTCAATTGACCAATCTTTGCCTGCAAGCCCTGAATTTCAGATTCACGATCCGGGGCCAATCCTTTCCCCGAGGCAAATACCTCGCTGCTTTGTTCGATCAACTGTTTCTTCCACTTCACAATCAAATTACTATTGATGCCATACTGCCGGGATAACTCCGACAGTGTTTGATCACCTTTGAGTGCAGCCAGGGCCACTTTGGATTTAAATTCCGGTGAATGGTTTCTACGTTTCTTACTCATTTTCTGCATACCTCTTTTCTTTGAAGATAATAATACAGAAAATAACTCCTTAACTTCGAATGTTTACTGTCCTATTGAGGGGGTCCACTTCTAAATGCCCTCCGTCAAAAAGTCTAAACTAATCGTAATAAGGTGTTGGTTGGTCAATTGAACTTACCGCACTAAAAATACTACTCGTTTGAATGAATGTCCGATCCGTATCGACTGTACCCGTTCCCGTCTGCAAGATGAACGATTGTTATTTAGAAGCAAGCATTCAATTTTAGCCTGGTAATCGACGGTTTGTTCCCGATGAGGACGTTCAGTTTGATATTACCCAGATTACAATTGAGTCTCGCCTGATCGATATTTGTAAGCCAAATCCCACATAAATGACCAACGCGGTGCCGATTAGCGGGACGGTCACGATCGCCCCCGGAATGATTGGGCTCAGCAGCGTGAGGCC
>CAXMOZ010000137.1:0-1875 GCA_964195315.1 uncultured Acidimicrobiia bacterium | reverse complement strand
ACCCAATCTCCTGTCCTTTCCTACGTCTTGCGTTTGTCTTGAACCAAGGCCCCTTCCCTCCACCGGCATTACCCGGCTTCTTCAGTAATACGGGCCTCTCCGCCACCCCATAGCGCCCGGCCTGTCCCTCACGGGCGTCCGATTGGTTATCCCTGCACCATGCCATCGGGCTTCCCGTGTTGCGTGCGTTTCCCTTGTGTACATGCTGTCGCTACTACCCCGGCGCAGCAACTGGGGAACTACATCGCTCGTTCCCCCAGTCATATCAGCCTTCCCCGAAATGGCGGTCGGGTCGGCCTGCGCAACGTCCTTTTCGAGGATTGCTCGGCGTTCACTCACGTTACGGCCTGCACACTCGCTGGATCACCTATAGTGATCCGTTACATCAAAGGCTTCAGCTATTTCGTTACCTCCATAACTGCTCCGATTGCTTCCGGCTGGAGCAATATCGCCGGGTGGGTCTTTCACCCACTGGGAAACGCCGCCTTTCCACGGCGCACGCCACTTTCGGTCATTGAATCTGCGAAAGAAGCGGCAGGTAGTCGGCATGCCTGGTGGCTGAAATTTGGCAGGATTGACCGGCGGGAAGGAGCAATGTTGGGCGTGTCGGCGGAAATCAGTCAGATTACGGATGCCCCAGGGCTGGACTGCGTCGTGAATCTCTTTCTTTTCTTGGTGGAATAAGGAAAATAGGGTGTTAATTCTTCCTATACTTCATTCACTCGCATCAGAATATTGTAACATGAATAGAAGATGATGAATCATTGCTCTTTTCACGAAGAAAAATGATTTAAATATCTGTGCTTATTATAATTGAGCTCCACTCGCACATGAGTCCTAGAAAGGTTGTTATAAAAAAGTCGTTAGTTGTTCTTATATCTTTGACTCTTCTCGCTGGATGCAGGAATGAGCAGTCAAAAGAAGTTGCCATCAATAAAATAGCTTTAGGTTCTTGTATCAAAGAAGGTAAGCAAGCACCAATATTCACAGCGATCAATGATTATAGGCCAGATGTTTTTGCCTTCTTAGGGGATAACATTTATGGCGACACTGTAGACATGAAAGTTCTCTTAAAAAAATATGATTCTTTGGCAGGGCAAGCTGGTTATCAAGTACTTCAAAATCAAAGTGAGGTGATAGCCACTTGGGATGATCATGATTATGGGCGCAATGATGCAGGAGTCGAGTACCCTAAAAAAGTCGAGTCACAAAAAATATTTTTGGATTTTTTTAATGAACCACAAGATTCGATTCGGAGAAAAAGGCAGGGCATATACACATCTTATTTTTATGGCCCCAAAGATAAAAAAGTACAGATCATACTATTAGACAATCGTTACCATAGAACAAAACTTAAAAGCGGTACAAAAAATGTTCATGGTGGGAAATATGTTCCATTGAGTAGTCCTCAATCAACAATGCTGGGCGAAGCACAATGGAAGTGGCTTGAGGAAGAGTTGAAAAAAGATGCCACGATCCGATTCATTGCTGGAGGAACACAATTTCTCACCGAGCACAATGGATTTGAAGCATGGGCGAACTTTCCTAAAGAGTTAGAGAAATTAATTAACTTACTGAAGAAGACAAGGGCCAATGGTGTGATATTTTTATCGGGTGACACGCATTGGACAGAAATCACAAAAAGAAAAATCGATGGCTACTATGCTCTTTACGATTTCACGAGTAGTGGTTTGACAGAAGTGCACCTAAGTAAAACACCTAACAAATACCGTTTAGAGGGTATGTCACATGCTGGGGCAAATTTTGGTGCTATCGAGATTGATTGGGCTAAAAAAGACCCGGTAATCACTTTAAAGGCTATCGATGTCAAAGGTGATATCAAGTTCAAACACGATATTCAATTGTCTGAGTTGC
>CAXMOZ010000136.1:0-86200 GCA_964195315.1 uncultured Acidimicrobiia bacterium | reverse complement strand
TGGAATCCGTCGAAGGGGCTAACTAATAGTTGTGTGATAGTTCTGATGGGTTTTTCATCAGCGAGACCGAACTGAAATCGATCCGCTGAATTCGATAGCCGTAGGCTGCCAAAACACCAATCCCAAAGCGCAAGAATGCCGCCGAAGTTTTTGCCGTTACCATTCCATGTATGATGAAACTGATGTTGCTGTGGCGAAATAAACACTCGTTCTAGAGCTTCCGGATAACCTAGCCTAAAATGAGAGTGCCTTAAATTATCGCCAATGACATGAGCTACCAATACAATGGCGTTAACGCCAAAAATTGCGGGAACATGTATCCCTGAGCCAAAAGCATAAATAAATAACCCAGTCACAAGTCCTGCACTCAAGGCATAACGAACTCCAAACAGCCAGTTTTCTATAGGATGAACCCGATAGAAGGTTAACGGGGTTAAAACTTCTGCACTGTGGTGCACTTGATGAATACGCCATAAGAGTGGTATTTGATGCATCATTCTGTGTAGCCAGTAACGCGTAAAATCATTAACGATAAACAGGCAAAGCCCATAAAAAAACAAAATTTCAAAGCTCATACGTGACAATTTCGGTCTATAGCCAAAATGGTTATCTAAAAAATAGACAACGGAAATCGTGATATCACCTGCCCCTATTAACAACACCATAATGATCGTCGATTTAATCAGAGTAGCAACTATGAAATATCGATAGTCAAGCAAGGCCGACGGATGCAACCATATTTTTTTACTCAACCATTCCGACTGGACTTGGCCAGTTAAACGACACACGCCCAGTGCAATTATTAATGCCAGAATTAAATACCCCCAGTAAATTCGTTGACCGGGTTCAAAAAAATAGTCTAAACCAGCAAGCTCGAAAAAATCAATCTCCATCAGCATCAACAATTTTTCCCTGCAACTTTAAAGCATCCAGTAACAGAAAATAATATGCTTTGTGCAACGCCTCGACACGATTAAACAAGTCAATAAATTCTACCGATTCGACGTCCAATTCTGGCTCAATAGAAACCGTTCGAGATGCGTCGAGTGCCTGCTCGATTTTAGTCATGACAAAACGAACTTCGCTCAAACCTTCCGAACGCCCTGTTTCAGAAAAATACCCTGTATCCTGCGCAATTTGAAAAACCTGATGATGAGTTTCCAGAATAGAATGAATTGCTGACATCGAAAGGCCCGAAGTATGATATTCCAGTCGTTCAGTAGAGGGTTGGTCTCGATACTTTGCGACTCTGCCTGCGGGTTCTCCTATCCGCCAATTACTCAGACGGTAGCTACTATCGATCAGGGCATTAATGAGCATTTCGACTGATTGAGCCTGTCCTTGGACAAACGATTTATCTGACTGATAGAAGCGGTTTATTTCTGATAACCAGTCGCTAATATGTTGAACGGATATTAATGCAGCACGCCATCGTCGCTCTGAATCGGGCAGTTCATCAAACAGAAAAATTTCTAATGCATTAATTCCCTTTGAAGATGACTTAAACATTGCTTTTTTCAGATCGTTATCCGATTGTAGAATTTTATCCAATGTTTGTTTAATAGGAACATTACCC
The DNA here is from genome assembly GCA_964195315.1 of uncultured Acidimicrobiia bacterium. GTDB lineage: Bacteria > Pseudomonadota > Gammaproteobacteria. The sequence goes on along the minus strand of CAXMOZ010000136.1, from coordinate 84,624 downwards.
TGATGGTAATGATCGACAAACCGTGGATGATCGATCATATCTTCATCTAATGATCCAGCGATATAGACAACCTCAATTGACTTCCAATGCGCTACTAACTGGGCAAAACTAGCTCTCGCTTCTGATAATGATTGAGTATTTTTCTCCGATTTATAATTGCCAATACTAGAATTAATCGCACTCAGTAAACGATGTGCCTGTTTGGTGTTTTCAAGGAATACCCTTGTTTTTATTTCGGTGAGAAACTTTGCTGCCGAAACGTCTCTGGCCTGAGCAAATCCAGATAGGCTGATAAACGTCAGTATCAATAGAATACTGTGTATTAATTTCATTAGAGATTATCCAGAAAATTCAAAATATAGGTTCGTTCATCAGGGGTCAAGTGGCTGTAGTTTTTTTGAGATTGCGAGGCTTCCCCAGAGTGCCATAAAATTGCTTCTTCAATCGTTCTGGCTCGACCATCATGCAAATATCCCGCATCAGGATTAAGTTTTTTCGCCAAACCAATACCCCATAAAGGCGCAGTACGCCATTCCGCGGGTCTGGCTTTAAAGCTTGGCAACCCTCCGCTTAAGTTTGGCCCCATATCATGAAGTAAAAAATCACTATAAGGATTCACTACTAAATCGTCCTCAAGTTTATAGTTGGATCGATGGCAACTGCTGCATCCTATACTCTCAAAAAGCGCTTTACCATGGGGAGTTTCGACCGCACGCGGTGATTTAATATTAGTGAGATAAAAGGCAACTGCTTCTAGTCGCGCATCAGGCACATCAATACCCTGCGAATGATAGGCTTGCAGACATTTTAACTGGTGACTCGTACAGTTTTCATCTTCATAAAGAGTAGAGGTCAAACTCATATCTTCAAAAAATGCATTAGCTGTTTGCTCTAAAATATTAGGCTGACTTGCTTTCCATCCGAATCGACCCAATTGCCACTTTTTACTCTTTAGCGACCAGACTCGATTTTCTTTACCCGATATACCATCTCCATCAGTATCGTCAGGGTCAGCATAAGCCCGTATTTGAGATTCAGGAATACGATCAATGAGTCCAAGCCCAGTGAGCATTGGAGCCCGTCGAGGGCTGAGCGTATTGATAGCTTCCAAATTTCCGTATTGCAAATTATTGAGTAAAAATGTCGGATCACTCAGAGTGATTTTTTGACCATCAGGAAATGTAAACGAGGTTTTCGCTACTTCAACCCAAACAGAAGCTTCAAAGGGAACACCATAATTTGCATTGACCGCAATTTGAGAACCATAGACAGGATCATTTAATTTAATCGCAATCGAACGGTGCAACTTCCCTGATTGGTCTGTGCTTGATTTAAGTAGAGAATTCCCACCACCATTGTTTTGATGACAGGAAGTACAACTATTACCATTAAACAATGGCCCCAACCCATCTCGGGCAGTGGTTGAAGCTGGTGCTTCAACCCAGGGTTTAGTGAAAAAACTTTTCCCCAGGATGAAGCTATCCATCGCTTCATCCTGGAGATTACCTAGGGGTTGATCGAGTGCATTTTTATCTCTTTTCGCGGTAAAGAAAGCACTTTGGGCGATCGCCTGGGACATGATACCCATCCCAAACAAGGCGCTTAACACCGTCAACCATAAACAGACTGAAGGCAACTTACCCATCAGGCTACCAACCAAGGCAGTCCAATTAATGGAAAGTCTATAGCAGGGTTTCTTCAGGATCCGTAACATCATCAGTTGAAAGATCCACACCAATATCGGATGCCACTACCACCATCATATCGCCTAGTTTACGCATATCATTTTTCATTCGCCTGATATTAACATCGTTGTTACCAGGTAGAATCTGGTAATCAAAGTGCCATTTATTTTCAGCTAGATCATTCATTTGAGCGATTCTTGCGTCAATCTTTTTAATCAGAACACTTATTTTGAGCTGGGTATCAGTAGAAGCAGACCGATAAAAACTTTGGCCGAAGGATTGTCCATCAACTGAACCTTTCAATACATTCACAAAACCCTGATAATTCAAACTGATATCACGGTGCGTATTGTCACTGAAACAAGAGTGCTCATCTTCTTCACTTGGCGTCAGCACTGCAACAGCAATTCGCTCGTTGGCTAATTCAGATTTAATAAAGACACCCATACCGCTAACAATCTGCCGTAAAGCAGCATTTTGAGCAATATTAAGTTCCGCGTCAGCACCCGTTAGTTGCCCCAATAACGCGGCTCGATAACATCCGCCAGCATTTGCCGCACAATTGGAACCCTGCAGTTCTAGTTTCCAGGCACCAGCAATCGGTTCTAAATCACTCACCAGTAGCTCAGCTGCAGCTTGCAAATATTGCAAACGACGAGCTGCATACTGATCTGTTGTGAAGTCAGTAATCGGACGTTGACCAGCAACTAGAGCACCAGGGGTAACATTGTCCTGACTGAAGTCTGCATAATCCTGATCTTGCCCCCATAATAGAAATTCGATTGCGTGATACCCACTTGCGACATTTGCATCACCACCATTTTCATTTAACGAGGCTAGTGCATTAGCAGTAATCTGCGTTACATCAACTGGCTCTGAAGCATTTCCTCCTGGATTAAACAGCCCTGCATTTTCGATAATGTTACCGGTAGTTTTGCGACCTGATGCATCAATTGTGTAATCGATCATATTTTCATCTAGTGGCCAGGCATTAAGCTGCCCTTCCGGTGCACCGTAAGCACTGGCTACCCAACCTTCTTCGGCATCAATCGGACCATTCGATAACCGAAATATTTCGGAAACACCATAGGATTCACGTGCATTTAGCCAACTCGATTGAGCTAAATTTAGTGTGTCTTGTGTTGGTTTGGTTGCAAATTTATTGAGAACTCTCTGCATATTTTTTGCATCTTCAAGCGCTCGTTCATAAACGATATTTGCTTGATCCGCATAAGCCACCAGTAAAGGGTTACTCAATGAAGAATTGTTGGAAACATCGGACGACGATCCTCCTCCCACCGTCTGACACCCACTGATAAAACCTATAACAAATAAGCCGCAAAATACTTTTTTCAACTCAAACAACATTTTTTTACCTCGATGCAATTAATTTAACAGTCAAGAATTATAGTTAATGCGAATGTTAATGCAAGTGATTCGCATTAACTTTCTATTGAAGTAATTAAACTAACTTTGAAAATATTGAGATTCGAACCAGAAGCCTCAGTAAAGCAGTCGAGGTGCGGCTAACCTGATTTTGATATACAAAGCTGCAAAGCTTTACTAAAGCGCTTTGCCTCCTTAATCTCCAGCCACTATTTATATGTATTAGTGAGCACCGGATTTAGGGCTTCTATTTACATAGACGATATAATTATATCTACCTCATAATCACAAGATGCAGCAAACCAAGTTTTTGATATTTTGAATCCGAAGGCAATTAGGTCTAAATTTTCACTGCAGTCTAGTTAGCTTTCAAACTAAAACCATCTAATTTTAGTTGATACTATTATTGCGAGGCGCGTCTCCTCGGAGCAATGCCATGACCCTATGGATATCGGCAATGGTACGAGCAAAAATTTGAAATTATTGGTCTCGAAGGTATCGCGCTTACCGGTCACCGAATCTCTGTAACCAATACAACGCATCGGAATTGGATACTTTTTTGAATTCTGATTGCCACTAAATTCAATCGTTTGGCCACAAACTAAACAAGGCTTCGTATAAAGCATAAGGTTTACTTTCATCCATGCGTGGTAAGTTACAGCGAGAGAGTTTAGTGCAGCTTAAATGATAGATTCGAAACGACTGTGCCGACATATGCTCGACAATATTGCGAAAGCTACTTCTCCTCGCGTGTGAGCCAATGATAGCGTTACTAATTGTGACCAGCACGAGGCTTTACGAAAGGATCGGCCCGAATGATACTCATTGGCCAAGGTATCGAATTCATCTCTAGGCACAAGTTTTAGTTTCTGGGAGAGCCTCTTATTAAAATGTTCCACGGCCTATTTCTTTTCAATGACTTGCCGTGATTTCATCGTAACTAAAAAATGCTTTAATCAGACCATTACTTTCTTTGTTAAAGGGACAGTAGTGTTCTTATCTATGAGTTAAGCCGCAGTTACCTGATCTATATTTTTTTTTGCGCCTCAGCTTCAGAGTAAACCTATCAAAAAGCACTAAAACTGTGCATGAAAGTGATCCATATTGGTGCGCCTAAGTACCGGTCAATTTTTCTTCCTCAATCCTAAAAAATCTAATTCATTGATTTCATTGATAATACAAAGCAAGTCAGATCGTTTTCTCAATAGCAATGGGGTTTTTGTAAAAAATATCCGTGATAGTGTTTAGGAGTCAAAACTATCAGGAAATAAAAATGCGCTTTACCAAGTCTACGACGCTTTTGTCACTGACCCTACTAAGTGGGGTGATGATGAACTCTGCAACAGCTGCCGAAACAATCAAGGTAGGTGTGCTACATTCTTTATCTGGAACCATGGCCATCAGTGAGACAACTCTGAAGGATACCATGCTCATGCTAATTGAAGACCAAAACAAAAATGGTGGGCTGCTTGGCAAACAACTAGAGGCTGTTGTTGTCGACCCAGCTTCTAATTGGCCATTATTTGCAGAAAAAGCACGCGAGTTAATTACTCAGGAAAAGGTTGTTTCAATATTTGGGGCCTGGACTTCTGTTTCGCGAAAATCGATATTACCAGTGATTGAAGAACTCAACAGCATCCTGTTTTACCCCGTTCAATATGAAGGCGAAGAATCTTCTAAAAATGTTTTCTATACCGGAGCTGCCCCAAACCAGCAGGCTATTCCCGCCGTTGATTACTTGATGAATGATGTCGGTGTAAAACGCTGGGTTCTAGCAGGTACCGATTACGTCTACCCTCGTACAACCAATAAAATCCTCGAAGCCTATCTTAAGGCGAAGGGCGTGAAAGCTTCTGACATCATGATCAACTACACACCATTTGGTCATTCAGACTGGCAGAGCATTGTTTCTGATATTAAAAAGTTCGGCTCTATCGGCTTGAAGACAGCCGTTGTTTCCACCATCAATGGTGATGCCAATGTACCTTTCTACAAAGAACTCGGTAACCAAAGTGTATCGGCCGAAGATATCCCCGTCATTGCTTTCTCTGTCGGAGAAGAAGAGTTATCAGGTATTGATACCAAACCTTTGGTTGGCCATCTTGCTGCCTGGAACTACTTCATGAGTGTTGATGCACCTGAAAATGATGCCTTCATTGAAAAGTGGCATGCATTTACAAAGGACGAAAGTCGCGTAACTAATGATCCGATGGAAGCTCATTACATCGGTTTCAAGATGTGGGTTAAAGCGGTCAAAAAAGCAGGCACTACTGATCCGTCTGCAGTTCAAGACGCAATCATTGGTGTTGCCGTAACCAATTTGACCGGTGGTATTTCTGCAATGATGCCCAATCATCATGTTACCAAGCCAGTTTTAATTGGTGAAATTCAGGATGATGGTCAGTTCGAAACCGTCTGGAAAACTGAAGGCTTAGTAGCTGGTGACGCTTGGTCAGATTTCCTGCCTGATTCTAAAAACCTCATCTCAGACTGGCGTGCCCCTATGAGTTGCGGAAATTATAATGTTGTTACGGCAACCTGTTCAGGACAAAATTTTTAAGAGTTCCCCTCTGAGTGATGCGTCGGTGGTCCCCCCTGCCTTCGCAATGCACGGTGGTGTTTTTAGGACCGGTGTAAAATCCGGTCCTTTTTTTTGAGTCAATATTAATTTCTCTAGCCTTTAGACCGAGTCGTCATGTATGTGATTTTTATCCGTAGTTTTGTTTTTTTGCTGTTACTGTTTAACTTAAACCAGTCAATTGCGAACGGACCAGAACAGGCCTTTAAGCTTTTAACGTCTAGCAGTTTCGACGACAAATCAATTGCTATCGGCCTGTTAGCACAGACCGCAGATGCAACCTCATATTCTTTGCTAAACGCGATGGCTCAGGGTTATCTGTATTATGTCAAAAAAAACAATCGGTTTGTGCTTGCCAAAAAACAGGGCATTAAATTTCATATGACCGATGCCCTAACTGGAGAAGACCTCGGTCTTGTTAGTAAGCGCAAGGTCAAAAAAGTCAGCGTTAATAACAAACTACGCGGACAAATTTCAACGGTAATATCAAACTTCAAACTATTCCATGCTGATGCCTCTATTCGACTCATTGCGGTCGAAAAATTAATGGCCAATGCATCGCCCAAAATGCTCGCTCAGCTTCAAACGATTAGATTAAAGGAATCTGACCCTGATGTGCTAGATGCGATCGACATCGTAACCGCATTTAGTCAACTTGAATCTGCTAACCCCAAGCATCAGTTGTCCGCAATTGAGATACTCGACGGGCACCTTAATCCATCCGTATTGATCCAACTAAAAAAAATGAGCTCACCCGGTAACAATGCGTCGGTTCGTCTCGCTGCTAAAAAATCGGTCAGCAATATTGATAGTAAGGTTTCTATCTTTGGCCATCTGGAGACTCTGTTTTTTGGGCTCAGTCTTGGTTCGATTCTAGCCTTGGCGGCCATTGGCCTGGCGATCACCTTCGGTGTGATGGGTGTCATTAACATGGCCCATGGCGAGCTAATCATGATCGGCGCCTATACTACTTATGTAATCCAGTTACTGATGCCGAATCACATCGGTGCTTCGTTATTGGTCGCTATTCCAGCCGCTTTTTTGGTCTCGGCTCTGGTTGGTATCATCATAGAACGTTGCGTCATTCGCTTCCTCTATGGAAGGCCTCTTGAAACTTTACTGGCTACCTTTGGTATCAGCCTGTTCCTGCAACAGGCGGTGAGGAGTATTTTTTCACCACTCAATCGTCCCGTGGTATCTCCGGAATGGATGAGTGGTTCTTTACAAATTAATTCGCTGTTATCGATTACCTACAATAGGCTTTATATATTTTTCTTTTGCCTCGCTATTTTTGCACTGCTCTACCTGATCATGACAAAAACATCACTGGGCTTGCATGTACGTGCCATTTCACAAAATCGGCCGATGGCACGTGCCATGGGGGTTCGTTCGCAATGGGTCGATGTAATGACTTTTGGTCTGGGTTCCGGCATCGCAGGTGTGGCCGGTGTAGCACTCAGTCAAATTACAAATGTAGGCCCTAACCTCGGCCAAGCCTATATCGTGGATTCTTTTATGGTCGTCGTATTTGGTGGCGTGGGGAATCTCTGGGGCACTCTGATTAGTGGTCTGACGCTGGGTATTGTCGGCAAATTTCTTGAACCAGAAACGGGGGCGGTGCTCGCCAAAGTACTGGTATTGCTGTTTATTATCCTCTACATCCAGAAACGGCCACGTGGCATGTTTCCGCAGAAAGGTCGGGCGGCAGAGTAATGATAAGAAAAATTCTGAATAACGATTTACACGGTAAAATTTTTCTCTCTTTACTGTTTATTTTAACGCTCTATGTTGCGCTCGCGAATCTATTGATACCGCCTGATCACCTGCTGCACGTCTCCACTTATACGGTAACCTTGCTGGGTAAATATTTGACCTATGCCCTGCTCGCAATAGCGGTTGATCTGGTGTGGGGATATCTAGGAATCCTCAGTCTAGGGCATGGTGCTTTCTTTGCACTCGGTGGTTATGTCATGGGCATGTACTTAATGCGCCAGGTAGGTGATCGCGGTGTTTATGGTAATCCGTTATTGGCCGACTTTATGGTATTCCTGAACTGGGATTCACTACCCTGGTTCTGGCTCGGTTTCGATCAATTCTGGTTTGCAGCGATTATGATTATACTGGTGCCTGGCACGCTAGCATTTGTGTTCGGCTGGTTTGCCTTCCGCTCACGCGTCACGGGTGTATATTTGTCGATTATGACACAGGCCATGACCTACGCTCTGATGCTCGCATTTTTCCGCAACGAGATGGGCTTTGGTGGTAACAACGGGCTCACCGACTTTAAAGATTTACTCGGGTTTTCACTACAATCTAATTCAGTCCGTGTCGGGCTTTTTGTCAGTTCAGCATTGGCGTTGGCACTGGGTTATCTGTGTTGTCGCTATATCGTCAATTCCAAGCTGGGCCGGGTTAGCATCGCTGTTCGTGATAGTGAAACCCGCGTGCGTTTTCTAGGCTATCAGGTAGATCACTTTAAACTCTGGATTTTCACCTTTTCAGCCGTACTAGCCGGCATCGCAGGCGCTTTGTATGTACCGCAGGTGGGCATTATAAACCCCTCTGAATTTTCACCTATCAATTCAATCGAAATTGTCGTTTGGGTTGCGCTTGGCGGCCGAGCCACATTGCTCGGTGCGATACTCGGCGCATTGATCGTGAATTATGCCAAAACCTATTTTACTGGTGCCTTTCCCGAGATATGGCTGTTCGCTCTGGGTGGTCTGTTTATAGCAGTCACTCTGTTGGCACCTCGTGGCATACTTGGTTTTTTTCAGAAACAAGACCAGCAAAATCCACTTAAAGAGGTGGCCGAAAAATGATCACCTTGGAGAGTTTCAAACGTCGAGATCAAGTTTTCAAATTCTTGACCGACAACGACCACCACGGCATTGATACTAGTAAAGGAGACATTCTTTATATCGAGGATCTATCGGTTAGTTTTGATGGATTTAAAGCTATCGACAACCTTAATTTATATCTACGAGAAGGAGAGCTGCGTTGTATCATCGGCCCCAACGGTGCTGGTAAGACGACCTTGATGGATATCATCACCGGTAAAACTCGGCCCAATAGTGGCAGCGTTTATCTCGGCCAGAATATTAATCTGTTGGAGTATAACGAGTCTGAAATTGCACAGCTCGGCATCGGTCGAAAGTTTCAAAAACCAACGGTATTTGAACAACACACCGTGTTTGAAAACCTGGAATTGTCGATGGCAGGCAACAAACGTGTGTGGCACACACTGACCGCACAACTGAGCGGGGAAGATATCGATCGGATCGATGAGATTTTGCTGCTGGCTGGGCTGATTGAAATGAAACAATTGCCTGCAGCACTGCTATCTCACGGCCAGAAACAGTGGCTTGAAATTGCCATGTTGGTGATGCAAAAACCTCGTTTATTGCTGGTTGATGAACCGGTATCAGGTATGACCCATCAGGAGATGGAAAAAACAGCGGAATTATTAAATAGCCTTGCCGGTGAACATACCGTTGTTGTGGTAGAGCACGACATTGATTTTGTTCGATCGATAGCAAGCCAAGTCACGGTGTTACACCAAGGTCGAGTATTAGCCGAAGGTAGCATGGAGCAGGTTCAATCCAATCCTGCCGTTGTAGAAGTTTATCTAGGAGAGTAATCGGCCATGCTAAAAATCGACAAACTCAATCATTATTATTCTCAAAGTCATACGCTATGGGATGTCGACCTCGAACTCGAGACCGGCAAGTGCAATTGCCTGATGGGGCGCAATGGCGTCGGAAAGACGACATTACTCAACTGCATCATGGGATTACAGCCAATCCGATCGGGCAGCATAAACTACCGGGAGCTGGATATATCAAAAGTAAATGCTGAAAAACGAGCATCGCTCGGTATCGGTTATGTGCCGCAAGGTCGACAAATTTTCCCATTGCTTACGGTAAGAGAAAATTTGCAGATTGGTTTATCAGCACGCGCCGACAAGTCCACCAAAATACCCGATTTCATCTACGAATTGTTCCCCGTACTCGCCGATATGCTCGATCGACGTGGCGGAGACCTGTCGGGCGGGCAGCAACAGCAATTAGCGATCGGGCGAGCGCTAGGCATCGATCCAAAATTGCTCATACTGGATGAACCGACCGAAGGCATACAACCGAATATTGTTCAGGAAATCGGCGATATCATTAAACAACTGAGCAGTGATTTAGGCGTGACCATTTTACTGGTTGAACAAAAGTTACCCATCGTCCGGCGTATCACAGATAACTTCACTATCCTCGACCGCGGTCGCAAGGCAGCACAGGGCCCAATCGACGAGTTGAGCGAAGACTTAATCCGGAAATATCTGACCGTGTAATCAGAACGTAAAAGGGTTCGCAATAAAATATTTAGATCACTTCGTAGTGATGCGGCTTTAGCAGTTAGAGATACCTCTTTTTGAACTTACTTAAATGTCTTCTTTAGTACACTTGAGTTTAAAAGGTATCAGAACCAATCATCCAAATAAACGCACCAAATTAGGGCGCCGAGTACTGGCACTCTAAAGCCTTTAATCGTCCACTATGGCTTAATAACCAATGTTTTCGGGTATAGCTGATTAAGTTCGAGTCGCAAGCTTACCAACTTCAACTTCGACTATTTTGCCCATAATCGCAACTATGCTAATGTTTTTCTATGCTCATCGAATCAGATACGACCTCTAATGACCAGCCATCAAAAATGAGTTGGTCTCCCTCTCATCTCAGGGCAAGTCTCGCTACACTGCTGACGTCAGTCTATCCAAATGTACCCGCCGAAGCGCTCACAAATAAAGTAATAACCTCATTTTGGGGCGATAAAACCAAGTCTCGACGTCGTGGCCGCATCGCCTCCAACAGCTTATGGAACGAGAAAGACAGCTATGTAATTTGTTACGGAAACAGTCTGGTAGACGGTCAACACAAACCACTTGATTTATTGTATGACTTCCTCAATAAACGTTTGAAAGGAACCATTAATGGCGTGCATATTCTGCCCTATTTCCCCTATACCTCAGACGATGGTTTTGCCGTAACTGACTACACAGCAGTCGATTCTAGACTCGGTTCCTGGGCCGACATTCAACGCATCGCGGAAGACTTTCGTTTGATGTCAGATTTGGTTCTCAACCATTGTTCGAGTCAGAGCAATTGGTTTAATGCTTATAGACAAGGTCATTCTCCCTGGGATCAGTTTTTCCGCGAGGCGCTGCCAACTGATGACCTTTCTGCAGTGGTACGACCACGAACTAATCCGCTTTTACGCAAAGTGAAAACTGCTATGGGAGAGCGTCATGTCTGGTGTACTTTCAGCCATGATCAAGTCGACCTAGATTTTTCGAACCCAGAAGTGCTTTGCGAATTCCTGCGAATTATGCGACAGCATATCGAGGGTGGCGTACGTACTTTTCGTCTCGATGCCGTCGCTTTTCTCTGGAAAGAAGTGGGGACAAGATGCATCAACCTGCGTCAAACTCATGAGATTATCCGCATTCTTCGTATTCTCGCCGACTACAACGAAGAATCAATTATCCTGATTACCGAGACAAATCTTCCCAGTGTCGAGAACCTGAGTTATTTCGGTAACCGAAACGAAGCACATTTAATTTATAATTTTTCGCTGCCACCGTTGATGCTGCATGCCCTGCTCACTGGCAGCTCACGCTACTTAAATGCTTGGCAAATGGCGATGCCCCCTGCACAGATGGGCTGCACCTACCTGAACTTTACCGCGTCACATGATGGCATTGGTTTACGCCCGGCTGAAAATTTGATACCCGACCAAGAAATCGACCAGATCATCGCGACACTAACCTCATTTGGCGGACTGATCAGCATGCGCCAAACCGGTAAGGATGAAATGCGTCCTTATGAAATTAATATTTCCCTGTTCGATGCTTTCAGCGGCACTTTGACAGGAAAAGACGACTGGCAACTCGAACGTTTTCTTTGCAGTCAAACTGTCGCAATGGCACTGGAAGGCATTCCTGCGTTTTACATCCACTCGTTGCTGGCAACGGCCAATGATCGCGAGAGCGCAGAAAAATCACAGAATCATAGGGCAATAAACCGCCATAAATGGCATTACCCAGAGTTGAATGCCTTGTTAGATCAACCCGGTTCAGTTCAGAGTAAAACCTTTAGTGAAATGTCGCGCATGATCAATATTCGCACTCAACAGGCGGCATTTCATCCCAATGCAACCCAATTTACACTGCAGCTGGGTGATTCATTGTTTGGTTTCTGGCGACAAAGTATGGACCGCTCACAAAGCATATTTGCCATTCATAACCTCACTGACACCCTGGTCAAAGTGCCTGGCCTATCACTCAATTTGATCGGTGGTGATGAATGGCACGACTTACTCAGTGGCGAACCAATTCACGAATTCCCTAGCGATATAGAATTTGAGCCATATCAGTGCCGCTGGATAACGAATCGTTGATTCAAATACGAATAGGCCGCAAAGATCTAAGTTAATGAATGAAGGCTCATTAACCTGTTATTCCTGGCAAATATTGAAAGTGAGTATATTAAAAGTGCCAATATTAAAAATGGAGGGCTCGTGACACTACCGATGATCATTTTATCTGATCTTGACGGTACGCTACTGAACCATGATGATTATGCTTACCACGCTGCAAAACCGGCGCTTGAAGCGCTACGCGTGAATCATATTCCTTTGATTTTGTGTAGCAGTAAAACCGCTGCTGAAATTATACCATTGCGCAGTGAGATGGGATTTCATGATTGTCCAGCCATCATCGAGAACGGCGCTGGCATTCTAAAAGAACAGGCTATGAGCATGGCTTCTTTGTCCACACATAAACAGCTGATGGACGTTATCAACACTTTACCCGAATCATCACGACAGTTATTTTCTGGCATATCCAGTTGGCCTGTCGAGGCGTTGCAACAATATACTGGTCTATCGAAAGCTGCGCTCTCGCTTGCCACTCAACGGCAATATTCCGAACCCGGACTTTGGTCTGGTGATGAAACATCGAAACAAGCATTCATTGCCGCACTTAAAATAAAAGGTGTCGGGGCGCATCAAGGTGGACGTTTTTTGACACTAAGCTTTAAGTCCAGCAAGGCTTTTATGGCTCAAAAAATTATCGCTGATTACCAGTCAAATCAAACTGAATCACTGATCATTGTTGCTCTAGGTGACGCACCAAATGATATAGAAATGCTGCAACTAGCGGACATAGCTGTAATCATTCCTAATCCAGCTCACACCGGCATTCCAACCTTAGTCGATGAATCAAATGGCCGTGGACAAATCATTCGCGCCAATAAACCAGGCGCAGCTGGTTGGAATTCGATGGTGCTGGAGATACTCAATGACTCGAACTAAAACCCAACAGGCGCACTAATGGCTGATTTTCACCAAAATGGTAGTGTAGCGACATTGCACAATCTATCGTTAGTATCACTGCATGACATCGAACGACAATTAGAAACTTTCACTAGTGGCAGGAAAATCACCTTGATCCTGCCCTCCTTGTTCTCCGAACTAGAAGGCCCAGCTCTCGCCAATATTGTGGACGTATTATCAGAAGTGAAGTACATCAACCACATCATTATTGGTCTGGATCAAGCCAGCGAAGCAGAATTCGCCTTTGCTCGAGGCTATTTTTCAAAACTACCACAAAAACATGACATCTTGTGGAACGATGGCCCTCGATTGCGAGAGATCGACAGTGAACTATCCAGTGCCAAACTCGCACCTAGCGAGGCCGGCAAAGGTAGAAACGTTTGGTACTGTATGGGTTATGCGCTTGCTTGCCAGAACTCCGATATTGTTGCTCTTCATGATTGTGACATTCTCACCTATTCCCGCGAAATGCTAGCCAGGTTGCTTTATCCGGTGGCAAACCCAGCGTTCCCATACTTGTTTTGCAAGGGATACTACCCACGAGTGGCTGATGGTAAATTAAATGGAAGAGTATCTAGATTATTGGTGACCCCGCTATTGTTGGCCTTGCAGAAAACCTGCGGTCATCACGATTATCTCGATTATTTACAAGGGTTTCGCTACCCGCTGGCGGGGGAATTCGCAATGCGAACCTCCATTTTGTCGGACATTCGAATTCCTTCTGACTGGGGACTTGAAATAGGTGTGCTTTCTGAAGTATGGCGTAATCTAAACCATCATGCAGTATGCCAGGTCGATATTTCGGACGCCTATGATCACAAGCATCAACCACTTTCAAAGGATGACACGAGCAAAGGGTTATCTCGCATGTCGACCGATATATCCAAAGCGCTGTTCAGAAAACTAGCGACTGATGGGGTCATATTTTCTCAGGAAACATTCCGTACATTGAAGGCCACTTATTTCCGTATAGCACTTGATTTGATCGAAATGTATTACAACGATGCACTCACCAACGGTCTGCATGTCGACCGCCATGTCGAAGAAGAAGCGGTGGAATTATTTGCCAGTAATATTGTAGAAGCAGGCCACATATTTCTAGATAACCCAATGGAAACACCGTTTATTCCAAACTGGAGGCGAGTTAACGCAGCCTATCCTGATCTGCTCCGTAATTTAAAGCAGGCGGTTGTTTTAGATAATGAATGAAGCTGCAATAAAACCGCAAAACTGGTCTGCTTTTTTAAAGCTTGAACTGCGTTGTGGTGAAGAAAAAACACTCCTAGTACCGATTAAACGCTATGGCCCTCTAACCGTACAGCGCCCCTTCTATCCGGAACTGGCATGCTGCCATGTGTACCTGTTGCACCCACCAGGTGGCATTGTTGGTGGTGACAGGTTAGATCTACAGGTGATCAGCAAGGAAGATAGCCATGCTCTGATTACGACACCTGGTGCTGCCAAGTATTATTTAAGCGCTGCCGATACTGCTTATGTTACTCAGCAGTTTGACGTGGCCAGCGGTGGTTATCTCGAATTTTTGCCACAGGAAAACATTTATTTTCCAGGCGCTCAGGTACACAGCAAAACCTCGGTCGACGTTGAGCCAGGTGGCCGTGTCATGCTCTGGGAAAAACACTGTTTTGGAAGGCCTGCCAATAACGAGTTATTTAGCACCGGAAAAGTACAGTCCAAAATCGAATTACGCAGCGAAGGAAAGTTACTATTTACCGAGACCCAGCGCGTCGATGCAGACGAATTGAGACGTGCCAGCGGGATGCGTGATTACCCGGTGATGGGCAGCTTTCTGGTTTACGGCATTGATATTGAGAAGTCTAGGCTACGAGAGTTACAAAACATAAACCCGGGAGATGGGCTGTCTGGGATTTCACAGTCACAGCCACAGTTACTCATTGCCCGTTACCTGGGAAATAGTACCCATGACATGGACGCCTATTTTATTGGCTTGTGGGAATTACTGCGACCACTGTTGTTGCAGCGTGAAGCATGCCACCCGCGCATATGGAAAACCTGACCTGTTTAAGTGCCACATTACGTTATAGAGATTGCCTAATATGAGAGAT
This sequence comes from uncultured Acidimicrobiia bacterium, assembly GCA_964195315.1. Classification (GTDB taxonomy): domain Bacteria; phylum Pseudomonadota; class Gammaproteobacteria. The sequence goes on along the minus strand of CAXMOZ010000136.1, from coordinate 69,508 downwards.
CTATGGAATTAACACCAAGAGAAAAAGACAAGCTGCTGCTTTTTACAGCAGCGTTACTAGCAGAACGTCGAAAAGCCAGAGGTCTTAAACTTAATTACCCAGAAGCTATTGCCTATATCAGTGCTGAAATCATGGAAGGTGCTCGAGATGGTAGGACTGTCGCGGATCTGATGGACTACGGTCGCACTTTACTAAGTGGCGAGGATGTTATGGATGGCATTGCGGAAATGATTCACGACGTTCAGGTCGAGGCCACTTTCCCCGATGGCACCAAGCTTGTTACCGTGCATGAACCGATTGTGACCAGCAAAGCGCCACAATTAGTAGCCGGTGAAGTGATTACCGATGCTGGCGATATTGAACTCAATGCCGGACGAGAAAAAGTCGAAGTCGAAGTGGCTAATACCGGCGATCGGCCAATTCAGATTGGCTCGCATTATCATTTTTTTGAAACCAATAGCGCACTTCAATTTGAACGCGACCTAACACGAGGTTTTCGGCTCGACATTCCTGCCGGTACAGCAGTACGGTTTGAGCCGGGTCAGAGCCGTAAAGTAGTACTGGTTGAATATGCTGGTGACAAGATGATTTATGGCTTTAACGCAGAAGTCATGGGAAAGGTGAAATAGATGGCCACGATTAGCAGAAAAGCCTATGCCGAGATGTATGGCCCAACCACCGGTGACCGTGTACGCCTTGGCGATACCGAACTCTGGATCAGGGTAGAAGATGATAAAACCATTTATGGGGACGAAGTCAAATTTGGCGGCGGAAAGGTAATTCGAGATGGCATGGGGCAGAGCCAGCGAGTATCGGCTGAAACCGTAGACGTTGTCATTACTAATGCTTTAATCATCGATCACTGGGGCATTATCAAAGCCGATGTCGGCATTAAAGATGGTCGTATCACCGGTATTGGAAAAGCGGGCAATCCCGACACTCAACCTGGCGTAAATATTGTTGTTGGCCCAGGTACTGATGCCATCGCTGGTGAGGGTCAAATTCTTACCGCCGGTGGCGTCGACGCGCATATACATCTGATTTGTCCACAGCAGGTTGACGATGCGCTGATGTCAGGCGTAACCACCATGCTAGGCGGAGGCACCGGCCCTTCCACCGGCACCAATGCGACAACCTGCACTCCGGGGCCATGGAATATTCATCGTATGCTGGAAGCCGCGGATGAATTGCCGGTCAATATCGGCTTGCTCGGCAAGGGCAATGCCAGCTTACCCGCAGCGCTGGAGGAACAGGTTGCGGCAGGTGCCATAGGGTTAAAACTTCACGAAGACTGGGGCACTGCACCTGCGGCTATCGATAACTGCCTGTCGGTCGCTGAAGCGATGGATATCCAGGTTGCGATTCACACTGACACACTGAATGAATCAGGTTTTGTCGAGGATACATTGAAGGCAATGAAAGGTCGTACTATTCATACCTATCATACCGAGGGTGCCGGAGGTGGTCATGCACCCGACATTATCAAGGCTGCAGGTTATTCCAATATTTTGCCTTCGTCGACCAACCCGACTCGACCCTACACTATAAACACAGTTGATGAGCATCTCGACATGCTCATGGTCTGCCACCACCTTGACCCCAAAATTGCTGAAGATGTTTCTTTTGCCGAGTCTCGAATTCGACGTGAAACTATTGCAGCGGAGGATATCCTGCATGACAAGGGTGCATTCTCGATGATTGCTTCCGACTCACAGGCGATGGGACGGGTCGGCGAAGTGATTATTCGTACCTGGCAAACTGCGCACAAAATGAAAGTTCAGCGTGGTAGCCTCGAGGGCGACCAGAACAAATCTGACAATCATCGGGTTCGGCGTTACATCGCGAAATACACCATCAACCCAGCTATCACCCATGGTATTTCGCACGAAGTAGGTTCGATTGAAATTGGCAAAATGGCCGATCTGGTGCTGTGGAAACCCGCCTTTTTTGGCACTAAACCGTCGATGATTATTAAAGGCGGTATGATTGTTGCCGCGCCGATGGGCGACCCCAATGCATCGATACCAACGCCACAACCGGTGCATTATCGTCATATGTTTGGTTCTCTGGGAAAGGCGCGCAACGCAACTCGTATGACATTTTTATCTGGCGCGGCGTTAGAAGCCGGTATAGCCGAGCAGTTAAAACTGGCCTCGATGATCGGCAAGGTCTCAAACTGTCGAAACGTCACTAAAGCGTCAATGATACTCAATGATTATCAGCCCGAAATTACTGTCAATGCACAAACATACGAGGTGCATGCCGATGGCGAATTACTGGTTTGTGAACCCTCCAGTGAGCTACCTTTGACCCAAAAATATTTTCTGTTTTGATGTCATGCTGAACTTTATTAAAATCATACAAGGTGAGCATGCAGTCATAAGTTCGGTCACTTTAACTTATGACCAGCGCGTCAAGTCGCGGTTGAAAGTCGAACTTGACAACGGTGACCCAGCGGGATTGTTTCTACCGCGCGGCAGCATTTTGAATCACGGCGATAAGATTAGCGCTGAAACGGGTGAAGTCGTGTCAGTAAGAGCTGCCAATGAAAGCGTTAGCACGGTGTTGGTTAGAGATCCGCTATTGATGGCACGCGCCTGCTATCACCTTGGCAATCGGCATGTGTCGCTGCAAATCGATGCCGGCTTTATTCGCTATCAGCATGACCACGTGCTCGATGAAATGATAGCAGTACTAGGCTTGCCAGTAATTTGTGAACAGGCACCGTTTAAACCCGAAGCGGGGGCTTATCATGGCAATGGTCGTTCACATCATGAGCATTGAGTTACAAAACGACCTAGCATTAGCAAGATTAATGCAGCTCATCAGCCCTTCGTTACCGATTGGTGGATATTCCTATTCTCAGGGCATTGAGTGGGCCGTTGACGCCGACTGGATCAGCACCGCTGATGATCTGTATGACTGGCTTGAAGGATTGTTAAATACCAATATGCGGTATCTCGAACTACCCATATTGCAACGCATGCTTGAAGCCTGGGTCGAAATGGATGTTGATTGTTTGCGCCACTGGAATGAAAATCTCATCGCCAGTCGCGAGACCGAGGAATTGCGCCTCGAAGAAACGAATCGCGCACGGGCCTTCAGCCAATTGCTGGTATCGCTTATACCGGAAGCTCGTCAGGTTGATCCGATGTTATGGCGCACACAAACAGCCTGCTACAGTTTTGCCTGCCAGCGCTGGAATATTGAATTTGACGCTGCAGCTTATGGATTCCTGTGGAGCTGGTTAGAAAACTTGGTGCTGTCAGCGGTTAAAATCATCCCACTCGGGCAAACGGACGGGCAGAAAACAATTTTCAAGCTGGCGTCCATCATTCCCGATATTGTGAAACAAGCTCGTGATATTAACGACGATGACATCGGTACCTCCTCGATGGCGCTCGCTATTGCCAGTGCACAGCACGAAACCCAATACACACGACTTTTTCGTTCTTAGGTAAAAATTATGTCAAAAAAATCTCCCTTGAGACTGGGCATCGGCGGCCCTGTTGGTTCCGGTAAAACCGCATTACTCGACCGTCTCTGCAAAAGTATGCGTGATAACTATCAAATAGCAGTAGTGACCAACGATATTTATACCCGCGAAGATGCAGAGTTTCTGGTTCGTAGTGGTGCGCTAGATGCGGATCGTATTGTCGGTGTCGAAACCGGAGGTTGTCCGCATACAGCAATACGCGAAGATGCTTCAATGAATCTTGCTGCTGTACAGGATTTAAGCGAACTCCACGATAATCTTGATATCGTTTTTATTGAAAGCGGTGGCGATAACTTGTCGGCTACTTTCAGCCCTGAATTAGCCGACCTGATGATCTACGTTATCGATGTTGCCGAAGGTGAAAAAATTCCGCGTAAGGGCGGTCCAGGCATCACTCGGTCCGATTTGCTAGTGATAAACAAAATTGACCTCGCGCCCTATGTCGGCGCTTCGCTAGAAGTGATGGAATCAGATACCAAACGTATGCGCGGCAACAGACCTTATGTTTTCACTAACCTGAAAGATGATACTGGTCTTGCCGAGGTCATAGACTTCATCATTGATAAAGGCATGCTTTGAGGGTCATGCCTTATATAATATTGCTAACGTTTAACTAAAAAAATGCGGACGCTCATTTGGTAATCTCTTTTTCTGAAATTCCATTTGATCGTCAGTTAAATTTCGAATTCGCAATATCAATCACTCTTCCTAATTGGGGGTATAGGGCACGGCGTGTAATTTCATCACAGATTCCGCCAATAAATCAATCAGCTTTATGCAGATTTTAAATCAGCCATGAAGTTTAATATATCGATAAAATCGACGCTTTATGAACAACGATCACCCCATTGTCAAATTTGCCTACCCAGGCTGGTCAATGAATGGGGTTCTCTTGCCCTGAATCTCCATTACTCGATCATTCCTACGTTGCTCAAAATCTGTCAGACCGAATTGATTGTGCCACTGGAGTAGTGTGCATAGGCCACTAATCCATCGTTCATTGGTTCGTTCATTATTGTCTTGAAATACCAAGTTTGGCATATTCTCAGGCGACTGGTCATCATCAGGCTGATATGGAGTGTTGAAGATGTTGTTCATATACTCAAGACGATATACAAGATCCACTAAATAATTTGACAAAACGATTCATAAAAAATGAAATTCACTCTAAATCAGCTTCAATCACAATAAATAAATCAGGGTATAGGTCTCACAATTACGATCATCAGTGCAACTATCACGGCGCTTTAATATGACGATTGTTTAAGTATCTTTAGTGCTTATTCGGTGAAGACACTACTTTTACTACATCCGCTAATTTTGACGATAGAGATGAGCATTATGTCGTTATTGCAGGATTTAGATCATATCAACTCGCTATAACCCACCTTGATGCTGACTATGAAGGTTAGAGCTGAATTCATTTCAGATATAATTGAAGAAAAATCGGCTGAAATAGCCCCAACTGATATTATGGGGTAAGCACTTGTCGCATTGTGTTGCTACCCCAAGCTTGTAAAAATAGCGTTAGCTCTAATGCTAATGACAATCATTGTTAATAAGGTTTTTTGATATAAGCGTTAGTATCAATCCCCCTATTAGCCGCTGACTCTAACTTCAACGATGACATGACATCAGGGCTAAGTTGATAGCAGTAGGCATTAACTTTATAGACTTGTGAGAGGTAATGGCGCTAGAGAACAGATCTCGTTACTACAAGTCCGCCCTTAGAATAATAAAACAAGCAGGCTGCGAGTAATAAATCGTGTGCGGCTGCGAGAACGCCAATATTACGTTTGGTGAGCAGTTTGGCGATGATAGGGCCTGGTATTGATGAAAATATGTACGTTGAACGTAGGCTCGTCCAAAATGCAGCCCATATTGCCAATCTCTTCAACACTGAATCCAAAGGCTGTGTCATCCCGGCGCCTGTTTTAGATGGAAGATTTGTAGGTTTTTTAGCTAATCGATACGCTACCGGATATTAACGCCATATTACCAGAGCAGGTTTTACAAATAGTGGACTTCCCAACCTCAAAATGCAAAATTTATAGAAGGCCCGTCTGCCAATATCAATCGGTGCAATCCAGTTTTAGCCAGCCTTTTTCGTGGTTACTTAGTGTAATACCTGAAAATTCATCCACCGTTTCTATATCAATATTGAAAACTTTTTTCAATCGCTTGCCCCCCCGTCATAGCCCTGAGCTTTCCTCTTGGCATTTATTCTTGTTGCAGACTCTTCACTTGCCTAGTGGGTGCTAATAGGGATAGTCACCATTCCTGATAGCTTGCGAATAACCGCCAGAAATCATCCAAATCTATTCATCAGCTATCCATTGTATTGTTGAATAGCCTGAGCCAGAAGTATGCCTATAAGCTTTTGGCTTAACGATTACACTTATTTTTTGACTAGGGAGTTAGGGTCATTCACACAAGAATTGAGACAAAGCTTCCATACCACTGCTTTTGAGCGATTATTCAAACAACGAAAGTTTGCTGCACATAGCTCTCCACGAAAAAATAAGTGTTGCAATTTATCCAAAGGAATTTCAATCTGGACTGTATTTTTCACTATTGATTTGTAAGCGTGATTCACTTATCCACACCGGGTTGTTTGGTTGATATCAAATTTGAATGGCTATTGGGGCAGTCCTTACAGTTTCGACTGCAAGGTTTTGTTTTAATGTTATTGTCATTCAATACTGAGGAAAGCATCAGTACTGGGTAAATTTGTGGCTGATTCTTTTTACATGACATTGTTTTCAACTAATATTGGTGGCAGAAGCTTTCAATGTACATGATAATCATTCGCATTTAAAGGACGTACAGGAAGAATATAAAGTCTACCGGCCAATGTCAATCTGCGTAATCCAGTACTCCACCCTTCTCTCTTCCAAGTTTTTACTGTAATACCTTAAAATTCATCGCTCGTTTAAGTACCAGCATTAGTTACCGTAGGTTAAATTTCAACTAAAGGTCGCCAAGAGACCATCGCGCTGCTTACGCAACCGACTGGTAGCCACACCGCAAATCATAAACATAACAAAAATGACACGTAAAAAAGCTAGCTGTAGAGAGCACTCTGTTCCAGCTAGCGAATCAGGCGTTGAATGCAACCCAAATGAATCCGTCAGCGGCACCGGCAATTACATTGACATGAATATTGAACATCTCTCAGTGAGCGTCTGCTTTATCAAACGAGTTCAATTGGTCGACGCAATACAGACATCGCTGAATGCTCCATCACGAAGAGGTAGAAAAATCGAATATTCGCTAAACCTTATCTATTTCCCAACGCTCCCTCTTTTCGACTAGCTCTGCTCACTGCCTATTAAATTGATATGAGTCGAATTAATGGTGAGCCTTATCTGCTGAAAATGAAGTATTCAAAGGCAAAATTATGTGACCAGAGGATTTTGTTAGATGCAGTTAATGAGTCATTTTTAGGTCTTTTGAAGAAGTCATAAAGTCGCTTAAAAGAGCCCTTCCTCATAAAAAGGTCGCAATTTGGCGACAGGCTGTTTTCTGGTTAAATAGTTGATACTTCAAATAATGTAAGTATGGGGGCTGTGAGTTTCATATTTTTACTTATCTAAAAATGACTCATTCACTGTTGGGGCACATCGATGTACCAGTGTGAAAATAGCACCTTAAATATCGACACCATGATATTAATTAGAGCGAATTTTGGAGCAGAAATAAAAAATCCATTTTCGTAAGTGGCTTTTTTATAAGGAAAATTTTGGCGAATCAGAGATTCGAACCTGTAATCCCATCATATGAGGCATTGATTACTGGCCGTCTATAGAAGGTCAACAAATCACCTTTTTATCATATGAATCAGCAGTATAGGTTGTTAATAACCACATATAACCATGTAAAATATTAAGCATAGAACACGCTACATATTACGACACAATAAATCATAGAGATCTTAATGCACGGAATTCATTATCAACATTGTGACTACATCACAAAAAATGGAAGGACAAGTGATCAACAATGAGGAAAAATTGGATTACTGAGTCAATATGTCGAACAACAACACTGCAAAAGTGAATGGCCAAGCATTAGTGGTGCAACTGGTGCCCAGGTCCATTTGCGGACCCTCGAACTCAACAGTTTTGATGGATGGAGCATTGATTGATAATCATCACTAAATAAGTTAATTATTAATTCGCGCAACTGCCGATGAAAGCATCAACCGCCAATATAAGACATCTCAACTTTTTTATTCCGTGCAGTTTCTTCCGTGCGAATTTCCGAATACTGGTCTTCACGCCGGCTCCAGATCAAACCTATCGCGCCAGCGATTTCCTGGTCGTTTTTCCCCGAACGCATGAGCGCACGCAAATCATGGCCAGACTGAGAGAACAGACAGGTGTACAGTCTGCCATCAGTCGATAGTCGGGCGCGAGTACAGGTGGAACAAAAGGCTTGCGTCACGCTGGAGATAACGCCGATTTCGCCGCTGCCATCGGCATAGGTCCAACGCTCGGCGACTTCACCTGTGTAATTGGATTCAGCTTCGATGATCGGCATCTCTTGGTTGATCATGCGCACAATCTCGGCCGAGGGCACAACATCGTTCATACGCCAGCCGTTGGAAGAGCCCACGTCCATAAATTCGATAAAGCGCACGATATGGCCGCTGCCCTTAAAGTGCCGCGCCATTGCAACAACATCCTGATCATTGACACCTTTCTGAACCACCATGTTAATTTTAATTTGCGTGAAGCCCACATTGCACGCAGCGTCGATGCCTTCCAACACCTCCGCGACTGAATAGTCCACATCGTTCATGGCGCGGAATGTAATTTCATCGAGCGAATCGAGCGAGACGGTGACACGCTGCAAGCCAGCGTCCTTTAGCACCTGAGCTTTCTTGTACAGTAGAGAAGCGTTTGTTGTAAGGGCTATATCCAACGGTTTACCGTCAAGTGTTTTAAGGTCGGAGAGCATCTCTATCAAAACATCGATGTTTTTACGCAGCAGGGGCTCACCGCCAGTGAGTCGGATTTTCTCGACGCCATGTGTGACAAACAACTGTGCCATACGCGTAATTTCATCGAAGTTCAACAGTTCGGATTGTGGTAAAAAAACGTAGTCCTTGTTGAATACTGATTTTGGCATGCAATAGGTGCAGCGAAAGTTGCAGCGATCCGTCACCGAAATGCGCAGGTCGCGCAAGAGTCGGCCACGTGTGTCGCCGGGCATGGGCATATGAGCCGGAATATCCGGTACGCCGCTGGCGGCACGATGGTCAACAAAAGTAACTATCTTGGTGCTCATGGGATCCTCTGGATAATGTTGTATTATAGCGTGTTTAGCGGCGCTAAGCGGTGCAATAATTTGTGGTGATGACCAGACAGTTCTGTGCGTATCGCGACATGAACTTGAATATCTACTGGCGAGAGATTCGTTCAGTGCCATGGCCGCTGCTATCTGTGTTATTAGAGTTGCCGGGACGGATGTCAGGATGCTCATTGTTCTTTCCCAAAACACACGATGGTTGCAATAGCCGTAGTGTCAGCGTGTAACTATCTACTGGATAATAACCACGACCATCTCACGCTATCCAGCTCGGGGTCAAGCCAAAAACAAAACAATAGGGTTAAGATTTTCCCGAGTGTCTAATTCATTTTTCACGACTTTGATAAATTAATATCATTACTCAGCTTCTATTGCATATAAAAGTTCTGTGCAGTTTACTGATATGCGAAATACGCTCTTAATCAACACCCGCGAGATTGCTAATTTTGATGAGTATCTATGGTTACAAAACAGAGCAAACGCCGCAAAATTGTATTCGTAAATCGACGTAATTACTGTAATCGAAGACTGCTAGATCCACTATTTCTTTAAATTGGGCGACGATATCGACAACTGATTCCCAGTGCTGACGATACTTTTGGCATTTAGTGGCTGGATGTTTAACTTTTTGATCATCCATATGAGTAATGGGATGTTCATGCTCGTAAAAGATTGTGCACTCATTCCACTAAAATGGTTCAAAAAGTCCATTTAAACAAGCCATAAAAACAAAGGCTATGCAGTAGCACTATTTATACTTTTACTTTTTGAACTTGCAGTCGATTTTCCTGACTCACCAATTAATAATCAGGCTCAATTATAAGTTAACCTTGTAACAGACTCTTTGTACACTGGTGCTATTCCATGAACTCTACACTTTGAAATGAAACTGATTATTGCTGAAAAACCTTCACTTGGAAGAACCATAGCCAGTGCATTAGGCAATGGTCGCAAAGGGAATGGGTGCATCATCTCTGATGACTGGACCGTCACCTGGGCCTTCGGGCATATGTATGAACAGGCGATGCCTGACAGCTACCTTACAGACAACGTACCTACCACCCAGAAAGGAACTAAGATATGGCGTCTTGAAGACCTTCCTATCATCCCACAGCGGTGGATTCTGAACCCCAGAGACGATGCAAAACAACAGCTAAATATTATTACTGGTTTACTCAAGAACGCCACTGAAGTCACCCATGCTGGTGACCCTGACCGTGAAGGCCAGCTATTGATTGATGAAATATTATTGGAAATGGGATGGAATGGCACTACACAACGTGTGTGGCTAAAGGATCTAACTCAAAATGGCATACGCAAAGCCTTTAAACAGATTCGTCCCAACCATGATTACCGAGGGCTCTACCAAGCAGCAGTGAGTCGTTCCCGTTGCGACTGGTTGCTGGGCATGAATGTGACTCGCGCTTTCACGCTTTGTTATCAAAAGGCCGGTGGAGATGGGGTGATCAGCGTTGGTCGTGTGCAGACTCCAACCCTTAATCTGATCGTGGAGCGTGATCGGCAGATTGAAAGTTTTGTCCCTCACCCTTACTACATTATCAAGGCGCAGTTCGATCATGAAGCAGGGACCATTACTACCCAATGGGTTCCGCCTGAAGATGACTCCGACCCGGACGGACACTGCCTGAAAAGAGCTGTTGCCGAACAGGTTTGTGCGAAAGTTCAAGGTCAGACTGGAACCATCCGCAACTCATCACGCAAGAACAAACGAGAGGTCGCACCCCTGCCTTTTTCACTCTCTGCCCTGCAGACGGTCGCAAACGCTAGATGGGGATATGGGGCCCAACAGGTTCTGGATGCCGCACAGAAACTATATGAAGAGCATAAATTAACCACCTATCCACGTACCGATTGCGGTTACCTGGCATCGGGTCAACACGCTGATGCCAAAAACATCCTAAAGGCCATTGGCGAGGCCAACCCTCAACTAGTGAAAGAGACTGATGTATCCCGTAAGTCCAAAGCTTTCAACGATAGCAAAGTCACGGCGCACACTGGCATCATTGCCACCGCTAAACGTCCAGATATTTCCAAACTCTCACCGATAGAACGCAACCTATATGGCCTCATTGCGCGCCACTATGTCGCTCAATTCCTACCCGATCATGAGTACCAGGCCGTTCAAGTAGAAATTGAGTGCTGCAAGGAGAAATTTACTGGCAAAGGAAAAAAGACCCTGGTGGTGGGCTGGAAAAACGTGCTCCCACCCCAGAAAAAAGAGGCCGATGATCTACCGCTCGTCAATATCGCAGATACGGCTATGTGCAAATCGGTAGAATTAACGGATAAGAAAACCAAACCGCTGAGTCGGTTCACCGAGGGTACATTGATCAATGCAATGGCCGGTATTGCTCGTTATGTTGAGAATCCAAAAGCTAAATCTGTACTCAGAGAATCTGCCGGCATCGGCACCGAGGCGACCCGCGCTTCCATTATAGAAACACTCAAACAACGTAATTATGTCCAGTTAAAGGGCAAAATAATTCTCTCCACCGAACATGGCAGACTCTTCATTGACTCTGTTCCTGGTCGAATCAAGGACCCTGCAGTAACAGCCTGGTGGGAGCAGCAAATGAGCGAGATTGCCGAAGAAAACGCTGATGCCACCATTTTTCTAGAGAAGATGACAGGCTGGATGTGTAAGCTGGTTGCCTCAGCGACCCCTGAGCAGTTTCGCGCTGCAGCAAAGGCCAACCCAAAAAAACAGCGCGCCAATGGAGGCAACAATCTTCCCACCCCAAAAATGATCAAGCTTGCTAAATCAATTGCCAAAGATCGTAACCTAAAACTACCGCGTGGTTACACAAAGTCATTTGATATCACGCGTAAATTTCTGGATAAACAACTAGCTTAGTCTCCCTTCAATAGCGGCTATAACGCCGTCAAACGTTTTGATGTACCTTGCTGTCGGACAGTCATCGTCATTGTGCGTATTACGGCGAAGTTGAATACCGATTCCCCAAGTTTTACATCGAGTGAATATAAAACATCACTTTTAGGTAGTTGCCGCGCTTGACAGATACACCTTCATATCGAACGTTGGAAGTAACACATTTGTTGTTATTCGCAGGAATGAATTTGATTTTGGCTATAAAAACTTAGCGAAAGAGGAGTTTAGGGCTTTTGGTGAAGGTCCCTGAAATAACAAAAGAAAGGTAATAGAGCTCTTCTTTCTCAATCAATCTTGATTAGTAAATGCATAACAAGGATCGCGAATAAATTCAAACGTACTGAATCAAATCCAGCCCCTGTCGAGCTGTCAGAAATTTTCATCTGGCACTTTTATTACCTGTAATCAAAGTCCTATGCACTTAAAGCCTAGTCTGGTTAGACACTTTGATCAATAAGGCCAAACATTCACCTTGGCTGATTCAACTAATACAGGCTTGGTGCCATTTCAGGCGGGGCTTATATTCAATGACAGCTTTGGTCAAATTAGCAGTCGTTTTGGATAGCAGTAAATTAATCTCTCACGGTGCTGTCTTATTGATAATTCTGTGGATCCATTAAAGGGTATTGCAGTTCAAGTTATTCTCGACAGCTACATAATCACCTTTTATATGCTATATCTGTGACTAAAATATTCTATTGAATTGAGTTTATTAAAATGATCGAAGTAGTAATTCTAGCGTTTGCATTAAGCATGGACGCATTTGCGATCTCTATAGGACTGGGTTCAAAGCATACAAAGAAAACAAAATCTCTTGCGATTATGGCAGGAATTTACTTTGGCATTTTTCAAGCGTTGATGCCATTGATCGGATATATGGGCGGCAGAGGCGTTTTTGATTGGGTTGAGGCTTATGCACCTTGGGTGGCATCTTTCCTTTTGCTGTTGATTGGTGGAAAAATGATTTACGACTCTATTTCAGCGGGTATAGAAGAAGTCATAGCTAAAATCACTCATAAAGTAATGTTAATCCTAGCCATCGCAACTAGCATAGACGCAATGGCCGCCGGTTTTTCACTAACAATACTCAATGTAAATCCATTGATTGCGTGTGCGATAATTGGAATCACTACTTTGTTTTTTAGCTGGATAGGAGTTTTTATCGGTGCAAAAAGTGGAACATGGCTAGAAAGTAAAGCTGAACTATTTGGTGGTGTAATCCTCTTGTTAATAGGGGTGAAAATGTTGTTCATCTGATTCCGTACTATTTACCCACATTGATCTTTAAAGGACAACATCTCTTCAATTGACAATCTACCCGCACCCACTTAGCATCAAATATCTAGAAAGGATAATCTTCAAAATTATAATGACCCTACCTAGAAAACAGCTTGGCTCTGTTGAAGACACGTCATATTCCCTGTTGTTTTCCGTTGTGTACGTCGTAGTTACTTGTGTGTTATTGATGCTCGTTCTGGTAAAGACTTTGACCTTTTTTTGCTCCTCGACAACTGCTCCTGCGTTGTACTAATTAGTTACATCCCTGTAACGATGCAAAACAGGCATACATGATATCCCTGTCAATAACCACCGCTGGCAGTGGATTAAGAATCCGTATTCGTATTTTATCGTCGCTCTTCGCCATCGAGATTTGTAGTTATTCTGTGATGTCCTACACTATCCATCTTGTCGTAAAGTTGATGCCACAAGAGGCCGAGGGCTGGATGGATAATGATGTTCTCGAACGATGGATGCATTCATAATTTATCATTTATAACCGGCCCACCTGCCGTCCAACAATGCCGCGCTACCGAAACCGTTTGGGCGATTTGAGTTGGTTTATGAAATGCTTAAATGAAAGCATTGCTCGCCAAGCTAATAAAAGAAGATGGATGCACCGATCACTTTTGGGAAAGCAGGTATAAGTCACAGGCTCTTTTGAGTGAAGAGGTCTTGCTCTCGTGTATGGATGCTACTGGCCGAATTATTCGAGACGATAAACGTGGCGCCATTCCCCTCAACCTAACACCAATTCTAGAAAGGCTATTGCTTAACCAGCAACAATGGCTCCAGCAAAGCCAACAGTTTGAAAAACTTTAAGCTTCACGGTTCGCTAGAAAGCGACGATCATTGAAAAAATGGCTCAACCTACAATAACCAACCAATTACTAGAACGCTTCGATAGTTCGCGGGCAGCTACACCTGGAAAAAGACTTTTCCGGATAAATTCAACTTTTAATTTCAAATCGTTTTTTTTCCGTAACCAATGGCATTATCGGTGGAAGTCTAGGTGATCATTTGTAATGATTTTAACGGGCGCCTGTCATTATTAACTTCTTAGCTGCCTCATCGATAATAATTGTTGATTAATTGACTGTTGGTTAGCTGGGAGCACCTAAAACGTACGAAAATAGATCGACGCAATCATGCCACGGCTATTCCTTAAGAAACGCCATTGATTGACTACTAGGGTCTGTTTATATTCCAGAAATCATGCAGTAATTGCCGCGGTACTGTTTTTTTATAGGACGATTCACATTGTTTACCAAGCAATATAGCGACATCATTGTAAGGCTCTACTTGAACTTTTTTGTTCTTTGTACAATAGGCCATTGTCCACTCATTAAAATCCCTGCATTCAATGGAATTATAGAGCAGTTGAATTAATCCAGTATGTAGGGGGGAGATTTTAATGATGTCGTATATCAACGCTAATTTGTCAGCGTCACCTTCAATATATTGCATAAAATTACCACCGATATAAATCAAAACGCCAGTAATATTGTGTTGCTTATTTCGCCGTCTGGCTTGCAATAATAGTTGATCAACCTCTTGATGAGATAAGTCATGAGTTGCTGATGATACATAAACTAATGACTTTAAACTTGACATCAAAATGGCTCCTTGGTGCGTTTAAAAAAATTCAGTTTTATAGCGGTGCGACCCGTGAACAGCAGCTTTGGTTAATTAAACCACTACATGTTAAGCCTTTTTCAGCAACGCTCTTAATTTGAAATGATTGTTCTATTACCATAATCATTGTGTATAAATTTTTCGAGTTATGATTTTCAAGGGGCCTGTCCTTATTTTATTCACCGGATGGGACTACGACTTATCCAATCGTCAAAATACTGCACAATAAAATCAATGGCCAATCGTACTCGTAACGGCATGAAACGCTTGTTTTGATACACGATCCAGCTGCTGGTCCCTTGCCCCCAAAAGGTTCACTAGTTGCTCACTTTTTACGGCTTCTTTAAACGTGCTTTTCGGCATGCAGGCCACTCCCAATCTTTTTTTGCAGGCACCTAGCATTATTGCTGCGCCCCCCTTATGTTTACTACTTCTTTATTACCATCAACATTGAACTTCCAAAAGTCATTGTTGGAAACAATGCAACTATGATTCTTCAAATGTACGGTACTGTCAAGTTAAGTGAAATTGGTAAAATGGAATTGTGTTAATAAACGTCTTCCTATTCAGCATGCAAACGCCTCCTGATTCCATGCTTAAAATGACCGACTTCCCAACAATCGATAAATTGATGCCCGAAGTAAATGTCGACCCACACGAAATAGGTTATGTACCTGACTGTGGACTGCTAAAAATCGCTGTGCTTGGCCCAGTGTGTTAATGAGCATACAAATTTGACCCACTTTGGCATCATTAAAGTATTATATTAAGCCATTTTTTGCTGCTTACTAGGGTAAGTTTTGCATGCCAATTGACATATCAACACAAAGAACGAGAAGCGGAAATCACGAATGACTGCTAAAGCAAAATTAGTCAATTTTTAATATCTGAATCAGCGGGAAATTAGCGTCTACGACTTTATTAGCGCAAAATAAATTGCTAGTTGATTGATCAAACGCTACTAGAATCTAGGCCTTATTGGGAAAACGAAATATAGGTAAGGCACATCCAGGGCAGACGAAAAGATATTTCACACTCCGTGTGATGTGGAAATAAAAAAGCCACTGAAATCAATGGCTTAAATATAAAATATGGTGGCAACACCGGGATTCGAACCTGGGACCCCATCATTATGAGTGATGTGCTCTAACCAACTGAGCTATGTTGCCGTTTTGTCGACTTTGATGGTCAACCGATTAGCTAAATCTAAATTATTGACATAATAGATTAGCCGGTCGGGGGGCGGGATTTTCCCTTGAAGACTGGCTGCTGTCAATAGCGGATTCGTTGTTGTTTACACATTAAAGCGAAAGTGGATGACATCGGCTTCTTTCATGATGTATTCCTTGCCTTCTAAGCGCCATTTTCCAGCATCTTTTGCGCCTTGCTCGCCTTTTCCTGTGATGAAGTCATCAAAAGCTATGACTTCTGCGCGGATAAAGCCTTTTTCGAAATCGGTGTGGATGACGGCAGCGGCTTTGGGGGCGGTGTCGCCGACTCGGATCGTCCAGGCCCGGACTTCTTGTACGCCTGCGGTGAAGTAGGTTTGCAGGTTGAGTAGGCGGTAGCCTGCGTGAATCACGCGGTCCAGGCCTGGCTCGGTGAGGCCCAGGTCTTTTAGGAAGTCTTCGGCTTCTTCGGCGTCTAGCTCGGCTATGTCGGCTTCTATTGCAGCGCAAACGGGCACGACTTCGGCACCTTCGGATGCTGCGAATTTAACTAACACGTCGAGGTGTGGGTTATTTTCAAAGCCATCTTCGGCTACATTGGCGATGTATAGCGTTGGTTTGGCTGTGATTAGATGAAGTTCTTTCATCCATTTTTGTTGGCTCTCATCTACTTCGAAGGTTCTGGCGCTATTGCCTTCTTCGATATGCACGAGTATTTCCTGCATAAAGGTCATTTTGGCTTTGGCGTCCTTGTCGTTAGATTTGGCGAGCTTTCGGTTGCGCTCAATTTGACGCGTGACTGATTCCATATCCGCCAGTAGCAGTTCTGTATTAATTGTTTCGACATCACTTATCGGGTCGATTTTGTTGTTAACGTGAATGACGTCTGAGTCTTCGAAGCAGCGCACGACCTGTGCTATGGCATCTGTTTCGCGGATATGACCGAGGAATTGATTACCCAGCCCTTCGCCTTTTGAGGCACCAGCGACGAGCCCAGCAATATCAACAAATTCCATTGTGGTTGGAATGGTCTTTTTTGGGATGACGATTTCGGCCAACTGGGCTAACCGTGGGTCAGGTACTTCTACAATGCCAACATTGGGATCGATGGTGCAAAACGGGTAGTTTTCAGCAGCAATGCCCGCTTTGGTCAATGAGTTGAAGAGGGTCGATTTACCGACGTTAGGCAGGCCAACGATGCCACATTTGAATCCCATATCTATTTACTCTTTACTAATGTATTGACTTACTATTGAGGGCGTCTCTAAAGATAATGATTTTTTTCGTGAGTGCCAAGAAGCACCATGCGCAGAACCAGAGTGTACCTTAGTACATGAGGATTCGAGCACGGAGCTGACGCCGCAATCGCAGAAAAAGCCCATTTTTAGGGGTGTCCTAAGTGTGTAACGCTTGCATGGCCTTATCTAATCTACCTTCAAATACCTGAGGCATAACATCAAGTGAGCGTTGGTTCGCTTCGTCTATCGCATTTTGGTCTGAAATTGAAGGTTTACGCAATACGTAGTTAATTACCTGGTTTCGATCTCCGGGGTGGCCAATGCCTACTCTGAGCCGGAAAAAGTCTTTTACGCCGAGGTGATTGATGATGTCTCGCAAGCCATTATGACCACCGTGACCACCACCTTGTTTGAGTCGGTTGTCACCGGTATCCAGGTCTAGCTCATCGTGTACGACGAGAATTTGGGCCGGTTGTAATTTGTAGTATCTTACTACAGCACCAACAGACTGACCGCTTCTGTTCATAAATGTTTGGGGCTTGAGCAAAATAATATCTTTTGAATTTGAGTGGATTTTAGTTTCGGCCGCATTGAATCGTTTATCAAATCTAAACGAGACTGACAGCTGTTTTGCCAAGCTGTCCATAAACCAAAACCCGGCATTGTGCCGGGTATCGGTATAGTCAGCCCCGGGGTTGCCGAGGCCAACTATTAAGCGTATGTCTGCTTTAAGTGCAGCCATGTGCAGGTCTAGCTATCTTCGCTATCACCTTCAGCAGCATCTTCTTGCTCAGGTGCTTCTGGTGCTTCATCGGATACGACTTCAGCACGAGTTTTCATGACAGAAACAACACCTATGTCATGCTCGCCATCTTCGTCATGCGTTAACGCTACAATCTCAACACCATTCGGCATCTTGATTTGTGACAGGTGAATAGTCTCGCCCAGCTGCAATTCTGCTACGTCAATTTCGAGGTATTCAGGAATGTCTTTCGGCAAACAGATAACATCGATTTCTGACATCATTAACGATAGCATTCCGCCGTCGATCTTAACGCCGACACAATCGTCTGCATTTAATGTATGAACTGGAACTGTGACATTGATCGCTACTTTGTTGTCGATACGGAAAAAATCCGCGTGCATGATTTTATTCTTGTAAGGATGACGTTGTAGGTCACGTAAAACGACCTCTTCCGACTTCTTACCTACTTTTAGATCGATAAGCTGCGTGTAAATCGCTTCATTATCAAGTGCATGCAAAAAAACGTTATGCTGTAGCATGATGGATATTGGGGCGTTATCGCCACCATATACTACTGCTGGTACCATTCCCGTGTGTCTTAGGCGGCGGCTCGCACCTTTCCCCGAATCCTCACGTGGCTCAGCATTCAATTGAATGTTGTCTGACATTGTTGTACTCCAAAAACAAAAAAACCGTCAAAATGACGGAAACCTTCTTTGCGACCAAGAAGGAACTTAACGTTGGCCAGGATTCCCTAAAATGGAAGCCCCTGACCAACGATCGTTAATCCATATACAATGAACTAACAGATTCTTCAAAATGTATGCGCCGAATTGTTTCGGCTAACATTTCTGCGACGGATACCTGACGGATCTTACTGCACTGTGCTGCCGCGGCTGACAGTGGAATGGTATCGGTCACGACCAGTGCATCAAGCACTGAGTTTTCGACATTTTCTATTGCCTTACCGGACAATACGGGGTGCGTACAATAGGCGTACACGCCTTTTGCACCGCGTTCTTTCAAGGCTGCCCCTGCCTGACATAATGTGCCAGCGGTATCGACCATGTCATCAACGATGATGCAGGTTTTGCCGCTCACTTCACCGATGATATTCATCACCTTTGCCTGGTTTGGTTGCGGGCGTCGTTTATCAATAATGGCAAGATCAGCGTCATCGAGCTGTTTGGCGACGGCTCTGGCGCGCACAACACCGCCGACGTCTGGTGATACCACAATCATGTCTGGATGTTTTTGCTTCCAGATATCGCCCATTAAGATGGGTGATGCATATACATTATCGACCAGGCATTCAAAAAAGCCCTGGATTTGATCCGCGTGCAGATCAACCGTCAGCACTCGATCTACACCCACACTACTGAGCATATTGGCGACTACTTTGGCGGTTATAGGCACACGTTGTGATCGGACTCTGCGATCTTGTCGGGCATAACCAAAGTAAGGGATAACTGCGGTGACTCGGTCTGCTGATGAGCGCTTTAGCGCGTCGATCATGACCAACAACTCCATTAAGTTATCGTTGGTTGGCATGCAGGTCGGCTGGATGATGAATACATCACGGCCCCGTACATTTTCTCCAATTTCGACTGCCGTTTCGCCATCACTAAAAGTGCTAACTGAAGCTAAACCAAGGCGTATGTCAAGATGGCGTGCAACAGCCTGGGATAATTCAGGGTTGGCATTGCCCGTGAACACCATTAAGTCGTCTGTGTTTACACTACCAGCCATTGGGTCGCTCGCTCAAATTGAAATGAGATTGAATTGAACTATGTGCTTCAAATTTCACTGTGAGAATCGAATGACGATCTAACTCATTAGCAAAACCTACTTTAATATGGCTGGGGCGGCAGGATTCGAACCTACGCATGCCAGGATCAAAACCTGGTGCCTTACCGCTTGGCGACGCCCCAATATATTATCTTCTTACTGCATTAATTCGCACTGCTCAATGACTGGGTTTTGATTCATTGCTTTCACAACAAATGCACTCCAGTACTTGGGCGCGAGCGATTTTACACTTTCAGCCTGCTCGAGGCTATCGAAACTCGCGAAAACACAAGCTCCGGTTCCAGTCATCCTCGCTTTCGAATATTGGCTGAGCCAATCGATCACTTTTTGAATGTCTGGATATAACTGACAAGCAACAGGTTCGCATACATTGCAACCTTGCCCTGCCAGAAAGGCGCGTATTGTGATGGGATCACAATTGCGTGTCAATTGCTCAGAGGCAAATATTTCGGCTGTTGAGACAAATAGTTGCGGATAAATCACTACAAACCAGGGTTTTGGTAAATCGACGGGTGTTAATTCTTCACCTATACCATTCGCCCAGGCAGATTTGCCTTCGATAAAAACGGGGACATCGGCACCTAATTGTAAACCTAGAGTGGCAAGTTCAGACAGCTCTAGATTTAATTTCCACAGTTTATTCAGTACCATTAATGTGGTTGCCGCATTTGAACTACCGCCGCCCAAACCACCGCCGATGGGGATATGCTTTTCAATGCTGTAACGCAACCCTAATGATATTTGGTATTTAGATTGTAATAATTTTGCAGCAAGCAAGATAATGTCATCCGCTTCATTGACCGATGTTTGACTACCTGAACGCGTAATTGAGCCATCCTTGGTTATTTCGAATGTGAGGTAGTCATATAACTCGATAAACTGGAAGACCGTTTGTAACAGGTGATAGCCATCGTCACGTCGCCCTGTGATATGCAGCATCAAGTTGAGTTTGCCAGGAGATTCAAATATCAGGCGTGACTGTGTCATTAATTTAGTCGAAATCTGGAAATATCGATTCTGACTGCACTGGTGCCTGAAGCTTTTCCCAACGCTCGATGACAATCTTGATGCCCAGGTTATCATGCTTGAGATACAGTCGTTTCGGTAGCTGCTGAGCCTGCTCTTGCTCAGAAAAGTAGGCCAAATAATTGATCAGCCAACCTTTTTGCCGTAACGACTTCAATCGGCCAGAGCCATATATTTCATAGCTAGATTCAATATCAGGCTGAGGCAAACCTTTAACCCATGACCTTAAGCCGCTGACTGGAATGCTCCAACCCAGCAGATTGACCAGTAACGCTTCGGGCGTTACTCCCAGTTGGTAACTTCCATCGGCCAGGGTGAGTTTAAACCGCTTGTTTTTATCCGTTGATGCGTTGGAGCCTATGCGAATGACACCTTGCCCGAACGGCGCCTCTATGACCATTGAAAAACGTTCTTGTTGACGGCTCCAGTTGATTCCGACGGGATAGACCTTGTCTTCTATTTCACCATTGCTGTTTGTTTCCTTTAACAAAATGGCAGCGCGGGCGTAAATCTCCCATTCATCAATACCGGCTAATTGCTGCTGCCGTAAATCCCATATTTGCTCGCTTTCTTCGGTTACCTGTAATTCAGGTGTTTGACTACAGGCACCGATAAGCGTCACTAATACGATGATAAGCCAGCGAGAGGAGGAGGCGTGTTTGAATAGTGTCATACGTGTAGTGTCATACGCGAAAAGAGGCCTAACATTCTGTACATAATTGAGGCCAGTAAATTTGCCGGAGCACAGATATAGGAGCCTGTTATTCTAGCCGGATTACTGCATTAAGCGCTGCATAACTTGTTGAATACGAGAATCGTCGGGTAATTTTTTCAACGCTTCGTTCCATACGCTTTTAGCCTCTTCCTTGTTGCCACTAACCCATAACACTTCACCCAAGTGCGCAGCGATTTCGCTGTCATAATATTGTGACAGGGCTGACCGCAATAGACGAATAGCAGCGTCATAGTTTCCCATTCGGTAATTTACCCAGCCAAAGCTATCAAGAATTGCGGCATTGGTAGGCATTAGGTCTACGGCACGCTTGAGCATATCGTAGGCCTCTTCAAGGCGGTCTGTGCGATCCGCCAGAGTATAGCCCAGCGCATTCAATGCATGAGCATTATTGGGTTGAACTTTCAAAACGGCCTTGATATCTGCTTCCAGAATATCGAGGCGATCGAGTCTTTCTGCCACCATTCCTCGCGCAAATAACAGGTCAATATTGCCGGGTGAAATTTTCACCGCAGCATTGTAAACCTCTAAGGCTTCACCGAATTGACCGGCTACTGACAATACTTCTCCTTCAGTCATATAAATTCGAACTAGAGCGCTTTGGATTTGGCTACCATTGCGCATTTGGTCTAAGTGTTCGCGGGATTCTTTTATTCGATTGGTGGAACCTAGCAAGGCGGCTATTCTGAGCTGGGCATCAAAACGATATTCTTTTACCTGCACCATGCGATACCAGTCTATGGCTTTATTAGATTGCTTCTTACCTTCAAAAATTCGCCCTAGATAATATTGTGCTTCACCTTCACGCAGGTTTAGCTCGACCAGTCGAGACATGTATTTTTCTGCATCATCCAGGCGCTGTGATTCAATCGATAATAAACCCAGTGTATAAAGTAGGTCTGGATCGTTTGGTGATATTTGATAAAGCTTTTCAAATTCGATTCGAGCCAGTTCAAATTGTTTTACGTCAACCAGTAAACGCGCATAAGTCAAACCAAGGCTTTTGTCATTAGGTCTATCTTTAACAGCTTGCCTGAGGCTAACAAGTGCTTCTTCAGATCGGCCTAGCTTCAGTAAAATTTTGGCTTTTGCACTGTAGGCACCATCGATTACCTCGATTTTCAGAGATCTGTCTAAATAGGTGAGTCCTTCCTCAGCCAGCCCTGCCTGCGCCGACAATACGCCATGCATATACTGCGCATAGGCTTTTTCAGGAAAATTCTGTGCTGTTTGGTGTGTGACCTCTAAGGTGGCCTTGGCATCTTTCTCGCTTGCAAAAAGTCCCGTTAATGAACCAAACAACATTTTGTCACTGGTCTGGCTTTGTGTAATTACACTTTTAAGATAGCGCGCGGCCTCTGCGGTTTTACCCTGGCGTATATAAATCGCAACGATCACTTGCTGCGCCTCGAGATCATTCGGTGATAGCTCTAATCGTCGATTGGCTGCCTCAAGGGCGGCTTCGAAATTATTGCCGTATACCGCAATACGTACAGCTCGAGCCGCGATCTCAGGATTATTTTGCGATTTGGCGACAATCAGGTAGTTTTCAACGGCGAGATCAATGTTGCCCAGCCGAAAAGCCAGCTCAGCGATCATCATATGGTAAGCATCATTACCCAGTTGATCAGGTTCGACCTGACTACTATCTACAGGTAAATAGTTAATTTGAGCCTGGTCAGTTTTTACTTCTGTACTGCTCAGGGGTTGTGATCCTGGTAGCCCAGCACAGGCAGATAGCAATATAACAGGGAGAATGATCAAAAAGCTGCGTTGTCTAGTTGTCAATTTCGATACCATAGTTGTTCTTTCGTTGTCTTCTAGTTCTAAAAAGCTGCGTGCAAAATAATGTCAGCTTGTTCCTGCAGAGTGTAGCACTGTGCTTCAAAAGCGAAAAGTTTGTCGTTTTTTGACAGCTAGTTTTTGAATACCCCATTATTTTTTAAGGCATCTTCTGACGTTGCTGTTGCCAACATTACTGAACGATATGATTGATTTGAAATACTTTCGTTCCTTTATTATCAAAACAGTGACTGATTTATAAGGCTGGCCTTGTATTTAGTGGGTCAATGCCTGAAAATTGCAGCCTATCTTTTAATCCCTTCTTGAACATGACATTATTGTCGCTTGGCATTAACCATCAGACCGCTCCCATCGATATTCGTGAGAAAATTGCGTTTTCACCTGAGCAACTGGTTGGTGCCTTGCATGAATTACAGAAACTACCCGCGGTAAACGAGTCTGTCATTGTATCGACCTGCAATCGGACCGAAATTTATTGCGATGCGGTCGATGATTCTCGACACGCTATTTCTGATTGGCTGTCCGGTTTTCACCAGATGGCGGATAACGCGCTATCACCTTACCTCTATCAACATGCCAATCATGAAGTCGCGCGCCATTTATTTCGGGTAGCATCAGGGCTTGATTCGATGGTACTGGGCGAGCCACAAATTTTAGGGCAATTAAAAACATCCTATGACCACGCCCGCACGGGTAATAGCGTCAACTCTATCCTGGATCGATTATTTCAACATTCTTTTAGTGTCGCAAAACGAGTTCGTACTGATACAGAAATTGGCTCCCACCCAGTGTCTGTGGCCTTTTCTGCAGTTAATTTATCAAAACAAATTTTTGGCGATTTAAGCCAACAACGCGCATTGTTGATCGGCGCAGGTGAAACCATTGAACTAGTCGCTCGGCATTTAAAAAGCCAGGGCATAAAGTCGATTGTGATTGCTAATCGAAGCCTTGATAAAGCGCAGATGTTAGCCAAATCGCTGGGCGCTACTGCTACCAGCATTAGCTCGGTTCCCGAGCAGTTGGTGAGTGCGGATATTGTTATTTCGTCTACTGCGAGTCAACTGCCTATTTTGGGCAAAGGTGCGACAGAAGCGGCATTAAAGCTACGCCGCCGTCGGCCAATTTTCATGGTCGACCTGGCCGTGCCACGTGATATTGAGAGTCAGGTGGGTGACCTTGAAGATATTTACCTTTACACCGTTGATGATTTGAGAAATGTCGTTGATGAAAATATGCGCAATCGAGAGCTCGCGGCCACGGCAGCACAAGAGATTATCAATCTGGAAGTCACTACGTTTTCTCACTGGTTAAAAACACACCAGTCGGCTGACCATATCAGACAATTACGCAGTCATTCCGAGACCATAAAACAGCAGTGTATTGAAAAGGCAATGCTACAATTTGGGCAGGATAATGATGCCCAAAAAGCATTTTCGACGCTGGCAAATACGCTAACCAATAAAATGCTTCACGCACCCACAATAGAGATGCGCAAGGCGATCAAAACCGACGACCAGGCCAAGATTCAATTTTTAAAATCACTGATGCCGGCTGAGTAATCAACAATCCTTAATTACTTTTTGTATCACTAAATCCGAGTAACTAATATTAATGAACCAGTCATTGCTAAATAAGTTGGAACTCCTGTGCGGTCGTCATGAAGAAATCACGGCGCTGTTATCGGATATTGAAACGATTAATAACCAGGATAAGTTTCGGGCACTGTCGATGGAATACGCTCAGCTTGAAGATGTTGTAACTAGTTTTGGCGCGTTTCAACAAGCACAGGAAACACTCGCCAGCGCAAAAGAAATGTTAGCCGAAAATGATGCCGAAATGCGCGAAATGGCAGAGGAAGAAATCAACGAAAGCAATCAGAAAATTGACCACTTAGAAGCAGAACTGCAAAAACTGCTGCTACCAAAGGACCCGAATGACGCTGCGAACGTGTTTCTAGAAATTCGTGCTGGCACCGGTGGTGATGAAGCAGCACTGTTTGGCGGCGATCTATTTCGCATGTATAGCCGCTATGCCGAGTCTCAGCGCTGGCAGCTAGAGATTCTTAATAGCAACGAAGGTGAGCATGGCGGTTATAAGGAGATTATCGCGCGTATTATCGGCCATGGTGCCTATTCTTACCTCAAATTTGAATCGGGTGCTCACCGCGTTCAGCGCGTGCCTGAAACCGAATCTCAGGGTCGGGTGCATACATCCGCAGCAACGGTCGCGATCATTCCCGAGGGTGAGGCAGTACAGAAGATTGAAATTAACCCAGGTGACTTAAGAGTCGACACTTTTCGTGCCTCTGGCGCTGGTGGTCAGCACGTCAACAAGACTGATTCCGCAATTCGATTAACCCACTTACCGACGGGCACAGTCGTCGAATGTCAGGATGAGCGGTCGCAACATAAAAACAGAGCGCGAGCGATGTCGTTGCTGCAAGCTAGAATTTACGATGCCGAAAAACAAAAGCAAGATGCGGAGCAAGCGGCTGAAAGGAAGTCACTGGTCGGTGGCGGCGATCGATCAGAACGTATTCGGACCTATAATTTCCCACAAGGGCGAGTCACAGATCACCGCATTAATCTGACGTTATATAAGCTGGATGAAATTCTTACCGGTGCACTGGGCCATATTGTTGAGCCGTTAATGAATGAATACCAGGCCGAACAGCTGTCGAAACTATCGGAAGACAGCGGTGGCCTAAATTAATTAGAACTGAACATTTAGATCTAAATAATGGAATTAACTACCGCATTGGACTGGGCCAAAAATCAGATTGGTTTGTCAAGTGACTCTGCGGCACTGGATGCTGAGCTATTACTCGCTCATTGCATTGGCAAGTCGCGAAGTTATTTATATACCTGGCCCGAGCAAACGCTCTCATCTCCACATTGGGAGTCCTATCAATCGCTTATTGCTCAGCGCTTGATACCAACGCCTATCGCCTATTTACTCGGTGAGCGCGAATTCTTTTCTTTAAACTTCAAGACCACGGCTGCAGCGCTCATTCCGCGGTCGGACACTGAATTACTCGTTGAAGCTGCACTTGATCATTGCCCAGAAAACTCGAGCTTTAGAATTCTCGAACTAGGCACTGGCACAGGTGCAATCGCAATAACGCTTAAAGTACATCGACCTGATGCCACAATCGTCGCGACTGACATCAGCCCGCAATGCTTGGCCTTAGCCAGACAAAACTCGACACACCACCAGGTTGATATCAACTGGATGGCGTCGGACTGGTTCGATAACATTGGGCCCTCAGAGCGATTCGATATGATCGTCTCCAACCCACCTTATATTGCACAAAACGATGCTTATCTTACTCAGGGTGATCTACCCGCCGAACCTTTATTGGCGCTGAGCCCGGGCCGTACAGGCCTGGAGTCACTAGAGCAAATTATTAACGATGCCCCCGACTATCTCAATCTAGGTGGATATTTATTACTGGAGCATGGCTATGATCAGGAAGTCGCAGTGTCTGGTTTATTAAAATTACGCGCCTTTGTCGATGTAAACTGCCAATATGATGTCAACAACCTGCCCCGTATCAGCATGGCTAAATTCGCCTGAGCTGGGTGTCATTAGCAGGAGCCTGTCGGAGTTAAGATTAATCCAATGTTGAAATAATCCAGATGCGAGCGTAATCTTGTTTATATGGACGACTCAGACGCAGACCAATACCGATGTCGGTTAATTTACCTTAAGCAAACCGACAATATCACCAATCAGGCCGAAGCTGTCTGTGAAGCTGTCGCGGGGATCGAGGGCATTATTCTGGCAGCACCGTCTGACTGTCATAGCGTTCACTTAATCTACTCTCTCAATAACCTTTCATTCGAGCTGCTCACTGACTTACTGAATGAACTCGGTTTCGAGCTTGATAACTCTATTTTACTAAGCTTACGTAGCACCATATTTCAGTTTCTCGAAACAAATGTTCGAGACAATATGGATATCGATGTGACGAAATTTCAGGAAGATTCTGATGAAGATGAGGCGGCCAGTCTTCCACGTCAAACATCTGATAAATACTGGGAAGATTATCACTAGAAGCCTGTTTACCGTCAGTTTTAGAAAAGAGATTCCATCGATAATAAGCCCTCTATCTAATGATTGTTTACAGTCTTAGTCATCATATTAAATGCAATAACAACTGATCCTACCTGCAATACCTATTGCGAGGTGAAACACAGGCAAAAAAAAGACTGGCTGAGTAATCAACCAGTCTTAAGTGTCATTTCTGACATAACAACCAAAGGAGGAGTGTGTCAGGGATCAATGAGGTTAGAACTCTTCCACAATACATATATAGGGTAGATTTAGAAAAAATCCAGCTTTTTCTCTGAAATCTATTGAGTTTTTATGCCAAACGTGGGTCTATTAGGGCTTAATCTTTTAGAAATAACATTTACTACAACCTGTAACCCTTTGATTTTAAAAGAAATACTATAAAATAGGGATTTATCGGTAATTGATTCAAAAAAATTAAAGTTTTTACCAAATTTTATATAATAAGCATCACTTTGTTAGACGCCTGAGTAAGCTCGAGGTATCCCAACGCCCACCACCCATTGCCTGTATTTCGCCATAGTAGTCATTAACGATACGAGTAACATCTAGTTTCGCGCCATTTTTTTCACTTTCTTCGATACAGATACCCAGATCTTTTCGCATCCAATCGACAGCAAAGCCGAATTCAAATTCGTCTTTTAACATGGTGTGACCGCGATTCTCCATCTGCCATGACCCAGCAGCTCCTTTGGAGATGACATCAACCACTTTTACGCCATCCAGTCCTGACTTCTGCGCAAAGTCTAAGCCTTCAGCGAGGCCTTGAACCAAGCCAGCGATACAAATTTGATTGACCATTTTAGTGAGTTGACCAGCACCGACAGCACCAAGTAATTCTGCGGCCCGAGCGTAACTCATGATTACGGGTTTAACCTGTTCAAATGCGGCCTGATCGCCACCAACCATGACAGTTAGTACGCCATTCTCTGCCCCAGCCTGACCACCTGAAACTGGTGCGTCGAGGAACGCAACCGATGCTTTTTCGCCGATTTCGCGGGCTACATTTGCCGAGGCGGTGGTATGATCGACTAAAATAGCACCAAGCTTCATGCCTGCCAATACGCCATCATCACCGTACACAACCGATCTTAGATCTTCATCATTACCAACACAGATAAAAACGAAATCAGCACCTTTTGCTGCTTCAGCTGGTGTCTCGGCAAATGACCCATCGTAATCTTCACACCATTGCCTGGCCTTTGCCGCGGTCCGGTTGTATACCCTTGTTTGAAAGCCCGCTTTAGATAAATGTCCGGCCATTGGATAACCCATGACGCCTAAGCCTATAAAGGCAACTTGTTGTTTTTTCATTTTATTTCTCGCTGGTTACTTTTTCATGATGACTGAAGGTTTGCCATGCTGGCCATCAACCACTTGCTGCCCGCATGTTCGAAATTAACTTGTACCCGTGACTGGCCACCCTGGCCTTCAAGGTTCAATACGACACCACTACCAAACTTGGCGTGGCTTACATTTTGCCCTACAAATAACCCAGTATCTGCCTCGGTTTGGCGATGACTGAGTTGCGGCGATGACGTAAAACTGGGCCGGCTAAACTGGGCCTTGGGTCTGATCTCCTGAACAAATTCGGCTGGTATTTCACGAATAAAGCGAGACACCATATTGTAATTTTCTTTACCGTATAGTCGGCGAATTTCTGCACTACAGACAACCAATTGCTCGCGTGCTCGAGTAATGCCGACGTAACAAAGGCGACGTTCTTCCTCTAATCGGCCGGGCTCTTCGCTTGAGCGTTGGTGAGGAAACAACCCTTCCTCCATGCCAACCAGAAAGACCAATGGAAACTCTAAGCCCTTGACGGAGTGCAGCGTCATTAATTGCACACAGTCTTCCCAGGCCTCGGCTTGTGCTTCGCCTGCTTCGAGTGCCGCGTGTGAGAGAAATGCGTCGAGTACGCTCATATTTTCGTCTTGAATTGTGGCGTCCATTTCGAAACCTTTACCTGCGCCAACTAGCTCATGCAGGTTTTCTACGCGTGATTGACCTTTCTCAGACTTGTCTTTTTCAAAGTGAGCTTTTAAACCACTGTGTAGAATGCAATGTTCCATTTTTTCAGCCAGCGTCGCCTGTTCCAGGTCGGCTTTCATGGCCTGTATTAAATCGACATAAACTTGCAATGATGTTCGTACTCGTGAAGTGAGTGGTGCCGATTCGAGTAAAGCGAGGGTTGCATTCCACAGTGATTGTGACTGTAGTTTGGCCTGCTCACGAATCATATCGATGGTTTTTTGACCGATACCACGAGGTGGATGATTAACGGTGCGATCAAAGGCGTGGTCGGCCATCGGGTTCGATAACATGCGCAAATAGGCCAGGCTATCCTTTATTTCAGCGCGCTCAAAAAAGCGTAACCCGCCATAAACACGATACGGCATACCGCGCGTCACCAGCGCTTCCTCGAACTGACGGGACTGAGCGTTAGAGCGGTATAATATAGCGACTTCGTTACGACTACGCCCCTCATCTACCCAGTTCTGAATGCGATCGATAACAAAACGAGCCTCGTCTTTTTCGTTGTAGGCGGAGTAAAGCATAATGGGTTCGCCATCAGCACTCTCAGTCCAGAGGTCTTTGCCTAAACGACCACGATTATTATCAATGAGGGCATTTGCAGCCTTCAAAATAGTACCGGTTGATCGATAGTTTTGCTCAAGCTTTATAACTTTGGCACCACCAAAATCTCTTTCGAAATGTTGAATATTCTCGATACGAGCACCTCGCCAGCCATAGATAGACTGATCATCATCGCCCACCACAAAGGCCGGTGTATTAGCGCCTGCCATCAACCGTATCCAGGCATATTGAATTGCATTAGTGTCCTGAAACTCGTCGACTAGTAAGTGTTGGAAGCGTTTTTGGTAGTGACTGCGTAAATCGTCATTGTCGCGAATGAGTTCTAGTGCACGGAGCAATAGCTCGGCAAAATCGACCACACCTGCGCGTTGACATAGTTCTTCATAAAGGCGATAGATCTCAAGCATCTGACGTTGCACATGATCGTTTCCGGCATCAATGCTTTGCGGGCGTAATCCCTCATCCTTATTTTGATTAATAAACCATTGTGCCTGTTTTGGCGGCCAGTTAGCCTCCTCAAGGTCAAGTTGGCGCACCGCACGTTTCACCATGCGTAATTGATCATCGCTATCCAGTATTTGGAATGTCTGAGGTAATTTGGCGGCTTCCCAGTGGGCGCGTAACATTCTGTGTGCCAGACCATGAAAAGTACCAACCCACATCGCACCCGCTGAAATACCGAGTAATTCTTCAACTCGAGAGCGCATTTCTTTGGCGGCTTTATTGGTGAAAGTGACCGCGAGCAGGCTAAAGGGTGATAATCCGTTCACCTGGCAAACCCATGCAATTCGATGCGTTAAAACACGCGTCTTTCCACTACCGGCACCCGCCAACACTAAGATTGGGCCAGGGTCGGCACTAACTGCTTCGCGCTGACAATCATTGAGAGAATCTAGCAGGTGGGATACATCCATTGGCTGTGTGCTACCGCTTTAACAAATTGACGGTGATTGTATCAGGATTTTTTCGGCGTTTATGGTTCGAAGGAGGGAAATTTGTTTAGTATATTTGACTCGAAATGTGGATCGAGCGTATTTCGATGGGGCAGTGCGGTTAAGTTAATATGCTGGGATGTGTTGCATCTGCTGGGATGTCGGTAGCAGAGGGTAAACCCGAGCGATAGGATTAACCATCATGTCGAAATCGCTGTGGGGTATTTGCGTCGGCTTACGCGATAAAGAATGCTAACCCAACCTACGTTTCGGCGATTTTTATATAATTTGACGATGTTGGGAGAGGGGATTGATTAGTGATTCAATCGAAAAACTGCAGGTCTATATAAACCGGTCGATCAACTGTCCCAGTGATTCTGTTTCGGTACGAGACACGCTAGTGATTTGATAATTAGAAATGGCTTGTCGATTTTGAGGATCAATTTGCTGATTAAGCTGAGGATTATAGCGTTTGTCGCTTTCTACAGGCTCTAAAATTTCGCCACGAAACACATAATCGGTTGATTCAGGTCGTGCTCGTTGGTTATCAGAAAAGTCATTCCTGGAATCATCAGCGCGACCACGGTCAAATGTTTGTCGCTGCTCATCATTCGCCGTTGGAAGGCGGACGATTGGACTGATGTTGGCAGCGCTAATGTTCATAGAATTGTTTTATAACAAAATGGCATAAAAATCAATCTGACAAGCTTTATATACGGTAGTTTTCACATTGACGCTACCACTGCCCCCGGGCATCGGCGTCACTGGTTTTGGCCTCTACCCACTTTTCACCATACTCGTCGACT
The DNA here is from genome assembly GCA_964195315.1 of uncultured Acidimicrobiia bacterium. GTDB lineage: Bacteria > Pseudomonadota > Gammaproteobacteria. The sequence continues at coordinate 37,942 of CAXMOZ010000136.1, read as the reverse complement.
TCTTTCTTCCAGAATGGGGCGTCTGTTTTAAGGTAATCCATCATAAATTCGCAAGCTGAAAAGGCATCTTTTCGATGAGCCGATAAAACACTGACCAACACAATTTGATCGGTTGGTTTTAAGCTACCAACACGATGAATGATGGCGCAGTCTTGAACTTCCCAACGCTGGCTAGCTTGCTCGGCAATAGCTTGTAACGATTTTTCGGTCATGCCGGGGTAATGTTCCAGGGTCATTTGCTGCAGCTTGCTATTTGGTAAGTCACGCACGAGACCGATAAAGCAGGTGATGGCACCAATATCAGAGCGGCTGCCTAATAATTGACGATTAATTTCACTAACATCAAAGTCTTCTGTTTGTACTTGAATAATCATTGCAGTGGCCTGTTCTAATCGAGAAATTCAGAGAAGGACAGATAGTCAACTTTGTCACCTTCTTTGACCGTTGCGCCTTCGGCAACTTCAACAAAACCTTGTGCCCAGGCGGTAGAGGTTAAAACACCCGAGTCTTGATTGGGGTAAATACGGGCAACCAAACCGAGATTTTCGTCCGACTCAAGTCGCGCTCGTAAAAACTCTCGTCGGCTATCTGGTTTAGGCCAATCGAATCCGGCTGTTACAGCTATCGCGGTGGGCTTTTGCCAATGTCTGCCTTGCATGGTCTTGATCACCGGCCCAACAAACAACATAAATGTCGCAAATACGGAGACAGGGTTTCCAGGTAAACCAATAAAAGGGGTTTGGTTGATTTTTCCAAAGGCTAAAGGCTTGCCCGGTTTAATCGCCAAACGCCACAAGTGTAAATCGCCTAATTGTTCAATCGCGATTCTTACATGATCTTCTTCACCGACCGAGACGCCACCACAGGTCACTACCAAATCAGCTTTGGCGGTGGCTTCAAGCATGGCTTCTTTGGTCGCTTCAAGTGTATCGCCTACTAAACCTAAATCGACTATTTCGCAACCTAGTTTCTGCAGCATACCGTGCAATGTATAACGGTTTGAATCGTAAATTTTGCCGGGCGCTAACGCTTCACCTGGCTCGACCAATTCATCGCCAGTAAAAAATATACCCACTCGAATTTTATGGTAGACAGGCAATGACTCTAAACCGACCGATGCGGCGAGCCCAAGCTCTTGAGGTCGTAATAGACTTCCTTGGCTCAAAATGTTGTCACCCACCTTGATATCGTTGCCGGAGGGCCGGATGTTTTGTTGATCACCCGGCTTGACCTTGAAGATGATGGTGTCGCCGCTCACTTCGACCTGCTCTTGCATGATGACGGCATTAGCCTGGGACGGGATTGATGCGCCAGTAAATATTCTAGCGGCTGTACCAGGTCTGAGTTTTTGGCCAACGTCACCTGCTGCAATTCGTTGAGAGACCGTTAACACCGTTTTTCCTTCGCGAGAGATATCTGCAGTGTTGATCGCATAACCATCCATTGCTGAATTATCAGCGGGTGGCACATTGATAGTCGATTGAATAGATTGCGCCAAGATTCGACTCAAGGCTTCGAGTAGTGGCTTATTTTTTATCGCTTGTGTGGCCGAAACCTGACCCAGTAAGGAGCGTAAAGCGTCGTCATAGGAAACCAGCTGGACTTGAGGTGCATCACATCTATTCATGGCATTTATTCATGGCTTTGGTTTCTATGACTGAGTCTTTTCTATGGAAATTTCAGGAAATGATTCTAACATTACCCAGGCCTGCCAGGCATCTGGATTGATGCAATTAGAACCTGCAATTTTTTCTCAGATACAGGCATTCTAGTTTTCATTGGCTGGGCAAAGCAAGCCATTCTGAATTCTTCTATCATCCAACGAAATTGCTCTAGCTTCTTTGTATCGGCCTGCTTTAACAATGTTTCGCTTTCGCTAAGCTGGAGATATTGCTCCCAAAACTTTCTAACCAGCAAATGCCCCTCTTCGATTCGAGTTGAACCCGGCTTGAAATTTGCAATTCGCTTTTGAATGGCCTGGAAATAGGCGGGCAGGCGAGACAGGTTTAAGATTGATACATCACGTAAAAAGCCATCATATACCAGGTTTGCACATTGCTCGGTCATGTCAGAACGGTGGTTTGCAGGTAACGAAGTACTCGCGATGGCACTCATGGCAGCTCTATATTGGGTCAGAACTTGATGAGTTAGTTGTGCCAGTTTATTAGCATGATCGATGAATTGATCTTTATTTTGCGCCAGACAATCAGCGAAACTTTGATCACTATCAGGCAATTGGCTATTCAGGAAGCAATCGAAAATACTCGCTAGAATCAGGTCCTCAATGAGCTCTGCCTTGCTCGCAATAGCGCTATACATGAGCGACGTTTCATTGATCTTCGGCAGGTTTTTACGCAGGTATTTTATGGTCTGGGATAGTTGCAGATAAATAAGCCTGGCAACACCTGTGGCATGATAAAACTGCGCATCACTGGGTGTTTCGTATAGCTCGATAGCCACCGATTTTTCGTAATCAACTAGCGCTGGATAGCTATAGATAACCTGCCCCTGATTATGAGAGTCCTTTTGCTGTATTTCGACCATTGACTTCCAGTCACCAAAATTCCAGTTGCTTAAGCCACTTTTGGTTAGCGTTTCGTCATGCTGCACCTCTTGCTCAAAGTGCTGGTTGGCTTTATTACCAAATTTTTCCTGCAATTTTTCAAGACTATGCGATTGTTCCAGGCAGTCACCACGATCTTCGAGCCAGAAATGCATTTGTAAATGAGAATCAAGCTGATGATGCTGCCAGTCGGATTCATTCACTTCAACGCCGGTCATTCGATGCAGTGCTTGTTGTAATGTTTGGTATAAATTGCCTCTACTGCCTGAATCGTCTATGCGCGCATAACAGGCATTGGCAAAGTCGCTGACAGGAATGAAGTTTTTACGAATGAGTCGGGGCAAGCTTCGCAATAGCGCTTCAATTTTTTGCTTTAATAGTCCGGGCACTAGCCAGTCAAAATCACTCGATTGGAACTGGTTAAGCAGCACCAACGGAATGCGCACAGTAACGCCATCGAACTCACTAGCAGGATCAAATACATAGTCGAGCTGAAGCACTTGGTTACGCAGGTTTAACTCGGTTGGAAAGCCAGTGCTATTATCTTCGTCAAGCACTTGCTCCACCAGACTGTCTTCGGTGAGCAACAATGCATCGGTTATGTCTTTAGATTGCAGCTTAAACCAGGCCTCAAAGCTAGGCGCATCGACAATTTTAGCGGGCAATTGCTCACCATAAAATTGAAACAGTTGCTGATCACTAATCAGTATATCGCGACGGCGATGCTTGTCTTCCTGCTTTTGATAATGGTCGATGAGCTGCCGATTAGCCCGAACCATCGGATTGCTGGTGCGATAATCGCCCTCTACTAATGCTCGCTGTATGAATAGCTCACGCGCTTGCACAGGGTCAACAGTGGCAAAGTTAACCCGCTTGCCACCTTCGATCAGCAAACCATAAATTCGTGTATTACGAAACGCAGCAACCCGGCCCTGTCGTGCTTGCCAGTGCGGGTCATAGTGGTCATATTGGTGCAAGTGAAGCGCATCCTGCATCGCCCATTGCGTATTAAAACGGGCCACACCATGCGCGAATAGCCGCGTTGTTTCGATTAGCGCAAAGGCCATAATCCATTTTGGGGTTTTGCGCGCGAGACCCGATCCAGGAAAAATGAGTAACTGACGATCGCGGGTTGCCTGGAATTGTTTTTTAGCCGTATCAGTACCATCGAAGCTAGCGATGTGGCTCGGAATACCCGCAAATATCGCACGATGAATTGAATCGGGGTCAGCTTCAGTGGTATTAAACGTATTCTCCCCCTTTTCAAAGTGACGATTTAACTGTTGTTTTAGTTGGTGGTGAATATCCTGCCATTCACGAATTCTAGGGTAGGACAAGAATTGCTTTTTACACCATTTAGAAAACTGATTACGGGATAGATCTTTTTGTTGTCGTTTTAGTTCTGCCCAGAGTTTAATCCAGAATAAAAAGTCAGAATGTTCATCCTGCCAGACGACATGTTTTTGTTGAGCAGCCTGTCGGTTATCGACACTCGAGTCACGTGGGTCTTGAATCGATAACGCACTGACGATCACTAGTGCTTCACTCAGGCAATTCAATTGCTGCCCACGAATGAGCATGGCAGCGAGCCGTGGATCAACTGGCAATGAGGCTATCTCACGACCCAGTTTCAGAATTTGATCGTCCTTATCCGTAGCCTGTAGCTCGAACAACAAACGATAACCGTCATTGATTAAACGACTGTCTGGGCTTTCAACAAAATCAAAGGTATTGATCGAACTCAGATTGAGCCCATCCATTTGTAAAATGACCGAGGCCAGATTGGTTCTCAAAATTTCAGGCTCAGTGAATTCAGGGCGTGAGTCAAAATCTTCCTCATCATAAAGCCGAATACAAATTCCCGGAGCAGTGCGTCCACAACGCCCACTGCGCTGGTTGGCCGAGGCTTGCGAAATCTTCTCGATCGGCAACCGCTGAATGCGAGACCGCCATGAATAACGCGACAACCGAGCTAGACCGGTATCAATCACATAGCGAATGCCTGGCACCGTTAATGAGGTTTCGGCAACATTGGTGGCGAGCACGATTCGCTTTTTAGTATGGCGCTGAAAAATCCGTTGTTGATCGCCCTGACTCAAACGCGAATAGAGCGGCAGTATGTCGTAATCTTTATGGAATATTTTCGATAGCTTATCGGCCGCTTCCCGAATTTGGCGTTCTCCCGAAAAGAAAACCAATATGTCTTCCTTGCCAGCTTTCGTGAGCTCTTCTACCGCTTCGACCAATGCCTGATTATAATCACGGTCATCCTGAGCCGGCGCACGATAGCGCATCTCGACCGGAAAAGTACGGCCACTAATGTTTAATATTGGAGCATCGTTAAAGTAGGTCGAAAAACGCTCTGGATCGATGGTGGCTGAGGTGACAATAACCTTCAGATCATGACGTTTGGGTAGTATCTGTTTGATGTAACCGAGCAGCAAATCAATGTTCAAACTGCGTTCATGCGCTTCATCAATGATGATGGTTGAGTATTGATTGAGCAGCCTATCATTTTGAACTTCGGCGAGCAAAATGCCGTCGGTCATTAATTTAATATAACCCTTGCTACTGGTATGGTCACCGAAGCGAATTTTGTAACCAACGGCCGCACCGACCTCGCTTTTCAACTCTTCAGCAATTCGATTACAAACACTCTGTGCTGCGATTCGTCTCGGCTGAGTGTGACCGATCATGCCAGCGTCGGCCAGGCCGAGGTCGATACAAAGTTGCGGTAACTGAGTGGTTTTGCCCGAGCCTGTTTCGCCACAAACGATGGTGACCTGGTTAGCAGTAATGGCGTCGGCTAGCTCTTGCCTATGGTCGTAAAACGGCAGGCTTTGATCAAGCTGTGATTGGGGCCTTTGTTGCTGACGACTGGCTACTTTGTCAATCGAAGCTGATATTGACGAAGCTAGCCTGTGCTTGAGCTTGTCGTCATTTTTAAATCGCTGAGCTTTATTTAACAGCTGCAGCAACTTTGCTCGATCCAGGCCGTAGCAATGCTGTAAAATCTGGGATTCAAATGATGGTTGATGTGACATGGCGAGCGATTCTAAACTGGTTGGCAAGATGAATACACCTTTTGATTACTCTCTTCGCGTTTCGAGCAGAGCAAAGCACCCAAAGCTGCGAATAAAACCCTTTGGCGGACTCGAAGTCGTCATTCCCACTCGTTTCCCCAAAAAAGCAGTACCCGAGCTAGTCAATCGGCATGCACAGTGGATTGAGACCCACCTGCAAAAACAACCATTGGCAGAACCCGCCTTGCCAAACCACATTCAATTCGCCTTCGATGAGAGCCATTGGCCCATTGTTTATGAGCATCGATTAGCAACGCACAGCGCCAATCATATAGTGATTATCTCTAATAGTGACGGTGAAAGTAATGAAGATAAGTTTGCAGATAACGTTTGGCAGCTGCGGAACTGGGTCCGTCAAAAAGCCTGGCGACTATTGCCGCCATTGCTCGAGCAGCTCTCTCAGCAAACAGGCCTGACCTACAAAAAAATAAGCATTCGTAGTCAGAAAACACGCTGGGGCAGCTGCTCGAGCACAGGGACCATTAGTGTGAATGACCAACTGCTTTTCTTACCACGTGATACAGCCGCATATTTGATGATTCATGAGCTTTGTCATACCCAGCACATGAATCACTCATCTAGGTTTTGGCATTTAGTTGAAGAACATTGTGCTGATTTTCGTGATCATGAAGGTTTGCTGGATCAGGCGCGTAATAAGATACCAGACTGGTTTTTGAGGGATTTGTACCGGTGACTTCGAGGACGCAAGACAGCGTGATTAGTGCTTCAGACCAATTAAACCCCTTAATCTAAATGCTCATATTTCTGTTGGTAGGTTTTCACCCGCTTTAGGTAATCACGGGTTTCTTTGCGGTTGTGGCGTTGGGTAATAAACCAATAGGCTTCTGATGGGCTCATCTTGTTCAAACGGTTAATCGCTTGGGTTCTATTGCCACTAGAACTCAGGCTTTTAAAAAGATTACCTGCACCACCGTTATAGCTAGCAATTACGGCATATTGACGTGTTCTGGGGTGCTTTATTTTATGTAAATAACTATTGCCTAAGATGGCTAAATACGCGGCGCCCACCTCGACATTATTAGTGGTATTAAATAAATATGATTCACTGGGTATATGGTCATAACCTTCAACACGCTGAAAGTATTCTCTGCCTGCTTGACGTGGCAGAATTTGCATTAACCCAATGGCATTAGAGCCCGAACGTGCTTTTGGGTTAAATGCAGACTCAGTTTCGATGACCCCATAAATTAAGGAAATAGGTACTTGATGTCGCCGACTAGCGGCGGCAACCAGATTATAATATTTCACACTAGATATTTTTGTATGATCGCTACTTAAGTAGATGCGAATTTTATAATTATTTTGCGAGATGCTATTGCTGTTGGCAATTAAATAGTCAGCAAAACGTAACGCGCGCCAATTGCTGTATATCGCTTGCTTGTCTTGATCTAAGATTTGCTCATAAAAAAAGGGTTTGCCCGACTTGGATTGCAAGCCAAAATCATGGGCGGTGTTAGGGTCGATATCATTAGGATCAACTTGTGTTAGCAAGGTTTTGACAATGGACTTTTTTAAGGTCTGCTCGCTATTGGAAATAATCTCAATAATACCTCGCCTAAAATCAACGGTTACGCTGCTATTTTCATCTTGGCTTAGGGATAAAATGGTTGGATCTTTACCCGCCATATCCAATAGAACGGCCTGTACATCGCTGCTGTAACCTTCAATACTTAAAGGAACAACTGCGACCTCATCAATATCACTCAGTATTTTTGCATTATCACCCACCATATCTAGCAATATATCTTGCACGTCTTCTTCATACTGGGACAGATCAACTTCATTGGCGTGCAAATATAAAGGCGCAATAAAGAGTGTCAATAGAACAAAGGATGGCGCAGATATCTTTTGAATAAATTTCACTTCTCTAATTACCCAAGGGCGCCTCTAAAAGAAATTGTGGCATAGACAGCAATAACGAATTATCCCGAACTAACTGTTATAACGAAGGTGACTTTAGCTACTCAACTACACTACGCTGCACGTATTTAATACCATTTTCGAGCAGCAAATTTTTAGCTCGTGATATTTTACTATTGGATGCAAAAGGTCCAAGTACAACACGATGCCAAGTGGATCCATTGACATTGGCCGAGTTTACTTTTGCTTCAAGGCCTAGAAATGCGAGTTGAGCCTTTAGACTGTCAGCATCTGATGCGCTTTTGAACGAGCCAGCCTGAAGGGTGAACTTTGCAATGGACTGTTTATTGATGGAGGGATTTTTAAGGCCATCAACATCGTCTTGTGGGACGGGTATGTCGATGACACGTTCTTCTAATACGGTGTAAAAGTCAATTTTGGGTTTTTGCTTATCTGAGGTGATCTCGGGCTTTCTCGCATTTGCCTCGCTAGTTTTAACGATTTGGCGGTCGAGATAAAGAATGCCTGCAACAAAAAAACCGAGCATTAAAATTAGACTTACCCATATCCAGGTCTTACCTGACTTCGACTCAGCCATTATAGTTGTCCCGCCATACAAGTAGCTATTACTTTGAAGCTACCATTCGGTGAAATCATTTGACCCGGTTGAGCTTGAGAATAATTGATCAAGGTTAACGGCATATCCGTGCTGAGTATATTTTGCTTCAAAGCCTTAAGTACCCTGATGGGTGTGTGAAATAAGTCAGGATTTTACATGGATGATGAGGCATGCAAAAGCGTTTCGGTGTAAATACCCACGGCATTCACAATATGACGACCTTGCCGATATAAGTGACTGAAGTATTTTTTCATGCCGATTTAGAGCTGCCTAGAGATGCCCGATAGTTTTTCTGACTAACGAGGGCACCCTAAACCAGCCAACAAAAGGTCGCATTGTTTTCGAATAAGGTTGAGACTGTCGTCTAGTTTATAAATTGCCATTTTCAAATGGGCTTGTAACAGTAAGCAACATTTTTCTTTGTTGATCAGTTTGGTTGGTCTCGCCTCCATTTCATCATTTTCTTTATCCTCGTATTGGTCGGCTTACATTCTTTCCATGACTTCGATACCGAGTAAATCAAGCCCGCTGCTGAGCGTGGTGGCGGTAACATCGCTAAGCTGCAGGCGGCTATTGCGCACCTGAACAGGAATATCACTATGCAGGATTGGGCAGGCTTCGTAAAATTTCATATACAGGCTTGCAAGTTCATAGAGATAACTACAGAGTTGGTGCGGGTAGGCGTCTAGCGCTACCTGATCAACCGCTTCACCAAATTGTAATAGCTTCAGTGCGAGCGCTTTCTCGGCTGGTTCTGTGGCGGTAATTCCCCCATTCACTGACTCCGCATTTATGTCAGCTTTGCGGAAAATACTTTTGATTCGGGTGTAGGCGTATTGCAGATAGGGCGCGGTATTGCCTTCAAAGCTGAGCATGCTGTCCCAACTGAAACTATAGTCGTTGGTTCGGGTCTTGGCCAGGTCGGCGTATTTTACTGCACCAATGCCTATTTTGCGTGCCGCTTCGGCAGCTTCTGCCGGGCTTAGGTCGGATGCCTTATCAGATAACAATTGTGCTGCACGCACCACGGCCTCGTCAAGTAATGCACTCAGTTTTATGGTATCACCGCTGCGAGTTTTAAACGGTTTGCCATCTTCACCCATCATGGTACCGAAGGCATGATGCTCGAGTGTGCAATGCTCAGTGGCGAACCCAGCTTTACGGCTGGCAGCATAGACCTGTTTCATGTGTAACGATTGACGCGCATCGATGAAATAAAGACAGCGATCAGCCTTCAACGTATGACAACGATAATCGACCGCGGCCAAATCTGTGGTTGAATAGAGATAACCACCATCTGATTTTTGCACGATCATACCTAGCGGATTGCCTTCTTTGTCAGTCATATCATCCAGGAAAACGACCTGAGCACCCTGGTTTTCAACGGCAACCCCTTTGTCTATTAATGTTTGGATGATACCAGGTAGCGCATCGTTATAAGCACTTTCGGCATAGATGTCGGTGTGTTTCAGGGTGACATTGAGCTTGCTATATACAATTTCACTATGGGCGACCGATATATCAATAAAGCGCTTCCACATGTCGAGTGCAACAGCATCGCCAGCCTGTAATTTGACGACGTTGGCGCGGGCACGTTTAGCAAAGTCTTCTTCCGCATCAAAGCGAACTTTTGATTCCCGATAAAAGACTTCAAGGTCGGCTAACTTGACGTCGCTATCGAGTTCGATTTGGTCTTGTAAATGAGTAATGAGCATACCGAACTGGGTACCCCAGTCACCGACATGATTTTGGCGTATGACTCGGTGTCCCTGGGCTTCGAAGATTCGCGCCAGAGCGTCACCCATGATGGATGATCGCAGATGACCAACGTGCATTTCTTTGGCCAGGTTTGGGGCAGAGTAGTCGATCACGATCACTTGTGGCATTTGCGCCTGCTCGATACCTCGATGCTTGTCTTCTCGTAATAAGCTGACCTGGTTCGATAACCACTGCTCGGATAGTTTGATATTGATAAATCCGGGGCCGGCGATCTCGCAATGCTCAGAAATATCAGATAAATCAAGGTTTTCGAGTATTCGACCGGCTAGTTCACGCGGATTGGTTTTCATCAATTTGGCTGCTGCCATGGCGCAATTAGCCTGATAGTCGCCATGCTGTGGGTTTTTACCCAGCGCTACCATGGGTTGGCACTGTTCAGGGATATTGGCTGCGGTCATCGCGGCACGCACACGGTGGTTCAGAAGGTTACGGATATTCATGAATTCAGTGGCTACTCTATAGGGTGTTCAGCATTGATTTACTTTGGTTAATCTATTGGGGTTACTTTTACTGGGTCGCACATACGGGACATTTGGGGTTCTTCGACAGCTTTACTTGCTGCCACTCCATATCGGCGGCGTCAAATAATAACAGCTTACCCACGAAAGACGCTGAATTATCTGTCAAAATCATCAGCGCTTGTAAGGCTTGCATGGTGCCAATAACACCAACCACCGGGCCAAGAATACCTTCCATTTCGCAGCTTTGTGCATTCTCATAGACTGCTTCGCTGTAGAGACATTGGTAACAAGGACCTTCATAGTTGGGTTGGTAGCTTAAAATTTGGCCTTCTAGTCGAATAGCGGCCCCAGATACCAGCGGCTTGCCTGCTTCAACACAATAGCGATTGACCTCGAATCGAGTCGGAAAGTTATCACTACAATCGAGCACTAAGTCGATTCGATTGATGAGTGCCTTTAGCTCATCACCATCGATTTGATAATTAATCGCTTCAACGTCGCAGTGAGGGTTTAGCGCTTTAATACTATTTTTGGCGGAATCCACTTTATTGCCACCGATGGCGCAACTGGCATGAATAATCTGGCGTTGTAAATTCGATTCTTCGACGATATCAAAATCGCTAATGACGAGTTTTCCGACGCCACTGGCAGCGAGATATAGCGCAGCAGGGGATCCAAGCCCACCCATGCCAATAATCAATACCGTGGAATCGATAATTTTCTGTTGACCTAATTCGCCAATATGGTTTAGTCGGATTTGGCGGCTATATCTATTGCTTTGCTGACTATTCATTTTGAGGTGAATTTAGACGTGAATTTTGGAGCTAGGAACAGTACTTAGGCGAGATTCTGTCGGAATCTGATGTTCATTCTGTCGCCTTCATTCTCTGTGACGAGCGGCTATTATGGACTATAGCTCAACTCTTGAGTGCAAGCCATATAGGCTTCCATGATTAAAGTGGGGTTATCGAGTAAGCGCTGTCGCCAAACGCCGAGTTGAATCCTTGATTCGATCAGTCCACGTAATACACCTACATGTTGAGTTTTACCCACACAACTGGCTCCGACCAGACAATTGTCATCGAATTGCAGGTTCATATATTGATATTGATCAGGACTGTATAGCTCGGCCTGTGCGCCACCTTCGATGCCCATCCACAACCCGAATGAACAGGAAATTAATCCCACTGTGTCGAGTACATTCATGTTAACGGTGCCGTGATGCGCGATGTCTTTGCCAGCCATGTTCATGCCCGCAATGCGGCCATGGTCGGTGGCGGTGGGCTGAATGGCCTGGACTTCGTGTTTTCCGGTCGAAAAGTCCATTCCCTGCGCGACATCGCCTGCCGCATAGATTTCGCTAAGACTTGTTTGCATATGATTATTGACGACAATACCTTGATCAACTTCGATGCCCGAGCCTTCCAGCATCTCCAGATTAGATTTAACGCCAGTAGCAGTAATGACTAACGCAGCGGGTAACTTGTCACCATCGCTCAAACTAACTTCGACACCATTATCGGTACTGGTCACCGACTGGACACTGCAGGAGGTATGCACGTCGATGCCTTTATCAATGCACCATTGCTTTAGCAGTCCACCGGCTTTTTCGTTGAGCATTCGGGGTACCATGCGGTTGCCTGTTTCGATAACAGACAGATTGATACCGCGTCTGACCAGTGCTTCGAGAATAATACAGCCAATGAATCCAGCGCCAATCAAAACAACATTGGCTCCTGGTTGTGCTAATTCGGCAATGCTACGAGCATCTTTTAGCGTCCAGCAAGAATGTACCTGCGGTAAATTGAGCCCGGGAATAGGCGGGCTAACGGGTCGAGACCCAGTTGCGATAAGCAGTTTGTCGTAATCTCTAGCACTACCGTCTGCAAGCTTTACCTGCTTGTTAGCCGCATCGACTTGATCAACCCGCATTTGAAGCAATTCGATATCAAGTTTACGATAATGATTAATTGGATCACGCAGGTAGCTGCCCGACTCGTCAATATTTTTAATCAGATAATACGGTATCGCCATCCTTGAATAAGGGGGTTCTGGCTCGTCACCAATAATAGTAATGGCTGATGTTGGATCGTACTGCCGTATTGTTTCGGCAGCAACAACGCCAGCAGGACCGGCACCAATAATGATATGTTGCATCGAGGTTGCTTAACTCAAGGTTAATTTAAGTGGTGATTTCGATTGAAGGCAAGCTTTTAGCGGCTGAGGCTAACATTCTTGAATACCCAGTCCAATCAGCATCGACATAGGTGATGGCATCTGTTGGGCAGGCTGTGGCACATTTTGGGTCACCGCCACAAAGGTCACACTTAACGACTTTGCCGGTATCCTGCGAATAATTAACGGTACCAAACGGGCAGGCAATGGTGCACACCTTGCAGCCAACACATTTATCGTCTGAAATGACTTTCGCGCCAGTGGAAAGGTCGATACTGATGGCATCAACTGGGCAGGCACGTTGGCACCAGGCTTCTTCGCACTGAGTGCAGGTATAGGGTGCAAATCGACCTTCATCATGGAAAGTGAATACCTTGATAAACGATTTGGAAGGGTTAAACGCACCTGTGTGTTCGTAAGAACAGGCCATTTCGCATTGCAGGCAACCGGTACATTTTGCTGGATCAATGTTTAAAGATTTTTGCATGCTGCCCTCGGCAATAGGTAATTTCTGCTGACATCATAATATGGGAAGAAAAGGTATTGCAAGTCTGCTTTGTAAGGCGCTTAAGGTGAATCACCGAGTGACCAATTTAAAACCTGCTAGTGGCTTAAAAATCTGCATTGAATTTTCTCATTGACGCTACCAATTTGTCACTATCTATGTCTCAATATCAAGTGTCTAAATCGTAACCTGTTATTAAAATGAAAGGCACCATAAACCATACCCCAAGCTGTGCAGATCCAACTGATCCCAATTCGATTAGTGTTGCGCAAGCATTGAGTCAAATCGCAAGCAATACCAAGGCTTTGCAACAGTCAGAACTGCTACCAATTCGAGACTGTCTGAACCGCATATGTAGCCAGCCCATACGCTCAACGATTAATGTACCTGGTCACGCCAATTCAGCAATGGATGGCTATGCAATTGCGTTCTCTGATTTGCAAAGAGCTGATTCACAAGATTCTCAGATAACTACATTCAAAGAGATAGGCTGCGCCTTTGCCGGCAGAGCTTTTGACACGGCTTGCGAGTCGGGGCAGTGTATTCGCATTATGACGGGTGCAGTTATGCCTGATGGCTGCGATACCATCATAATGCAAGAGCAAGCAGAACAGCGTGATGACGGTTTTATCGCGGTGGACTCGAATCACCGACTGGGTGAAAACGTTCGATATGCCGGTGAAGATATCAAACAAGACGAAGTTATTTTGAACTCAGGTGACAAAATTGGGCCAGCCGATTTAGGGGTTCTGGCGTCACTGGGAATTGGTGAATTGAACGTATTTCGTAAACCCATAGTTGCATTTATGTCGACTGGCGATGAGCTGGTATCGATTAACAAAACACTCGGGAAAGGTCAGATTCACGATAGTAATCGATATACCCTTTACGGCATGCTGGCTCAGTTAGAAGTCGATATGATTGACCTCGGCGTGATACAGGATGATTTCGACAGCATTCGTTCGGCTTTACTGGACGCCGCGCAAAAAGCAGATTTAGTCATCACCACCGGTGGTGTCTCAGTTGGTCAGGCCGATTTTATTAAAACTGCGCTGGAGGACATTGGTCAGCCTGAATTCTGGAAGATTGCGATTAAACCAGGGCGACCGCTTACCTTTGGGAAAATTCAAGAGAGCTTGTTTATTGGTTTGCCCGGCAATCCGGTGGCGGTGATGGTCACCTTCAATCACTTTGTGATTCCGGCGATACGACAGCTTTCAGGAGCGCCACCGACAAAAGTACCGGTAGTCAGGGCCACATCAACTGAAAAGATGCGTAAGAGAGCCGGGCGATTAGAAATCCAGCGTGGCATAGCATCGTTAAGCGAACACGGTCAATGGCAGGTATCTAAGACCGGTAAGCAGGGCTCTGGAATTCTCACATCGATGAGCCGGGGCAATTGTTTTATTTTGCTGCATGAAGATAATGACGGCGTTGAGCCAGGCGATCAGGTTGAAATTCAACTATTCGATTGGTCTCAAATTTAGCCCTCCCCCTAAAGATACAGAGTTTAGACATGATCAAAATAAAATATTTTGCACGCCTTGGCGAAGCACTAGAATCGAAAGAAGAAGATTTAGAGTTTGATGGCGATAATGTCACCGTGGCTGACCTGGTGAATTTATTACGAGGCCGAGGCGAACCGTGGCTATCGGAGTTTTCATCTCAAGGCAGCGTGTTAATGGCAGTTAACCATGAAATGTGCGAGGCCAGCACAGAGTTGAAATCAGGTGATGAGATAGGATTTTTCCCACCGGTAACTGGCGGATAGTTTTTTTGCTCGACTTAGTTTGGTCTTCTTATTTGGCCCGCTTAGCCCGTCTATGCAACGACTCGCGGTAAATCATATACAGCCCACAACTTATAACAACAGCGGCACCCAACCAAACTGGCGTTGAAGGGATATCCTCAAATAAAACATAACCCAGTAAAACAACCCAGATGAGCGAGGTATATTCAAAGGGCGCGATCGCTGATACCTGCGCTTTGCCAAAAGCGGCTGTTAGCGCTATGTGTCCGCTCACTGCTAATAAAGCCATTAAAAGTACGACGAAGATTACATTCCACGAAACTGGCACCCATACCCAGGGTAGCATCGCAGTGCTCGCAATACCGATCATCAAGTTGAAGGAAAATACCAGTGAGATAATGGAATCCTGCTTCATTAATTGCTTTCCACTCACCTGTATGCCGGCATAAGCAAACGCTGCACACAATACCAAAAGGTAAGCAAAGAATTGCCCTTCGCCTTCAGGATTCATTGCAATGATGACACCGCCAAAACCAATCACCACCGCCGACCAACGGTGAATGCCGACCTTTTCCTTCAAGAATATCGCCGATATAGCCGTGAGAATAAAACTAGAACTAAAAAACACCACCGTTGCATCCGCTAACGGCAAATACTTAAGTGCCGCAAAAAAAGGCAGTGGCGCAAAAATACCCAACCCGCCTCTTAAACCATGGGCTAAGGGACGAGTCGTTTTAAGCAAGCCGAGTTGATTTCGCAGCGCTAATGCACATAAGATAGCTGGCACAATAACCCAGCTACGCATGGCCAGAACTTGAGCTGGAGAGACATCGGCCTCAACTAACCATTTAGCGGTTGTATCCATACTGGCCATTAACAACATGCCCAGCATCATCAGCACAATACCGAGTAAATTATTCTGACTGTTTGGCAGCTTCGATTCTGGCGGTGGTATTCCTTCCTTAATCATCGCTGTTTAAACGTAGTTTGCTGCATTGACTCAAGCCTTAGGAATTAGATGAATGTATGCCTGACATTCGCGACAACAATGAAGACAAATCAGCTATTGTGGCAAAAGTTATTGCTGTGGGCCTCTGCTAAATGAACTGAAAGTTAGAGGGTGCTTTATTTGACTGGAGAGGTAAAGTCAAAATTATTCTTGCCTAAGGTTTTAACTCGGTACATTGTTTTATCTGCTAGTCGAATCATGTTTTCAACCGTTGAGGCATCGTCTGGATAAATCGCAGTTCCGATGCTCGCACTGACAGTGGCTTCATCATTCTCAATTTGAATGGGTTGTGAAATTTGTTCAATCAAATTAATAGCGATCTGACCGGCTATATTTGACAGGATAACAACAAATTCATCACCACCTATTCTGGCGACAGTATCAGTCTCTCGCAATTCAGCTTTGATTCGATCAGCCGTTATTTTAAGGACCATATCACCATGCCCATGACCGTAGTCGTCATTAATTTGTTTAAAGCCATCCAGATCAAGAAACATGATGGTAGTCTTTTGTTTCCTGCGTCGTGAATCAGCCAGCGATCGATCGAGACGGTCTTTACACAGACGTAAGCTAGGTAAACCAGTGAGATCATCGTGATTGGCCAGAAACTCGAGTTCGGCCGCAATGGATTCGCGTTGTTTAATTTCAGCCTGTAATTGTTCTACATTATTGGCCAACTCATTGGCTCGAGCCTGGACCGTTTCCTCTAACAGGGTTTTGGCCGGCGATAATAAATACTCGGTTTGCTTTTGTTCGGTAATATCTTGTATTACACCCAGCGAGTGAACGACTTTACCATTAATTACTTTATGGACGACGTTGCGCTCACTAACCCAGCACAGACTGCCATCTTCAAGATGCATTCGATATTGTTGTACACAAGGTTAGTAGTCGATCAGAAGTTGCTTATATCCTGCCTCTACCAGGGGTCTATCGAGTTCATATACGTCATCCATAAAGCTACCCGAACTGTTCACTTTATGCATATATTGCTCACCAGACATGCCAAGTATTTTTTCAAAACCAGGGCTAATATGGATATAACGCTCGGCAAGCTCATCGAAAATAAAGGGCCCCTCTCGGGTGATACGTTCAGTCTGTTGCGCCAATCGTTCGCGATACTCTAGTTCATGTTCATGCTTTAATTGCTGAGAAATATCCTGCAGCATGTCGAAATTTCGTGCTTCATTACCCACTTCATCAACAATCCATAGTCTAATTTCTCGGGAGATGTCGAAACTCACCATCATTACGAATAATTCTATAATTGATATCGAAAGATTTAGTTATGTTGAGCGTTCCGATATGATCCTTATACTCGGCGCGATCATCTGGATGAACTTGCTGTAAAGTTGAATCGCTGCACATTCTTCAGAACAGGATTGTAATCTGCCCTCTTCGCAATTCCATTCGTAATAACCAATATGCACAGAGCGCTCAGCCGCATTACCCAATGCCTCACGATGATCACACTTTTCCAGTGCAGCAATTAACTGTGGTTTGCTCATGTCTTGGTAGTTTGAGGTCATCTTAGTTTAGTCCCTCGGTCATTGCGTTTTTACAGAGATAATCAAATTTTGATGAGCACTGAGTATAGACAAACAAATGACTTTCAGTATAACTAGTTTGCTCTGCTACAGAGGCTTTGTTATGACCCAACCAACATCATTGAATATTCAACTTAGCGAGACTATTAACCAGCTCGAGGCATTACTAGGTGACAGATTATCTACTGCCGAGTCGATGTTACAACAACATGGTCGAGGTGAATCCTGGCATCCGATACAAGCTCCGGATGCGGTTTGCTTTGCACAGACAAATGATGAAGTGAGTGCCATTGTTAAGCTCTGTGCTGCAGCCAAAGTACCTGTTATTGCATTCGGTGCTGGCACTTCACTAGAAGGGCATGTACAGGCAATCAGAGGAGGTATTTGCATCGATTTGAGCCAAATGAACACTGTGCTAGAAGTGAATAATGAAGATCTTGATTGTCGGGTTGAAGCAGGCGTGACACGCAAACAGCTAAACCGGTATTTAAGCGACAGTGGTTTATTTTTTCCCATCGACCCAGGTGCTGATGCCTCCATTGGTGGCATGGTCGCAACCAGGGCATCCGGCACCAACGCCGTACGCTACGGAACCATGCGCGAAAACGTACTGGCTTTAACAGTTGTCACAGCCAGTGGTGAAATCATACAAACCGGAACACGAGCACGTAAATCTTCAGCAGGTTATGACCTAACGCGCTTGATGGTTGGTTCTGAAGGCACGCTTGGCATTATCACTGAAATCTCGTTACGTCTTTACGGCTTAAGCGAAGGTATTTCTGCCGCTATTGTTAACTTCCCGAATGTCCGTTCAGCAGTCGACACGGCAATCGAAACGATTCAAATGGGCATACCCGTTGCGCGTATCGAACTGCTCGATAGCGCTTATATGAAAGCAATTAACACTTATAGCAAGACTAGTTATGACGAACACGATACGTTATTTGTTGAATTTCACGGTACATCAAAATCGGTCGAAGAGCAGGTTCAACTGTTCGACGAAATATCACAACAATATGGCGCCAATGGATTCAAATCGGCGTCCAATGAGGCAGATAGAACTCAGCTTTGGAGCGCTCGGCACAACGCCTATTATGCTGGCCTCGCGATGCGACCGGGTAGTCGAGGTTATGTCACCGATGTCTGTGTACCCATATCGCAACTGGCAGATTGCATCGACCAAACACAGCAGGACCTTGAAACCAGCGGTTTGTACTCGCCTATTTTAGGACATGTTGGTGACGGTAACTTCCACCTCACCATATTCATCAACCCAGATGATCAAGCGATGTATGAGCAGGCATTACAAGTTGATCAGCGCCTCGTAAAACGTGCGCTTGCTATGGGCGGTACCTGTACCGGCGAGCACGGTATTGGCCTGGGGAAACTAAAACACATGCGTGCCGAACATGGTGATGGTGCTGTTAATATGATGCGCGCCATTAAGCAAGCGCTTGACCCGGACAATATAATGAACCCAGGGAAGACAGTCGATTGTTAGTCCTGGTCTTTCGCCTCCGACACAGAGCTGACGTTATGCGTGCTTAAGCGGAACGATATTTTGATTGAGGCGGAGCACATTGTCAGGGTCATACTGGGCTTTGATTTCTTGAAGTCGCCTATAGTTCTGTCCAAAAGCGTACTGTATACGTGAATCCATTTCGTCGTCTGACAGGTAGTTGCTATAAACCCCGTTACCCATAAACGGTTCAAGTTTCTGGTAGATATTCTTAGCCCAGGCAATGTTTTTATCGTTGTAGCACTCGTCTTGCCATTGAGAAATAATCAGGATATAAAATCCTTCGCTTCGATTGAGGTAGGCAGTTGAATCAGCAGCTGCCCTAGTTACCTCACCATGGAAATGATCAATAATAATCCGGCTCATCTGCGATGGGCATTGGAGAAACTGGTCAAGTATAACTGACGTCACATCGTCGTTTAACTCGGCAATATAACTAGATTTCCAATAGTTAAAAGCCAGCCGAGGGAAACTTGAGTCTACCAATGTATTAAGTTTGGTATATGAAATGGGGCCCAGCTGGTCAATCAAAGGTGTACCAAAACATTGGATGCTGTTTAGCGCTTTTTTGGCGCTGATCGACTCACTACAATGGCAAACAAACATGGCTCCGCAGAGAGCACCTGAAGTATCAGGGTGATGCCTTATTACCGTCAGCACTGATAACCCAGTGCTGATTGAAGTCATACGCTCGCAGTAAAATTTGAGCATTTCTTCTATTTTCATTTTCCGCATAAACAATCAAGCCACCTTCAACAATAGGCCCGACCGGATGTAACTGGAATTCAAACGAGGTGATGATGCCAAAGTTTCCACCACCGCCGCGAATCGCCCAGTATAAATCACGATTTTGTTCGGCGCTTGCAGTCAAAGCTTCACCACTCACGGTGACCACTTCTGCCGAGATCAGATTGTCGATAGTCAAGCCGTACTTAGGCATCAACGCACCGAGTCCCCCACCTAAGGTAAGCCCTGCGACACCTGTTGACGAAATCATGCCGCCAGGGATTGCCAATCCATGTAATTGAGTTTCACGGTTCAACTCACACCAGGTAACACCTGTTTGAACCGTGACTGTTTTTGTATCGACACCAACATGCATGCCCTTCATTAGGCTGAGGTCAATCATCACACCGTTTTTGCATACCGCTCTACCAGCAACATTGTGGCCGCCACCTCGTACAGAAATAACTTGCTGTTGCTTGATAGCAAACGCTAAAGACTCCACGACATCAGCGGTGCCAATACACTGCACGATAACCGCAGGATACTTATCAATTAGACCATTGTGAACTCGTCTGACGGTATCGTATAAGTCGTGGCTCGCAGCAATACAGCACCCGAAATACTGTCTGTTAATGTCGTCAGAGCATCTGACTCGATTGTGTTAATAACTGTATTAGTTGCTGTCATTACCTTTTCTCGTAAGATCAATTTCAGTCAGCGTAATGTTAGCAAACAAAGAAGTGTATTATTAGATGCTGTAATTAGAATTTATAATTCGATATGATTGAGCAATGATAGATAATCTACGTGCACTTTATATCTTCGCAAAATCCGTCAAATTGGGTTCATTTCGGGAAACAGCCCGAGCACTAAACCTGTCGCCTTCTGTCGTGAGCTATCACATATCCAAACTAGAATCGGATTTAAAAATTGCGCTACTTACTCTACAGGCCGACTCGTAAATTGACTCTGACCCATGAGGGCAGAGAGCTATTCGACAATACGATGCCTTTGATTGATGGCCTTGAAAGAGGGATTGATAACCTCGCAACCAGTATTGCCGCACCCATTGGTCAATTAAACATTACTGCTCCAACCGCATTTTCTCGGGGGGCACTGACGATACAAATAGCAACATTTATTAAACAGCACGCAAAGGTCAAATTATCGTTTAATTACACGGATTAAAATCAGGATTTGATTGAGAATGGCATCGACCTAGCGATTCGTGGCGGGGATATGAAAGACAGTACTCTAAAATCGAGGAAAATCTTCGAGCTCAAAAGAAAACTGGTTGCATCTTCTGAATATGTTTCAACCATGCCCCAGCCTAAGTCTCCGGCAGACCTTAAGGGATGGAACTGGGTATGGTTTACGGTAACGCCGAATCATCGAACATTTGTAAACCAAAAAACCAAAGAACGAAAAAAAATTCGATTTAAATCCCGTATCACTGTTGATAACGGCGATGCCATGTGCAATTTTGTTATGGAAGGGCTGGGACTGGCTACGCCAACAACCTATCTTATCGATGACAACCTGAAAACGGGGGAAATGGTGGAAGTATTGCCGGACTGGCGCATTGAGCCTAGTGATGTGCATGCGGTCTGGCCCGCCAATTCGCCCAAAACTGGATTAACCAATCGGTTCGTTGATTTTCTAATAAAGGCAGATTTAGGCTCCTGTTAGTTTTTAACCCAGCACGTTATGAATTTGAACAACAGGCTGTTAGCCCCTCGCTAGCTCGTTAGCTACTTCAGTATATAAATCCAAAAAAATTAATGGAAAAATCAAAGCAATTTTCGAGCTAATAATTACCGACTAAGCCCACCCAGAAAAACTTCAAATTCGTCGGTAGAAACCGGCTTTGAATACAGGTACCCCTGACCGAAATCACAACCCGCTGCGATAAGTAAATCACTTTGCTCCCTTGTCTCGATACCTTCCGCAATGACCTCAAGGTTTAATTTATGCGCCATCACGATAATGGCTTCACACAATGCAAAGTCGTCCGAACCTGGCGATAGGTTAGCAACAAATGATTGATCTATTTTAAGGTAATCAATATCAAACTTTTTCAAATAAGCCAGTGACGAATAGCCAGTGCCAAAGTCATCAAGAGATACCAAAACACCCGCATCACGGAAGGCCAGCAATTTATCCATGACCTCTCCCCTTGTTTCCATTAATAAACCTTCGGTGATTTCTACGTTAAGCGAGTTACCAGGAAGGTCGAGCTGCTCGAGATACTCGAACCATTCGGAAAAATCAATTTTACTATCTCGAAATTGAACCGGGGATGTATTAATGCTGACCTGAAAATCGGTATGCCCATTGTCATGCCATTGCTTTGTCTGTTTGGCGGCCTCCTGAAATACCCAATGGCCGATTTGAATGATGAGACCAGATTCTTCAGCAAGGCGAATAAATTCACCTGGGCTGACGATGCCTCGCTCAGGATGTTGCCAGCGCAACAGGGCTTCGGCTTTGTAAACTTTTCCCGAGGCCAGGTGCACGATCGGTTGATACAGTAAATATAACTCTTGATTGGTTAAAGCTGAGCGCAAATCGCTGAGCATTCGCATCCGATCAATCGCTTTAGTTTGCATTGTCTCGGTAAAAAAGTGAAAGTTGCTTCGTCCCGCACTTTTGGCGGCATACATTGCCTGGTCGGCATTCTTTAACAGCTCGTCAAAATTAGTGCCATCCTGTGGGAATGTGGTGATGCCAATACTGGTAGAGATATGGGCAATTTCCTGCCCCAAGACGAAAGGCTCTTCAAAAGCACGTAATATTTTGGTGGCCACTGTTTCAACGTCGTTACTGGACGCCTGATCACACAATGCGACGATAAACTCATCTCCACCTAGCCGCCCAACGATATCTGTTTCACGAACACAATCGAGCAAGCGTTGTGATGCTGATTTGAGCAGCGTATCTCCCATCGAGTGTCCAAGGGTATCGTTTACTTCTTTAAAGTGATCGAGATCAAGACACAGGATGCTGATCGATAGCTTATTGCGCGCTGCCTTTTTGATTTCTAACTCTAATTGGGTGTGTAACATTCGGCGATTAGGCAATTTGGTTAGTTGATCAAAATTGGCCTGTGTCCATATCATCGATTCGGTTTGTTTTCTTTCAGTAGTTTCCCGAAGGCTCCAAAATCGACCGTAATAGTGTCCTTCAGCACCGAGCAAAGGCGCCGAGTAACGCTCGAAAAAACGACCATCTTTGAATTCAATCTCATCAATGTAGGTTTTTTCAGTGTTCTGGTAAAGGTCATCGAGACGTTCGACAAACGAATCTATTTTGACTAGTTTTTCTTTAACCTTGCGTTGAACCCTACCATCAGTACCTGGTTGAACCTCTGATTTTGATAGGCCCCACAGATCTTGATAGCGCTGATTGGTAGAGATTATCCTTTTCTGGTCATCGATTAATTGAAGTGCGTCAGGAGAGGCTTCCAACTGAGCGGCTAGCAACATGTTTTTAAAAGCCAGCTCGTCTTCGGCTTTTTTGCGCCGTGTGACATCATGAAATATAACAAGCCGTTCCTTGATGTCGCCTTCAATAAATGGCTGCGCGTTAATAATCAGATGGATATCATCACCGTTCTTACACCGCAATGTTAACTCAAGCGGCTCTAATATTGGTTCACCCAGTTGATTTTTGGTGTCATTTTTTTGCCAGTTTTTCTCGACCCATGTTCGGTATTCAGGGTCAGGATAGACAGTTTCTTGCCATTTTTCTAACGTCGAAACATCTTCTAGCATGTATCCAAGCGTTTGAGTGAAAGCTTGATTAACATAGGTAAGAGTTCGGTCGACGTCACAGAGCGCACAAGGGACGGGGGAAAGAGCAATCACGTCTAGTATTGCCTCTCGTTGCTTGATGAGCTTTTGTTCCAGTAGCTTTTGCGCACTGATGTTGATCATTAATCCGCGTAACCAGCGCGGCTTACCCTCCTCTTTAATGACAGAGACAATGTCCCTCAGCCATATTGTGCTGCCATCTTTACAAATGAACTTGTAATCGAAATCGTGTGCTAGCCCGCACTGGGTTTGTTGCTGGCAATACTCAACGGCCCAATTTCGATTATCGGGGTGAATATGATCTACCCAAAAACCCGGTTGTAACCACTCATCAGTTGAGTACCCCAGTAATCGTTCCGCAGAAGGGCTAATATAGGTAAATACAAAGGTGTTTGCATCGGCTTCCCAAAAAATACCATCAGTGGAGTCGAACATACCCTGTAATCGCTCTTCACTCTGAGTTTTTTTACGCAATACTCGGTGAAACTGAAAGTAGCCAATGACAAGTATTATCAAAAGCGAAGTGCTGATTATTAGGCCTAACCAGGCCGGAAGGTAAGCGCTCATTATAAGCGGAAACCTGAGATCAGGTTGACTGGAATAATCTGTAGGGGGTCAAATAAAGAGTAGGACATCAGATATAAATTTAGCAGCATAGTGCTAATTATTATAGTCAAGTTTCTATGATCGAAGGCTCCTTATTATGGATTAAATGCATTTAGGCCGTTCGTTATTTGGCGATGCCGGAAAGACTCCTAGTGCTTACGGGACTTACTTGAATTTTCCTGTAGATCCGTGGATACTCAAAGGTAAAGTATCTGTGATCCCATATGATCATTGAGTCAAACAGGAATGTATCTTTTTTTAGACTGCAGTTATAAAATTAGGCCTAAATCTCTGAAACATCATTACATTTCTCCGGAATGCCAAAATCGGAGAGTCGCATAAAAGGTATTTTTCATGCTTATCGTATTTAGCGCCATCGCCATTTACATATTATCCATTATTTTTATACGATTTCGAAATAATGATAAATTTAGCCTGGTACGCCAGCTCAGCGATTTTTCAACCTTTATGGTCCTTTTTAATATCCCCGCCTATCTATTATCGAAAGCGCCTATTCAACCCTTTACAGATCGTAAATATTTTCCAGAATTGCAACTGTTGGAAGACGAATGGGAAGTTATTCGTGAAGAAGCCCAAAAACTTTATGATGAAGGTCTGATTGGTGTCGGCGACGACTTGCCGGGCAGTAGTTTTTACAAGAATGGGCGATGGAAGAGCTTCTATCTCAAATCATTCGAAAATGAAATACCGTCTGCTTATGAACTCGCCCCTAAAACGATGGCTTTGATTGATCAAATCCCTTCGATGAATATGGCCTTGTTTGCAGCATTGATGCCAGGCAAAGAATTGAAAAAACATCATGACCCCTTTGCATTTACATTTAGGTATTCTCTTGGCCTGATTACGCCAAATTCTGACCAGTCGGGATTAATCGTCGATGGTAATAATTATCATTGGAAAGATGGCGAAAGCATTATTTTTGACGAGACCTATATGCATTCAGCCTACAACCATTCAGACAAGGTTAGAATTGTGTTAATGACTGATGTTGCGAGACCTTTACATTGGAAAATCATAGAAAAATGTTACTACCATTTTGGTCGTACCTTTAATCGCCTGTTCGCAGTTGATAATATCGATACCAGTTATTCAGGTATCGGTAACAAAATGGGCAAAGGAGTACTGGCCTATAGTGCAATGATGAAGAGGTTCAAACGAAAAAATAAACCGCTATACGTTTCTACGAAAGTGGCCGTGACATTGTCTCTTTTAGGTTTAATAGTTTATAAATTGATTTGATTAAGTCAAAACCACTCAGCTATTTAAACAAAATGTAGGTCGGGTTAGCAGTCTTTTCGGGTAACCCGACGCACATACGATTGCGTCATTGATGCAGTTCGTGCCTCACCACATCTTACGCCACCTTTTCACTGATGCCATTAGCTTCAACATACCCAATGCTCGCTATCAGGCGTTTCTCGGCAGAGCAATCATCAATACCCTGCCGTTTCGCATAGTCAAACACCTGATCTCGATCAATCTTACCAACCCCGAAATAGCGCGATTCAGGATGTGAAAAATACCAGCCGCTTATTGAAGAAGCAGGCAGCATGGCGAGTGTTTCTGTCAGACTAATTTGCGTGTGCTTCTCGACTTGCAGTAAGTCCCATATGAGCTCTTTTTGAGTATGATCGGGGTTTGCAGGATAGCCAGGTGCAGGACGAATACCTCGATACTGCTCCTTGATTCTGGCCTGACTATCGAGTGATTCTTGTTGGGCATAGCCCCAATGAACCTTGCGAATTTGTTCATGTAGATATTCGGCGAATGCCTCAGCGAGTCGGTCGGCCAGTGCTTTTGCCATGATGCTGTTGTAAACATCTTGCGCCTGTTCAAACTTTTCGACTACCTTATCGAGACCAATGCCCGCGGTAACGGCGAATGCACCAATAGTATCGTTGATACCCGTTTCTTGAGGCGCTACATAGTCTGACAAACACAGATTCGCGCTGTCGGTTGGGTGGACAGTTTGCTGTCGCAGTCCAATGATTTTAGTTTGTAGTTTTTGTCGAGTCTGATCGGTATAAACCGCTATATCATCATAATCAACACTGTTCGCAGGGAAAAGTCCAAACACAGCATTGGCTTTAATTTCTCCCGATTCAATAAACCCCTGTAACATGGCTTTTGCATCGGCAAATAAAAGCCTTGCCTGTTCGCCATATTGTTCGTGTTCGAGAATACGTGGATATTTTGCACGTAATTGCCAGGTGTGGAAGAAGGGTGTCCAGTCGATATATTCTGCCAGCGTTTCCAGTGAAAAATCGATCAGTGTTTGTATGCCCAGTTTGTCTGGTTGCGGGGCTGTATAACTCGACCAGCTAAATTCGGGTCGGTTGGCACGTGCGGCAGATAAACTCAAAAATTGTCGTTTTTCGACCTTGGCCGCAAAACGGTCCCGATAGTGATCGTATTCCTGCTCCAATGCCTGTAAAAAAGGCTCACGTTTGGTTTGGCTCATGAGTTTGTTTACCACTGCGACACTGCGCGATGCATCCGAAACGTAAACTACAGGGCGCTCATAGTGCGGGTCAATTTTGACCGCCGTATGCATCTTCGAGGTGGTAGCACCACCAATCAGTAGCGGTATTTCAAATCCCTGACGTTGCATTTCTTTTGCGACGTGAGTCATTTCTTCGAGTGAGGGAGTAATCAGTCCGGATACACCGATAATGTCGGCATGATGATCGCGCGCGGCCTTGAATATGGTTTCAGCATTCACCATCACGCCGAGGTCGATGACTTCAAAACCATTACATTGCAAGACCACGCCTACAATATTCTTGCCGATATCATGGACATCGCCTTTTGCTGTCGCGAGTACGATCTTGATCGTTTCTTTTTTCATTGTCGCCTGTTGCGCTTCCATGATCGGTTCTAACCAGGCCACAGCCTTCTTCATGACACGGGCCGATTTCACTACCTGAGGCAAGAACATTTGACCTGCGCCAAATAGATCACCAACGATGTTCATGCCATCCATCAATGGGCCTTCGATCAAATTTAATGGCAGGCCAGCCGCGGCCTTTAACGCCTCGGCTGTATCGTCAATCACGAAGTCGGCAATACCATGCACTAGTGCATGCTCTAGCCGTTTGTTGACTGACCAATCGCGCCATTCTAGCTTTTCCTCAACTGCCTTTTTGCCGTCTCCTTGAAAATCACTGGCAATTGCAAGAAGACGTTCGGTCGCATCATCTGATCGATTGAGCACGACATCTTCAACGATATCGCGCAAGGCTGGATCGATATCAGCATAGATGGCAAGCTGACCCGCATTCACAATGCCCATCGTCATACCCGCCGGAATAGCGTGGTAAAGAAAGACTGAATGGATCGCTTCTCGCACTGGATTGTTGCCTCGAAATGAAAACGATACATTCGACAGGCCACCTGAGATCATCGCACCAGGCAAATCTTGTTTAATTTTTCTACTGGCTTCGATAAACGCAAGGCCATAACTATTGTGCTCCTCCATACCGGTGGCGATAGCGAAGATATTGGGGTCAAAAATGACATCCTCAGGCTTGAATCCCAGTTGGTTGACGAGGATATCGTATGCACGGCTACAGATTTCGACTTTGCGATCAACTGAATCAGCTTGACCATCTTCGTCGAATGCCATCACCACGACTGCCGCGCCGTAACGCAGACATAATTTGGCATGATGAACAAATTCAGCTTCGCCAGCCTTCATACTAATTGAGTTCACAACACATTTGCCTTGTACACATTTCAGTCCGGCTTCAATCACATCCCAACGCGATGAATCGATCATGATAGGTACTTTTGAAATATCAGGCTCACCGGCAATAAGGTTAAGAAAACGCCGCATCACTGCAACCGAATCGAGTAAACCTTCATCCATATTGATGTCAATAATCT
Organism: uncultured Acidimicrobiia bacterium; assembly: GCA_964195315.1. GTDB lineage: Bacteria > Pseudomonadota > Gammaproteobacteria. The sequence goes on along the minus strand of CAXMOZ010000136.1, from coordinate 10,001 downwards.
GCGCGCCATTCTCGACTTGTTGCCTTGCAACACCAAGCGCGGCTTCATAATTTTCTTCAACTATGAGTCGTTTGAATACGGCTGACCCGGTGACATTGGTGCGCTCGCCGACATTCACAAACAAAGATTCAGCGTCGATAGTGCAAGGTTCAAGGCCCGCTAGCCGACAGGCCGGTTTAATGTTCGGTATTTGACGTGGCGGTAGCCCGTCGACTGCTTTGCGAATAGCGGCTATATGGTCCTGAGTCGTGCCGCAACAACCACCGACGATGTTGATCAGACCGTTCGATGCCCAATCTGCCGCATGTTTCGCCATGCTTTCAGCTGTTTCGTCGTATCCACCAAAGGCATTGGGTAATCCGGCGTTGGCGTGTACCGATACGTTGGTGTCGGCAATACACGAAAGCTCTTCGATGTATTGACGCAATTCCTGTGGGCCAAGCGCACAGTTCAGCCCAATCGAAATAGGTTTCGCGTGGCATACCGAATTCCAGAAAGCCTCGGTAGTTTGTCCTGACAAGGTTCTGCCAGAAGCGTCGGTAATAGTGCCAGAGATCATTAATGGCAGGCGTATTTGTCGTGTCTCAAAGACGTGCTCTACCGCAAAAATAGCCGCCTTGGCGTTCAACGTGTCAAAAACGGTCTCGATCATCAGTAAGTCGACACCACCAGCGATCAATGCCTGCGTGGCTTCGCAATAAGTCTCGACTAGCTGGTCGAATATCACATTACGGTAAGCAGGGTCTTCAACGTCGGGGGAGAGGCTAGCGGTTCGATTGGTCGGACCTAACACGCCAGCGACAAACCTGGGTTGGTCAGGCGTTAGCGCGGTATATCTATCGGCGGCGTCACGCGCGAGTTTGGCCGAGGCCAGGTTTAGCTCAGTGACTAATGATTCCATTGCATAGTCGGCCATCGCGATGCTGGTCGTATTAAAGCTGTTGGTTTCAATGATATCGGCTCCTGCTGCCAGATAGGCTTCGTGGATACCTTCGATGATTTGTGGTTGGGTCAGTGACAAAAGGTCGTTATTACCGCGTAAATCCACGGGCCACTCGGCAAAGCGTTCACCCCGATAGTCAACTTCTTCCAGTTGATGGGACTGAATCATGGTGCCCATCGCACCGTCGAGAACAAGGATTCGCTGAGCCAGTGCCTTCGATAATGAGTTTTGCATTCGTTATAATGTTTTTATCTGATAGATATGTAAATATAAACATATCTTTATATATATACAATAATTATTTTTCCACTTTTCCCCAACTCTAGTAATTGAACTCATTGCGGGGAGCCATCATTTCGATTAATACCGACCTATTTGACTTACCTCAATTGGTTGTTAATAACGTTGATCATAATGCCTGGATTGACAGACTTTTAAGGTTCAGAAAAATGCTATATCGAGATATCTTAGTTTATATTGATGATGGAAATTCGAATGCCGAACGCATCAAAACAGCGTTCGATTTGGCTAAAGCTCATAACGCTCAGATTACAGGCGTCACCTTGTTGGCACTTAAACCGAAGCATGCTAAGGCAATGGATGAGACCATAAGTGAGAATGCAGCGACCAGTCGAATTAAGAACTTTAATGCTGCTGCCGAAGCAGAAGGCCTGGTGGTTAAATCAAAGGTCATCAACGGAAATTCAAAAGTGGCAGCACGCAAAATGGCTCAGTTTGCGCGAAATTTTGATTTAGTTATTTTGCCCCAGGCAAATCCAACGGTAGAAAGTGCGGCACTTATTGAGGTTGTGTCTGAGCAGGTGCTATTACTCAGCGGCCGGCCCATATTTTTTATGCCATACATTGGAGCACACCGCATTCCGTGCCAGCGAGCAATGATCGCCTGGGATGGTTCGCCGTCAGTATCTCGCACCGTACATGATGCGCTTCCCCTATTGGCAGGCCTAGATGAGGTTGTTATTTTAGTGATTGAAGGTACAAAGAAAACAGCGAAAGGAGAGTTACTGGTTGATGACCTGAGTGAGCATTTAGCAAGACACGGCGTCAACACTAAAATCAAGCGGCATCAAATGGATGACCTCGATGTGCCGACGATTATTCTTAATGAAATTTCAGATAATGGTATTGATGTTTTAGTGATGGGTGGTTATGGCACACCTAATTTGCAGCAGAAGATTTTTGGCGGTGTTACACGCACTTTATTATCGATTATGGTTGTACCCGTGATCATGTCGCATTAGCACCTTCAAACCGAGATAATGGGCGAAGGTAGTTTTATGTTTAATCGGTCAGCCCAAATTGCAAGGTCCTGCATGATGGTTGGGTAGAGCTCGACTCCGTTTTTAAGTTGCTGCTGCCTACTGTGCCAGGCACGTTGGCCGGGTACTCGAACTGAGGGCTCTCCCTCGATACTGCGGCTATTTTCACAGAGCAATTTAATGGCGTTGGTCTGTTGTTTAAATGCCTGCAAGGAACCAAAAGCTTGGGGATCAATGATCTGGATGAATACCGAATTGGCCTCGCCATCATCGCTACTGTCATTAGCGCGACCATAACCACCTAAAGCCATGCTTAATAGTTCGGTTAACATCGTTAGCGCATAACCTTTATAACCATGTGAAATGCCACCGATGGGTAGAATACTACCTGGCGGATCGGCGAAAAATGTTGCAGGGTCATCGGTGATCTGTCCCTGATTATCTTTCAGATATTGGCCTGGCATGCTTTCCCCCGCTCGGTGAGCACGATTCACATAACCACCCGCAGTAATACACATACTAATGTCGAACAAAATGGGATAGTCATCTGCAGGGGCAACAAAAGCAATGGGGTTAGCTGAAAAAACAGGATCAATACCGCCATGTGCGCAAACAGAATGCTCGTTAGGTGTCGAACAGGTAATCAGAGCAACATAACCGGCCTCGACGATTTTTGGGCAATAGGCACCCAAACAAGCGATATGTTGGCTTTTACGTATCGTAGCAGTGACGATACCACGTGTCGCGACACGCTCGATGCATTGGTCAATCGCTTGCGACACCACCCAGGGACCAGGCAGGAATTTGGCATCCCAATTGAACAGATTACCGCGATCAACAATTACTTCAGGTTCGCCGCTAATTCGTGATTTGCCCTTTTGCAGCCAATCTAGGTTGCTCGAAATTCGGTTCATGCCGTGAGTTGTAAAACCCAGTAAATCGGCCTCTACGAAAACTGATGCCATCATCCTTGCCCGGTCATGAGGTAAACCTACGGCTATAAATAATTCAGTAGAAAACTGTATTAGGGAGTCATAGGTATAACGAACTGACATAGCTGGGAGACCGATGTGAAATTATGACTGGATCATATCAGGATGCTGATTCAGTCGTGGAATTTCTTATACTGGTGGGTTAAGACTGTTAACGCTCCAGTTATAATGGTCATCATCAATCGACTCTATATCACCTAGCTGGTCGGTAAGTCGAGGCTTTGCATATTGGCGAAGGTGGTCGATGACGCCCGCATCAGTACCGCCAAAATCAACCTTGTACCACTTGTAAATACTCGATACGAGAAGCTTGCCGTTTTTCACCTGAGCTGCACGAGGATGGTTAATAAACTCAACCGCAGATGCCTCTAACATGACTTCGGTATTCTCTGCAGTAAATGCACGAGACTGTAGATTGGGACAACCAATGGATGCACAGTTAACGGCGTAGTGAATCCGAGGGTCTGGCCAAATAGGCCTTAATATTCGATGCTCGATATCATTTAGGGTTATTTCTTCGCCTTCAACTTTAACGAGCTTTTTATCCCAAGGGCCGGGGTTAAAAAAACCAGATTTAATATCCCGAATGCTATCGACTGGATAATTATCTAGCATCACTTTAATTGTAACGGCGTTATATAGATTGATCCAGAATGCCATTTGCTGGCCACGGTCATATTGACTGATTGGCGTTTTCGATAAGTCCGAAATATAAGCTCGTAACTGCCCCTTGTCGGCTATTTGAAACTTCGAATAGGCAAATCGATTAAAGCCATCCTTAGCTGGCTTAACGAAGCGAGCGGTTAGATCATCCCATTCGCCATGGTCTATGATCAGGTTCGAATCAGCGTCATGCGTAACCCATTTGTCCCACAATTCTGACGCGGGTGCGGCCGATACAAGGCTCGACAACGATAATGCAAATACCGCTAATAACAGCGAAAAGTTGTGATTGAAGCGCAGCATGGTGATGACCCAAAGGATGATTACGAGTAGAACATAGAAAATTAAAAACAAGTATAGACCCGTGACAAAAAAGATAGTTTCGGCCGAGATCACGATTATTCGTGCCAATTACACCGATTAAGCCGATAAGTGGTTGATTAGCACACTGATTTATGATGCAAGTAGACATTTAAACCTGTACAATGCGCTCCCTTTCTGGCCTTAGCTCATCAAGCTTACGCGTTCCAGGCAATCTATATTTTCTCAGGCTCTACTCATGACCACCGATAAGGTAACTGCGTTCGATCAACTGGCGCTATCTCAAGCTATTTTCAAAGTTCTGGACGAGGTTGGGTACGAAACCCCATCCCCGATTCAAGCGCAAACCATTCCATTGTTACTCGATGGTCGAGACGTGGTAGGTCAAGCGCAAACGGGCACCGGAAAGACCGCTGCTTTTGCACTGCCCATATTAACTAACCTTGATCTCAAGCAAAAAGATCCGCAAGTGCTTGTATTAGCGCCCACTCGAGAGCTTGCCCTGCAAGTCGCCGAAGCTTTTCAGAAATATGCTAAGCATATGAAAGGCTTTCATGTATTGCCGGTTTATGGTGGACAGGAATTCCGTACTCAAATTCGCGCTCTAGAGCGTGGCGTACATGTTGTTGTTGGCACACCTGGTCGAGTAATGGACCACATGCGCCGAGGCAACCTTAAATTAAATAACCTTAAGGCCTTGGTACTCGACGAAGCCGACGAAATGCTACGCATGGGTTTCATCGACGATGTCGAATGGGTGCTAGAGCAAACACCAAGTACGCGTCAAATCGCTTTATTCTCGGCCACCATGCCAACCCAAATACGACGCATAGCGAATAGCCACCTAAACAATCCAGTCGAAGTAACGATCAAGTTAAAGACGGCCACCGCTGATACGATTCGTCAACGATTCTGGCCTGTTAGCGGCATCCACAAACTCGATGCGCTGACTCGAATACTCGAAGCCGAAAAATTCGATGCGATGATTGTTTTCGTCCGCACCAAAACTGCAACCGTTGAATTGTCCGAGAAACTTGAAGCGCGCGGTTATGCCTCGACGCCACTCAATGGTGACATCCCGCAAAACCAGCGCGAACGCGCCATCGACAACTTGAAAAAAGGCAAACTTGATATTTTGGTTGCTACCGATGTTGCTGCTCGTGGTCTTGACGTGGAAAGAATTAGTCATGTCATTAACTATGATATTCCTTACGATGCTGAAGCCTATATCCACCGCATTGGCCGAACCGGTCGTGCAGGTCGTTCAGGTGATGCGATTTTATTTGTTGCACCACGCGAAAGACGTTTGTTAGGCGCAATCGAAAAGGCCACGCGAAAAGAAATCGAAATGATGGAGTTGCCATCGACAGAGCTCATTAATGATAAGCGCATCGAAAGATTCAAACAGCGTATTACTGATGCCATCGCAAGCGATAAATCAAAAATGTTTTATCAAATGGTCGAGCAATATCAAATTGAAAGCGAAGCCACACCATTAGAGATAGCAGGTGCATTAGCGCAAATGTTGCAGGGTGATACGCCCTTTCTATTACAAAACAAACCTAATAGACAAGCCGACAACGACTGGAAAAAAGGTGAAGACCGCGGCAGTCGTGGCAGAGATAGGGATGACCGCCCACCCCGCAAAGAACGCTCACCAAGACGTGATGCCAGTGCAGGGCCAGAAGAAGGTATGAAAACCTATCGCCTTGAAGTCGGGCACGAGCATAAAATTATGCCTGGTAATATTGTTGGCGCTATTGCCAACGAAGCCAATATCGACAGCAAGAATATCGGTCGAATCAAGATTTTCGAAGGCCATAGTTTAGTCGACATGCCTGATGGCATGCCTGATGAGTTATTTGAAAGCTTAAAACGCGTTCGTATCGGCACTTATCCACTCGATATTTCAATCGCCAGCAAAGAAGATATCGCGCAGATAGCTGACGCTGGTGCAGGTAGAGACCGGGGTCAGAGTCGAGATAGAACTCAGAGCAGAGATCGCGATCAAAGTCGAGACCGAGATCAAAGTGGAAATAGCAAGCCAGAATCAACTGGTAAAAAACGCGACAAGAGACCAGCGAAGGTTGAAGATAAACCGCGCGAAAAAATTAGACATCGTGACGCCAAGGATAAAGGAAAGCCAAAAAGGAAGATAATGAAGGACACCGGTGCCAGCGATTCGACCGGTAAAGAGCCTTTAAAAAAGTTAAGTCTTAAAAAGAGTAATGACGAAAGTTAAGTAGGATCTGATTAATATAAACTTTTATACGGTACAAGGATGTGCCGCTATAATCGATCACGGCGGTGATCAATTTTGTAAGAAATTAAACGCCATGCTTTTTATTTTGGCATTATGAGAACTCTGGTCTATTAGCTCAAAAATCATCCAGCAGATGTATTAACAGGTCTTGATTTCTTAAAAAAATCATTATATACAAATGTAGTCATTCTGGTTGATTCAACCAATTATGACGAAGTGCCTAGCAGGTATTTTGTGGGGTATTTTGACCCGCTGATGTGACTTCAAAATTTCGATAAAGTAACCAATCTCTCAGTCAGTCATCTCAAATTCGATATTATCTGTATTTGGATCTTAACGGTACTTGGCTGCCGATGATCAACGCAATGTGGATATCTCCTTTTTTATTATTTTGGCCAACAAATCTAAGCTGAAAGGCAATCCGTGTTTTAAGTAGCCCATCAAGCTAGAGCAGAAAATCTCTATGTGCCTAAAATATCAATACTGTCCAAACCAACGTAAATGATGAGTAATCAACTTGCCTCAGATTTATCAGTATTTTCTAACAATCGCAGTAAACATGTAACCTACTCCCCGCACTGTCTTTATCAATGGCACTGTTTTTACGGCTGGCTTCATTTTTCTACGTAGTCGACTCACAAGACCATCAACACCCCTGTCATAACCAGCCCAATCAAGCCCGTGAAGCTGATCTAGCAATAAGTCTCGAGAAAGAACTCGATTAGGTGATTCAACAAATATACGCAACAAATCGAACTCTGCGGTAGTCAACTCTACCCCCTTACCATCTTTCGCAATCAAGTCGCGCGAACCTAAATCCAGCTTCCAATCGAGAAACTCGGTTATTGCCTCACCGGAGTCAATGATTGTTCTTGGAAATGTGCTGCCACGAGTTCTTCGCAATACTGTCTGAACCCGAGCCAATAACTCTCTGGGGCTAAAAGGCTTGCTGATGTAATCATCTGCTCCCATCTCTAACCCAACTATGCGATCAATTTCACTGGTTTTTCCAGAGACAATGATAATGCCGACTTCTGAATTTCCTCGGAGATCTCGTGCAAGTGTGAGACCTTCCCCATCAGGCAGATTTAAATCGATAAGGAAAAGATCAATAATGTGGTGCCTTTTCAATCGTTCAAATGCCTCAACACTTTCCGCAGTTAAGGTAATGAAACCTGAATCCATCAGAGCTTCATTGACCTCTTCCAAGGTATCCCTATCGTCTTCTAAAATAAGAATCGTAGGGCGAGTGTTTGAACTTTGGTTTGTCACTTAATCAGATCTCGATTAGTCATACCATAATAGTTTTGCACAATATTGCACAAACCAGACACATTAACAGCATATTTCAAACTTATGATGAGCAGTGAAGTATCGCTTAAACGGAATAAAATTCAACTCAGCATATGAAACGACTTAACACTAATCGTAACTACGACATTGACGTGCTGGCCTTTGCCTTAAATGGACTACGGACTAACAGTACGCGCCGATGGTAATGAAGGAGGAGCATTGAAACTCGCCATTAGAAACTGCCCTGAGTTAATCGTTATGGACTATTTAATGGTTATTTGCACTTCAATCAAAGCCGTTAAGTCGGCAGCAGTCTTTCAAAAAGCTGCCCATAATATGGGCCTCCACATTTCCATGGTAAAGCTAATGGCCAAACGCCAAGGTACAGCACTTTCTGCTTGGCGCGCACCTAGGCCAGGGATAACCATCACAATTTCAACCCTTTTCAAAATAAATTTTGTATTGTTGTCGTTTTCAAACAAGCGATAGTGACAATGAAGGCGCTTATCAGTAGCTGCAGCCGTTGCCCTAGCTTAAAAGAAGGTCTCTTTCTGTTAGTGCTCACCTTGATCGGTCTGTTCGGCAACTATCTAAATATTCAACTTTTTTTCGGAGTGAACTTAATATTTGGAAGTATTGCAACCATGATTGCAGTGCGAGTATCGGGAACACTTTGGGGAACTTTGGTTGCAATTGCTATTGGTTCTTATACTTACGTTCTGTGGGGTCATCCCTATGCGATAATAATTTTTGGCCTAGAAGCTTTCTTTGTTGGCTTCGTTACATCTTCTTTAAAGAAAGACAACATGGTCTTGATTGACGTTTTTTATTGGCTTCTGGTTGGGGTGCCCCTAGTTTCAGTCCTTTATTTTTTCCAGGTTGGAGTTGACGTTACAGTTTTGACTCTGATCGCTGCAAAACAGATGGTTAATGGGATTACTAACGTAGCAATAGCTTGTTTTTTGATTCAATTCACACCCTTAGCACGATGGATAAGCTCAAAACAGTTTGCCAATGTTCAGAATAAGTTACCCATGTTCTCAGCAGTTAATACACTTTTAGCCTTGTTTATTCTCCTTCCTATGTTCGCAATAACGATAATATCAGGGCGATACGAATTTGAAGAAGTTCAAGATGAAATGTCAGGTATAACAAGAAATAAGGCAGAAGATGCAGGTCGTGAGCTCTCTAATGCACTTTATCACTATTCAAAAATGGCAATATCATCTGCGAAGATTAAGCTAAAGCAAGAAAAACCCCACTTCTTGGAAAAAAAGATTCCTGGTTTTGGTGACCACAAAATTCCAGGATTGCTCAGCACACATCTTTTAGGCGCTAATGGAGAAATATTATTTGCTTACCCAAACCAACAGAGCGGAATTTTCAAATACGCTGATCAGATTCCATCAGTCACATTTGATACACATTACCTATCAACTATCTTCGTTGATGCCCGTAAAGTTTCGAAATTCACCCTAATTGTAAAAGACGCTGAAGGGCTATTTCTGGCAGTCACCTTCACACCGAAGGTTTTTGAGAATCTGCTAGCAGAGATCGCTCAGGGTGATCAAAACATCCAACTTATTGACAACTTAGGTACTATTGTAGCAAACAGTCATAAAAATGATTCATATCAACTTTTGCAGAGTGAAAACCCACAATACCTATCGACATTAGATCCAAATCTTCCAACCCTAGTCCGCTGGCAACAATCCTATTGGGAAGAAACGGCACGATTTATAGGGCATAGCGGTTGGAGCATTCGTGTAGTCGTTCCTATGAAAAACACTATGGAATCCCTGGAAAACGATAACACGCTAAAATTGCTGACAATGCTAATAATAGCTGTTATCGGACTACTTTTGATACCGCTTATATCGACGCCGCTTTCATCCCCACTGAGGGAGTTAACACGAGCAGCAGATATGCTGACAAACTCGATAGAACGAACCGACATTTTATGGCCAAAATCAAAAATTAAAGAGGTCGACTTCCTCGTCAATCAACTTAAGCGGTTTGTTCAAGCAATAAACGAGAAGCAACACGCGTTGTCTTGGAGTGAAGCACAACAAGCTCTTATTGCGAACAACCTGACGAATCTGATCGATACCGCAAACGCCCCGATCTTCGGCATAGATGCGCAAGGAAAGGTCAATGAGTGGAACCAGCAGGCAGAAAAGATTACTGGCTTTAATAAGCAGGAAGTAATGGGCCGGGACCTTGTGACTGACTTCATTGAAGATGCT
>CAXMOZ010000135.1:0-2040 GCA_964195315.1 uncultured Acidimicrobiia bacterium | reverse complement strand
CAATTCACCCGGCGTATCATCGGTTTTGGTGTGCATTCCGGTGATGTTGATGGCGTTGCTTTGTGCCGCATGTTCAATACAGCTATCTCTACTCAGATCACTCCACGCTACCTCAGTTCTGATAATGACCCACTATTTCAGTATCACAGATGGCGAGCCAACTTGAGGATTCTCGATGTTGTAGAAATTAAAAGCATCCCGTATACACCGTTATCGCATCCTTTCATTGAACGACTGATCGGAACGATTCGTCGTGAATACCTTGACCACGTTTTCTTTTGGAATGCTCAGGATCTTGAACGAAAACTGGGTGATTTCAAGCAATACTACAATCGGTACCGAACTCATCAGTCGCTAGGCGGAGAAACACCAGCGGTTGTAAGTGGTGACTCCCAGCCCTTATGCGCAAATCTCAGTAACTATTCGTGGCAATCTCATTGCAACGATCATTTTCAGACACCCATTGCCGCATAAATTGGAACTCGCCACACACAAGGTAACAACCCTGACTAAAGTCTGATAACAAATGCGACTATGGTTGCCTAATTCGTTGGCCCATCGGCGGTAGCGAAAGATTAGGCAAGATACGATGATAGATGCTTGCTGAACAGAACGAAGGAATAGTCTAAATGAATAAAAGTTTGAACATAGAAATCGGGCTCCTGGAGGGTCGAACTTATTTATTAGGCAGAGAAGGCCATATTTACATTGATTCCCCCATGGTCAGCAAACATCATGCGGAAATAAAAATTATCAAAGGAAGAATTTACCTTCGCGATCTAAATTCGACCAATGGCACCTATTTATTAAAAAACAATAGGCTAGTGTACTTCGACGAAGGATATGTGAGCCCACTTCAGCCCATAGTGGTAGGAGATCAAAAGCACACGATGCAGGCCCTACTAGCGGTTGCCAGCGACTTTCTTGCTTCAGACGACTCCCCGACACTGGTGAACTTCACCAATCGGACAGTGAACAGTCGAGGTTAGGGAAGCAAACCATATTTCACGAGGATTATTACCATGGCATGTTACAACACAGGTTGTCTGGGCAATTATAATTTTGACAACATTGCGCTATTTGCACGAAAACGGTTTATCGAAGGCTGCAATACAATTGACCTGATGAGAAATGCCAGGACTCGTCGTGAAAAAGAAGAGATTGCCTTAGTCGCCATGCTGGATTTGAACGATAGAGCAATTTCGGACCTGAAGCTTGATTGCAAACACGCCGGTACATGTAAAGTCATCAATTGCAGAAACCTTCTTAAAAAAATGATAGCAGAAGGTTTGGTTCAAAAAAAAACTTCCTGATATTTCAGTTCTAGGTGTCGATTATGGGTCGACTCCAGAGGTTGCCTGCCTGAACATGAAGGTCGGCTTTCCCGATTGCAGGCGTTCAGTTTAAGATTACTAGCGGCGACTTACGGCAGATACTGTTGGAAAACTCCAAATTTTTCGAGCAGACAAAACCATTTGCGTTTTAAGCTTCTTATCGAACTTAACATACGGAGGGGATCATATTAATCGTGATCTGTTCTTACAAAGTCACTGCTAAACTCTCGAACGTATCAACAAGTGAAGTTCAGGTTAATTTGGTTTTCAACGGAGATTTTTCCCATCCGAATTATCGAGTTTTTCAACAGTATCGGCACACTCCTGCCTGTGACCCACGAACTCTGAGCGACGGCTTTCGGTTAACTGACCTTCGTGTAAAAGAATTAATAGGCAAGTTTCGGCCAACTGGTATTGCTCTGAATTGGTGGACACCTAAGAATAGGCGCGAAGCGCAAGAAAATGGCACCTGGGCCAATTTTTGTTTTACACTCCCCGCTCCTCAAGACACTAATAAAAATCAAAATCCCGCTTAATGAAAAGCTTGTTTGAACACCCGGGCCATGATCGACCCCTGCGCGCACTCGGCCTGCTATTGCTAGGGGTTTTTGCACTGGCATTGCAGGATTCCCTGATCAAGCTGATGTCGGGGGAGACTTCCTTCTGGCAATTTCAAACGCTGCGCTCGATCGGCAATCTCAGTTTT